>JAPKMT010000004.1 GCA_026645735.1 Flexilinea sp.
AAAAACAACACTACAATAAGTTTTCTCTTTTTTTTCAAATGGCTTTTCCAAAATTCGAATTGCTGGTCCTCCATTCGATATGATGGATATTTGGTAAAATTGAAACAGATTTTTCAGTTAAAGAAATGAGGAACCGATGAAAATTGATTATAAAGAAACAACCAATGACCTGCTTACTCGCATTGATATTCACAATAAATATGGTGGTAAAGATATCGACAGCTGGATGCTTGAAATCCTTAATCTTCAGCCCGGAATGAAAATTCTGGATGTCGCCTGCGGCGGCGGCAAACAGTGCATTTCTTTTTACAAATATCTGAATGGAAACTGCAGCATCACCGGTGGCGATGTCAATCAGGAATTACTGGATCAGGCTGCGTTGGAAAATGAGAAGCTCGGAAATCCTTTTTCCATCATCCCATTAGATTTTGATCAGCGGCTGCCATTTGAGGATAACACATTCGACCTGGTGTCCTGTTGTTTTGCAATTTATTATTCATCAGATATCCCATTTACCATTCAGGAGATGCATCGCGTCCTGAAACCGGGTGGCAGAATTTTTACAACAGGGCCTATGCCGGATAACAAAAAAATGTTCTATGACATCATCCGGGAAGCTACCGGAAAAACAATTCCACCGATGCCCGGCAGTTCTCGTTACAGCACAGAAATTTTCAGCGCCATTCAAAACACCTTTTCGAAGACTGAAACACATATATTTGAGAATCCTCTTACCTTCAAACAAACGGCGCCATTCATCGCTTATACACGCGCTTCCCTATCAGAAGATCGAAAGCTCTGGACGTCGCTTTTTGCAAACGCGGGTGAATTTGAAAAAGTGATGCAGAATATTTTCCGAGTAGCCGAAGAAAAACAGAAAATTGAAGGCGAACTGGTCATGACCAAGGTAGTGGGCGGATTCATCGGGACAAAATAAATGAAGAACATGATGTTTTTTGGAAAGCGGGTCTGCTTTCTCGGAGCTCACCCGGATGATATCGAAATCGGCAGTGGAGCGCTGATCGCACAAATTTCCGATCAGACAGAGATTCGTTGTGTGACCTTTTCGGACAACCAGAAAAATCCGGCTTTGAAAAATCTCATTCAGGAGCATTATGCCAGTATGGAAGTTTTAGGACTTTCAAAAAACCAGATCATGCTGCTCGATTTTGAGACGCGCCGCTTTCCGCATTTTCGACAGGAAATTTTGGAGCAGATGGTCTCCATCCAGCGGGATTTTCAACCGGATATCGTCTTTGTACACTCTAAAGCAGATGTGCATCAGGATCATCAAACCCTGACAGAAGAAGCCTTACGTGCTTTCCGGGGTACAACCGTTCTTGGTTTTGACGTCATTCGAAGCAGCTATGGTTTCTTCCCAAGCTTTTTGGTTGCGGTCAGCGAAGAAGAGACAAATCGCAAGATTAAAGCGCTTCAGGAATATAAAACGTACGCTTCGAAATATTATTTCGATCCGGAATTGACACGGGCAACACTGCTCCGCAACGGTGCGATTTGCGAAAGAAAATATGCAGAAGGATATGACATCCTGCGTGTCGTGGCTTCTTTTGGAAAAGAATTCGAATAAAGAACGGATCGTGGATTCGCATGAAAAAGACAGTGAATTCTCTTTCGAAATGGATCCCGATCCTCTTTTTTATCCTCCTTTTTTGCGCTGCCTGGATTCTGCATGATGATTATGGCGGATTCACCGATGAACTACTTCATATTCAGACAGCAGAAGTCAATTACAAATACGTGCTTTCAAAGTTCCTGCCGGAAGACAAGATTCCCGATGTTCCAATCTATGATTTGGACACCATTCCTGATCTGCATAATTATGTAAATCAATATTATGGCGAAGCGGTAATGATGCCAACGATATTAGTCAGTATTCTTCCGGGTGTTAATTTTTCGACTGCAGATTTTTTGAATTTTCGTAGATTCTATACGTTCCTCAATTTTTTTATCACACTGATCAGTTTTTATTTTTTAATGAAATTTCGATTTTCGAATCAACAAATAGCATTTGTATCAGTTCTATTTCTTGTATTTTCTCCCCGTTTGTTTGCTGAATCATTTTATAACAGTAAGGACATCATCTTTTTTTGTTGGTTTTTCATATCCATTTTTGGAATCGGATTATTTTTACTTCAGAATAATTGCTGGGGATTAATAATTTTTGCAATTGCCTTAGGATTTTCGGTAAATACACGGATTTATGGAATTGTTCTCTTACCAGCTTTTTTGTATTTATCCATTGTTGATCATTTTATAAACCACCGATCTTCAAAAAGACGTCTCTTCTTCATTTTTTTAACGATACTTTTCGCGTTATTGTTTTATTTAATAATTACACCGTTTCTTTGGGAAAATCCATATCAGCAGTTTGTGAATGCTCTAAATTTTTCATCGCAACAGGTAGGTATTGATCCGAACAATCTCAATCAGTTAGAAAAAAAAATCGCACTTGGAAATCAGGAACTTTTCTTCAACGATTACATTTTTCCAGGAAAGACCTGGTATTATATTCCGACTTGGATTGGATTGACCATTCCAGTGATCAATATCTTGTTCTTTTTCTTAGGAATTTTTTTCTTTTTGAAACAATCGTTTCGAATCAAGAATGTTTTTTCAATGAACAGTAATTATCTTTTTGATGGCTTTTGCCTGCTTCTTTTCTTTATCTCACTAATCTCGATCATAATATCCAGAGCAACAATGTACCATGGCTGGAGACAGAGTTATTTCCTCTATGCGCCCTTTATAATAACCTCCGCTTTAGGTTTTGCAAATCTTTGGAACCAGCAACTAAATACTAAAAAGCAATGGCTTATAAAAAATTCTGTTCTTCTGCTCACATGCCTGATATCGTTTTTTTCCACAGGCATCTGGATGGTAAGAAACCATCCATTCGATTTCGTGTATTTCAATGAAATCGGCCGTTACTTCGCTCAGCAATTCACACGGGATTACTGGGGAGTCGCATCCAAAAGCTGCATACAGGAAGTCGACCGCTACTACATCGACGGCGAACCGATCAGGCTTGGCGTCAATGCAGATCTGACCTACGGATCTGCGCAAAACAGTCTGCTGAGATTCCCTGAATCAACGCAGGCACATTTCCAGGTGATCTGGAAAAATGAAAATGCTGATTATTTATGCTTCAGTTACAAGAATAACCCCGGAAACAGCCATCCAATCCCAGGATTTGAAATCATCAAAACCTTTCAGGTAGACGGTTACGATGTTGCGGCTGTCTATCGCCGAATCGAAAAAAATCTTCCATGAAATCGATCGCTCATTTTCCAAAAAGAATCCTCCTTCTATGTTTACGGATCATGCCGTTTGTCTTTTTTATTCTATTGCTCGGCATCGCATCGATCCTGTATGATGACTATGGCGGATTCACCGATGAAATACTTGAGATTCAGACGGCTGCGGTCAATGCCAAATATATTCTGTCAAAATTTCCCGCCTGGTTTGCCAATACTGAAATTTCTGTCCCCATCATCGGAGAACTGCAGGATATGCCGGATCTTTTATCCTATGATGATCGAACCTATGGAACAGCCGTGATGATGCCCTCCATCTTCATTAATCAAATACCGGGTGTCGAATTGAATGCAGCCCAATTCTTGAATTTTCGCAGGTTTTATACCTTCCTGAATTTTTATCTTTCAATGATCGCTTTCTTCATTCTGCTGAAAATTCGTTTTAAAAACACGCTGATCGCCATGGCAGGAACCATCATGCTCATGCTGACTCCGCGCTTCTTCGCCGAATCTTTTTACAACTGTAAAGACATTGTTTTTTTCAGTTGGGTGATGGTTTGCCTTTGCGGCATCGGCTGGTACATGATGAAAAATTCTCGATGGGGGCTGGTCCTTTTTTGTCTCGGTTTTGCATTTGCAGCCAACACAAGATTGGCAGGATTTTTACTCTGGCCTGCATTTCTAATCGTTTCAGCTCTCAATCATAGGATTCGGAAAATCAGAAATGCCAATGTTATCCGATCCTGGCTCCTTGCTTTAATCTTGTCATTAGTGCTTTTCTATACTGTCACGCCCTATTTATGGGGCTCACCGGCAGCCCATCTTTCTGAAGGAATTCGCTTTTCATCCAACCAGATCACTGACAGAGAAACGGAATTGCTGATCGAAGCCGGTTTGAAACCTTTAGGACAGGCTGAGCTATTTTTTGGCAATACGATCGATACAAAACAGATCTGGTATTACCTGCCAGTCTGGATGGGAATCACCATTCCCGTTTTCTACATTCTTCTCTTTTTTGTCGCCTGCCTTCTGCTTGGGATTTCGATGATCCGGGCAATTCGAAAAGGCCGGTTTTCTCCAGACCTGCTTTTTGACGGCTTCTGCCTTGTATTCTTTCTGATCGGACTTTTTGGAATCATACTCCTGAAAATGAACCTTTATAACGGTTGGCGGCATGCCTACTTTTTATATGCACCGTTCATCTATCTGTCCGTTTTGGGATTTCAAAGACTTTTATCCATTCCTGTGAAAAAACCAGTGACAACGAAAAGTAAAAATATTGTCCTGACAGGAATGATATTGTATTCCTGCATTTCCACAGGAGTATGGATATTAAAAAATCATCCGCTGGATTTTGTCTATTTCAACGAAATTGGCAGAAATTATGGTCAGCAATTTTCACGGGATTATTGGGGTGTCGCTTCGAAAAGTTGTGTGTTGGATTTGCTGAAAGAATTCGATGGAAGAAGGATTTCGTTGGATCTGAATGCAGACTATACCTGGGGATCCATCGAATTCAGTCTGATGCGTCTTCCGCAAAAAGAGCAGGATAAATTTGATCCGGTATGGAAAACCGAGAATGCCGAGTATCTTTGTTACAGTTACAAAAATACTCCGGGGAATCAGCATTCCATTCCGGATTTTGAAATAATCAAAACATACAACATTGACGGCTACGATGTTGCTGCGATCTATAAGCGAATCCGCAATTTTAAATGGTCAGGGGCTGAATAAATCCAGCCCCTGTATTTTTATTCGGCGATTCAAAAGATCGATCCATACTTCGAATTTGCAAACAACAATTCGAAATTTAAAAAAAGTCTTTTGAGTTAGAAGAGAAAACTTATAGTTGTGTTGTTTTTGCGCTCCGCGCAAAAACAATACAACAATAAATAATCTCTCTCATTATTCGAATCGCTGATTTGCTAATCTTTATTAATTCTTCGGCAGAATAACAACCTTCCGGTTCGGTTCTTCACCAACGCTTTCAGTATATACGTTTTTATAGTCCCGTAAAGCCAGATGAATGATGCGACGCTCTGTTCCTGGCATCGGTTCCAATGAAATCCGTCTGCCAGATTTGGTCACTTGCTCTGCCATTCTGGATGCCATCTGACGTAGTTGGCGCTCTCTGCGTTCACGATAACCCTGCACATCGATCATGAGCGGTATCCAATGCCCTAATTCACGGCCTACGATCAGACTGGTGATGTATTGAAGTGCGTTTAATGTTTCTGAATGACGCCCGATCAGATAGGATAAATCATCGCCTTTGATATCAATCATGATGGTTTCCTGTTCCGATTCATCAGCCGTCTTACCAATTTTTCCGATTACGGAAGCCTGAATGCGCATCTTCTCCAAGAGTTCTTCCACCACATTGATGGCAACTTTTAAAGTATCTTCGTTGATCACTTCCGCAGTGGATTCCTCATTTTCAGAAAATTCTGGCCCTGCGAAAGGGACAGAAACCTCAGGTTTTTTCATCAGGAAATCAGGTTGCTGGATGGACACCCGGACATCCTGGATTTCTTCAACGAGCTCTTCCATTACGGTCAGTCGAACACGCGCCTGCCTGCCTCCTAAACCAAATATGCCTTTGCTGCCAGAATCAAGAATCTCAATTTCAACTTTTTCGCGGCTGATTCCAAGCTCAGCCAAACCTTTCGTAATCGCCTCTTCGGAACTTGGCGCTATATATTCAAGTGTAGTTTTTGCCATATCGTTTACTTGCCCCGTTTTATAGATTCTTCTTTGGTTTTTTCTTGTTTTTGAATTCGCGATAATCAATCTTCTCTTCTTCCCTCGCTGCGGAACTGGTCGTTGTGCTGCTTTTTGCAGGAGCGGAAGTGGATACCGTTGTTTTTGGTTTCTGTGGGATGGATACAGGTGCAGGCCCTGTTAAAACGGCTGTTTTTTGTTTTCCAAATTTTAAAGCAGACCAATTTAATTTTCCTTCCACGCCGTATTGCACAATCGTGAAGACGTTCGAAATCAGAAAATAAAGTGATAAGCCGGAAGCCAATGTATAAGCCATGAACCCCATCAGAACCGGCATGTAAATATTCATCATGCCTGTCATCATCGCACCGCTTCCGCCAGCGCCCGCTGTGGAACCACCGGTTGGAGACTGCATCGTCAGTTTTGTCTGCAAAATTGTCGTAACCACCACAAGAATGGCAAGAACAGGGATGCCGAAATTAATTCCTGGTAAAAACAAACGTTCCGGCTGTCCTAAATTCATCCATAAGAAACTCGGATTGATCGGGAAAATCTCTCCGATTTTCAATAATCCCGGATAAATCCGTTTGGTCAAGTCCAGCATTCCAAGCGGTGTTGATACAATCGCAGCGATAACAGCCTGATATAAAGCAAAGATTACCGGAAGCTGGATCAGGGTTGGAAGACAGGAAGCTGTCGGATTCACACCCATTTCTTTGTACAGCTTCATTTGTTCCTCAGCCAGTTTCTCCTTGTTGTCCTTGTATTTCTCCATCATTTCCAGATATCGCGGAGATTTCTGCATTTCCATCATGGCAGCGGAGCTCTTGATCTGTGATCGCATTAATGGATAAATGACAAGTTTGATCAGAATGGTAAAAAGAATGATCGCGACGCCAAAATTATCCACAAGTTTATAAATATACAGCAAAATATCCAGAAAGATATTTACAAAAGATTGCCACATAGTATCCTCTCCTTATTTTGCCGGGGTCTTGGCAGCAGTGTTTGATTCGCCCTGGTAAAGCCAATTCTCTTTTAAGTCATTGGAAAAGCTTTTTAACAGGGAATCACCAGGGATGAAAGCAGTAGCGAACGAATCATCATATACAACCGGGGATGACATCGTTTTCAATTTCGTTGAACGAGTACCGACCGATTTTCCGTCAAGATCATAGATAAATAAATCGCCATTTTCTGCCGCGATCAATATATTTTGATTGGAAAGCTGCACAGGAGCGGCAATAATTGGGCTGCCGTCTCCGGTAATATTGTTCAGCGTCCAAAGGGATTTTTCAGTTTTCAGGTCGCTGCAATACACATTGCCCTGCATATCGGCTGTAATGATTCTGTCTTCCAAAACCAGAGGAGCAGCCCATATTTCGCCAGTTGTCTGAACAATCGTTTCGACCATTCCATTTCCGGGATGGTAGGTATGAACCTCTTTCCCGAATGTACTGAAGTAAATCACACCGTTGGCATAAACGAGATGGTCCATAATGGCGCCATTGGTTTCAACGGATTCCAGCATTGCGCCGGTTTTTAAATCAATCATATTCAGTTTCTTATCCAAAGAGGAGACATATACTTTCCCATCTAAAACAAGGGGGGTTGTCCATACTTCACTGGATAATTTCGTGGTCCACACCGGATTGGAGTAATCTGAGACAGCATAGGCGGCGATAGCGCCATCACTGGATGGGATGATCATTAATCCATCATTGATTACCGGTGATGCAATAATTTTACTTTTAGAGGATGGCAGTTCAATCTTCTGTACCAATTCACCCGTATTTTTGTTCAGGATGTGAATTTGATTATGATAGGTCCCAGTATATAGCAAATCGCCATCGATAACCGGCGCTGCATAAAATAGAAGGGTTTTGTCGACTTCTGCTGGATAACTCCACTTTTTCTGACCATCTTCAACAGCGCTGACAAATGAATTATAGGCCGTGTAAATTGTATTTTCCTCAGCCGTAATTCCAGGCCAGCTCGTCGCATTGTTCAGGGTACTGTTCCCTGCACAGGAGCTCAGCAATAGTGCACTGAAAAGCACAAGCACACTTATCAGAATTGTTTTATTTTTTTTCATTGATTTTTCTTCCACCCGGGATTCTATTACGGAACCGGATCAAAACCGCCGGGATTGAATGGGTTGCATCGAAGGACACGCCAAATTGCCATCGGAACACCTCTAAGCGCCCCATATTTATAAATTGCCTGATAGGCATAATGAGAACATGAGGGATAAAAGCGGCATGTATTGCCAGGCAGGAGTTTGGAAAACGTATATTGATAACCGCGAATTAAACCCAAAAAGAACCAGCGGGAGATCGTTTGAATTTTAAAGGGAAGATCACGCAGGCGCGGCTCTACAACAGAAGGTTCAGAATTGTTTTTTTCTTCTATTGGGTTATTATTGTTTTCCTGTACTCGATCGTTCACGTTGACAGAATAGCTTAAATACAAATTCCGGCTTTATGGATCATTAAACGCAACGCTGCACTGATTTCAGAGACCTCTGCGTGAGCAATTGGCTTTCTCGCGATAATTATCGCTTTCACATCAGGACGAATCTGATCGACAATTTCATCTACGGATACACGAATCAATCGTTTAGCGCGATTTCGCTCGACTGCTCCGCCAATTGATTTTGTCGCTATGACGCCAATTTGACATTCTGTCTGATCTTCACCGGACAATACGATTAAAACGAGAAGCGGGTGTGGAAAGGATTTCCCTTTCTGCCTCACCCGCTGAATATCAGTAGTCCGGTTCAGACGTTTTTTACGTTCCAAAAGATTACACCTTCAGGTTCGTCATTCAGTCTGATTGCTTTTAATAATCTTTATACCGTCCGGTTCTTTTACCAGCGAATCCGTTTCACATGATTATTCATGGAAACAGTAAGGGTTTTCCGTCCACGTGCGCGGCGGCGTTTTAAAACTTCACGTCCATCCGCAGTTAGCATTCGTTCACGAAAACCGTGAACACGCACACGGCGGCGAATTTTTGGTTGATAGGTTCGTTTTGTTGACATTTGCTTTCCTTTCAGTCTCTGTACATTAACGGTACTCTTCCTGTTTGGGTTCCGTCTGCTGAAAGTTTCAGATATTTCAAAAAGTTTTTTCTAAAAAACGTTTTGAAATACCGGACTACCTCAACATCATCCAAGGGTTTCCCGTCGTTCTTTTTTTAATAGCCGATGAATTATATCTTAATCACGGCCAATGGTCAAATTATTTTGCATTTTACCAGCGATTCGAATTATGGGAGGGATTATTTGTTATTGTGTTGTTTTTGCGCAAAGCGCAAAAACAACACATTTTCTTTCTATTTCGAATCAGTGGTATTTTATCAGGAATTCGAAAATTCGACCGGCATTTCGAATAAAGGGAGATTATTTGGCGCATTTTTTGCTAACCCTTTTTATCCCTCTATTAAAAAAAAGAATCCGTTCAATCGAACGGATTCTTTTTCTAATCAATTTGAATGGATCTTAATGGCAGCGCCAGTTGACATGATCTGAGAAGAGGTTCCCGGTCATATAGAGACCCAAATCGGAGAAGTTCACTGCGATATTTGCAGGTCCGTCACTGTTCATCTGACTGCCGATGCTGGTGATATAGACATGGCCTTTCAATGTAACTTCACCACCCGGAATCAAGGGGATTCGATTCCCTTCCGGTGCAATATTGGAAAGCCAGAAGAAGGAGATCGGTGTTCCACCGTTGATCGCAACTGCACCAGGCAGATTTACGTAGCCCATTTTTGCGCCATCGTTGCGCAGACGGATCTGGAATACTCCGAAGCGTCCGCATTTCTGATACAAACCTGCTACAGCCTTATCATAGGTGTTGTACCAACCGGAAGGTTCAATGGCATTGTCATCGCCAAATAAGGGTTCGATCGGTGAAAGCGGGACAATCTTTGCATCACAGAGTTCTCTCGGTCCACGGCGGCTGTCTAATTGTCCGGTGAGCATGACAGTGTTTCCACCTAAGCGCCAGTATGCATCCAAAGGATCATCACTGTCAGTTTCGCTGATTGAATTGGTCAGTTTATCGATCAAAATTTCAAAACGTATTTTGTCATTCTCTCTGACATTCATCCGATGTCCGGGTTCGCAGTAATCACCACCCATCGGGTATCCGCTGTTGCCATAGCGGGTATAGCGGCAGATATAATCGGAATAGGTTGTGGTACCAATTGTCACGTCAGAAGGAACAATGAAATCGACATCTGCCGGAATCGTAATATCAACACGGAATTCCGCTTTACCGTTGCAACGTTGATAGTAACCATTCAAAGTGTTCGAAATAACACCTGTCTGGCACATATCCGGAGCGTGGGTATCGACGGTGGATGTTCCGGCAATATCAAATCCTGCGACATCATCCGGAGCAGCCCATTTGCTCTCTGACTGGACAACATTGACTGTGAAGGTTGGATTTACAGAACCATCCAAAACCATCGGTACTTTCACGTAACCGGTCAATGTCGCTGTACCTGCTGAGTCAAAGTAGACTTTATCACAGCTGTCGCCAAACTGAGTACGGCAATCCTGCAGTTTGTAAGATGCTGTCGCAATATTGGGATCACCAAGGACATCAGAAACCTTGATTGACCGGACATATGTTATATAAGGAGTACCGGTAATTGGGGTTAATTGTTCCAGGTGAATTGAAATTCTCAATTTTCCATCACCGCAGGGTACATAGGTAGCTGTTGCAGTTGCCAATGTATCATTGATCAGTGATTTTGCTTCATATGTCGCTTCAGGAGTTACGTCAAAAGATTCAACACTCTTGGAATCGTATTCTTCAAAAACGAAATCTTCCGAATCCACACCGGCAAGGCTATAGGATTCCGAATCCCAGTCTTCGATGGAACCGAAATAACTGGATACGTCTTCCTCGTCCCAATCCTGTGCAAATACGGGGAAAATTGAAATGCTCAGGAGCAATACCAGAGCCAATAATATGGAAAGTGTTTGTTTTTTCATCAGATTTTGACCTCATTTCTTTCGAAATTTATTTTTTCCCACTTTTTCCCGCTTTTTGACGGGTTAATTCATTTTGTTGCAAGTACAGTGCCATTCTTGTATTTTTTGAAAAATTGCTCCACAGGTTTTCTTTATCAATTTTCAGTCTGGCATCTACTATAGTGCACGATTTAAGCCAAAATAAAAAAATAAAAAAAATTAATAACCCTCCTTCTTCCGGGTTTTCTCAAAAGGATTGAAATTTGAGGATCTTTTTTGAATAACAAAAAACCAAAAATTATCCTGCTCGAAATTCGACTTTCGAAGTTCTCACACAAATATTTAACGGAATCTGTTTTAAAAATTAGCAAAAAAAAAGAGGTCTGATTTGACCTCTTTTCCGATAGTAATGATAAAAAAATTAATTCTTCTGCAGCCAGTCAAGCAACAATCGAATCCCAAAACCGGTTGCACCTGGTACTGAATATGCAGTCCCTTTTTCCAAATCAGCAACACCTGCAATATCAATATGCGCCCAGGGAATGTTATCGCTGACAAATTGTTTAAGAAACATGCCACCAGTTACTGGAGAGCCCCAACGGCCGCCTGTATTCTTCAAATCTGCATCGGTACTTTTCAACAGTTCAGCATAATCTTCATCGTGGGGAAGTCTCCACACTCTTTCCCAGGTTTTTTCTCCTGATGCATATAACTGATCAAAAAGCGCTGTCTGGTTGCATAAAACACCTGCCCTGACATGTCCGTAGGCAACCACACAGCCTCCGGTTAGCGTCGCAAGATCGATAATAACCTGCGGATCATATTTTTTTTGGGCATACGTCAATCCGTCGCAAAGGACCAAACGCCCTTCCGCATCGGTTGAAATAACCTCGATCGTCAAGCCGGACAAACTGCGCAAGATATCATCCGGGCGATAAGAATTTTGACTGAGCATATTTTCAGCCGCACAAATGATTCCGACAATCGGTTTTTCAAATTGGAGTTCAGCAGCTGCTCTTAATACACCCAAAACAGCCATTGCACCGCATTTGTCATATTTCATCGTTACCATACTGTCAGATGGTTTAATCGAATATCCGCCTGAATCAAAGGTGATGGCTTTTCCAACCAAAACAACCGGTTTTTCCTTTTTTGTTCCTTCATATTCAACAATAATCATTCGCGAGGGTGTCTTGCTTCCTTGCCCGACTGCAGTGATCGCTCCCGCACCCATTTCGCTTAATTGTTGATCATCCAGGATGGTGCACTTAAGACCGTAAGCCTTTGCCAGAATTTCAATCCGTTCGGATAGTGTCTGTGGATTAATCAGGCAGGCAGGTTCATGTGCCCAATGACGAGCCATATTCACGGCATCACACACAATTTTTCGTTGAGCCAGAATATCTGACAAGGCAGCATTCAGAAAAAGTGTACTGTCTACGGATACCGGGTCTGTTTTTTTATACTGATCAAATTCAAAAGCTCCAAGCAAAAATCCTTCAATTAAATTGGATAATTCCTCAGCTGGGAGTTTCGGATCATAATCATAATAAGCACACGGTGGTGTGTATTCTTTCATCCAGTCTGCGATTTTTCCACCAAGGGAACGGAATGTATCTGCATTCACAGTTTCGCCTGAATAGAATGTTACATCAATCCCATCATCTCCCTGAGAGACCACAGAATCACCGGATTTTTTATAAAAAAGGTCTTTTGATCCTGTTTTGATTCTCAATATCACTGCTTCTGCAGGTTTTTTCTCGACAATTTTCACTTCAAACTTCATTTTTTCATTCAGAATTGGTTCCATAAGTTCCTTTTCTACTTTACGAATATCCAATCAAAAAAAATTCTCTGACGCGAATCAGAAAGATCCTTCCATTTTTTGCATAAAAAATGAATGTATGGCAAAAATCTTTTTAGACCATACACTCATCATTGAAGCAGCGTTCCGAAATAAGGGGAGAATTATTTGTTGTTGTGTTGATTTTGCGCGGAGCGCAAAATCAACACAACAACATGTTTTCTCTTTTTTCTCAAAAGGCTTTTCCAAATTTCTAATTGCTGTCATTGAAGCGATAAAAAAAAGCGCGTTCAGATATCCTGAGGATTTCTGTGATCAGCAATCTTTATTCTGCTATTTTCAGGTCCTTTGCAGCTTTGACTTCGTCCATCCGTCCAAAAGGCGTATTCACCGGGGCATCATGCAACAGATCAGGTTGTTCATGCGCTTCTTTGGCGATTTTACGCATTGCATCAATGAACTGATCCAAAGTCTGTTTACTTTCAGTCTCGGTCGGTTCAATCATCAGCGCTTCATGAACGATGAGCGGAAAATAATTGGTCGGCGGATGAAAATCATAATCCATCAACCGCTTCGCTACATCCAAAGCCCGGATATCCGGTGCATCCGGCCATTTGACATCCAAAACGAATTCATGCATACAAATGCGATCATACGGAAGCGGATAATCTGCCTTCAGCGCATGCATCAGATAATTTGCATTCAGTGTCGCAAATTCTGCAACCCGTTTTAATCCATCCCGTCCAAGCATCAGACAATAAATGTAAGCTTTTACAATCACATCAAAATGGCCCCAGAAAGATCCGATTTGTCCGATGCTTCTTTCAGGCGTCTTCCATCCATAAAGAGGAGGCATCTCATCCGAAGCCGGCTCAATGACACCGGCAATCGGACCCGGCAGGTAATCACGCAGTCGTTCCGTGCAGCAGACTGCTCCGGCACCCGGTCCTCCACCGCCATGAGGGGTAGCAAAAGTCTTATGAAGATTAAAGTGCATCACATCAAAACCCAACTCTGCCGGTTTGGCGATACCCATCAAAGCGTTCATATTGGCACCATCTCCATACACCAGACCTCCGGCCTGATGGACCATATCAATTGCCTCCACTAAATTCTCATCAAAGAGACCCAGTGTATTTGGATTCGTGATCATAATTCCGGCAAGCTCATCATTGCAAAAAGCAGCCAGGGATGAAAGATCAATATTTCCACGCTCATTCGTATTGACCGGCTGGACACGAAAACCGCACATTACTGAGGAAGCAGGATTGGTTCCATGGGCGCTGTCGGGAATCAGCATTGTTTTCCGATGGCTGTTCTTGCGCTGTTGATGATAGGCGGCAATCATTTTTACTCCGCTGAATTCGCCATGAGCACCGGCAGCCGGGGTTAGAGAACAAGCTCGAAATCCGCTGATTTCCTGAAGCATCTCCTGCATTTCATACAGAATCAACAAAGCGCCCTGTACTGTTTCAACCGGCTGCAGCGGATGAAGCTGTGAAAAACCTGAAAATCTTGCTGCTTTTTCACAGATTTTTGGATTGTATTTCATGGTGCAGGATCCAAGCGGATAAAAACCGGCATCAACCGAATAATTTAATGAAGACAGGTGTGTATAATGCCTGACTACATCGATTTCGGACAATTCCGGCATCGGTAAGTTTTCACGCAATAATTCATCCGGTATTTCAGCAGACTGAACATCTGACTTGGGAAATCGAAAACCTTTCCGACCTTCTGAGGAGATTTCAAAAATTGTTTTTTCTTCACGATTCTTCATCATTGTCTTCTCCTGAAAGAATGCGGCATAAATCATCAATCGACTCTTTTGAGTTCAATTCCGTCACTGCGATGAGCATCACATTCTGCAAAGAAGGAATCATCCTGGAAAGGTCAAAACCACCTAAAATACCATGATGCAGCAAATGTTCGTTAATTTCAGAAACAGGTTCCGGACAGGCAACAACAAATTCATGGAAAAACGGGGTCGAATTGATTACTTGAAATCCTGGTATCTTATTTATTATCTCTGCTGCATAATGTGCTTTGTCATAACACAAGCGTGCCACATCCTGTAATCCTTCTTTTCCCAAAAGGCTCAGATAGATCGCGGCAGTTAAGGCATTTAAACCCTGATTTGAGCAAATATTGGAGGTTGCTTTTTCTCGCCGAATATGCTGTTCTCGGGCAGTCAACGTCAGTACGTAAGCTTTTTGTCCGCGATTATCGACCGTTTCTCCGACAATTCGTCCCGAAACTTTACGAATCAAATCCTTTTTTGCCGCAAAAAGTCCAAGATACGGACCGCCTAACGATAACGGAATTCCTAAAGGCTGTCCTTCACCGACCACAATATCAGCACCCATCGCTCCAGGAGTCTTTAATAAGCCTAAGGCTATCGGATTGACACTCATACAAAACAAGGCACCTTTTGAGTGAACTGTTTCAGCAAATTCAGAATAATCAAAAAGTTGTCCAAAAAAATCCGGATATTGAACCATGACCATCGCGGTATCTTCGTCGATCAAATCAGCCAAATTCTGCGGTGTGACTGAATCTAATGATTTGAACTCGGGAATTTCAACATGGACACCTTCAAAATTCTCTAGGTAAGTTCGCATGACCGCTGCATAATGCGGGTGAAGGCCAGGAGACACGAGTATTTTTTTTCGCTTTCCGCGATATTGATGATATGCCAGAATTCCCGCCTCAGCACAAGCAGTTGCACCGTCATAATGGGATGCATTGGCAGCTTCCATGCCGGTGAGCCTGGCAATCAAACTCTGGTATTCGAAAATTCCCTGCAGCGTGCCCTGAGATATTTCCGGTTGATAAGGCGTGTAGGCTGTATAAAATTCTCCCCGGCTGATCAAGTTATCGATCGCAGCCGGAATATAATGATGATAAGCTCCTGCACCCATGAAACAAGAAACATCTTCGACGGAAAGATCAGCTTCTGCGATTTCTTTTAATTGAGCAGACGCTTCAATTTCAGTCATTCCTTCATGCAGGTTGATTTTTGGGAAGCGGTATTTCTTTGGAATTGCTTCAAATAAATCATCCATCGACTTAATACCGATTGAGGCGAGCATCTCGTCCCGTTCGGCATCACTATGCGGAATGAACATCATTTATCCCCGCCCTTCGCAGTATGTTTTATACTCCTCTGCATTCATTAATCCGCTGGTATCAATCCCATTTTCATTCTCTACCTGAATAAGCCATGCTTTCCCGAATGGATCGGTATTGATTAATTCCGGGTTGTCTATGACAGCTTCATTGGTCGCTGCAACAATTCCTGCCACAGGTGTATAAACATCAGATGCAGCCTTTACAGACTCAACTGTTCCAAGCAAATCAGATGCTTCGACAGGATCACCTTCTGAGACACTGATTTCGACAAATACAATATCTGAAAGGGAATTTTGAGCATAATCGGTAATCCCTACTGTTGCTTTATTTCCTTTAACTTCTACCCATTCGTCATTCTTTGAATAATAAAAACCGGGAATGATATTCATGAAGAGCTCCTTGATGATGATTTTCTTTTAATTATACGAGCGATTAAAAATTCAATGCAGAGAGAAACCGTTCAATTCTGAATTTGGTTCAAGATAAAAAAATACAGCAGGATTCAGTAGTATTAGTCCATTGCTAATTTTCATCTGCCTTTCTAATAGAAAGTGAAAGTTGTGGCTTGAAAGATTGATCTTTCCTCGAAATGCTGAGAAAAATTATTATTTCGCACGGGTATAATTAAAACAATCAAATTTTTTTCTGGTCATAAACAGGCCACAGGATGGATGAGAATCTGATTCGAAATCGATATCCTGAAAAGATCATCAAAAAAGGAGTAATGAGATGGCTGTTTTCTTGTTAAACAACAGTTTAAAAGTGGAAGTCTTCGTGGACAAAGCAGATGCAGCTTTTGAAGACGATATCTGTGTCCGAGTCACAGAAGATTGCGCCGAAGATGAAAAAATCTTTTATGGCGGGGAAACCAACCTTTACTTAACCCGAGAACAGGCACAGGAAATTATCAAAGAATTTCAAAAAGCACTTTCAGGACCGGATGATATTCCCTTTTCAAGTCCGGAAGGAGAATCCTCCTGAATTGGAAATAAACACTTTTCGGCTACATTTTTTAAAGTTTGATAATGGACATAATCGCTGCAATAAAGATAAATCCCAGAGAACCGTAAACTTTTGATAATCCGAAAAGAGGAATCAAATTCAACGCGATGATCGGGCCAAGAGCGCTGCCCAGATCGCCCATACTATTAATGATACTTATGGCTTTGCTGGCGGACCCAGTTTGAAAGCGATCTCCAGCCCATGCATAGACCAGTGTTGGAATCGCGCCTGTTGTGATACTACCGAGAATAGCACCCAAAAAGGCAAATCCCGGAACAGAAGATCCAAGCAAAAATGTTCCAACCGTACCTAATGACATCGTAAAAATTAAGGATTTTTTCCGTTTACCATTTCGATCAGTAAAAACACCTGCCAAAGGGCCGCTTGCTGCGCCGATTAATATACGCAGCCCGCTATAGATGCCAGTCAATGAGACAATCGGTATGAATGAATCAAATAGATAGATCCCACTTTCAAAAAACTGCTCCAACCAAAGAACTGCTGTCGAAAAAACGACGCCATAGAATACAAAGTTCATTGCAAACAAAGGGATACCCATCAAACTGGAAACGAACAAATAACCATGTTCTTGCAATGAGGAATGCAGATCTACAGCCGGAAAATGGTTATTTCGTTTATTATATAAAAAAAAAGTCTCTGGAAGAAACAGGATCCAGAGAATCACATGAAGCAAACAAGCAACTGCAGAACACCAAAGTGCCTTTTGAAAACCAAGCCAGTCGCATAAAAATCCGGAAAGTAATGAACAAATCGTCATGCCAACCGTTGTCGTAAAAGCCAGAATGCCTGATATTTTTCCACGGTTATCGTTTGTGGAAAGGTCCAATGTCATCATGGTTGCACCGATCCACAATCCCGACCACGCTAATCCCCAAATAACTCTGCCGGTTATCATGAGGATCGCATTCGTACTGAGTGCATAACATATCGATGCAATCACACCCAGGAATGCAGCGGGGATCATGATTTTCCGACGCGGAAGCCTGCAATATAAGGAACCGACAGGATGATTGGTCAACAATCGAACAAGTCGGTTCAATCCAAGAATCAAACCGACTGTTCCGGTAGTCAACCCAGCCTGCAAAGTGATTTTTTCTTGAGGAAGAACTGTATACAGCATCGTATCACCCAACAGACTGAGGGACAATCCTATCGACAAGGGAATAAATAGCTGTGTTGATTTATTTTTTTGATTCAATTCCGATGAAAATTTCATTGCCTTCAATTTTTACAGGGAAAGTAGTAATCTGATTCACCTTCACTTTTATGAAAAGTAATTTTCCCTGTTCCACGACTTCGCCTGTCTTTAGATTGAATCCGGACCCATGTTTGGGGCAGAATACAGCGTCTCCCTCAATTTTCCCATCATAGAGCGATCCACCCATGTGCGGGCAACGATTACTGACAGCATAATAAACATCTTTTTTTCGTACCAGGAGAATTTCTATCCCATTGACTTCTACTTTCTTCTTTGCCACTGCAGTGAATTCCTGGATTTCTGCAACTTTCACAAAATTCATAGGACCTCCAAATAAATAATAAACAAATACCGAACGAAATAATTTCCTTCTGAACAAAAATTGGGAAACACATCACGTTTTTGCTGACAAGACTCTTCAATTATCAATATTGTTTATTCTGAAACAATTTATGTCATTAGTCTGGATATTCCATCCAGATTTGATTAAACGTACTTTCTAAATTTGTAAATAATGATACCAGTTCTGGATCAAAATTGATCCCGGAGCTTTCAACAATACTCTCGCAGGTAATTTGATGCGGGATCGGATTTTTATAAACGCGTTTCGATCGCATGGCATCATAAACATCTGCTATCGCCATAATTCTTGCACTGAGAGGGATCTGATCGCCCTCCAATCCATCCGGGTATCCTTGACCATTCCATTTTTCATGATGGGATCTGGATATTTCAATACCCATCTTCAGGAACTCATTATTCGGGAAACGATCCTGAACTTCTTTCAGCGTTTGGGCACCAATCAGAGCATGATGTTTCATAATTTCAAATTCTTCCGGCATTAATCTGCCGGGTTTCAGAAGAATGCTGTCGACGATGCCTACTTTTCCGATATCATGCAGCGGACTGGCCTCAAAAATTCGCATGCTGAAATTTTCATCCACAAAAAATGGATATACCTCTGAAACATGCAATTCATCAGCCAATGTTTTACACAAGATTCTGATCCGTTCCAAATGCCTGCCCGTATCCGTATCACGGATTTCTGCCAATTTTGCCAGTCCAAAGATCATACCCATCTGAGATTCTGAGATTTCCATGACTTGCCGCTGTACTTGCTGTTCCAGATCGTTCTGCAATCGACTAAGTTTTAAATGTGTCTCAATTCTTGCTCTGACTTCTTCAAATTGAAAGGGCTTGGTAATATAATCCACACCGCCAGCTTCAAATGCTTTAATTTTTTCCGAGGTTTCTGTTAAAGCACTGATAAATAAGATCGGAATATCCTTTAACATTGTGTCACTTTTTATCTGGGAGCAGACTTCAAAGCCGTTCATTTCGGGCATCATAATATCCAGCAGAATCAGGTCCGGTTTTGACAGTTTCGCTGCCTGGATTGCTAATCTCCCATTGGGGACCGGCCGGACTGTAAATCCACAATCTTTCAACATCCGGCTTAACAAGGTCAGATTTTCAATAGTGTCGTCCACTACTAAAATATTTGTTTTCTCCGAGATTAAAGGTTTTCCACGATTTTCCATATACCGCCTTTGAAAAAATGTGAAAGGAGTCGAATTTTTCGCAACCTTGCTGCTTTTGTTTGTCCCGGAAAAGCAAAACGATCTGGAAAATTGCGAAATACACGTTCCAACATCAATCTCAATGTCACTGATCTTTTAATTATAGCGATTAATAAACCGGATAATCAGTAATTCGAAATATGAAAAGAATTCATTGCTGTTCTTATGGTTTTGTGCGAAGCGCAAAAACACATCAACAACAATAATTTTCTCCTAATTTCGAATCGCAGAGGTCGTTGATTAAGATCAAGCTTTTAAGGAGTTGATGATAAGATTAAAAACAAAACAGAATTTCACTTCAAAACTGAAGGTCAGCAGTGATCACAATCACGTTCAGATTTTTTTTAAAAATGAATGGCTAGATTAAGGAAGAGAGGATATATGGAAAACTTGGAACAACAGAATCAGGATCATAAAACAATCCTGCAAAATATCGCACAACGCGTCTTAATCGATCGTGGACTGTATCCGGAGTTTACGCAAGAAGTTATTACTGAAACAAATCGCATAAATTTTCCAGAAAAATTCGATCACAATCCATTCATACAGGACCTGCGAGAGCTTCTCTGGGCATCGATTGACAATGATGATTCTTTAGATTTGGATCAATTAACGGTTGCAGAACCTTTGGCGGATGGATTCGTTCGCATTCGGGTAGCTGTGGCAGATGTTGATTCTTTAATAAAACGCGGTTCAGCAATTGACAAATTTGCCAGCCACAATACAACCTCCATTTATACTGCCGCCAAGGTTTTCCCAATGCTTCCGGAGAAATTCTCCACAAATCTGACATCTTTGAATCTTCATGAAGACCGTCTGGCTATGGTTACGGATATGGTTTATGACAAAAATGGATTATTAAAAGAAGGGAAGATTTATCGGGCAGTCGTCCGTAATCAGGCAAAATTGGCGTACAACAGTGTTGCCGCCTGGTTGGATGGAAAAGCCAGCGAACCGGTAGCGATTGCTTTGGTACCTGGTCTTGCAGAGAACATTCGTATACAAAACAGGATTGCAGAAAAATTGGAAAAAAATCGTGATCACAGAGGAGCGCTAAATCTGGATACGATTGAGGCCAGGCCGGTCTTTGAAGGAAATCAAATTGTTGACCTTCAAATTGAACAAACAAATTGTGCCAAAAAGATAATCGAAAATTTTATGATTTGCGCGAACAGCGTTTGTGCCCGTTATTTGGAAGATCTGAAAATTCCGGACATTCGCCGGGTTGTCCGTAAACCAAGAAAATGGGATCGAATTGTTGAATTTGTAAAAGAATATAATTTTCAGTTGCCGAATTCCCCTGATTCCAGGAAATTAAATGAATTTCTGATGAAACAGCAGGAAGCAGATCCCCTGCGCTTTCCTGATGTATCGCTGACAATCATCAAGCTTTTAGGTTCCGGAGAATATGTTGCTCAAAAGCCGGGATTGGAAGCGCCTGGTCATTTCGGTCTCGCTATAAAAGACTATACGCATTCCACAGCTCCAAACAGACGCTATCCTGATTTGATCACACAGCGATTGCTAAAAGCTGCAATCGAAAATCAACAAATCCCCTATTCTTATGAGGAATTAAAAACATTGGCAATGCATATGACGGAACAGGAAGACATTGCGACCAAAGCAGAAAGGCAGGTTGAAAAATCAGCTGCTGCGTTGTTGTTAAAATCAAAAATCGGGAGTCAATTTGATGCGCTGGTGACAGGTGCAGCACAGAAAGGGACCTGGGTTCGTCTGATCGACCTCCCGGTGGAAGGAAAACTGATCCGGGGATTTTCAGGATTGAAAGTAGGATACCGAATTCAAGTGGAGTTGGTTAGTGTGAATGTCGATCTGGGGTATATCGATTTCACGAAAGCTAAACCCTTCAAAAAATGATACGGGAGAATGAATGAAAAAGGTACTTTTCGTTGGCGAGACATGTTCCATCAGCCAGACTTATACCAAAGGATACGATCATGTTACCATTTCACGATATGCTGAAGCAGGCAGATCCATGGTTGATGCCTTAAGAAATAACGGCGTTGATATTGAATTGTTCCCGATCCATCTGGCTCACAGTAATTTTTTGGATACACTCGAAGCAATGAATCAATACAGCGTTATCATTTTCAGCGATATCGGCAGCAATACATTCCTCGTTCCTCCGCAGACGCATTCCAATGCAGTGCGCATGCCGAACCGATTAAAACTGATTCAGGAATATGTATCACTGGGTGGCGGATTTCTGATGTGCGGCGGCTATCTCAGCTTCACCGGTTATGAAGGGAAAGCCCGTTATGGGATGACTCCTATTGCAGATATTTTACCTGTTGAAATGCTTCCTTATGATGACCGTGTTGAGTGTCCGGAAGGAATATTTCCTCACGTTTTGCTGCCAGATCATCCGATTCTGAAAGGTATCGATTCCAATTGGCCGGATTTTTTGGGATATAACAAATTAAAAGCGAAAGCGCATGCATCCACGATTCTAGGATTCGAGAATCAGGATGTTTTATTGGCTGTCCAGGATTATCAAAAAGGAAGAACAGCAGCTTTTTCCAGTGATACACTGCCACATTGGGCAGTGCCGGAATTTATCAACTGGAAATCCTATGCGCCATTTTTTACGAATATTCTTCATTGGCTTTCAAAAGACTGATGCAATCCAACAATTCTGTTTCGCTGTGACTTTTCAGTAAGATGGTTCTACTGTTCTTGTCCAGCAAAATAGAATTGTTTTTATATTGTGTTGTACAATTGCTGAAATTTATTCATAAAAGAAAAATGGACCACTATGACCGAAATCGAAAACAAAGACAACACCCAGAAAATCCTCACTTTAAGTGCCAGTCACATGGTGAATGACACATTTCAAGCAATTATTCCAACGTTAGCGCCATATTTTGTCGAAAAGTTTGCCATTTCAACAACATTAATCGGAATGGGATCCGTTGCGCAACAATTGCCTTCGATTCTGCAGATTGTAATCGGAAGAATTGCGGACAGAAAAAACCTGAAATACTGGATGATCTTGGCTCCATTAGTCACTTCAATCGTTTTGAGTTGTCTGTCGATTGCACCAAATTATGGTTTTGTCATTCTGATGATTTTCATCAGTGGAATCAGTTCAGCCATTTTTCATTCCATTGCACCGGTCTGCTGCGGAAAACAGGGCAGCAATCACCTTGGCAGATCTATGAGTATTTTTATGGTTGGCGGTGAAATTGGACGCGTTCTCGGTCCATTAATGGTTATTGCCGCGCTCAGTTTCCTGACGATGGAACAGCTGCCATGGCTGATGGTGATCGGATTTGCTGCCACGGCTGTCTTTTATTTTATGCTGCGGGATATTCCATTTGTACCGACTGAATTGGAAGCAGGAAATCGCCATATTGAAATAAAAGATGCAATACGTAAAATCGCTCCGGTCATGCTGATTATCTGCGGAATTCTTTTCACAAGAAACTTCCTGATTACCGGCATGTCCTCATATTTGACACTTTTTCAAACACAAAGAGGGATCAATCTTTCACTGGCGAGCGTATCGTTATCGTTGATGCAAATCGCAGGTGCTCTGGGAGCATTGTTGGGCGGAACATTGAGTGACTTTATTGGCCGGCGAAAGATGCTTCTATTTGGGTACCTGCTCACACCGATTGCGACTGTCTTATTTGTCAAATCACCGATTGGACTCAGTTTTCTCTTTCTGATGATTCTCGGTTTTACGAATATCTCCATGTACCCGATTCTAATGATCATTGTCCAAGAGCAGTTCCCGGAATTCAGAGCATTTGCGCTTGGAATCTTTCAAACTGCAAATTTTATCTTTTATTCAATTGATGTGACGATTATGGGAAGAGTCAGCAATCAATATGGAATTTCTACGGCATATCTCATGGGCGCAGTGATTATGCTGCTGGGTACTCCACTATTGCTTCTGGTCCCGAAGAATAAACCATAAATGGCTTCTGCTGAAACTGAACAACAGGTTAATGATTCTGTCGCATTACCCGGAAAATATTTTGATCACTGCCAGAGTCTGGAAAGCATTTTCATTCTTTCAATATTTTGAAAAGTAGCCCCTCCTTCGTGATGGTTGTATGGCCAGACCTCAATTTGTTTTTCACCAGCGTAATGATTAAAGGCGGCAAAGACAGTGGAAGGTGGACAAATCTCGTCCATCAGACCAGTAGAAAACAAAGCCGGGGCATTTGCTCGAACTGCAAAATTCAGCCCGTCAAAATAAGATAATGTTTGAAATACAATTTCGACTTTATCCCGATGATTCCGGCAGAACTGAACGATTTCGTTATATGGATCCGCATCTGTAATTTCCGTTGCTCTCCGATAATGACACAGGAAAGGTACATCAGCCAGGACAGCTGATAGATCCGGAATCAATCCCGAAACAGCCAAAGACAGACCGCCACCCTGAGATGAGCCCAGGACTGCGACGCTGTTTGCGTTAACGAATGGATTGGAACGGGCTGCTTCCACTGCCCTGACGGCATCGGTAATCAGTCTGCGATAATAATAAGTCTCAGGGCGCAGGATGCCGCGCGTCATGAAACCGGGAAATTGTGGGTTGGATCCTTCCGGTTCGAGATCCGGGGTGTCACCAATCTGCCAGGCGCTTCCCTGCCCACGCGTATCCATCACAAAATGAGCATAACCGGCATTGCTCCATAACAGCCAATCCAATGGATTGCCTCTTCCGCCACCGTATCCAATATATTCAACGACACAGGGTAGCTGTGCATTTCGTTCATGCGGGATTAATAACCATCCTTTAATCGGCTGACCGTTATAACCATTAAAAGTGACATCATAAGCATCCACCAGTTTTAGACCGCACGCGAACGGGACAAAACGTGCATCCAGATCGTACTTTCTGGTTTCCGTAAGTGTGTCTGCCCAAAATTTATCAAAATCAGCAGGCTCTGTTCGAGAGGGTAAATATGTTTTTAACGCGTCAAGTGATAGATCAAATTGCATAAGAGCGACCTTTCTTGCATATTTTTATTTGTATTCAAAAGAAAGTAATTGATATCGTTATCGATCCTTTTCGCAGGGTAGTCCCCATTACAATTATTCAGAGGTATGACCAAACATTTTTTCCCGTTGTGCTTCTGCAGTTTTCTGTACAGACAGATCCGAATCCTCCTGTAAGACTTCCTGTAAAAAATCTAAATCGCTTATATGGCGGATTGCGCATCTCCGTACGCTGGAATTTGGATCTTCTTTTGCTGCTTTTTTCCATATTGCAGGATCATCCAATTGAAAAAGCGCCTCCTGCCTGACTTCAGATAAACGTCCAAACAGTGCAAGATGTCGCAACAGTGCTTTATCAGTGATTTTTCGCACAGCACGACTCGCCGCGATCGGATCGCTACTCATCCATTCTTCATAGAACATGGATACCTCACAAAAATAAATTGAATCTGATAACCAGGCTGTAATTGGTTTGATTCTATTTTGCTGCGAATTTGCCGCAATCAGCGAAAAAAGTATGAGAGAACCAGCTTTATCCAAAAATTATAGCATGGCTCAAATGATGACCATCTATTTAAAATAGGAGAAGGATTATTTGCTGTTGTTTAAGGTTTTATAAATGCAAAATTACTACAAAGACTAACGATTCTCCGTTTATTTCTACTCGCATTTACAGGCTCATTCAGTCACTATTTATGATATTCATTATAATCATTTGCAAGGTAAAAAATGATACTACAGGGAATTCGCTGTTTCGTGGACAAGATCTAAAGAACATCAATTTTTCTACATCTCACTTTCCAAAAACAGCTTCATATCCATGTATAATGAGACAAAATAACGAGGGAAACAATTCCATACCCGAATCCACAGCAAAATTGCTGATTCAATTACATAAGGGAATCATTGACATGACAGATCAAATTGATAATTTTCTAAATGAATTTGAAAAAAGCGCAGCATTGAAACAAAGATATCTTCAATGCAAGACTGAAAACGAAAAAGCATTACTTCTTCAGGAAGCCGGATTTGTTTTCAGGTCAGTGCAGATTCATCAGATAGATGACAGCCTTCTGGATAAACCATTATCAGATGATCATCTGGAACAAGTTTCAGGTGGAATGATCGAATTGGATACAGGCGAGGTTTATTAAAATTTTACTTACTTTTTTTACATACATCATTCCATCGAAACTACCATCCGCGATTCCAAATATGGATTTACTTTTCGAATAGAGAAAGAAGATTTGTTGTTCTTATGGTTTTGCGCGAAGCGTAAAACCATAAGAACAACAAAGAATTCTTTTCATATTTCGAGTTACTATACTACCATTCAAATCATTTTCGGGCTCTTTTACAATGAAAGGGCCTTTTGTTTTAATATTCCCAGTGATGAAGATGTATCCGCTTTTCAAAGAAATGGCATAAAAGTTGCATTTTTTACTCACAGAAACAAAACTTTTCGATTTAAATAATCTCACTTTCTGATAAAGGAATTCCCATGAATAAAAAGAAATGCGAATATTTTGCGTGGTTTGTCGTACTGATAATCACTGCCATGGCTTTGGTCCCTGTGTCAGCAGATAACACAGAAGAACTTTTCACGAATATATCTGTACCATTGACAAGCCAACAATACGCAGCATATGAAGTCTCATTAGACACTCAGAACTCACAACTTTCCCCGATAGACATTAATGCCTTTCAAAAACTTAGTGAAACCGACTTGGAGAAAATTGACGACCAGGATTTGCTGAATTTCGTGCAAACCATCCGACAGCAAGCATCCGCCGCTCAAAAAGGTCCAATTGCGCCAGCGAAAGTTTTTAAAGTTCTTTTTAAATATGATTCTGATGAAAGAGAATTAATTCAGGCATTGGCAGCCTCACTCGGTATCGCAGATATATATTTTTACAAATACACCAATATGTTTTCGGTCGTTGCTGACGCAAACCAACTGGTAAAACTTCTTCAGAATAATCAAAACATCATCCGAATTCAAACCGATAAGCTCAGTACTCCGGAAGCCTTAACCTTGGGAGCAGCAACGGAAGCAATCACCCATGTCAGTATGATGCATCAAGCCGGCTATGACGGCGCTGATGCCTATGTCGCCATCCTTGATACAGGCCTTGACGCTTCCAATCTGGAATTCGGCGGAAGAGTGACCCATGAACATTGCTGGTCCTCACCGGCAAATCTTTTGCCGGATCTTCTATCGATAGCAAGTTGTACCGATTCAACCAGGACAATGCAATTAACGGAATCAGAATCCGCCTATCCGTATTGGGGTGAATTATCAAGTTCATGGTGGCACGGTTCCCATGTTGCCGGAATCGCCGCAGGCAATGGCGGCATCGCTCCAAAAGCAAATATTATTGCGCTCCAAGTTTTTTCTAATTTCACTGTTGTTTATGGGGAACAAACAAACCTTGCGCTTTCCTGGGACAGCGACCAGATGAAAGCACTTGAATATCTTATCGATCTACGCCAGTCCGGTTTGAATATTGTCGCTTTTAACATGAGCCTGGGAGGAGGAAGCTGCAGCGGATATTGTGAAGATGATCCAAGAAAGCCATTATTTGACCTTTTGGCAGAGCTTGGAACCATCCCGGTTGTTGCAGCAGGAAATAGTTATTACGATGGATTCATCAACTATCCGGCTTGTATTCCCAGCGCCTTTTCAATTGGTGCGTTAAATTTCGTTAATAACAAACCTGAAATAGCGAGCTTCTCCAATCATGCGCTGGCAGTGGATTTGCTGGCGCCCGGGGTTAATATCTTGTCCACCATTTTAGATGGCTCATACGCATATGGCTCAGGGACTTCTATGGCAACTCCGATGGTAACCGGTGCAATCGCTTTGATAGCCGGTAAAATACCGGAGACAACCGGAGCAAGCGTGCAATCATTCCTGCAAAAAGTTTCGACCCAAAGTGCGACACGGGATCAATATACTCGAAAAATTCTTGATTTTTCAAAAATACCAAAAATCTTAGAGGCATTGAAACAGCCCTGGTGGACAGTCGGAGATACAAATCAATCGAATCAACCGGTCTACAACTTTGAAGGAACCGTTTGGTAAAAAGAGATTGAACAGTTATTCCGAAATACAGGAATTTTTATTGATTGTTGTGTTGTTTTTGCATAGCGCAAAAACAACACAACAACAATTTTTCCTGATTAATTCGAAAAGCTAATCTGAAAATTGAATAAATTTATTCATATCGGAGAGCCCGGATCACATCCAGGCGTGCAGCCTGCCGCGCAGGAATGACAGCCGCCAGAATTCCAAAAACCAGACCGATGATGATAGCGGCGAGAATACCGGGCAGCGGGAAAATATATTCGGAAGGCATGAAAGTTCCTATCGCCTTAACAAAAAGGAATCCCAGGTAAAGCCCTCCTAAAATACCAAAGGTAGTTCCCAAAGCAGCCAATAGCAGACCTTCCACCGTCATCATTTGCCGGATTTGGCTCCTGGTTGCGCCGACAGCACGAAGCATCCCGATTTCACGAATTCGTTCGATGACAGCAATGGACAAAGTGTTTAACATAGCAAGCAATGAGGGTACTGCCAGCAAAATCAGCAAAAAGTAAAAACCCGAAAAAGCTGTCTCCAGCTGATTTACGAGTGACTGTGAGTATTCCTTTCCGGATATCACTGTAAATTGATCATAACCCGAGGCAGCAGTTTTAATCGCAATATCCGCAGCGATGATGTCAGCATCTTTTTTCAGATTTATTTGTATAAATATATCTTCTGAAACATGAAAATCTTTGAGCATGTTGTCCTGGGAGATGAATACAGTCGTCACTTTTGCATTTAACAAATCATTCACAACGGCTGCCACTCGATATGGCTTTCGACCATCCGGTGTCGCCAGTTCGATGACGTCATCTTTTTTCGCTCCGACAGTCATGGCAAATATACTGTTGATGAACATCACCCCATCTTCTTCCAGAAGATCATAATCTTCTTCACTTCCCTCAATGAAGGTTAGTCCGCCAGCCCAGGGATAATCGTGAGGATCAATCCCTAAAACTGAAACGGAATTTTCCTTTACCTTGCTTTCCGCAAAACGCAGTGAAGACACCACATCAACTTGTTCGACCGCGCGCAGTTTTTGTTCCAGGTCAGCACTGGCACCAATGTTCGTTCCCCATAAAGAAACTGAAGGTGGAACCATCAGATAATCGCTTCCCAAAGAAAGCTTAATCAAATTTGCAACGGAAATACTGACACTGGATACCAGCGTACCAGCGGCGACAGCAACGGCCAGTCCCAGAAGAGTTGCACTGACCGTAATGGCAGTTCTGCCAGGATGGCGGGACATATTTCCCTGAGCCAACGATCCGACGCCCTGACGGCGATAAAATCTCGCCAAAATCTTTCCAAACAGCAATGCAAATGGTCGAACCGCTGCAGGTGTTATACAGACCAGCCCAAGCAGAAATGCAAAAGCACCGATGCCGATCCACATCATTTGATCAGAAAACAGCATCAGAATTCCACCACCAATCAGGATGGATCCCATCAAGAAGAAAATTCCAGTTTGTTTCCGGTAATTGACATCCGCAACAGAAGGACGTAACGCATCCAACGGCACAATACGCGCTGCTTTTATTGCCGGAATCAATCCGGACAAAACGGAGATGGACACACCGAGCAGCAAACAAATACCAACTAGCGCTGGAGGAACAACCGGATTGCCCAGCTTGATATTGATAAAAGCGCTCATCGGCTCTTGAGCCAGTCGCAGGATTCCATAACCCAAAAAATACCCGGATACGATACCCAAAAGCGATCCGATGATTCCCTGAATCAAGCCTTCGATCAATATCATACCGGATACTGTACTGCGGTTGGCGCCGACTGCCCGCAATAATCCGATATCATAGCGCCGCTCGAGAACGATGGTCCGAAAGGTATTAAAGATAACAAAAGCTCCCATGAATAAAGCCAAAACACCAAATACATTCAAAATCATTTGACCCATATCCATGACGCCCAGCAATTCTTCATTGCTGTTCAATGATCCGATTTGAAAATCCTGACCGAGCTTTTCTCGGATGGCAGAAACTACTTCATCCCGTTGTTTCTGATCCTCAAAATCTTCGATATTAACTTCAATCAGATTAATCTTCCCGGCACTGTTCATGATTTCCTGCGCAAATGATAGATTAACAAATATTTCTTCATCCCCTGGAATGGTACGTGGGAACAGTAAGCCGACAATTGTCAGTTCCCTCTCACCAATTACGGTTGGGATACGGAGTGACTCGTCAATTTTGACTGCAATTTTATCCGCGAGTGATTGTGTTATAACGACAGCATCGCGATCTTCTGCCCGTAAGAATCTGCCTTCCTTCAACGGATAAGATCGGACCGACTGTGCATTATCCAGATCTAAACCCTCCAGGTTCAGAACAGAGACTCGATCCGGAATCCGATCATCCTGATCAAAATAATTTTTTGGCAAATTAATCGTCCGGAACATTTGCCCCGTTGCTGCAAGCACACCTTCAATCGGCACAACCTGTTCAACCAGTGACTGGTCAATCAAATTGCCGTTAATATGAGAAATCGTCAAACTGGCCTGACCGGAAGCGGCATAAATGTTGGTCTTAATCGCTGTGACCATCGTCGGCAGAACGATGTTCATGCCAAAAATGACCATAACGCCAAATACAATCGCCAGTGTTGTTAAAGCAGTGCGCAGTTTTCTGCCGTGTAAGTATCGTAAAGCTAAACGAAATTGAATATTCATTGATTTATCCTTCTGAAGGATTTAAAAAATTCCTGATCAGTTTTCTTTCTCAATCTGAAATTGTTTTCATTTTTTCAGCAACTACACCTGCATTATTTCCGTTCTTTCCTTCCAGAATTGTCTCATCAATGACTTTTCCATCCTTAAGAAAGATGATCCGGTTTGCGTAGGCTGCAATCCGTGGATCATGTGTCACCATCACGACCGTACGGTTGTAATCGTTCGAGACATTCCGTAATAATCCGGCTATTTCATCTCCCGAATGTGTGTCCAGATTTCCGGTCGGTTCATCGGCGAGTATGATGGACGGGTTAGCCACTAATGCACGCGCAATGGCTACGCGTTGCTGTTGACCTCCGGAAAGCTGATCCGGGCGATTATGCATCCGATTTTCCAAGCCGAAGCGTTCCAGCCATTCACGAGCCTTCGCGTTGGCCAGAGATGGTTTCTCTCCATCCAGTGTCAACGGCAATGCAGCATTTTCGGCTGCATCCAAAACCGGAATCAAATTAAAGAATTGAAAAACAAATCCGATCTTTTTTCGGCGCAATTTTGTCAGCTCGTCATCTCTCATTTCAGCAATAGAGATCTGATCGATACGGACAATTCCACTGGTAGGTTTGTCCAATCCACCCAAAAGATGCATCAGCGTGGATTTACCGCAGCCGCTGGGACCCATTACCGCTACGAATTCACCCTCTTGAATCTGAATGCTGATATGATCCAACGCGGTTATCGCTGTCTCATTTTTCCCGTAAATTTTTGTTAATTTTTCAGTTTCTATGACTGACATTTTTTCTCCTTTATCAATCCATACATCAAATGGATCATTTACTGTTTTTTTTCGGTCTGCCCCTCGGCCGAATATCTGGCTCAGGCAGAGGCTGTTTTTGAATTTCCTCTAATCGGACTTCTATCATCTCGAGCCAACGAATATCAGCCTCAAGATGCATAGTCATCTTGTCTTGAAAAAGAATTTGTACCATTTCGCTTTTTGGGTTGTACTGATCACGTTGTGCGGTTACCCGATGCAATTCCTGTAACAGAAGCATCCTTTGTTTTTGAATGATTCTTGATGGATTAATATCCGGAGAAACCAATGCTGTCATCAACTTTAAAAAGAAATCATCTCCCTGTTGATTCCCAATCGTCGGATTTGAAAACCATTCCGCCAGCTCCGTTTTTCCAGTACCAGTAATGGCATAAATTTGCCTCTCAGGACCACCATCCTGTTGCACCTCTGTTTTTTCAATCAGGCCACCTTGTTCCAGCCGGTTCAAAGTAGTATAGACCTGAGCCGGTTTCAAATCCCAGTTTTGCTCACCCCCGGCCAATGCCAAAATCGCAGCATGCAAATCATACCCGTGACTGGGATGGTTTGCTAAGAGTCCAAGAATTGCGTATCGAACCGACATATTTATCTAATAACCAAGTTAATAGTTTTCATTTTAATAATATACTAAACAAGTTAATAGTTTTTGTCAAGAAGATTTTGATGATAATTCGAAATTTGGAAAAACATTCTTTGAGTATTTTTTTGCAGGGGAAAATCATTCCAACATAGATTCGGGGCCATGGAAACGATGCCATCGACAGTCTGGGTAATACCGGGCAAGCCTACCCCATAAGAACAAGCCTTGGGTCATTAACCTCCATAAGTTATTTATGGTCACTTACCTCTCTCTTTTCCAATCTGTGGATTTTCGTCAAAGTATCTATTACCCCCCTCATATAAACACCACCCAATATTCACGTATTTTCATTCCTGATTTTCGATCTGAATATGAATTCTGAAAGCGGTTTGATCACCAACCTTGAAGTGACTTCATGAGAGGTGTATGACGAACATCATTTTTGCGCCCTGGTTGATCGGGATCTGGTTCAGAAATTACCCGTGAACACCTAAGCTGGGGATAATCATAACTACTTATGGTTAAAGGGGCTGCATTCGGGGATACTGTTCAAACGAAACCAGATGATAAAAAAAGATAAGAACGAGGAAATCAGGCTTAATTTGGAGAAAACACCCGATTATATTGCCGTGGGAAAAGATAGGGACAAGATTGAGTGGAAAATTGGTGTGAAGAAACGATTTCGTTGACATCATCTATATTTCAGAGTACATTGATTAATATTTTAATGAACGGTATAAAATAATCCATCAAAATACTTAGGAGATAATTGTGGATGAGTTTAATTTTTGCATAGAAGATATTCAAAATATTCATATCTGGCAAGCAAGAGAACGAATTGAAAAGTATGTTTACCACACTCCATTGGTATACTCTTCCGCCTTAAGCCAACGCACCGGGGGAGAAGTTTTTTTGAAAATGGAAATTTGGCAAAAATGCGGCTGTTTTAAGGTTCGCGGGGCGATTAATATGGTTTCCGTTTTAACGGCTGAACAACGCCGTAAAGGTCTGGTCACTTGCTCAAGCGGAAATCATGGAACAGCACTGGCCTATGCCGCCAGTTTGTTCGGTTACCCTCCTACCCGTATATATTTGCCGAAAAATGCAGAGCCTACTAAGGTTAATCGAATTCGCAGTTTTGGCGCGGAACCAGTTTTCCATGGAGAGCATTTTCTTGAGGCGTATGCAGAGGCAATTTCCTATTATAAAAAGAGTGGAGCAACTTATGTACATTCCCATGGTGATCCCCTGGTTATTGCTGGTCAGGGCACAATTGGAATAGAAATTATGGAAGATTTACCCGATGCTGAAATGATCATTGTGCCTGTTGGTGGAGGTGGTATTCTCTCCGGGATTGCCATGATTGCAAAGAGTGCTTCCCCATCGATTAAAATTATCGGCGTCGAATCGGATGCTGCTCCTGGTGGCAGTATATCGTTCCGGGATGGTTATTGTCATGAATGGGTTGATATTAAACCAGGCATTGCTGATGGGATTATGGGGACTCTAACCCCACTAACTTATCAGATTACTAAAGATATTGTTGAGACTATTGAAGTGGTTTCCGATACAGAAATTGTGGAAGCAATGCGAACATTTCAGGAAGATGAACAAATCATTGTTGAACCTGCAGCATGTGTTGGTTTGGCGGCTGTGCTGGCGGGCAAGATAAATATCAAAGGGAAAAAAGCGGTTTTTGTGCTTACAGGCAGGAATGTGAATTCCAGGAAGTTTAATGAATTAATCGCCATTGGTAAATAATTCATTAAATATTTCCATAGGAGGGGATATTTATAGGAATCTTGTATCTGTTCCATATTTGTTTCTTGTGTCTTTCCTTTTCCAATCTGCATCGTTATACGCAATATGACATTCTTTGTCATCGGAAGTTCCTTTCGAACGATTTTTGTGGATAAAAATTATTTTATCGTTTGGAACTTCCTCTTTTTTTATTTATGATCCTTGACCAGGCAAATTTGAAGCGAAGACGACAAATTCTGACACAAGGATCAGCCTGTACCGGTTCATGGTAAACTAAAAGAAAAATATCAAGTGTGAGGTATTCATGGCAGTCCGCACAGCAGCCGCCATCGCGCATCCAAATATCGCATTCATCAAGTATTGGGGTAACAAAGATGATTTGCTGAGACTCCCATTGAATGGATCCATCTCGATGAACCTCGGCACATTACATACCAGAACCATTGTAAGTTTTCGGGATGAGCTGCGTTGCGATACCTTGAAAATCAACGGGAAGGAAATTAGTGGAGAAGCTTTGATCCGTGTCCGAAATTTCCTTCAAATCATCCGCTCGATGTCCACTGAAAACCGCTTTGCTTCGGTGGAAAGCATCAACAACTTCCCAATCGGGGCCGGGATTGCTTCATCCGCAGCCGCCTTTGCTGCACTGGCTCTTGCCGGAAGCACTGCAGCCGGAATGGAACTTTCAGAAGCGGAATGTTCCAGATTAGCACGCAGAGGTTCCGGATCTGCCTGCCGCTCTGTTCCTGCCGGTTATTCGGAATGGTTGGCGGGAGAAGACGACCTATCTTCGCTTTCTGTTTCGATTGCTGCGCAAGATTACTGGGATCTGATCGACTTGATTATCATTGTCTCAGAAAATCACAAGAAAGTCGGATCCACAGCCGGTCATGCGCTGGCAGCAACCAGTCCTTTTCAGCATTCCAGAGTCTTATCCGCACCGGAACGGCTGCAGGAATGCCGGGAAGCGATTCAAAATCGTGATTTCAACCGATTGGCTGATGTCAGTGAAAAAGATTGTACGATGATGCATGCGGTCATGATGACCCAAAAACCTCCACTTTTTTACTGGGAGCCTTTGTCACTGGAAATCATGAAAACTATCATGGAATGGCGAAAAGATGGAATTCCATGCTTTGCCACTTTGGATGCAGGCCCGAATGTGCATATTATTTGTCCGGCTTCTGTTTCGATGGCGTTGCAGCCAAGACTGGAAAAGATCGCGGGAGTAAAAGAAATTATTCGATCCAATATCGGCGGTTCAGCAGTTCTTGTTTAATCCTTTTGCATTATTTAATATAAATTTCAGTTTTGTACGCTTATAAAAACAGAATGCCAAAAACTGATCGATGAAAGTGCCTGTCTCCGCCCATATTTTTTATAAGAAATGATCTTGAAAATTCCATGCAAAACATACTCAATCTCATTATTCCCATATTGTCCATCATTCTTTTTGGATATGCAGCCGGGAAATTTAAAATTTTAAAAGTTGAAACCAGTGACATACTCACCCGTTTTCTTTTTTTCTTTTGTTTGCCAAGCCTGACTTTCTCCAATATCTATCAATCAAAACTCGAAGATTTATTGAATTTTCGATTTCTCTTCACATTTCTTTCCGGTATTCTGATTGTGATTTTGCTGCAATATCTTTTATACACCTGCCTGTTTCATATACATGGTCAGGAACTGGTCATGCTGACGATGGGTGGTTACTATGCAAATATCGTCTATATGGGTGTGCCGGTTCTATCATTGATTCTCTCATCGGTAATACCGCCCTTAATTGCATTGTTCCTTCAGGCATCCTTCTTTTTCCCGCTCTCTATTTTCTTGATGGATCAGTTCTGTGAACCAACTGTAAAAAGAGATCGTTTTGAAACTTTTCTCCTGGTTGCAAAGAATCCAATTTTGATAGCCAGTTTCCTGGCAATCCTTTCACTGGTTTTAAATATCCATTACCCGGAATTCCTGATCACAACCTTTGAACTGATGGGGAAACCGGCAGCAACAACCGGGCTTTTTGTCCTGGGATTTACCAGCAATCTGCCCGCAGGCAGTATGATTTCTAAACATGAAATGAAAATGGCGACAATCGCTTCCATTTTTAAAGTGATCGTTCAGCCATCGGTTGCATTCCTGATTGGTAAGTATCTTTTTCGTTTGGATGCCTGGTGGTTATCGGCTGCAGTGATCTGTTCCATGCTCCCGACTGCTGTAAATCATTTCATCGTCAGTCAGAAATATCATAGCTGCGGGAACGAATCTCGATTGATCATTCTGTTCACAACCATCGGTTTTTGTATCATGATCAGTGCTTATCTTCTTATTTTCGGTATCACTGGATAATTGTTTTTGAAAAAACCGATTTGGTATATCCCCTGCTCTCAAAAATAATTTGAATCATTATTTAAATATGAAGAACTTTTTTCGCTGGATTCGAAAAGTTGTTATTGGCAGCAATGCAAAGTGCATGTCAACTGTTCGAATCAGGATAACAACCATTAAGTCGTTCGATATTTCAAATCACGGGTTCACAATCAGCAATTCCAAGTATGGATAGAATTACTTGTTGTTGTGTTATTTTTGCGCGAAGCGTAAAAATAACACAACAACAAACTTTCTCCCATTATTTATAAAGAATGTTCTTATTTCAAATCACGGGTTCACAATGTTGTAATTTGACAAAATTGAATCAGTGTATAATATTTGTCAGACAATAAAGCTTCATCAACAAGAAGCATAGAAAATAATCATTAGAAAACGAAAAAGGGATTTCAATGGAAAAAAAGGTTGCTGTTGTCGCTATTGGCGGAAATTCATTAATCAAAGATAATGCTCATCAGTCCTGCCAGGATCAATACCTCGCAGCGAAGGAAACTGCAAAACATATTGTGGACATGATTGAAGCCGGATGGGAAGTCGTGATCGGGCATGGGAATGGGCCTCAGGTTGGTTTCATTCTGCAAAAAGCAGAAATTGCGGAAAAACAAGCCGGTCTTTCCATGGCGCCGCTGGATGTGTGTGGTGCGCAAAGCCAGGGTCAAATCGGATATATGCTGGTACAAAATCTTCAAAATGAGCTGAAAAAACGCGGCATCAACAAACCGGTTGCCTGTGTTTTGGAACAAACGGTTGTTGACAAAAATGATCCGGCATTTCAGCATCCGACCAAACCGATTGGTGGTTTTATGACAGAAGAAGAAGCCAATATGAAAGCCGAATCGGACGGTTGGACAGTCGTTGAAGATTCCGGCCGCGGATGGAGACGCGTCGTTGCCTCCCCGCTTCCGGAAGAAATTGTTGAGCTTGATGCCATTAAAGCATTAATTCAGGCAGGGATCGTAACCATCTCGATCGGTGGCGGCGGTATTCCCGTGATTAAGAATCAGGATGGTAGCCTGGAAGGTGTATCGGCTGTCATTGATAAAGATTTTGGCAATAGTCTACTGGCTCGAAAAATTAATGCCGACCTTTTACTGATCTCAACTGCAGTAGAAAAGGTTGCGATTAATTACGGAACACCGGATCAGAAATGGCTTGAGAAAATGACACTGGATGAAGCGAAAGCATTCTTAAAAGAAGGCAAACATTTCAAAAGCGGCTCGATGGCGCCCAAAATTCAGGCTTGCATCTGGTTTTTGGAAGCTGGCGGCAAACAGGCTCTGATCACCAATCCGGAGAATATCGGCCGTGCATTAAGAGGAGAAACCGGAACAATTATCGCTGCCGCATAAGCGAATTCTTACCAAGCATTTCAAAAAGCGTTTTCTTTCCTGGAAAGAAAACGCTTTTTTTTACAAAATTCACTATCGCGAATATCAGCCTTCAAAAGCTGAATCCACCGATCAATAATCTGGACAGGCTTCTCCCTGGCACGGAAGATGATAGGTAAGGCAAAACCAGCAAGGATCATTAGAATTCGGATTGTGAATGTCATTTCTACCGCCGGTTATTTTTTCGAGTATGTCATCCGGTAAAGATTCGCTTTGATCTGGTTGGTACCCTTCACTCATCAAAAAAGCCATTCTTTCTTCAGAATTCTTCAATTGTGTGAAATGTTTCATAAATTCATCTTTTGACAGCATTTTGATTTCCTCTTTTCATGACAGAATAAGTTTTAGCGTAATGAACGGAATAATTTTCCGGCAGCTAATCGCTATGAAATGAATTCCATACAAATCATTTTTTGCTTAAGAAATTTGGCAAGATCCGGAGAAAACTTTCAGGTCATTCTATTAAATTAGTACTACGATTAATCCGCATGTGATATAGGAAGAATATCATCAAAATTGGAGGAGGATGATATGATATTGCAGCGATTCATAATTGGGTAGCGTTATAAATTGCTGATGGAAACAACCAACAATCAGGACAGCCGAATGAAAAGAATTGGATCGTGATTTATGGGGAATTCAAAGAAAATGGACCTGTTATTGAATATAAACCAGCAATTCGAAATATGGATATGTCTTTCGAATTAATAGAGAATATTTGGAATCGCTGAATTTAGACCATGTGTTTTGAAATTTTAAGGACCGATTATAATCTAATCAATTGAGTTTTATGAGGAGAGGCTGATGTCCATTCAAATACTTGCCGATGAGGTTGTTTCTCAGATTGCCGCTGGAGAAGTCATCGAACGCCCTGCCTCTGTTGTCAAAGAATTAATAGAAAACGCGATTGATGCTGATGCATCAGCAATCGCTGTTCGAACGGAAGAAGCAGGGAAACGAGTCATCGAGATATCCGACAACGGTTGCGGTATCCAACCGGACGAGCTTGAAAAAGCCGTCATGCGGCATGCAACCAGCAAATTGACAAGTGCGGAAGACTTATTTCACATTCATACGCTCGGTTTTCGGGGTGAAGCCCTGGCTGCGGCCGGCTCAGTATCTCGCATGCGCATTACCACCTGCACAACCGAAGGAAACAATGGGGTTTCAATCACGGTGGATGGCGGGAAAATCACCGGTATTCATCAGATTGGTACAAAACAGGGAACGATCGTTCAAGTTTCTGATTTATTTTACAACGTACCTGCCCGATTGAAATTTCTGAAAAGTGATGTAACAGAACGGAATCAGATTGAAATCTTAATCTCCAGATATGCCCTGGCTTACCCGCATATTCGCTGGCAAAGCACTCATGATGGCAAACCGGGAATTCGAACCACCGGAAACAATGATTACCGCGAAGTTCTCACCGCAATCTATGGCGTTGACACAGCAAAGAAACTGATAGAGATTGATCTGAAAGAAGAAGGAACCTCGGTTTCGGGGTTCATCAGCCCGGTAGCTTTGACACGTTCCAATCGCAGAGAAATGAATTTTTTTGTGAACGGCCGCTGGATTCAGGATGCCCAGCTCAATTCCGCTGTAATTCGGGCATACCAGTCTTTGATCATGGTTGGCCGATATCCCATTGCGGCATTATTTATCTCCATGGATCCGGAAGAAGTGGACGTAAATGTTCATCCCTCCAAGGCTGAAGTCCGATTTCGGGCTCCGGAAAAAATTTTCGGAATCGTGCATCGCGCTGTTCGACGCAGTCTGATCTTTCAATCTCCGGTCCCAGAAATTCATTCCAACACACGCTGGCCTGGATGGCAAGCCTCTGCAGGCTCGCAAACTACCAGTGATCCTTTGACATTGGATAAAACGCCGGCAGAAGGTGTGCCGGTTTCATTATGGAGATCCGATTTTCTGCAGCCTCAAAACCCGTCTGATTCATCCAATGCGGATGGCGAAACAACAGCATCCTCACAGCAGCCACCCGATTTTCAGGCTGCCGCACAGAATCCGGTTTTCCCAATTCTGCGCTGGATTGGTCAAATCGGAGGAACCTATGTCATTGCAGAAGGTCCGGATGGACTCTATCTGATCGATCAGCACGCAGCGCATGAACGGATTCTGTTCGAAAAGTTAATAGCCCAGGCAAGTTCAAAAATTGCATCGCAGTCCCTTCTGGAACCCGCCATCGTTCAGGTATCAGCCTGGCAGGCTTCATTATTGGAAGAAAACATGGAAATTCTTAACAGACTTGGATTTCGGATTGAATTATTCGGTCCGGCGACCTATCGAATTCTTTCAATTCCGGAAATTTTCACCAAAGGAAATCCCGCAGCCGCTGTTCGTTCCATTGTTGAGAATTTTGAAGAAGATGAAACACCACTCCAATCTGAAATTGAAAAAAGGATTGCCGGACGGATCTGTAAAAGCATGGCGGTAAAAGCAGGGCAGCCTTTGTCCGAAGAGGAACAGCGAGCCCTCATTCGGGATTTGGAGTATTGCCAGTCACCACGCACTTGTCCCCATGGACGCCCAACCATGATTCATTTAAGCATTCATCTTTTGGAACGACAATTTGGAAGAAAAGGTACAATATAGATAGAAAGAATGATTTCTTTGATAATTCAGGTCAGAATCGGTAATTCGAAATTTGGAAAAACCTTTTGAGAAAATAGAGAAAACTTGTTGTTGTGTTGTTTTTACGCAGAGCGCAAAAACAACACAACAACAAATAATAACCTCCATATTTCGAATCGCTGGATCAGAATACTGAAAATTGAAATAGAAGCTGGCCTTTTAAATTAAATTTTTAGAATGGATTTGAAAAATTTTTGAATGAAGTCACAGACAAGAATTGTTTTCATATCATATCTTTTTTGAAACAAATCCATCATATTTATCGGGAACTGCCGAAATAAAGGAAAATTATGCAGATAGTTACAGACAGCGGAGCAGATTTATCGGAATCACAACGTAAAGGACTGGCTATTCATTACGCACCATTACGAATTACTCTGAGCGGAAAAACTTATGATGGAGAAAACGAGTTATCCGGTGAGCAGTTTTATAAACTTTTAAGTGAGACGGATGACTATCCTACGACCTCCCAGGCTTCTGCAGGGGATTTTGCGAAAATTTATCAAAATCTTGCAAAAAAAGGGGAGAAGATCCTTTCCATCCATATCTCTTCCGGCCTAAGTGGCACACTGAATTCTGCCAAAGTGGGTGCAGCGATGGTTCCGGAAGCAGATGTAACATTTTGGGATGCAAAAACATTATCAGCCGCACAGGGATGGCAGGTACAGGCTGCTGCAATCGCAATTAAAAAAGGCTGGTCCCTTGAAAAAATCCTCGAAAGACTCAGCTTGATCCGTGATCAGGTAACCGGGATGTTCACGCTGAAAGAAATGCGATATCTGATTCATGGAGGACGGGTGAGTCATTTAAAAGGACTCATGGCTTCAGTTTTAAACATCAAACCCGTGATCAGCGTCGATATTAATACGGGGAAATACGCAACATCCGCACAAACAGTGACCTTTAAACGAGCAATCGCACAAATTGTTGAACTGAATGCCGAAAAATACGGAAATCAAAAACTGCGTACGCAAATTGTTCAGGGTTTATGCCCGGATGGTGTTGAATTATTGAAACAGAAAATGTCCGAAAAGCTGGATTGTTTTTTTGAGGAGACTGTTCCTGTAGCGCCAGCATTGGGTGCGCACACAGGACCTTCTTTAACCGGTCTGATCTCCGGGCCAATGTCTCTTTTTGCTGATTTGTTGTGAAGGAGTCTGCTGTTTTTCGTACAGAAAATAATTTTAATATCAACTGCTTGATTGATTTCAACAAGTTGTACAACAAATCAGAGATTAGATTGTTCGTAAAATGATTCCCGAAAAAGGAAGAATTTTTCACAGTACACCTCAGGTTCATGTTTTCCATTAATTTTCTTAGGAATCAATGCCGGCTGAAGCCGAATGATGTGGTTGTTGCAGGTATTTCCGGTGGCGCAGACAGTCTCTATCTCCTGTACCATCTGCATGAGATCGGACAGCCTGTGATCGCGGCTGTCTTCAACCATCAATTACGACCGGAAGCAGAAGAAGAAGTTGTTTTTGTTCAAAATATCTGTGAAAAGCTGGGAATCCATTGTATAACCGGCGCAGCGGATGTTTCCGCTTTTTCGAAGCTGCATAAACTGTCTCCGGAAGAAGCTGCCAGAATTTCCCGGTATCAATTTCTATTTCGGACTGCAAAGGATTGGGAAGCTGCAGCAGTCGCTGTTGCGCACCACGCCGACGATCAGGTTGAGACCATCCTGATGCATTTCCTGCGCGGAAGCGGACTTGACGGGCTGGCGGGCATGAATCCAATCACATTTATTCGACAATGGGACCCGGACAGAAAAATCCCCTTGATTCGCCCGATACTCCCTGTGTGGCGTCAGGAAATCGATGCCTGGTGCAAAGAGAACAAGATTCAGCCGGTTCAGGATACGTCAAATTCCGATACTACCTATTTTCGCAACCAATTACGACATCAGCTCATTCCCGAGCTGGAAGAGTGCTACAGCCCGCAATTCAAACAGCACTTGCAGGACATGTCTCAGACTATCCAAGAGGACCAAAGAATCATCCACGATGCAGTTAACGTAGCCTGGTCTGCTTCAATAATCTATGCGAATTCTGAAAAACAACAGATTGTGTTCGACCGCGCCCGATTCTCAAATCAGTTGAAAGGGATCCAGACAAGATTATTGCGAAAAGCGTTTTTCATGCTGCAGTCAGATTCGCGTGATTTCAGTTTCTTTACATCTACCCGTGTCCTGGAATTTTTGAAAAATGCAAAAGAAAATGATGCGCAGCCGTTCATCAATCATCTATGGATGGCCGTTGAAGACGGTTTATTTTTGATATACGCGCAGGACCGACGGCCCAACATTCGCAAGTTTCCACAAACGCTGTACACTCCATCGACTTTGTTAAATCTGCCTGGAGAAGTCCCGTTAGAAACAGGAAGAATCATCGGTAGCGTTGTGGATTTCAATCCGCAGGAATTCGATTCGATGATCTATTTGATGAAAAACAATCGCAGCATCGTGTATCTGGATTCAGACAAAATCGCATTACCGCTTTACGTCAGAAATGCCAAAAGAGGTGAAACTTTTTCTCCGCTTGGATCAAACGGTCATACACAGAAAATTTCGGATTTTTTTATCAATCAAAAAATCCCCAAAAATTATCGCGGTCTGTTCCCACTGGTTTCTGATCAGAATGCGATCATCTGGATTCCGGGTTATCGTCCAGCTGAATTTTGCCATCTGACAGCAGACACAAAGCATTGTCTGTGTCTGATATGGGAACCACAGTAATTCGAAATATGAAAAGAATTTATTGTTGTTCTTATGGTTTTGCGCAAAGCGCAAAACCATAAGAACAACAAATTTTCTTGATAGATTCGAAAAGTCAATCCTTTTTGGAGTCGCTGATAAAACCGGCAGTTTTGATGCTGAAATTTTCAGGTCATGAAATATTAAACTGGAATTTTTTTGGCAGAGAATGAAATATGAATCAATAAAACTGACACGAATCTGTTTTAAGCATACTGATCGCGCAGTTTTTTTAGTTTCATAAAAATCTCTCTCCATTGAATTTTTGAAACACCCATCTTCATACGAATGGCTTCCGGATCTGTATTGATATAGTAATCATGAACCATACAGGTCCAGCGGCACATATTGAAAGATAAATGTTTTTTTAACCCTGCAGCAGTTCCGATATCTTCCAGAATATATTCAAGCCTGCGCGCTGAAAAGTCGAACAAACGCTTGGTTGGATGCGCCTGTTCCATATACTCGTGAAAGATATTAATCCAATTAATTGGAAGATCAATTTTTCTTTCTTTATAACGATTTTCAGACGTGTCATAACGAATGTACAGAACCGGATTGTCAGGATTGTCGTAATCAACATGATTGGGAGAAATGCCAAGTGTCTCACTTTTCTTGATACCGGTTGTAAGCAGTAAATATAACAGAGCCATGGGTCTGGCATCCGGTTTCTTCAGATAACGAAAATCATCTGCCGTTTTTAAAACCAGTTCAACCTCATCCGTAGTTAGAATTTCCGGAAGCGGGCTGACCACAGATTTTTGGATCACATCTTCCGCCGGGTCTTCAGTGACGACACCGAATGTCTTCAGCCATTTGTAAAACGATTTGATTGAGGTGATTCTGCGGGAATATGTTTTGGGACTGCATGGAACTTTACGCTCGTTTTCCATCCAATTGAGAAAAGCGTTAATTTCGCGAGTCTTTATAGAACCGATGGAACGATCCGGTGGAAAAAACGAGGACATTAACTGGATATCGCTAATAAAAGCTTTAATCGTATTGCTGGTTCTGCCTTCATCAGCGAGATGGATCTCCCATGCATGGATCGCTGTTGGGAAAGTAGTATCAGCATTAACAAACTCTCGAACTGAAGACTCACCCTTGTCCATAATTTGTCCTACATCCTTCTTTTGAAAATTTTCCGTATTTTAATTATATCTAAGTATACACGAATATCATATTTTGGAAAAAGGTCTTTTTAATAACCGCAAGTATGAAATTACGCTGAAAATCAGTAATTTCCAAAAAATAATTGACAAAAAGATATAACAAAAATCACCTTTTTATGTTCTGCGATCTGATGAGTTCTGGCAACATGTTTTTTCGTTTTTCTCAAAAGGCTTTTTCAATTTTCAAATTACAGGAATTCCAAACGGTTACAAATTCCAAACGGTTACTTGACAAATAACACCATTCGCTTAAAATACAAATGAGCACTTTTGCCGAAGTGGCGGAATTGGCAGACGCGCTACGTTCAGGGCGTAGTGAGTGTACTCTCATGAGGGTTCAAATCCCTCCTCCGGCACACAGACCTTTCTATGGAAAGGTCTTTTTTTATGGAAGGGCTGAAACAGCGAAGGACTGGATGTAATTTCGAAAAGCATTTCCATATTTCAAATTGCTGGTTTTTGCAGATATCCTGAAGAAATCTTGGTACACTTAAGACATGAAGTTTCAATGGATCACAAAAAAACAAATTTGGATCATTGCACTCATTCTGCTTGTGGTTGCATTGCTGATTGATCTGAATACGCGCCTTAGCACGCTGCAATTTCTGACCGACCAAAAATCAACGCTGGAATCAGATGTGAATAACTTGCAGGCGACACTGCAAATGGTCTCAGAAAAAGTGGATTATGCCAATTCGGATACTGCTGTAGAAGAATGGGCCAGGCAACAGGGCATGATGATGAAAGAGGGAGATCATGTCATCATACCGCTTCCGGTTAATGAGCCCACAATAGAGCCAACTTTCATACCCACGGTTCAACCGACACAGGTGGAAAACTGGCTAGTCTGGCAAAAATTGATTTTTGATTAATAACCGGAAAAAGGATAAGCGGACATCCTTGCATCCAATTTTCAAAAAGAATAAGCTTTTAGATTCAAGAAAATCCATCCGTAATTGGTGAGTAGATCTATGACAGCAGAAATAATCGATGGAAAACGTATAGCAAACACGGTCAAAGAAGAGGTTGCAGCAGCAGTTCTGAAACGAACTGCCGCCGGTTTTACACCTCCCGGACTGGCAACAGTCCTGGTTGGAAATGATCCTCCATCCCACATTCATGTAAAAAATAAAATCAAAACCTGTGAGAAACTTGGAATTCGTTCCTTTTCTCATTTGCTGCCGGAAGAAACAACACAGGATACATTGGAAAAATTGATCGGACAATTAAATATCGATCCGAATGTACACGGAATACTCGTCCAACTTCCATTGCCGGCACACCTGGATACATTCCGCCTTCTCTCGCTGATCGATCCTAAAAAAGATGTTGATGGGATTCATCCGGTAAATGCGGGTCTGCTTTCGAGGAAAGAGTCTGTTCCCTGGTTCATCCCATGTACACCGGCTGGAATTCTCTATCTCATCCATTCCATTGAACCGGACATTACCGGAATGGAAGCCGTAGTGGTTGGACGTTCCGCTATCGTCGGCATGCCCTCAGCTCAGTTACTGTGCCGGAATAATGCGACGGTAACGATTTGCCACACGAAAACTGTGGATTTGCCAAAGATTTGCAGGCGCGCTGATATCGTTATCGTTGCAGTCGGACAGCAGCATATGGTAAAAGGCAGCTGGATCAAACCAGGCGCTATTGTCATCGATGTCGGTATCAACCATGTTCCGGACAATGCGGATCCGCGGGGTTATCATCTGACAGGGGACACCGATTTTGAATCGATTCTACCGGTTGCAAGAGCCATTACGCCGGTGCCCGGTGGAGTCGGACCGATGACCATCGCGATGTTAATGCAGAACACCTATCATGCAGCGTTGCGATTCGACTGAAAGTAATATGGAACGATTGAGTGCGCAATTGCAGAATATTTGAAAATGATTCTTTGACACACGATTCGTGTTTCATGAAAAGAATTTTTTTTTGAAAAGACAAGAAAAAAACAAATCCTTTTATGGATAGTCCCCTTATTAGAAAGCATCACAGCCATAATACATTCCCTGAAAGTAATTCTTATTCGCCAAAATCCGAATACGAGTGACCTTTATCCTATTGTCAGACAAGTAAATTTGGAGTATAAAATAGATAGTTTATAACTTGTTTGACAATAATGGTCTCAAAATCGGACAATCCGGAAAGAACAGGGTAAAAAAAAATGTCCACTTTACTTATTAAAAATGCGCTTTTGCTTGCCACGATGGATGAAGAGCGGCATGAATACAGTGATGGAGCGATGTTGATTCGGGACGGTTATATCGAAAAAACGGGTTTCACAAAGGATCTCCCGGAAACGGCTGATGAAATTCTGGATCTTTCCGGCCATGTTGTCCTGCCAGGTCTGATCAACACGCATCACCACTTCTATCAAACACTGACTCGTGTAATACCGGGCGCACAGAATTCCAATTTGTTCAATTGGTTGAAAACTCTTTATCCCATTTGGGGACGAATGACAGCGGAAGATGTTTACATTTCCACGCAGACTGCCATGGCCGAATTGGCATTGTCCGGATGCACGACTGCCTCGGATCACCTGTATCTTTTTCCGAACGGATCCCGACTGGATGATGAAATCGCGGGAGCCAGACAGATCGGTCTGCGTTTTCATGCATCGCGCGGTTCCATGAGCCTGGGAGAAAGCAAAGGCGGGCTGCCTCCGGACAGTGTTGTCGACAGCGAAGAAAATATTCTTGCAGATTGTATCCGAGTCATTGAAAAATACCATGACCCCGCTTCAGGATCGATGCTGCAAATTGTTCTGGCTCCCTGCTCGCCGTTCAGTGTTTCCACCGAATTAATGAGAGACAGTGCCAAACTGGCACGCAAGTATGGTGTTCACCTTCATACGCACCTGGCCGAAACAGAAGACGAAGAAGAATTCTGTCTGCAGAAATTTGGTTACAAACCGGTGGATTATATGGAATCGGTAGACTGGCTGGGGCCGGATGTTTGGTTCGCACATTCCGTGCATGTCAGGCTGGAAGATATCCGCAAATATCAGCATTACGGCTGCGGTGTCGCGCACTGTCCCTCCTCCAATATGCGTCTTGGATCCGGTTTTGCTCCATTAACAGAATACTTGCGGGAAGGCATTCCTGTCGGTTTAGGCGTCGACGGTTCTGCCAGTAATGACAGTTCTCACATGCTTGGTGAAGTACGGCAGGCACTCTTGATGGCAAGACTGCGCGCCGGTTTGCAAGGTGCTTCCTTGAGCGGCGAAAAATCGCCAAAATTGATCACTTCCAGAGAGGTTTTCGAAATCGCAACCAGAGGAGGCGCCGCTGTGCTTGGAAGAAAAGATATCGGTTCGTTAGAAAAAGGCAAATGTGCAGATTTCATAGCCGTGAATATGAATAAACTGCAATTTACCGGCAGCTTTCAGGATCCTTTGTCTGCATTAATCTTCTGCAATCCTGGTTGGGTAGATTACAATTTTGTTCAGGGAAAACCTGTTGTTTTTCGTGGAGAATTATTGACAGTCAATGTTCCTGACCTTGTAAAAAAACATAATAAAGCCGCATCACGGCTAGTGCAACAATAGTTATTCGCTTTTGGAGAAAGAGCATGAATCATCAGCAACCGAATTATGACAACCTCAGCCTTTTTCAAAAACTGCAGCAGGAATTGGCAAGAATCATTGAGGAAACTCCAGCAGGAGAACGACTGCAATCAGAACCGGAATTAGCTGCGAGCCTCGGCGTTTCCAGAGCCACACTGCGCGAAGCAATGCGCAGTTTTGAAGGGCAGGGATTAATACGCAGGCGGCAGGGTGTCGGCACATTTGTATTGGATCACCGGCAAAATATCGAAACCGGTTTAGAAGTGCTGGAGAGCATTGAAACACAGGCTCACCGTGTCGGGTTGGATGTCAAAATGGGTTATCTGGACATCAATAAAGTCAAATCGGATGTTGATTTAGCAAAAAAGTTGGGAATCAATCAGGATGAAGAAGCCATCCGCGTTTCGCGTGTAATCTGGGTTGCAGACAGACCCGTTGCGTTTTTAGTCGATACAATAATACCCGGTATCCTTGATGAAAAAGATCTGTCCAACGGTTTTACCGGATCCGTGCTTGATTTAATCATCAAACGCGGGAAGCCGGAACTTTCACACTCTAAAACTGAAGTGATCGCCAGTCCTGCTCCCTCGGAAATTGCAAAAAAAATGCAGATCCAGCGTGGTGATGTCCTTTTGAAACTGGACGCGCTCCTTTTTGACAAGACTGGCAGGATGATCGACTACTCTCAGAGTTATTTTATACCGGGTTTTATGAAATTCGAAGTGATCCGGTCCATCGGTAAGTAGACTGTGCAAAAACAGCCCTTTCTTTTCCTGAAAAAAAACAGCGTTCTCATTCTGGCATCCCTGGTTGTCCTCTTGACATATGGCATACCCGTTTTTTTGCGTTGGTTCAGCTTCTATGGAGATGATTGGATCTATATTTATAACCATCACCTGATGGGGCCCGCGTCTTTCCCGGCATTTGTCGCCTGGGACAGACCGTATTCAGCGTGGATATATATGCTGACATCTTCCGTATTCGGTGAATCGGTTCTCCCGTATCATATTTTATTGTTGCTGGAACGCTGGGTGGCTGTATTTTTATTTTGGAGGATTTTATCGCTTGTCTGGCCTGCTGCAAAACGAATCAATTCCTGGACTGCCATTTTATTTGCTGTCTATCCGGGATTTCAACAACAACCGATAGCGGTTCAATTCATTCTGCATTTTGCCTCACTCGATCTTTGTCTGTTTTCAATTTGGTCCATGATTCATCATCTTTCGCTTGAAGATGCCCCTGGTACAATGGGGAAAAGAATCTTCTGGATGGTAGTCGGATTTGTTTCCGGAACGACAGCCATGTTTTCATGCGAATATTTTGTCGGATTGGAGGCCATCCGACCATTTCTGCTGTTGTTTTTTATCACGAATTGCTTCCAAAACAGTACATCCGGTAAAAAATCTCACAATTGGCTTTGGTTGAAACACTGGCTTCCTTATATTTTTTCGTCCCTGATTTTTTTGATCTGGAGAGTTTTCATTTTCTCCTTTCAAACCTATCAACCGACATTCTTTGTAAAACTTACGCAAAATTGGGCAGGTGCATTGTCTGAGCTCGCCAGGAAGATCGTACTGGACTTGCGGTCAGTTACGGTTAGTGCCTGGCTTAAAACTTTTGCACTTCCGGATGGAAATCATGAGCTGCTGTTTTTCCTTTGCCTGATCATCCTGATTTTCATTTTGAGCTGGCTGGGACTCAGCCGAATTCCGGAGAATAACAAAGAGGAACCGCTTTCAAAGAAAGTTTTCTCCCGGATCGAATATCAGCAACTCATAACCGGATTAGCGATTTTATTGGCTGCCGGTATCCCATTCTGGACTACATGGATTCATGTAGAAAATACTTTTCCGTGGGATCGCTCAACCCTGTCATTCAGTCCGGGAGTAGCCTTGATTGCTGCTCCTTTGATTGCGCTGTTTTTTAAGGCTTCTCCACAAATTCTCATCGTCGCTTTATTGACCTCTATGGCTGCAGGTTCGCACTTTTCCAATGCGCTTGTCTACAAAAAAGAAGCCATGAAGATGAATGACTATTTCTGGCAGTTGGCCTGGCGCGCGCCAGGATTGCAATCCGGAACAATTCTCGTTTCTGATGAAATCCCGCTGGATCGCTACAGCGACAGTGATCTGACACCCGTCATCAATTGGCAGTATGCACCGTCTCTGACCGGCAACAGATATCAATACAAATATTTTGATCTGCACATGCGGGCAGATACCTTTTTCAGTAATCCGCAGCCTGGTCAGGAAATCAGCCATAACTACCGGAGCCATATCTTTCAATCCACAACGGATCAGATCCTGGCAGTTTTTTACAGAAAGGATGCCTGCCTTTGGGTCATCACGGAAGATAATCGCGATTATCCGGGACTTCCGGAGAGTATTTTTCATATTGCCGGTATTTCCGACCAGGATATGATTTTGATGGACGTTAATCCACTGGCCAATCCACCGGAGGCTATCGGAAAAGAACCGGAACATGGTTTTTGTTACTTTTTTCAAAAGACCAGCTTGGAACTGCAGCGAGGAGATTTTACAGAAGCGCTGACATTTGCTTCGCAGGCGCTTGATCTGAATCTCGAAGCAAAGGATCCGGTTGACTGGACTCCGCTTGCGAAAGCGTTTGTATTAAATAAAAAATGGGATCAGACAATTCAAATTGCAGAAAAATTGGACTACGGATCAGAGAAAGCAAGATTCTTCTGTTCCCAACTTCAAGCGTTAGAAACTGCTCGTAATCAACCTGAATTGGTGGAAGTATTACGGAAAGCCGGTTGTGGAGATTGATCGAATCATCAAAAACAGAATTCGTTTTTGCAGAATAAAATGGTTCGAAATTAAGATTGATGATGCTTCAAAAAGGATATTATGAATAAATTCTCAGGATATCGATGTTCGTTATGCGGAAAAACTTATGATGCAAACTATCAGGGGTATGTTTGTGAATCCGATGCAGGAAATCTGGATGTTATCCTGAACTATCAACAAATTCGCGCTTCCGTTCAACCGGAAGAACTTTTTGCTTCACGAGAACCTTCCCTTTGGCGTTATTTGCCGCTGTTACCGGTAAATGACCCGGGGTATCAGCAAACTGCGATTCATGCTGCCGGTTGGACACCGGTATACCATGTGCCATCCATCGCTCAGCAAATCGGCATTCGCAACCTCTGGATTAAGGATGAAGGGCGCAACCCGACCGCCTCATTTAAAGACCGCGCCAGTGCCATTCTGATCGCACGTGCAAAAGAGATCAAGGCCCCAGTGATTGCCACGGCATCCACTGGAAACGCAGGGGCAGCACTGGCAGGTATGGCTGCTGCTGCGGGCTGGCAGGCGATCATCTTTGCGCCAAAATCAGCTCCTCCGGCCAAAATCGCACAGTTGCTGATCTTTGGAGCCAAAGTCATCCTGGTGGACGGAAATTATGATCAGGCATTCGATCTTTCGGTCCAGGCTTCCACAAAATATGGCTGGTATTGCCGGAATACCGGGTACAATGCATTTACAGCAGAAGGAAAGAAGACGGCTGCTTTTGAAATTTGGGAACAGGTTTTTTCGAAACGAGAACATCCCGATCGTCCGTTCAATCTTTTTGTATCGGTTGGAGACGGGAATATCATCTCCGGAATTCACAAGGGATTCAAAGATCTCCTGCAACTGGGATGGATCAATCAGATGCCCAGAATTTTCGGTGTTCAATCTGAGAATTCTGCCGCTGTCTACCAAGCCTGGTCCAATGGAACAGAAAAGATTCTGCCGGTCAACGCGACGACATTTGCCGACAGCATCTCCGTCGATCTTCCAAGAGATGGAGTCCGGGCAGTCCGGGCTGCATTTGAAACGAAAGGTGCTTATCTGGCAGTTCCCGATGAATCGATTTATGCGGGAATCCCGGCGCTGGGAAGATTTGGGATATTCGCTGAACCGGCGGGTGCAACAGCGTACATCGGAATGCTGCAAGCTGCGGAACAGGGTTTGATCGGTGATCAGGATGAAGTTCTGGTTGTCAATACTGGCAGCGGTTTGAAGGATATTCGTTCAGCGATGAAAGCAGCCGGAGATGCCCAGATTATTGAACCAACGCTGAAAGCTTTGGAAGCCTCAACGATCTTCCAAAGCCTGAAATTGATGGGAGAATGCTCATGAAACCAAAATACTCGGTGATCGTTCCCGTATTCAACGAAATTGATTGTCTGGAGCCACTGCATTCCAGGATGGAAGCAGTCATGGAGCAGACCGGGGAACCCTGGGAATTCATTCTGGTGGATGATGGTTCGACCGATGGATCCCCGGGGAAAATGGATGAATTAGCCAGACAGGACAACCGAATCCGCGTGATTCATTTTGCCCGCAACTTCGGTCACCAGATCGCGGTCACTGCCGGTATGGATCATGCGCTGGGGGAAGCCGTCGTCATCATCGATGCGGATTTGCAGGATCCCCCGGAAGTCATTTTAGAGCTGATCCAAAAATGGAAAGAAGGTTATGAAGTCGTCTATGCAGTCCGCAAAAACAGAGAAGGTGAGACATGGTTTAAAACAAAAACAGCTTCCTTGTTCTATCGGGTCATTTATAAAATCACGGATGTAAAAATCCCGCTCGATACGGGGGATTTTCGCCTCATCGACCGTAAGGTCCTGAGCGTCATGAACACCATGCGGGAAAAGCATCGTTTTCTGCGGGGTATGTCGGCCTGGATTGGTTACAAACAGATTGGTGTTCCATATGACCGGGCATCCCGTTTTGCAGGATCGACAAAGTATCCTTTAAAAAAGATGATCCGCCTGGCGTGGAATGCCATCACCGGTTTTTCATATGTTCCACTGCAAATCGCAATGTACCTGGGTTTTATCGTAGCGGGAATCAGCATTCTTCTGATTCCGGTGGTCATCCTGATCCGTTTGACCACTGGCAGGGAATTACTGGGGCAAACAACAACCCTGATCTCCACTTTGTTCCTCGGAGGCGTGCAGTTGATCTGTCTGGGAATTCTGGGCGAATACCTCGGAAGAATCTATGATGAAGTTAAAAACCGGCCGCTTTATGTGATTCGCGAGATTTCAAATACTATTTTTGATGAGGAAGAAAAAACGCAAAGCAGTTGATTTGGTTGTAGCAGCATAGAGACAGCAACAGACATCGGCTTCATCAACATGTCAACAAATTGATGCAAGCGATTTGGCAGGAAGGTCTTTCCTGCTCAATTATGTAAGAAATCATCTCGTGAAAATGACGAACTGAACATGACACGAGATGCAGATTATCCAGATTCTGGCAGCATAATCTTTTCGTAAACTGCTGCAGGAAATCGCGTGATGCTGATTTATGCGGCATCGAATAAAAATATATATGATAAAGAGGGTCAAATGGCAAGAATAGATTTATCAATTCATGAAAAGCGTCTTGAGAATGCAATTCATCGAGCCCGGGAAAGAAATATCATCATTCCCACATTTGAGCAGCAAATGGATCCTGCACTCATTCCGGATAAAATTCGGAAAGAGCTGAAAAGCATCGGATTATGGGATATTCATCCAAGGAATCTGTTCCGCATCACCTGGAAGAATGAACCTGTCGAAAAAGGCGGGGATTTCGGGAATGTGAATTATATTGAACTTCCCTCCAGCCTGACCGGTGTCGATGCACGGATTATCGCCGTGGTTGGAAAATGGTTCCCAACCGGCGCCCATAAAGTCGGAGCTGCTTTTGCCTGCCTGGTCCCGCGCCTTGTTACCGGACAATTCGATCCGACGGTTGAAAAAGCAGTCTGGCCATCCACCGGCAATTATTGCCGTGGAGGAGCTTACGATTCAGCGTTGCTGGCATGCCAGTCCATCGCGATCCTGCCGGAAGGTATGAGCCGCGAACGGTTTGCCTGGCTTGAAAACGTAGCCGATGAAATCATTGCCACTCCCGGTACGGAATCCAATGTCAAAGAAATTTTTGACAAATGCTGGGAACTTCGCAAATCAGGACAGGAACTGATGATTTTCAATCAGTTTGAAGAACTCGGTAACTATTTATGGCATTTTCATGTAACTGGCAATGCAATGAAAGAGATCCTGGATAAGGTATTAGGCAAGAATGACCGGTTGGCCGGTTTGAGTTCCAATACCGGTTCCGGTGGCACCATTGCCTGCGGTGATTTGCTGAAACAGTATTATCCGGATTCCAAAATTATCGCCAGTGAAGCGCTGCAATGTCCAACCCTGTTGAACAACGGTTTCGGTGCACACCGCATCGAAGGGATCGGTGACAAACACGTCCCCTGGATTCACAACGTCCGCAACACCGATTATGTCACTTCAATCGATGACAACGCGGTTGTGCATCTATCCCGTTTGTTCAATGAGCCGGAAGGGAAGAAGTATCTGGTGGATAAAGGAGTACCTGCCGAGACCGTTGAGCAGCTCCATCTTTTGGGTTTCTCAAGTACTGCAAATTTGCTCTCTGCAATTAAATTCGCGAAATATCAGGAACTGACCGGTGAGGATGTAGTGATGACCATTTTCACCGATTCCATGGAACTCTACACTACGCGGCTGGATGAATATACCACACAATTCGGACCATTCACCCGTGACGATGCTGCCTTCAATTTCGGCCGCTACCTGATGGGTGAAAATACGTCCTCGATGAAGGAACTGACCTACGAAGACCGCAAACGAATCCACAACCTGAAGTATTACACCTGGATTGAACAGCAGGGCAGGACCTCGGAGGAGCTGAATGCGCAGTGGTATGACCGCGAATATTGGACAGAAATCCAGGCCCAACGCGATGAAATCGACCGCCTGATTCAATCGTTCAATGATGCGGTCGGTATCGCATAGAAACTTCATCATTTCAGCTGCCCAGCTTTTGTCAGATCTGAATGCTTGAGGCAAATAGATTTATCCAAATATTCAAAATACGATGTTTGTGACATAGGTTTTTATTTGAGAAATCGATAAAAACCTATGTTTTTTCGAAATAAGGTTGGTATATATAAATATCCAATAACAGTTTCATTATTGACGCCAGTTAACCGAATAAAGAAAGAAAAAAAATTACTGGATTTTGCGGTTCCTGGCATTTTCTTCAAAATAATTAGATTAAAAGCATCCAGAATTCTACAGATTTCTCATAAAGTGATCATGCTGTCGATTCTGAAAAAATCAAAAAACAACAATCGATTGACACTAGGAGTTATTTTGAAATATGCCCGCTATATCGCCGCCATAATCATCTTTATCTTTTTTACATCCACATACTTTGACTTAGTCCAGGCACAGACACCCAGTCCAAGCCTAACCGTTTCAACCGATGAGGCTTCTCTGGTCACAAAAACATCAGCAACATTGCGCGGAAACATCGTCGGTGCAGCAACTGAACGTGGCTTTGCCTATTCGTCCACGGATGCAACACCAACCATCGGAGAATTCGAAGTTACTTGGTTATCTTTCGGATCAGGAACAGGATCATTAAGTTTCACGATATCCAAAGATAAAACAAATCCCATGTCCCCTGAGTTTATTGAGGGTACAACTTATTACTATCGAGCGTACGGAACAAATTCCAATAATGAGACCTATTATGGTGGTGTTAAGCACTTTACCGTACCCACCAGTCAGCCGAATAAATATGTCTCGGGCATCATATCCCCGACTGCTGCCAACGGCGTATATGTCTGGATCGGCACTTACTACGGCAAGCCCGCCTGGAAACATCAATCACTGAATTACTGGCTCTATAACAGCCGATCTGGAGCAGCTTATCCGATCAATTATTACTGGTTCATTGACGATGAGTTGAAAAATGAACACATTGCGGATAATTATCTGTTCAATCATGCGGATGCTACAACATGTCCGTCTAGCGGATGGACAGCAGAAGATGGCACTGGAAATCCAATAATAGTGGTCAGCCCGGTAGTGGCATCGGTCACTGCTACCACTTCCGCGGGAACCTTTGGCATAGGAGCTGAGATCACCATTAATGTCAACTTCGTAGATAACATTATTGTGACCGGTATTCCTCAGTTGAAGCTTGAAACGGGTACTGTCGACCGTATCGCAACTTACAGCAGTGGCAGCGGAAACTCTACGCTGGTTTTCACTTATACCGTTCAGGCAGGCGATTATGCATCCGACTTGGATTATTCCGATACAACAGCGCTGAGCACGAACGGAGGTACGATTCAGGATGGAGCAGGGAACCAGGCAAACCTGACGCTGCCCATAACAGGTAGCGCCAGCTCACTGGCTGGGAACAATGCCATTGTGATCGACACCACACCGCCAGAAATTATTATCCATCATCCGGGCACCTCGGCGGCTATCAGCAAAACCATTACAGCCACCATATCGGATGGAACGTTAAAGATGAGCAATACCCGCGAAGCAACCTGCGACGGCAGCCTGACTTTCGCGCCTTATGACAGCCAGACATTCTCCGCCGAAGCGGATAACGGCATTCGGGTGTGCTATCAGGCAGTCGATGCAGTCAATAATATCAGTTACAAGCTGTCCGATGCCATCTCCGGAATTGACACTACTGCACCGAGCACGAGCATCACCGGCAAACCGGCCAATCCCGACAACAGCGCCAGCCTTAGTTTCACGTTCAGCGGCGAGGATCCGGACTACACAGACGGTTCAGACGGTTCGAGAATTGTCGGTTTTGAATGCAGTCTGGATGGGGCAGCTTTTTCGGATTGCTCGAGTCCAAAGACTTACAGCAGCCTCAGTGACGGCAATCATATCTTCCAGGTGCGTTCCGTCGATGCTGCCGGCAATACAGATACCTCACCAGAATCCTACACCTGGCAGATGGATACATCGCTGCCGGAAACGACAATTCTCAGTTCTCCCGCTAATCCGACCAACTCAGTGGATGCAGATTTTTCTTTTTCAGGCACTGATCCGAGCGGTTCCGGCGTTTCCAGTTTTGAATGTAGTCTGGATGGAGCTGCTTTTTCAGATTGTTCGAGCCCAAAGGTATACAACAGCCTCAGCGAAGGCAATCATACCTTCCAGGTGCGTTCTGTCGACGCTGCCGGCAATGCAGATTCTTCTCCCGCCGAATTCAGTTGGACGGTAGACACCACGGCACCGGAGATCACCATCCATCATCCAGGTACCGCAGCAGCTGTCAGCAAAACCATCACAGCCACCATATCGGACGGAACGTTAAAGATGAGCAATACCCGCGGAGCAACCTGCGACGGCAGCCTGACTTTCGCAGCTTATGACAGCCAGACATTCTCCGCCGAAGCGGATAACGGCATTCGGGTGTGCTATCAGGCGGTCGATGCAGTCAACAATACCGCTTATAAGTTGTCTGATGCCATCTCCGGAATTGACACTACTGCACCGAGCACGAGCATCACCACCAAACCGGCCAATCCCGACAACAGCGCCAACCCCAGTTTCACATTCAGCGGCGAGGATCCGGACGGTGCTGACCATTCGGACGGTTCGGGCGTAGCCGGTTTTGAATGCAGTCTGGATGGGGGAGCTTTTTCGAGTTGTCCAAGCCCAAAGACCTACAGCAGCCTCGGTGACGGTAATCATACCTTCGAAGTGCGTTCCGTCGATGCTGCTGGCAATACCGACGCATCACCGGAATCCTATACCTGGCGGATTGATTCGTCGCTGCCGGAAACGACAATTCTCAGTTCTCCCGCCAATCTGACCACTTCGACGGATGCGGTGTTTGAATTCGAGGGGGATGATCCGGATGGTTTTGGAATCGAAAACCTGGAATGTCTGCTCGACAGCAGCGCTTTTTCAGTCTGCTCAAGCCCCAAAGAGTATAACGATCTGCCGGATGGCGGTCATAATTTTCAAGTGCGCGCCGTGGATAAAGCCGGCAATGCGGATCCGTCCCCAGCCGAAATCAACTGGACGATCGATACAACCGCGCCAACTGTGTTGATTTCCTCCACGGAATCCAATCCTACCAATGTCAATCCCATCCCGATCACGATCCAATTCAGCGAACCCGTGACCGGTTTTGAGGAAAGCGACATCCTCCCCGGGAACAGCACTATCAGCGGCTTCCTCGCGGTGGACAGTTCCACGTATTCCCTCAATCTGATCCCGACCAGCGAAGGGACGGTCACCCTCGATATTCCAGCAAATGTCGCCGTCGATGCCATCGGTTTTTCAAACCTTGCAGCAGAACAATTCTCCATCGTGTTCGGTTTGGATTTGGTCATTACGAGCCCGGATCATGCCTCCTTTATTGTCGGAAGCCCCAATACCTTTGACATCACAACAAGCGGCATTCCATTCCCGACCATCTCAACGACCGACGACATGCCTGCAGGCATCTCCCTCATTGATCATCACGACGGAACCGCTACACTGGAAGGAATACCGGATCTAAGTATGGTGGGTACATATCAAATCAATATGCATGCCGTCAATGTTTTGTCAACAGCACAACAGGATTTCACTCTAACTATCGAAGAATCAGCCGGCATCTTCAAAGTGGGCAGTATTGCTGACACAGGTGACGGTGAGCTCTCGGGAAAAGAGCACACCAATGTTTCGATCACCTTATTGTTGCCCGTCTTTTCCAAAGATATGCAGCACCGCTCCGCCCTGGATCCTTTTGACGTTCTCAATTCTTCACTGTATCATCTGAAAATCAATGATCTGGTCGATATTCCCATTGACCATGTTACCTATGACAATCACAATGATCGCGGACCATTTGTCGCCACCCTGTCGATTAATGGCGGTATTCCATTGATCGATGGCAAATATAAGCTGACCATTGACGGCTCCATGAAAGACCGCTCCGGTTTCCCGATCGGTTCCAATTTCGAGCGTATCTTCTCTATCGATCACCAGGATCCCAAAACGGTGATCATTACAATCGGCAAGGGTAATTCTCTGTTCACCAACGGCGCCACTATAGATACCAGTCTGTCAGAAATCAAAGTCACCTTCGATGAAGATGTCAGCAATTCTGGTAACGGTTCGGATCCGGATGATGTGACCAATCCATTCAATTACTTATTGCTCCAAACCGGCCCCGACAATGTCTATAACACGAATTCCTGCCTCGCGTTTGCCAACAACGGGAATTCGCCGCTGGGTGATGATATCCATATCCCGACTGGTGCCGTCACCTATGACAACCAAGGCGGGAATGGACCTTTCGTGGCAACCATCGCTTTGAATGAAGGCTAACCACTGCCCAATGGATATTACCGTCTTTCCGTTTGCGGTTCCACCTCCATTGTCGATCTGGCAAAAAACCCCATCAATAACGGTAAGGACGCGTCACTCAATTTCCGCGTTTTGGTGAACCAATCCGTTGAATCCAATCCTTTGACCGGTTTCAGACCCGGTACTCTGACCGTTCTGCCCCAACAAACGGATGACAAAGCCTATCATCCTTCAGGAAATCTATGGCTCCAGATCCCTGCCTTGAACGTCGAAGCTGACATCACCGGTGTTCCTCTGGCAGAAGACGGCTGGGATGTTACCTGGTTGCAGGATCAGGTCGGTTGGCTCGAAGGAACCGCTTATCCGACTTGGAACGGCAATACGGTCCTTACGGCTCATGCCTATACGGCGGATGGATTGCCAGGACCTTTTGCCTCCCTTAAAAATCTGCAATACGGAGATATTCTGAGAATTTTCCTGAATGGACAAAGCTATTCCTATATGGTCGACAGCAGCGTGCTGGTCGATCCGGATGACACCCGCCTGCTGACCCGCCATGAAGATCGCGATTGGCTCACGCTCATCACTTGTCAGCAATTCGATGAAGCCTCTCAATCCTATCGCTATCGCAGAGTCGTCCGGGCGGTTCGCTCGGATAATAATTAAGCATATAAAGAAAGCCCCCATTCCGATCCATGCAGTGTAGTATGCGCTGCGTTGATCGATATGGGGGCTTTGTGATTGTAAGAATATCGGATGGAATCATTCCGATGTTGGTTATTATCCGGTTTGCTTCAGATCTTCCTATGCCAGAAATTTGCGGACATTTTCAAGCTGACCGGCTGATCCAAGTTTTTCATTCTTGGCAGCGATAAAGTTGCCATATTCTTCCATGAAGACTTTGCCAATTGGTCGAAGATCAAAATTTTCCGGATGTTCGAGGAAATATTCACGGTGTACGCGCGTCCAAACCAGACGTCCATCGGTATCGATGTTGATTTTCGTAACGCCAAGTTCTGCAGCCCGCTTGAATTGGTTATCATCAACACCTTTGGCTCCCTGCAAATTGCCGCCGGCAGCGTTAATGCGTGCTACCTCATCCTGTGGAACGGAGCTGGAACCGTGCATCACCAGCGGGAATCCGGGAACGCGGTTCTGAATTTCTGCAAGCACATCAAAATGAAGCGACTGACTGCCTGTGAATTTGAAAGCACCATGGCTGGTTCCGATGGCAACAGCCAGCGAATCGACATTGGTCCTGGAGACGAATTCTTTGACGGAATCTGGATCGGTTAATTTGGCATCGGCATCACTGACAGAGACATGCTCTTCCACACCGCCGAGTTGTCCCAGCTCTGCTTCAACCACAATTCCTTTGGCATGCGCCGCATCAACAACACGTTTTGTGGTTGCGACATTTTCATCAAAGCTCAAGGATGAAGCATCAATCATGACAGAACTGTAAAAACCGCTATCAATGCAGTCATAGCACGTCTGCTCATCACCGTGATCCAGGTGAACAGCAAAAATGGCTTCCGGGAACATCTGATCAGCGCTGCGAATCAAACCCTCCAGCATGATTTTGCTGGTGTATGAGCGAGCACCCTTTGAAATCTGAATAATAAAAGGTGACTGGCTTTTGATATTTCCTTTGAACAGACCGATAATCTGTTCCGCATTGTTGATGTTGTAAGCACCAATTGCATATTTGCCGTAGGCATGTTCAAATAATTTTTTTGTTGTGACGATCATATAGTTCTCCTGCGAATTAATTCAAAAACATCGGTACACCGAGGAAATCTTTAATCTTCGGTCTGTAAGCTTCAATATCATAGAAAGCAGGAACATCCACCCGTTTCTTTCCGGCAAGAACCATACTGACAGGTACGGTTGTATATTTACCGCCATGCAGCGCAACCATACGGCCTGTATCGTTTCTTGCAACCAGTTGAAACGCTAAATTTCCGAAGGAACTGGCAACCATACGATCCAGTGAATCAGGAGCACCGGAGCGCATCATGTAACCAACCTGCTGATACATAATGTTACTGTTGGAACGGCGTTTGATGGCTTCGGCAACGATCATACCGACACCACCCAGTTTTCGATGGCCATACGCATCCATTTCGCCCGTTTCGATAATATCGCCGCCTTCCATCACGGCACCTTCGGAAACAGTAACCAAGGAGTAATTGGAAGGATTGGCTTTTTTATCCGCAACCAGATATTCCGTCAGTTTATCAATGTTGAAGGGTACTTCTGGGATGACTGCCCGATCTGCGCTGGAAAGATAGGCGGAAATCAGACTGGTTTCGCCGGAATTGCGTCCAAATAATTCGATAATACCGATTCGTTCATGAGAGCCTAAAGAAGTTCGCATATTCGTGATGACTTCAACGGCACGAGTAATGGATGTGGAAAAACCGATACAATAATCTGTTCCAAAAACATCATTATCCATTGTCTTCGGGATTGCAACAACCGGAATTCCTTCGTTATGCAGGCGCACTGAATAACTGAGTGTATCATCACCGCCAATAGTAACCAAAGTGTCAATTCCGACATGCTCCAAAACCTGCAGAACATGCGGAGTATAGTCCATGGTATCTCCATCCACTTTAATTCCGAGCGGTGAATTTTTCAGAAATTCCGGAATGACATTAATCTTCACCTTTTGAGGATTAGTCCGCGATGTATGCAGAAATGTTCCACCGGTACGATCGATTTTTCGGACATCATCCCGGCCTAACTCAAAAATATTACGATGGGATTCTGGATCATTCAAATCATAATTTAACAGTCCGCCCCAACCTCTGCGAATTCCAAAAATTCTGTAACCATAATCCAAGGCGGACATTACAACAGCTTTCATAGCGGGATTCAGACCTGGAACGTCGCCCCCGCCAGTTAAAATACCGAGTACTTTAGACATAGAAGCTCCTTAAACGGCAGTAAAACCATTGAATCGTTAGAGTCCGGAAAAGTAATAATTTCCGATTAACCGCCAATTATACTATAGGCGAACTTGTTTACTTTCCTCATCGGCTCATTTTTTTTCCGAAAATATTACTTAAAAGGTGCGTTTTGTCCTCCATATCCACGAAATGTCAGCAGTTTGTAAATTGTCAAATTTATTGCGAATCGACGGATCATCGCCCAAGAAACTTTGGCAGAACCTGTATAATTATGATTCATTTATTGAAATATCGAATATTATAATTTTTCGATAAAAGAATCAATATTCCACCATCGATTCCAATACAGCAAGAGTATTGTGATGACCGGGAAAATAATGCTTAAAACATCCACAGGGTTGTTCCAATCAGGAAAAGCCAATATTTTCAAAAACCATGGAAGCAGCAAAAACAGAACAAAGAATAAACTGCTGATCCATTTTCCGTTTTTCGTCCAACGTAGGACAATTTTATCGGCTGCATAGCTCAGCGGAATCCACAACGCAAACAAATTTTTCCCGAAATTTGGAACACCACTCAGAAAACCAACCGTGATTGTCAAAGCCAGAACCCATTCAAAAGCCCGCACACTTCCTTTAGCATTGACAATCCATTCGATGATCATAATCAGAATAAAAAAACCGGAAATTGCCCAGCCTATTCTGCCACCTAATTCCGGCTGCCAGTTTTCGATCAGCTTACTGAAATAGATTGGATTGAGATATTTGTAATAATACACAATCGATCGTAAAAACTCTGTAATCCAGTTTAACATGAATAACGCGGATAACAAAACGAGCAGCCCAATCACGAGCATCATCAATATTACGACTGTACTTCTTCGATTGGAAAGACACCAAATACAAATCCACAGGATCGGAAGAAACGTCAGACTGTATTTGACCGAAGCAAACGCTAGCATGATTCCGGCAAATTCATCATCACTGTCCCGAATCGCATCCAATCCCATCATCAGTAATAGAATCGCAATGATACCGATATCGCCGTCGATAATAGCCATCGCAGAGAAATAACAGAAAAAAAGCATGAATCCCAGTGAATATACGGACAAGGTTCTTCCGCTGATTTGAAACGCTAATTTAAGTTTTATCGCAATTCCGATCAGGCAAGCTTCCAGGATCGTCATCCAGATCACTAAAGCGATTTCAAAATGATCGATAAAGGTAAACAGGAAATAATATAAAACAGAATACAATGGCAAAGTAAATCCGCTGACATTGGAATCTGCAGAAAACTGTTCCTGAACCTGCAGAAACAAATCGGATCCATAAGGATTGCCGCCCTGTGCAAAAAGGATTCTTCCTGAAAGCCAGTAGCTGTAAAAACTCGCGCCATAATTTGTCTTAAACACAAAATAACTGTTCAGCGCAATGAACATTATCGCGAGAATTACGAGAATTGTGATTACAGAAGCCGAAATTCCATAATTACGCCGCAGTGGTTTTGTGTTCACGTTTCAATGATTCTTTCTCTCAGAATCGCTTGTGTTAGATAAACAGAATATTCCCGTGCAACATTGACTTTTTCTGGTATTGATTAAAAGTCCATTGCCCATCAAACACATAAGTGGTTGGTTTAAATTTCTTTTTTGTAAATACGATGATGTTTTTTAGGCTTCAACCCAAGCGCGATCATCTCAAGCTGGACTTCTTTTGCACTTTCTGCCATCTGAGTGGCTTCCGCATCGACAAATTGCGGAAATGCCTCCAACAGACTGCTCATCGAAGAATAGAGCAATGCATCACCGCCGTGTCCCCGATATTCCTCTAAAATTCCAAATCCGTTTAACGTAACTTTTTTCGTGCGACGAATCTCCAACAATAAATCGAGGATTAATGCCGGAGTCAGATATCCATTATGTCGCTGCATTGCTAAAGATAAATCCGGGAATGTAAGTAAGAAGCCAACAATTTCCTGTGTTTCATTGGTAATAAACTTCACCATTTTGGGATCGACCATCTTCAAAACATTGTCAATTAAAAATTGGATTTCCTTGAAAGACATCGGAAAATATTCCCAGTTATTTTCAAATGATCTTGCATATAAATCCGCAATGGTTTGTGCGTTTTTAATGAATTCTTTACGCGATTTGTAAGCGATTACATTTAACGTCCCACGTTTTTGTACAATTTGGGCAACTTTTTTTACTTTCTCCGGCAGAACAAATTCAGAGGCTTTAAACGACATCGACAAGAATTCATTGCATTTTCGAAATCCATAGGTTTCAAACAAGTTTTTATAATACGGGTAATTGTATGCGGACATATTCATCATTTGCCGCTCGTCATAGCCATCCACGAGAACTCCATAGCCGTCAAATAATGAAAATCCTTTGGGACCGATCAATTCATTTAGGCCTCGTTTTCTGGCCCATTCGGCGACTGCATCAAACAATGCGGTTGCGACTTCCTGATCATTAATCGAATCAAATAAAAACAAATTGGCAGTTTTTAATTGATGATAATTGTTATAACTGTTATTCATCAACGCCGCTATCCGTCCTGCCATTTTTCCATTTTTCCAGGCAGTAAAAAACTCCGCTTCAGAGTGATCATAAAAAGGGTGTTTTTTCTTGTTCAACATCACTTCCACATCACCGCGAAATGGTGGCACCCAGTTTGGATCCCCTTTATATAGATCAAAATGAAACTGGATAAATTGTTTAACCTGTTTTTTGTCGTCTGTATTAACAAGTCGAATTTCAACCATAGTATTGCCTGCCTTTAATCATAAAAATAAAAAAGATAAGTACGCGTTTGAATCGTAATGGTTATTCTACCTTAAAAATACAACCTTCAGTCAGCAATCTAAGCAATCACAGTGATTCGGTTTATGAGAGGGGTTATATGTTGTTATGTTGTTTTTGCGCTCCGCGCAAAAACAACATAACAACAATTTTTCTCCATTAGCTCAAAAGGATTTTTCAAATTTCGAATTGCTGAAGCAATCAGTATTTCATACGAAGGGGAGAATTATGAGTCCTGATTCCATTGCCCGGACAACGCTTTCCAGACTGCATCCAGAGCCTGCAGTCCGGAAATAGAATGCCGGGTCCAACCATCGGCAGTCAGGTATCCCCCTGGTCTTGTGTCGTCGATGCCTTTGCCAGGCAAGTCGTGCAATGAGCGCCAGAAATTCCAAAAAGGAACACCATATTGATTTGCTACTTCCGCAGTCGCCCGATTAATTCTGTGCCCTCCCTCCTGATTATCGCCTTTACTGGATAAAATTGGTACAGCACCCTGGTCCAGTACAAAATCTACAATTTCGCGAAGGTACGCTGCGTGAGTGATTTCATTTCCACTGTTCCAGTTTGTCCCCAGATTAATAAAAACAATCGATGGCTTATGCAGTCGAAATTCACACGCTATTGCTGATTCGTCCTCATTACATTGTTCAGGATCAGCCCATTCCGGAGATAATACAGATGCAACACTTTGACCATCCCGTACGGTAACACTCATTCGACTAAATGATCCGTGAAAATTTTGGATCGTATCCATCAGGTTCCGATATTTTTCCTTTAATGGATCGCCCTCTGAATCAAACATGCCCAGAAAAATCTGTGGATTTGACTGACAGTCACCGATGACGCTGAATGCGTGCGGATCATTTCCCTGCTGGATTCCACGTTGATATATGTCTTTCATGCGTTTGCTGACATCAGAAGGTAAAATCGGCCATTCAGACCAATACTTCGGCGATTTTCCATAGTTCTGATCATCAGCGCTTACGTTATCAAACTTGTTTGAACTATCTTGGAGAGAAACATCCCAAACAGCATGAACCGCTCTTGTTTGAAATAAATCACATCGGTTCGAAACAATGAGAAGAATGAAAAAAGCAAGTATCAGTCTTTTTTGCACCATCCTGATGCTCCATCTGAATGCAAGCAAAACATACTATCCATAATTATACAAAAAACTGTCAGGTCTGTGCTTCATCAGTAACTCGAAATTTGGAAAAGCCCTTTGAGAAAAATGAGAAAAATTGTTGTTGTGTTGTTTTTGCGAAAAGTGAAAAACATATAATCAATCATTTTTCTTGAGAGCTATTATTCGGCAATTCGAAATTTAATCTGTCTTTTGTATCAATCGGAAAAATTCGTTGTTATTACAACAATAAAAATCGGTGATTCCGATTAAACTAATTTCTGAAAATTACTGGATTTTTTTGTGAGCAATTTCAAACCTTGAATAATGAGCAAGTCAGAATTCAGTTCGCCAAAAAATAATAACACAATAAAGACAGGAAAATCATGATACGAAAAATCATAAAAATCGATGAAGAAAAATGCAACGGCTGCGGACTATGTGCTGCAGCCTGCCATGAACAGGCTATTGCCATTGAAAACGGAAAAGCGCGATTAATTCGGGATGATTATTGTGACGGACTGGGAAATTGCCTTCCGGCTTGTCCCATGAACGCAATCAGCTTTGAAGAAAGAGAAGCGGCAGCTTATGACGAAGAAGCCGTCGAAGCAGCAAAATTAGCTCCAAAAGATCCGATTCCGCAAGGTTGTCCAGGAACCATGGCAAAAATGATAGGAAAAAGAGTTTCGCCTGTTACTGAGGCAGTTTCTATGGAAAGTGAATTGACCCATTGGCCGGTCCAAATTAAACTGGCTCCCATTAAGGCGCCTTACTTTAATCATGCCAACTTGCTCATTGCAGCAGACTGTACTGCGTATGCGTACGGAAATTTTCATCAGAAATTTATCCATAACCATATCGCATTGATCGGCTGCCCCAAACTGGATGAAGGTGATTATAGTGAAAAATTAACAGAGATACTTCGAAATAATGATATAAAAAGTGTCAAGGTGGTGCGAATGGATGTGCCTTGCTGCGGAGGAATTGAATATGCTGTAAAAACTGCAATGCAGAAAAGCGGCAAATTTATTCCCTGGCAAGTGGTTGTCATCTCCACAGATGGAAGGATTCTTGAAGATTAAAAGACCAGGGAACGTCACATTTTTAATCAGAAGCCCTCTTCTTTTGGCCTTTTATTATACGAAATCTAAAAAAATCCGCAATTCGGAATTTTGAAAAACCTTTTGAGAAAAGAGAAAAAAAATATCGTTGTGTTGTTTTTGCTCAAAGCGCAAAAACAACACAACGATAAACAGTTTTTTCCATGACTCGAAACGCTGGAAAAAAACCGGTTACTTCCATCTCGGATTATCAATCATCACCGGTTTCCCATTGCGTTCGATTACAAGTTTGCGATAGCCCTTGGTCTCGATCGTTCCATAATCATGTCCGCTATCCCCCGGATAAACAAATAACATTACAAATGGTTCTGTGCCATGATTGATACTGCGATGCGCCCATCGGCCAGGTACATAAAGCACCTCACCGGGATGAACCTCCTGCAAATCGACTTCCCCCTCTGGCGTTTCCATCATCATAAATCCCTTGCCGCTCAGACAGTAATAGACTTCAGCCGAATCTAAAATGGTATGGAAATGGCCTTTCGTCATATAATATTCATCACCGATTTTTCCGGGATAAATAATCGTCGTCCCGAACGCCAGCCCCCCTTTTTTTTCACCGTTCAGCATCGTGCTGTATTCATATAAAACCGGATCACCATCCTCGATTGCTAATTGTGCAGCCTCCAGATCCGCAAACTGTGTTTTCATTTGAGATACCCTGCGTTGCACCGGCTGGACTTTTCCACTTTTGCAGATGCCGGTCAGCAGATCAAAATCAATTGTGTAAGGTTTCATGATAGTCCTCTTTCCAAATGAACAAATTTTAGCGATTTCGAGATAAATCACGGATAAGATTTGCCGTTGCAGCTCTGCCCATATTCTGAATGGCACCCGCAGTTGAGGCCGCACAATGTGAGCCGATGATCACATTATCCAGCGTAAACCAGGATGGGTCTGCTGGCGGTTCTTCACTGAAAGCGTCAATTCCCGCTCCGTAAATACGTTTTTCCTTCAATGCTGTTAATAATGCTCCATCCTGGATTAATCCTCCCCGGGCTGTATTGACCAGAATTGCTGTGGGTTTCATGAGAGATAGCTCTCGCTCCCCGATGAAATTTTGTGTTTCGGGTGTCAATGGCAGATGCAGGCTGATAAAATCCGCTTCTCTAAAGATCCGGTCCGGGTCAGCTTTTTCAATTTGATGTTCAGCGGCATATCCTTCATCCCAGAAAACGTCATAAGCAAGAATCCGCATGTCAAAACCTTGCGCTCTTTTAGCGACCAGCTTTCCAATCGCTCCCAGTCCAAAGATACCAATCATTTTATGATTCAAATCAATCGTTGTAATCTTTTTCCAGTCCCCACTGCGACAGGCGGCATCAATAGGAAGCACTTTCCGAGCCAAGCTTAACATCAGGGCGAATGCATAATCTGCCACTGCGTCGGAATTTGCTCCGATCGTTCGAGATACCTTAATGCCACGTTTTTCAGCAGCATCGAGATCGATGTTGTCAACCCCAACGCCATATTTCGAAATTGCTTTCAGTCTTGATGCGCTCGCGATCACATCCGCATCCAAAGGATCCACACCGACGATGATTCCGTCACAATCATTAAGCAAATCGATCATTTGCTCTTTTTTCAAAATTCCGCCGGTATCATTGGTAACAATTTCGAATCCTGCTTCTTGCAGCATATCAAAAACCAATGGATCGGTTTTTCCATAAGAACGCGGAGTAATTAACACTTTCATTTCTATTTCCTCATGTCACGCGCGATTTTGTCACATGCTTTAAAAAGATCGCCGGTGATATCCATATGAAATACATCCCCTACGACCTGTGTCCAGCCATAAATAAAATATGGCCAGCCATCTTCAATATACAACGCTTTTTCAGCTTTTTGTAGCTCTGCCTGATGTAAAAATTCCAGGGAACCGCGATAATTGATTTCCCAAATGCGGCTGGAACGTGGAAATTGGCAGTGATCTGTTAATGGAGAACCGGGACGGTCTTTTCCCAGACCCGTTGCGTTGACGATGACAGAACCCTCCGGAAGAGACTCTACGATGGCATCATTTAATTTTGGATCAGGGCACAGGCAGTAATGCACAGGAACTTTTACATCGGTCAGGATTCGTACCGCTTTTTCAAGGCGCGGGGATGACCGGTTCGTCAGGAAAATTCGCTGTGGGACATCGTTCCCGTGCGTGTCTTTTGCCAGGTTCCATGCAATGGACAAGGCGCTGCCTCCAGAGCCAAGAACACAAGCCGCAGCGCCGGTCTTCTCCCAGTATCCTTCCGGAATAAATTCACTTAAAGCGGACCCGCTTGAAATGGGATCTTTTGCTTTCGCCCAAAGTTTGTCATCCATTTTTGAAATCGAGGACAATTCACCGAAAGAAAGCGCTAATGGATCACATTCATCAAAAATATCTTTCGCAGCCTGATACATATCGATCTTATGGGTCGTAACCAGTGCTCCCAAAGAAAGCGGATCCTGCTTGATAAAATTGACAACTGCCCGGTAATCCTCTGCCGGAGCATGGATCGGAATATCAATTCCTTTTAATACCGCCTGGATGCCCAGAACTGCAGCCCATTTCGGGAATATCTGCATGATTGAGGATTGCTGTGTGGTCACACCCACAAAATACATTGTTGGAGTTTTCGCCGGTTGGGGTAATGAAATCATGGTTTTTTTCTTCTCTCATTTCAAACAGAACTAAGTAAAACAATCTGGATTCTGAATACTTTTTTCACTCATTCGGAACAGTGGCTACGACTTTTAAATGAATCAAATTATGTCAGGAAACCGAAAACACAATTATGTGAAAGACTTATCGAATTTTTTGTAATCCTGTTATTACATTATATTATAATCAAATTCCGCATCACGTCAATAGATCCATGGCATCCACGCGATTTTTTCTCTGATTAATGAATAATTCTTGTGGAAATGACTTGTTTTTTTCCGTTTTTTCTGCTTGAATCGATAATTCGCTCGATGAAAGTTACTGTAATAATGTAATTACATTTATACGTACCGATTAATGATTTACAATTTCCTGCATCAGACTTACGGTGATATTTATTGAGTAAAAACGCGCATCGGATTCTCATTTACCATCAGTTGCAGATTTTCTGCAGATACACCAAAGGTCTTCAACTGATCCAGAAATGTTGTCAGAATATAATCCAATCCAATTCCACCTCCATAACTGCGCAGCCGTTTTGCAGTAGTATCCAACGAAAGTAGAAGCCGGTTGCCATAACCAGCCCCAATCATATGAGAAATTAATTCACATTCCTGCTGATCATCGTGATAAGCCAGACGATGAATTGTGTCATAATCCAAATAGACTCCGGTTTCGGCTATTGCTTCATGGTAAACCAAATTTTCTGCCTGTCTGTCTGCATGGCAGATGACAATCCGTTCGGTTTGCATTCCTTCTTCTTTACAAACTTGAACCGCCGGAATCGCGTTTTTTCCTTTCTCGGTATGGATCAACAGAGGAACGCCAGTGACTGCAGCTGCCTGAGCCGCAGAACGCAATAAAATTTCATATCTGCCCACAGGCCCCTCTGCTGGAATCGCTGCTTTGACAATTCCGGCTCTTAAATCCGGAGTAATGATCTTAAGATTCTGACATTCTGCTCCGGTTGTCAGCTCACGAATAAACAAATCAGTCAGTTGATGCATGTCTGCAAAGTGAATCCAATGATCCGTTGAATAAAAAATCAACAAATGATATCCCGTGGAAGCGACAATTTGCACTCCCGATGCCTGGCTTAAACGAGCCAAAACCCGGATATCTCTCCCGGCACTCCATGGCTGAGCATCGATAATGGTCCGTCCACCGTTGCTGTAGTAATCCTGTAATTCTTTTATGGATTTTTCTTCATTATCAAAGCACAAAGCAGGATTTGAAACAGCGGCTGGAGTATGGCGAACAAATATATGTTCATGCATTTGGCAATACCCCAGTTGGTCCGGACGAATTTCGCCACAAACAGTTTGGATTTTTGTATTCAACATAATAATCTGACTTTTTTTCAATTGCAATACAACAAGGGTGCTATTTTCAAACAAGAAATGAAAATAACACCCTTGAATGTTAAAATTTTTTAATTAGCCGGCAGCTTCGAGCGTCTTCTTCATAAAAGCGCAAGCTTTTCTTGCTTCGGAATCCAGATCATATCCAACACTCTGATCCCGCCAAATCTTGATATCTTTTCCAACCTGGCCACCCGGAACCAGGAAAGGTTCCATCACCAAGGATCCTTTGAAATGAATCTTTTTCAAGGACTTTGCCAATTCATCCCATGGAATATGTCCTTTTCCGCAACCGGGAGGCATCCGATGGTTCTCTCCAAGATGTACGTGTCCCAGATAATCACCGGCAGTCTCGATGGCACTTGCTATAGAGTCTTCTTCGATATTCATATGGAATGTATCTAACAGCAGTTTGACATTGGGATGATTGAGCGCCCTGCAATAATCGACACCTTCCGCTGCAGTATTTAAAAGGAACTGTTCAAACCGGTTGACAATTTCCATGCACAACACAACGTGATTGTCCTCCGCAGCCTTCGTAACCTGACGCACACTGCTCAAACTCAAATCAAGATAATCCTGCCGGGTCAGATTGCCCTCCGGCATCGTTGCAGGCCATGTGCCATAAAGAATTCCTGAGAGGTCGCCGCCGCCCATTTCTCCAATTCCTTCGATCTGTCCCAGAAGATATTTCACACCTCGTTTTCGAACTTCAGCATCTTCCGAAGCAACATCAAATTCCTTTGGAATACCAATGCAGTAGGTCAGTTCAATTCCGCGTGATTTGGCATGATCTGCCAGTTTTTTACGTTCTTCTTTGGACATCTGCCCGACCGTCCCGCCATTCACTTCCAAAATATCAAAACCCAGTTCAGCGACTTTATCAACAAAAGGATTGAAATCAACATCCCATTCATGGGTCCAATATGCATAATAGATACCGACTTTATTTTTCATGATTCCTCGTCCTTGGAAAATACTTTATATTCAATTCCTAATATTTTTGCAACATTAACCATCTCTTTTACATAGTTGCCACAGATCCCGTGTATGTGATTACAGGGATAGGATTCCAAAAATTCATCAGCGGAGATGCTCATCCGTGCAAAAGCATGCGGCCATTCGATATCCGTTGTGTGTGCTTTTGCTTCCATCTTTTCCTGTGAAAATTCTCTAAACTCACAAGGCACAATTGCCAGCCAGTATTTCCCATTTTTTCTGGCAAATCTTGCCATCGTCATCGGCCCTGGACCGGCAAAGTATTGAACAGAGGCGCCTCCGGCAGGATAATCCGGAATTTCCGGATAAAAAGTGACTTTCTTAAGGTTTTCCGAAGCATTCCGAGAGCGATTGGCGAAAAATGTTGCATGCGTACCGGAATTTGCGAAGTACCACACATTGTCTTCCGCATCATAATGGCGAATGTCACAAAATATTACCGGCTGCCCATAGGAAACGTGTTTTAAGAATTCCATGGTCAACGCGCCATCCATGTCCGCTTCAGTCGCTGCCACAATCGGTTCATGCGAACCTTCCCAGTCATAGGGATCATTCAGGAATGCTTCCGTTATATCCATGGTGGCAAAATAGTCCGTCAAATCGCCGTGTGCCTTAAATCCGACGAAATCCAGGTCTTTGTCCTGCATAATTTCCCGCACTGCATGGTAGGATCGGATTTGTTTTTTTAACTTATCCTGCGTCAGAATCTTTCCGTCGTATCGGATTTCTTTTACATGGGACTCCAGCCACTTTAATCCTGCATTGACTCTTTCTTCCGCGATCGTCTCACTGATCCGCACGATATCATATTGTTCAATATGCTGCACATCGACACCGAAGATTTGCCGCCATTGGTCCTGATTCGCGACAGCCGTGTACATTCCAAGCGGGCGACCGCCAAATAATCCATAAGTTTCACCTTTAATATGGTTGACTGCACCGGCAGCACGCACATATTGCATGACCTTATTCAGTGTTTTCGGATCATGAATATCCCCCCAAATTCGGGTGTAGGTCAGTCCTATTTGATCCATCGTACCGGCACAGGCCAGCATCCCCACCATGCCCGGTTCCTTCGGGTGAATATTGCAGAACAGAAGATAAGGACCTGGAGCGAAGTTGGTTGCAATCGCTGCAAGATTGGGGAAAGCCCAGATTGCATAATTCAAGATCGTCATATCAACCCGGTTTTCCAACATCCTGCGCCCTTCACTGCGCGCTGTTTCTGCATTCCAGATAATCTCTTTCGCCTGAACCACTTCGACTTCGCCGGTGGATTCAAGAGCCTGCGCCAATTTCTGCTGATAGTTCTGGTTCAATTCCACCAGCGTATCATGGATATATTTTCGTCCATCCGAGAAGGTCAGAATTCCAACTTTAATTTTCTTGATCGCCATAACGTTTCTCCACGTTTTTTTATTTATTCAAGCATCCACCCAACCGTTCAAATTTTGGATCTTTGATGCTAGTTTGATAGTCTGATTTTCTGTTGCTTCCCTTTGATCCCAAAACCTTCGTTTTATCGGGGAATCAGATCTGCCATCTTATTTTTTATATAAAGGACCGTAATTCAAACATGCCCGAAAATCCGAGCTCTCCAAATCCTTCGTCCCAAATGCTCCCCAAACAGAAGGCCGATAGATTTCTTTTGCAGTCAAATTATGCATTCCAACCGGAATTCGCAGCATGGCAGCCAATGAAATCAGATCTGCTCCGATATGTCCATAACTCATCGCACCGTGGTTTGCTCCCCAGTTATTCATCACTTCATAAACATCATTGAATGGGAACTCACCGGTCAGGCGAGGTACAAACCAATGTGTCGGCCAGGTGGGATCCGTTCGTTCAATAATCTTTTTCGCGACATCATCCGGTAAATCGGCAGTCCAACCTTCCGCAAACTGCAACACAGGACCAATCCCCTTGATGAGATTCAACCGCAGCATAGTCACCGGCATTCCTCCTTTGCCGAGATATCCGGAGGAAAAACCACCGCCACGGAAAGCATCCAGTTGTGCCGGATACCAGGTTGTGACTTCCAGACATTTTCGCATTTCAAGATCTGTAATTTCCCAGAACGGTTTCATAACCGGATTTCCATCTTTTTCCATTTGGCCGCAGGCATCGAGAGAACAGGCGCCTGAGTTGATCAAATGAATGAAACCATTTGCTGCAAGGCCTTCCAAATGATGACCGGTTATCCGTTCAACAGCCTCTGGACTCCAATACGTTCTTACATCCGCAAAGATCTGCGGCAGGTTGGTCAGAAGATATCCAAAAAGCATACAAACTGCATTCAGACTGTCATTCTCTGTCGCAAATGGAAATGGAGCTCGGATGCCATTCCAGTCGAAGGAAGAATTGAGCATAGATTCCATAAAATCCCCGTTGGGGAAATAATCCGTCCATTGCCGCTGCCCCTGGAAACCGCCCAGAATTGCATTGTGACCCAAGGCTTCTTCTGAAAAACGTTTTTCAAAATTCGGATTGCCGATCATCAAATCCCGCGCACAGAGAAACATTTTGACAGACATTTCCCAATCCTTGTCCAGTTGTTCCCGAGTTTTGCTGCGATCTTCTTCAGATTTACCCAATCCTTCTTTGCAATGCTTCCGGACCCAGACAATCGCTTTCTCATATTCATCATGATCGTACAATTCCAGGTCAAACCGCCGAACCAGTTCCACCATATCGATGAATTCAACGCGCATCCCCAAATAATCTTCAAAGAAATCAGAATTCACCATGGAACCCGCGATTCCCATTGAAGTACCGCCCAATGACAGGTAGGATTTATTTTTCATCATCGCAGTTGCCAGGCCGGCTTTGACAAAACGCAGAATCTTTTCCTGCACATCCGGAGTAATATTTGCGTCGTCTTTTTCCTGAACGTCCTTTCCATAAATGGAAAATGTCGGAAGTCCTTTTTGGTTGTAAGAGGCCAGCGCGGAAGCAAGATAGACAGCTCCCGGGCGTTCTGTCGCATTAAAACCCCATATCGCCTTTGGCAGTTCGGGATTCATGTCGATGGTCTCAGCGCTGAAACACCAGCTTGGCGTCACAGTCAGTGAAACTCCCACACCTTCCCGTGCAAATTTTTCATCCGTGTGAACTGCTTCCACCACGCCACCAATCGTTCGATCAGCAATTACACATTGAACCGGCGATCCATCCGGATATTTTAGATTTGCAGAAATAAATTCGGCTGCAATCTTTGCCATTCCCATCGTCTGGTCTTCGAGTTTTTCTCGAATTCCATTGACACGTCCATCAATTATCGGGCGAATACCTACTTTCGGGAATTGCCCTACCCAGCGCCAGTCTCCAAAAGGATTTTTCTTTGAATGATTTGCCATCAGACTTTCTCCAGTTCTTTTGTCCATTTTCAGGATACTTTTCTCCAGCTCTTAAAAGCGATCCATAATTTTTGAATAGAGAAGTATGTAAATATCTTCTTTTATTTTTGAAAAAAAGACATTTACAACAAACCTCCCATTCGTCATGAAATATTATTTCGATATTTTTGAGAACTGCCATTGCCGCTGTACAGCGGCAATGGCAGCATTTGGATAATACGAACAGGATTAGTCTGCGTATTTCGGATCGGTTGAATATAAGTATTCAAGCGTCTGAACATTTTCCGGTGTGGCAAGACGTCCGGCAATCAGGTTTACCTTCTCGTACGGTTCGCCATTGACCATCTTATTCAGAGTGTCAACCAAGAGAACAGAAACGGAGTAAGCTTCCCAGGTTGTTCCGACATCGATGATACCGTTAACCATGGCTTCGTAACCCATCGGGTTGATGTCATCCGCTGCCATCCAAATGTGTTTCGGATCGCCGGCAGGAGCATCCTTATCGACTGCGGACAATGCATTTTCAACTGAGGAGAAGGCAAAATCAGAAGCGACATACATACAATTGGCATCCGGATTTGCCTGTAATGCATTGAGAGCACCCTGATAGAATTTTTCAGGTTTCCATTCAGTCGGAACTTCAGCTATGGTTGTCCATGCGCCAAGTTCTTTTTCAACTTCTGCCCATGCATTGTGGCGAAGAACAGCAGTGTTGTCCAGCAGGTCACCCTGAAGCTCAATACATTTTCCTTCCACGCCATTATCCTTCAGCAGCTTTGCAAATGCTTCTGCTGTGGAACGAGCCTGGAGATAGCCATCTTCCCCGACATGAGCAGTTGGCTCACCGCTGGTGGAAGCACGATCGAATGTAATGAAAGGAATCCCTGCTTCTTCAGCTGCTTTGATGGATGCGCCGATTGTACCTGAATCTTGAGAACGAGCTACAATATAATCAACTTTCTGATTGATGCAGTCCTGAATATTGTTATTCTGCAGGTTTGCATCACCGTTGGCTACATTCACAATCCATTCATACTTAATACCGGTTGTTGGCTCTAATTCCTTTGCATACATTTCCATGTAGTCTTGCCATGCCTGGATCAGGGAGTGAACTTTTTCATTCCACGATACACAGACCTTAACCGTCTTTTCTTCTCCCGCAGGTGCGAAAGCAGCAAGCATGCTGAGAACGACTACTAACAACAGTGTTACAAGAATCTTCTTTTTCATTTACAAATCTCCTTTTTGTTATTTTTAAGTAATGCCGAACTGCATCACCTATTACCTTAGTATTTTCCTGATCACAGCCATTTTAATAAAGACGCAAGCATGAAAGTTTATTTCGAAGCCGAGGCAACAGCAATCTCATCTTCCATAATTTTCACTTTCGGTTTTACCTGTGTTTTTAATGAATCAGCGAACATCGAGATAAAAATGACTCCACCTCGGACAAAAGAATAAACATAAACCGATGCACCGATATAGTTGAGTCCGGTTTCAATAACTGCCAGCGTTATGCCACCGATCAGGACCCCCGGAAGTATTGAACCCTCGCCTCCGTACAAACTGACCCCTCCGATGACCAGCATCGCAATAGCGGTAAATTCATAGGAGGTTCCACTGGTCGGAGTAACTGATCCGACCTGCAGAGACATGATGATTGCGCCGATACCTGCCATCAATCCACAGACCACATAGGCAAAAAAGCTGATTTTCTTCTCTTTAATTCCCAACTTTTCGGCAATAGAAATATCGTTGCCGATGGCCACAACTTGCCGTCCAAATTGCGTTTTTGAATGAATCAGCATCATGATCAAAAGAATTAACAGACTGAAAATAATATCAATATACACTGGCCCGACTTTTTTGTTTCCCAGGAAGCGAATGGAACGAGGAAGGCTGACCACCATGGAATTGGTCAGCAATAATCCGATCCCACGAAATGCAAGCTGTGTTCCAAAAGTGGCAATCATCGGATTTACATTCAGGATAACGACGAAAAAGCCATTCAGAGCACCCATCAGGCAGGATAATACGAGCATACTGGCTACTGCCAACGGAATCGGAAGTCCCATTCTGGAAATCATCAACGCGCCGATGGCTGCACAGAGATATGCGATCGATCCGACTGAAATGTCAATTCGTTTCGTCATAATCACAAAAGCCAGTCCGGAAGCGATAATCAGCAACGGTGCTGCGGTATGCAGCACCGACATGGCCGCATTCATCGAGAAAAAGCTGGGCGCTGTGATGGAAAAATAAATGATCACCAGCAGCAATACAAGCAAAAAACCATAAGTGAAGAGAAAATCACGCAGCGAAAAATTGTGTTGTTTTTTTGTCATCATGGTCATTCCTTTTCTGAAGCAGCACCCGTTGCAGTCGCTACCAAATCCTCTTTTGTTGCGTTGCTTCCAAATTCAGCAACAATACTTCCGCGTTTCATCACCAGATACCGGTCACTGACACTCATGATTTCTTCAATTTCCGAAGAAATCACTAAAATTCCGGCTCCCTGTTCTGCCAGGTCCGAGATAATCCGGCGGATATCCGCTTTGGCACCGACATCCAGACCTCTTGTTGGTTCATCCATGATATAAATCGGAGGATTTTTCTGAAGCCATCGACCAATAATCACTTTTTGCTGATTACCGCCCGACAAAGTCTCAACGCGCTGATTTTTACTGGAAATCTTGATATCCATTCTTTTTACATACTTATCGGTTTCAATGTTTTCCAGTTTGGAATCAATGACAGATGAAAATGGTTTCTTTCTGGTCAAATTTGTAAGATTGGCAAGCGACATATTATTACGAACGGACATGGGAAGCAACAGACCCTCTTCCCGTCGGTTTTCAGTGATCATTCCAATATACTTCTTTGTTTCGGATTGTTTTACCGGGATCATCTGATCATCGACCTTGATCGAGATCGTTCCGCCATCGATCGGATCCAGTCCCACAAGAGCCCGTGCTACTTCTGTTCTGCCGGAACCCAGTTGACCCCACAATCCAACCACTTCACCTTTTTTCAATGAAAAAGAAATATCGCTGATCACACCCGACCGGTAAACGCCTTTAACGTTCATGATCTCTTCACCAGCTTTATGTTCCGACCGTTCATAATAGGTATCAATTTCCTTTTCGCCAATCATCATTTTCACAATATCACTGTTGGTATATTCGGAAACCAATCCCCCTCCGGCAGTTTCTCCATTACGCAGAACCATCACCCGGTCGCACAAGCTGAAAACTTCATCCAGAAAATGTGAGATGTAGATGATGACAGAACCTTCCTGCTTCAAGGACCGGATAACTTCAAACAGATGTTCTTTTTCTCTGGATGTCAGAGAAGAAGTCGGTTCGTCAAAAATGATGATCTGCGGATTATGCAGCAAAGCGCGGCCGATTTCAACCATTTGCTGGTCACCCGGGCTGATATTTCGAATTTTTTCTCTGGGATCAAAATTACAGCCCAATCGCTTCAGAACAACCCGACAGCGCTGATAAATCGTTTTATAATCGATCAAACCATATTTATAAGGAAATGATGATATATACATCGTATCCGCAATACTCATTGTCGGCAGCATGGCCATTTCCTGATGGACAAAAGCAATGCCATTGGCAGCCGCATCAGACGGAGAACTGATGCGAACTTCTTCTCCGTTGATATAAATTTTTCCATTGTTGGGCTCCAGATTGCCGCCCAGAATATTCATCAGGGTTGATTTTCCTGCACCATTTGCACCGACCAGTGCCAGTATTTCACCTTTGGATGCTTCAAATGAGACATTTTTTAATGCCTGGACACCCGGAAAAGATTTTGCAATACCATCCATTTTCAAATAAGGAATTGTCATTGCATCCTCCTACTTTGTAGATTTCTTGCGGCTGTTCGCATCAATTGCCACAAAGGTGATGATGATGATACCTTTGATCACCAGTGTCAGATAATACGAGACATTCGCCATGTTCATTACATTGCTGATCAGAGTAATGATGATCGCTCCGACAACCGCATTGACAGCAGTGCCCACACCACCCATGGTACTGACACCGCCAACTGCAGCGGAAGCAATAATATCCATTGCAACGGCATCTTTTCCCATCTGTGGACTCGCCGCATATAATCTCGATGTCATGATGATTGCTGCCAGCCCGCCCATTAGACCCGCGAACGAATACGCAGCCAGGACCACTTTTTTGGTAGGAATACCGGATACTCTGGATGTGCGAATATTGGTACCAGTGGAATATAGCCAACGGCCGAAATAAGTTTTTGTGACTGCAAACTGCAGGAAAAGTGTCAGGAGTAACACGATTATGATTGGCAGCGGAATCCCGCCAATTTTCATCAGTATCGCATTACAGAAATTCTCCGGAACCGGAATGCTGATCTGATTGGTAATCATGGTTGCTGCACCGATTGTTACCGCCTGCATAGCCAGCGTTACGACAAATGGGATCATACCGAAATAACTGACTGAGATTCCATTTATTAAACCCAATAAAGCCGGAACAGCCAGCATAACGACAGCGCCAATAATCGGATTACCACCAGACCGCATGTATATTGCGCCAAAAATTGATCCCAATGCCATGACTCCCGGCATGGAGAGATCAATTCCTCCCAGAATTAATACAGCCGCCTGACCAATTGCTAAAATTGCCAAAGATGCTGTCTGAAGCAGTACAGAAATCAGGTTGGATACCGTTAAAAAATAGGGAACAAAAATACTGACTGCAACAAACACAACAACCAGAACAATATAAGGAAGATAACGTGTCCAGTATATGTCCCTGGACTCTTTGGAATCTTTTTTTGATAGCAGCTGTGTTACTCCGGAATTAAATGTACTCATTTCCACAGTCCTCGCTTCATATAAATATTTTCTTTTGACTCCATAAAGGATGATTCAAAAAAGAAAAGATCGTTGTTTTTGATAATTCAACTTGTTATCATGTAATTATATCTTAGCTCATTCTAACATGGATTTCCGATTTTTCGGCAGGATACGAGAAAGATAAAAGTCATGTAATTTCCATGACAATGTTATTAATTGAGGAATTATGAAGTAAATGTTATTCTTTTTTACAGTCATCGACGGCTTTTCCCGATCGATAACCCAAAATAGACCTATTGACAGTCTGTAAGGGTTGGCATAAAATTTGTAATTACAGGATTATATGCTTGGGTAAGATTAACAGAAGGCTTATGGAAACAAACACTGCCATCAATTTCAACAGCAATATACCGTATTATATTCAGCTTGTAAAATTGTTGAACGATCAGATATCGAATCAGCAATGGAAACCTGGCGAACAGATTCCGGGGGAGCAGGAGTTATGTTCGCTCTATAATATCAGCCGTACTGTTGTCAGGCAGGCATTAGGAGAACTGGAACGCTCCGGTTTGATTTCACGCCGAAAAGGGAAAGGAACTTTTGTTTCCGAACCCAAAGTCGAAGAAGGTTTAATGCAAAATCTGACTGGTTTTCACCAGGAGATGGCTTCAAAAGGGGTCAACACTGTAACAAAAGTTTTGCACCACGCAGTGACCAAAGCGAACTCAAAAGTGGCCGGTTATCTTGGAATCCCGGAAGGAACGCGGGTGATTGACATCCAACGACTTCGATTCGTAGATTCAAAGTTGAACCATTTTGTAACAACCTATATCCCATTTGATTTATGCCCGAAATTGGCAGAAGCCAACCTGGAAAATCGTTCCCTTTATGAATTTTTGGAGAAAGAATGCGGGATTTACATCACCAGCGGACGACGTTACGTAGAAGCAGTTGCTGCTACAGAAACCGAAGCGCTGCTTCTTGGAGTCGATCGCGGAGCACCGCTGCTTCTTTTGGATAGTGTCAGTTTTGATTCAAATGGACGATGTGTTGAATATTATCATGCGCTTCATCGCGGAGATTGCTCCAGATTCATGGTGGAATTAGTCCGATCACATGATCAGGCATGATTTTTTTACCTGAAAATACGATTGATTCTTATATTTTTTTACAACATTAAAACTGGCTTCTTGCCGGTATTTTGGAGTTTTTCATGAAGAAGAGCTATTTGATTGGAGTTGATCTTGGTACCAGTAGTACAAAATCAGCACTGTTTACAATAACTGGCAAAAAGATCGCTGAGGCCAGTGCTGCTGTTCCGATTTATTATCCGCAACCCGGAATCGTCGAGCAAAATGATCAGGATTTTTATGATACAGCCGCTCAGACAGTCCAAAAGGTTATTCAAGAAAGCGGAATAGATCCCAAAGAAATCGCAGCGATTGCCTTTGATTCCCAGATGGCTGGAATCGGCATGATTGACGAACACTTTCACCCTTCAGCCAGATTTGATTCCTGGCTCGATATGCGATGCAAACCATATATTGACTGCATGGACCGGGAAGCCGGAGAATTGGTCACGCAAATCACCGGTTGTCCACCGACATGTGCGCATGGATCGAAAATTTTGTGGTGGAAAAACGAACAACCGGAAATTTATAGCAATACGGCAAAATACGTTATCCCCGGGGTGTACGTTGCCGGACGAATGGCAGGTCTGCGAGCAGAAGATGCATTTATCGATTACACGTATATTCACTTTTCAGGCTTCGCTGACAATGAAAAAAAGTGCTGGTCTGAAGAATTATGCAATCGTTTCGGAATCGATCAATCGAAATTACCCAGAATTGTGAATCCTTGGGATGTTATCGGTGAAGTGACCGAAGAATCTTCGAAAAATTTTGGATTGACACCCGGCACAATCATTGCAGCCGGAGCCGGTGATACAGCCGCCAATGCCTTAGGCGCAGGAATAGTGCATCCCGGTATGCTTTTGGATGTGGCTGGTACAGCATCTGTGCTGGCCGGGTGTACGAATCGTTATGCAGCCGATGTAAAAAACAGAGCTTTAATCAGCATGCGGTCGATCATTCCTGACTTGTGGAATCCACTGGCATACATCGGCGGAGGTGGAATTGCTTTGAGCTGGTTTAAAGAACAGTTTTATAACACGAATCGCGGAAAACCATTGCCGGACGATGAGGATTTATATGCAGAAATGATGGCTGCTGCTGCAAATGTTGCTCCTGGCTGCGAAGGGCTGCTGTTCTCACCGCACCTGGGCGGCAGAATTTGTCCATCTGATGCCGAGATGCGCGGTGCCTGGATCGGTGCATCCTGGTCACATACACAATCCCATTTCTTCCGCGCCATACTGGAAAGCGTTGCCTTTGAATATGCATATTATCTCGACATTATGCGAGACATCCTGCCAGATTTATCACTGGTTAACGCGAGAGTAGTCGGTGGCGGAGCAAAAAGTGATCTCTGGAATCAGATCAAGTCCGATGTGCTGGCAGTTCCTTATCAGCGACTCAAATGCAAAGAATTTGGATCCTGGGGAATCGCAATGGTCGCCGGAAAAGCCGCCGGTGTGATTGAAAATCTATCCGAACATGCGATTCAAACCAGTCATCTCTCAGGAGATCCATTTCAACCCAACGATGAGAATGGAAAAATCTACCAGCAGATCATCCAAAAATATATTTGCATGGAGAATACATTGAGCCGCTTCTTTAACCAGAAGCCATAAAGTCGATTCTCACAATCCTCAGGATTTCCCGGGAATCGAAAACAATCAACAATAACAAAAAGCTGAAGTGTAATTCTTCAATGAATACGAAAATCAGAAGAAAAGGATAAAAAATGAAAAATCAGGTTCGGATTTGTATGATCGGTTCCGGAAGAGTTGGAAAAAACCATTCCCGAATCATCAAGGATAATATTCCTGCTGCAAAAATCATCGCCCTTGTGGATCCAATGGAATCAACGCGACAGGAAACTGCTGCTGAATATGGAATTGAAGAACAATATGACAGTCTCGAACAGGCATTGGAGGCATCAAAATTCGACGCAGTCATTATTACAACTCCGCCTGCTTCTCATCTGCCGTTAGCAGTCCTGGCAGCAGAAAACAAGAAACAAATTTTCCTTGAAAAACCGATGGGATTGACCATGAAAGATTGCCACAAGATTTCGGATGCAGTGGATCGAAATCAAGTCATTCTTCAACTGGGTTTCATGCGCCGCTTCGATCCGGAATTTATGCACGCTTTTGAGCGAATTCAGGGTGGTGAAATTGGTGATCCGATGATGATCAAATCCAATACACATGGTCCGGGTTTGCCTGCAGCCCGTTGGGCTCATGATCTGCAAACATCCAACGGCATGCTTTCCGAAGTAAACAGCCATGATTGGGATAGTGTCCGCTGGCTGATGGGATCCAACATCGAACGCGTTTATGCAGAAGTGGCAAATTTCAAAGGGGCTTCCTATAACGTTACAACAGAAAACTTCTATGACAACGTGTTAGTGAACTGTAAATTAGAGAGCGGTGGCTTGGGGATGATTTCCGGAATTTGTCCGTGTGGTTATGGTTATGATGCCAGGGTCGAAATCGTCGGCACCAAAGGGATCATGCAGATCGGAACGATTGAGGGAGAAGCGATCGTGGTCTGTAATAATCGTGAAACGGGTTTAATTCGTCCAATTGTAAAGACCTGGCCGCAGCGCTTCGCATACGGTTACATCAACGAATTAAGTCACTTCATCCAATGCGTGCAGAATGATCAACAGCCATGTGTCAGCATGGAAGATGGAAAATGGGCAGTCGCAGGAGTTCTTGCAGGTACAAAATCATTCTTCGAAAAGCGTCCTGTTTATTTGAGTGAAATTTATAACACATAAATAGAATCAGAATTTCGAAACACTGAAAGGGAACAGGAGATACTATGATGTTAGCAGCTGTATATTATGGGAAAGAAGATATTCGGATTATGGATGTCCCCCAACCTGAAATCGGTCCGGGTGAATTGCTGATAAAAGTATTAAGTGCCAGTATCTGCGGAACAGATCTGCGGATTTATCAGGGTGGACATCGATATTATCCGGAAGGTACAATCCGCATTCCCGGACATGAAGTCGTTGGAATGATTGAAAAAATGGGAGAGGGAATTGAGGGATTTGCAGTCGGACAAAAAGTCTTCATCGCACCGAATATGGGTTGCGGACACTGCAAACAGTGCATTACGGGCAATAATAATTTGTGCTCGAATCACTTTGATGCCATTGGTATCACCATCGATGGCGGTTTTGCTGAATACATGCGCGTCCCTGCCAATGCCGTTCAGCAAGGTTGTGTCATTAAAATTCATGACGATGTCGATCCGGCTGTCGCTGCACTGACAGAACCATTTGCCTGCGTGCTGCGAGGTCAAAAAGCTGTTCAAATTCGACCCGGAGATGTCGTGCTTGTTATCGGAGCTGGTCCGATCGGAATTATGCACGCAAAATTGGCCAGGGTATGGGGTGCCGGTCGCGTCATTGTCAGTGAAACCATTCCATTCCGGGCAGAACAGGCGAAAAGGATGGGTGCTGATCGCGTTGTTGATCCGACAAATGAAGATTTGGAATCCGTCATAAAAGAAGAAAGTGAAGGCAGAGGAGCAGACGTCATCATTGTTGCCGCACCTGCACGCGGAGCGCAGGAGAGTTCATTATTGCTGGCTGCCGTTGGAGGCAGAATCAACTTTTTTGGCGGATTACCCAAGGACAATTCCAGCATCAGTTTTGATTCCAATATCGTCCATTACAAAGAGTTAATGGTGACAGCCACCACGGCTTGTAGCACAGACAACTGTTGGCAGGCTGCACAGATCATCAATTCAGGCAGAGTTGATCTCAGCGATCTGGTCAGCAAGCGTTTTCCGCTGAAAGAAGCAAAAGAAGCTTTTGCAGAAGCGTTACAAAAGAAAGCGTTGAAAATCGTCATCGAGCCATAGTTTTTCCTCCAAAGATGGTTATTTGATTCAAAAAATCAGACTGTCCTTTATTGAAAAAAGGGCAGTCTGATTTTTAAATCGTATCCAGAAGCTGGATATCCAGCGATTCGAAATATGGGAAAAAATAAATGTTGTTGTGTTGTTTTTGCACTCCGCGCAAAAACAACACAACAACAAATTTTCTCGATCAATTCGAAAGGTTGGTTCAAATTTCGAATTACTGCTGGATATCAGATTTGCTTGATGGCCGTATAAATCCGCAAGTAACGTCCATAGACCTGATCATAAATCGCTGCGGCAGCAGCATCCGGGTAAAAATGTCGACTGAGCCGTTTCTCACTCAGCATATTGGTAAAGTAACCGTAATCGGAAATCTTCTTCTGATCCAACAGTACTGAAGCAGAAAGTGCCATCGCCGGTAAATATTCCGAATCCGGGAAAATCATGACTTCATGATTCAACATATCGGAAAGGATTTGGCACCAGACATTTTCCTGTGCCCCCCCTCCGACAATCGAAATCGTTTTAGGTTTCCCGCCGATCGTTTCCAATCCCTGACGAATTGAGAAAGCAACACCTTCCAAAGCCGCCCGAATCAGATCCTGCTTGGTAGTTTCTGGAGAAATTCCGATATAAGCCCCACGAATGTCATTATCAACAACTGGGAATCGTTCACCGACGAGATACGGCAAAAACAAAAGATTGCTGCTGCCAGGATTGCTCTCTTTTAACAGCCGGCTCCCGTAAGAAAACATCTCATCCTGTTTGCCATCTTCCGTCAGCACGGAACAGATCCAATGATGAACATTGCCAGCGTTGAAAAATGGTACAACATTGACATAAACATGATGCGGAATTGCAGCCAGATTGAAAACAGTTTTTTTCATCATCGGCTGATCTGAAACACAGGCAATCCAGCCAGAAGTGCCCAGATTGATATTGAATTCACCATTCTGAGATATACCGCTGGCAAGCGTTGTTGCACCTGCATCTCCGGATCCCGCATAGACAGGTGTTCCTGGAGCAAAACCGCACTGTGCAGCGGCTGAATCAAGAATCGTACCGATCTTTTCCTCAGGACTGCACAAACGGGGAAGCAGGTCGACCGGCAAACAGAATGTATCCATCCAATGCGTATTCCAGATTTTTTTCCGAATATCCATTAAACCGGCAGTGGATCCGGCAACTACATCCGAAACAGCAACTCCGGTTAATTGGTACAAAACATAATCCTTTGAACTGACCATCATTTTATATGTTTTCGCAAAAACTGCAGGAAGATGTTCCTTTATCCATAAGAGTTTAGCAAATGGCATGGAACCATCAAAACGATTTGCTGTAGAAGTAAAAATTACATCCTCACCGATTTTTTCCAAAATTCGTTTTGCCTGGTCGGATGCACGCACATCGGAATACAGGATCGCATTCATCGCTGCGCTTCCATCCTGAGAAATCATGATTAAATCCTGCATCTGACCGCTCAGAATCACTGCGCTGATTTCAGCAGCCGATTTTTCCCGGCAAAATATTTTTGCGATTTTACAGAATGCAGAAAACCAGTCTTCCGGTTTTTGTTCGATCAAATCGCCTTCATAGATCGTTTCAATGGTTTCACTGTGAGAAAGAATCACTTCGCCCGAATCGGAAACGAGGACTCCTTTCACTGCAGTAGTGCCGACATCAAAGGTTGCAATATAGTTCATAATTCGTTCCGTCAATGAATAATTAATTTATTGATTAAATCAAATCCATCTTGGGCATAAAATAACAGCAATTCGAAATATGGATTGACTTTTCGAATAAAGAAAGAAAATTTGTTGTTCTTATGATTTTGCGCGAAGCGCAAAACCATAAGAACAACAAAAAATTCTTTTCATATTTCGAGTTACTAATAAAATAAATCCTGCATTCGATTACTTTTGCATGGTATTAATTTCAGCTTTGATAGAACGGATAAACTGGCAGAGCGCATCAGGCGATTCGTTTAGCTTTTTCACCATGGCAGTCCCAATAACCGCACCGTCAAATCCGTTTTCCAATAACTTCCGGACACGTTTTGGCGTGTCAATTCCGAATCCGGCGAATATTCGCACAGATTCGAACCGTTTTGTAAGAGCTATTATCCGCTCGTAATTGTCTTCCTTGACGCTCATACCCGTTGGTCCGGAATACAACTGATGATAGATCAGATTGTTTCCCTGAAACCGCTGATCAATTTCCACATCGGTCATCGCAGCATTGACAAATGACATTACATCTACACGAAATGATTCCAGTTCAACAGAAAGTCTTCTGCGATTTTCTTCATCCATGTCAGGTATAACAAAATTGTCAACAAGATCGTTTTCTGCCAATTGACGGTAAAAAAAGTCTTTCTCCAGGTCTTTCTGATAACCCATAATCCAAATCGGTTGATCGATGGATTCGCGAATTCGTTTCCAATAAGACAGATCGGTTGCAATCGATGGACGAACAGCACGATGTGCCCGCTGGATAATTTCTCCATCGAAATAGGGATCTGCAGAAGGAAATCCGATTTCAAAAATATCCAATCCCGCTGCAGCGCAGCAGTGAACTGTGGAAAGGAAACTTTCTGCGTCCGGATAGGCAGCGAGCAGATAACCGACCAGTATTTTCCCGCTTTTTTTTTCTAAAACAGCTCGATTGCGCTCAGATAATATCGGCGTCATTGGGCAGCTCCACGTCCTATTTTTTGTGCGATGACTGCCAAAATAATAATGGTCCCTGTCAGGATGTCCTGAATGTAAGTTGGAACCTGCAATATGGTCAGGCCATTAGCCAGGATTCCAAGAATTGCCGCTCCAACGAATGTACCCCAAATATTGGGTATCCCTTCCTTGAACACCGTACTTCCCAGATATACCGCAGCATAGGAGGGCAAAAAGAAACTGTCACCGCCAGTTGGATGGGCTGATCCTAAACGAGACGCCATCAATACACCGGTTATGGCAGACATCGATCCACAAATTGCAAAAGCCAGTTTTTTATTTTTCTGAACATGAATTCCCGATACGTTCGCTGCAGTGACATTGCCGCCGATTGCATACAGCTTTCTGCCAAATGTCATATGCCGCATCACAAACCAGAAAATAAAAGTGAAAACAAGCATGATGATCGACAGATAGGGAATTGACAGTAAGTTTTTCGACCCAATGTAGGAAAATGTCTTTGGAATGTTTTGGAAAACCGTCGAACCGCCAGTGATCCAAAATGTAAATCCAGCCAGAATCGTACTCATACCCAGGGTAGTTACAAAAGACAACACATTAAATTTTGTCACGATCCAGCCATTAATCCAACCGATTACAAAACAAATCACAATCGGAGCCAGAAAACAGAAAACCAGCGGGACACCGGCGACAGACATTTTTGCGGCAATTACACCGCCAAGGCTTGCCAGTGCTCCGATGGAAAGGTCAAACTCACCTACAGCCATAATTAAGGTAGCGCCAATTGCTATGATGACCTGCAATGATATTTGTCTGCTGATATTTATCAGATTGCGCACCGTAAAAAACGCATCAGGACGCAGAAGACTGAAAACAAGAATAACCATCAGACCGGCGATGATTGTGCCATAAGACTGGAAAAGGTTCGAATAATTAATTTTCTTATGCTGGTTCATGCATGAAAAACCTTTCTATGCAAAAAATACTATCTGTTTGATTGGAACGAAATCTGTCATGGAAATTGCTGATCACAGCAGCGATTCGAATTATGAGAGGGATTATTTGTTGTTGTGTTGTTTTTGCGCTCCGCGCAAAAACAACACAACAACAAGTTTTCTCTTTTTTCTCAAATGGCTTTTCCAAATTTCGAATTACTATGATCACAACCAGTAATTTGATTTATGGGAAAGATTATTGTTTTCTCGATAAAGCCAAAAGGCTGGTTTGAGTTTCAAATTGTTGAATCGCAATTAATCCTGATAACAAATGGATAAAATCTGTTCTGCCGTGATACCATCATTTTCGATGTGATCACCGGTACGACCACCTGCCATGACAACGATGCGGTCGGCCACACTTAATACCTCGGATAAATCAGAGGATACAAAAACAATTCCGCTGCCTGCTTCTGCCAATTGGCGAAGCAATCGATGGATTTCTGCTCTGGTTTTAACATCAACGGCCTGAGTCGGTTCATCGCACAGCAAAACTTTCGGACGGGAAAGCAGCGCCCTTGCAAACACAACCTTCTGTTGATTTCCACCGGATAGCTGTGATACTGGCTGATTGGGACCTTCGGTGCGAATACCAAATTCATCAATTTTTTCTTTTGTATCAGACAGTTCTTTTTTCTCATTAACAATTCCAATTTGGGCGTACTCGTCAATGGTCGAAAGAACGATATTTTGTTTCAGACTGAGGTTCGTGACCAAACCCATACCGCGCCGATCCTCACAAATCAACACCAGACCTGATTTCAGAGATTGAGCGGGAGTATGATTCTTCAATTCCACATTCTCTAACAGAACCGTTCCTGCCTCAATTCGACGTAATCCATAAATACATTCCAGAAATTCCGTTCTGCCGCTGCCCCCCAGCCCAAATATTCCAAGAATTTCACCCGAATGGACATCAATGCTGGCATCTCTCACACTTTGATCTTTGCTGCGCAGGTGTGTTACTGTCAGAAGCATCTCTTTGAATTCTTTACGGATTTCCATCTTTTCACTTGTCCAATTGTCCGTCATCAATCCAATCAGTTTCTCTTTATCGACATCTTTTGTCAGCACGGTACCAACCATTTCTCCATTTTTCAAAACCGTGGTGCGTTGTGTCAGGCGAAATATCTCATCCATTCGATGGGTCACATATAAAACAGCCGTATTCCTTTCTTTCAACCGTTGGATCGTATCAAAAAGCAATTCAGATTCTTTATCGGTCAACGAAGCAGTCGGTTCATCCAAAATCAATAATCGACAGTCCGTCATCATCGCCCGAACAATTTCCAGCATGGTTCGCTGGGAAGGTGACAATGCGGATGCAGGAAGGCTGAAATCAATCTCAATCCCAAGATCAACGGCTTTATCCTCCACACGCCTGCGCATTTTCTTCCAGTCAATGCGCAGGCCAGCGTTTCGGGTTTCATAATCCAATCCAAGGTAGGCATTTTCGATCCCTGAGAAGGATGGAATCAGATTCCGGTCCTGATGAATCACAGTGATTCCAAGCTGATGGCTTTGATACGGGTTTTGGATTTCAACGGGTTGTCCGTTCCAGATAATTTGTCCTGAATCCAGAGAATAAACGCCGCTCAGAATTTTTATCAGAGTGGATTTTCCTGCGCCATTTTCACCAACCAGACCGTGAATTTCTCCGGCTTCAATTTCAAAATGAATATTTTTTAATGCGGAGATGCCGTTAAATTGTTTCGATATCGATGCCGTTTGTAACAACATAAATCAGGGCGCTCCTTTATACAATTTAGTGGATCAGTTCTCTAAACCGAAAAACCGATCCACTGTTCCGAATATCCGAAATCAACCTCCGGAAATCTTATCTTCGTTTCATTTTTCCAATGTGATCAGTTTTCCTGGTGCGTATTTTTCTCCGGGTTCAATTTCCTCTCCATTGAACATCTTGATGATCTCTTCAGAGACAATTGCAGCCATTCCTTCAAAATCCTGAGCAACAGTGGCTTTCAGATTCGTTCCCTCTTGAATCATTTCAACAGCCTGGCTGTTACCATCCACTCCGATGATCGTGATTTCATCACGTCCGGCATCCTGGCAGGCTTGTGTCGCGCCAATAGCCGGTTCATCCCATGCTGCCCAAATGGCCGTGATTGAACCTTTTTCGGAATTGGACAGGAGCAGATTCTCCACAATCTTGCGCGCATTTTCGATCGGATTGGGCACATCCACATGCTGTTCGGTGATCAACTTAATTTTTTCATAATTCTTCAGCATATCATCAGCGGCTTCGCAGCGTTTTACAACACCTGGATGCGGTCGATGTGTCAACATCACGATGGATCCTTCCCCTTTCATCAGATCATCGAACAAGTAGGTTGTGATGAGTTCTCCCATCGCATAATTGTCGCTGGTGGCATTCACCATCATTCCGTCAATAAATCCGCTGTCAATACCAAAAACCGGAATACCCGCTTCAAAAGCGGTTGCGAGCTGGGTGGCTGCCTGATTCGGATCAACACTGATGATCACCATCGCATCAACTTTTGCGGCAACGGTATCTTCAATCCGGCTGGCAAATTGTGCCATATCACCTTTGGTATCAACGACCGTTACATTGACTTCTTCTTTTTCCAGATTTGTTTTCAGATATTCTGCCATCTGGTTGGTTGTTACAGAACTCATGTAAGGGGTTAGAATGGTGACATTCTTTCCTTTTGGATTATCAGCAAAAACTGTCTGGACTGACATGATCAGTACCAGCACGATCATGAAAACAACTACAACTTTCTTTTTCATTTTTAACTCTCCTTCAACTACTGCTTTTTTAATATTTCATTGGCCGTCTCAATATCTGTCATTAAAACGTCCAAGTATCCGCTGGATATGGTGGCATGGATGGCCATGGCTTTTTCTTTGCCGATGGCAATGCCGTTTTTTTTGATGAGGAAATGATATCCAATGTCTGTCCGATGGTTCGTTCACAGATTGCAGCCTGATTCAAGCCGCTTCTTCAATGCCTCTCCGCATATCCCTTGTAAAGTTGACTACCGGATCAATACAGTCACTTCCATATTTGGCGACCAGTTTGACAATCGCACTTCCGACAATCGCACCATCCGACAGAATTGCCATACTGCCAGCCTGTTCCGGTGTTGAAATACCGAATCCAATCGCACAGGGAATATCAGTAACCTCTTTCACCTTTTTGATCAATCGCCCGATATCGGTAGCAATTTGGCTGCGCACACCAGTAACTCCAAGAGAAGATACACAATACAAAAATCCTTGCGCTTCCCGCGCGATCATTGAAATACGTTCTTCCGATGTCGGTGCAATCATGGAGATCAGGTCTACATCATTCTGTTGACAAATATCCGCCAGCTCCTCTTTTTCTTCAAAGGGCAAGTCCGGAATGATGAGACCATTGATTCCGCATTCTACACATCGATCCATGAATTTTTGGGTACCATAGGTGAATACAGGATTGTAATAGGTCATAAAAATCAAAGGAATATCCGTCTTTTCTCGAATGCGTTTGACCATATCGAACAATTTGTCCGTTGTGCATCCATTTTTCAAAGCCCGTTCATCTGCCTCCTGAATCACAATTCCTTCAGCAACCGGATCAGAAAATGGGATCCCGATTTCGATCAGGTCCGCACCTGCCGCAGCCATGGCAGGGATCAGCTTCTCGGTTGTAGAAATATCCGGATCACCACCAGTAACAAAGGGAATGAATGCTTTCCGTTTTTTAAAAGCGTCTGTAACTTTACTCATATAGTTCAACTCCTTTATATCTTGCGACAGCCGCGACATCTTTATCGCCGCGTCCTGAAAGATTGACAACAAGAATTTGATCCTTTCTCATGGCAGGAGCCAGTTTGAGCGCATAAGCGACGGCATGCGCACTTTCCAGAGCAGGAATAATTCCTTCTTTACGAGAAAGATATTCAAAGGCACAGACTGCTTCTGAATCGGTAACCGGTACATATTGCGCCCGTCCGTTGTCAGCAAGCTGTGCATGCTCCGGACCGATACCCGGGTAATCCAATCCGGCTGAAATGGAATAAACCGGTGAAATTTGGCCATAAGTATCCTGGCAGAAGTAAGATTTCATTCCATGGAAAACGCCAACCGTCCCATTGGTGATCGTCGCAGCATTTTTTGGATTGTCAGAACCAAGACCGGCAGCTTCACAGCCAATCAATTGCACGGAAGGTTCAGAAATAAATTCATAAAATGCGCCCATCGCATTGCTGCCGCCGCCGACACAGGCCACAACTGCATCCGGAAGTTTGCCTTCCTTCTCCTGAAGCTGTTCCCGGATTTCTTTGCCGATAATTTTTTGAAAATCTCGCACCATCGTCGGGTAGGGATGAGGACCCATCACCGAACCCAGCACATAGAGCGTATCATCCATGCGTGAAGTCCATTCCCGCATCGTCTCGTTCACTGCATCTTTGAGGACCATTGTGCCGCTGGTTACCGGATGGACTTTTGCGCCTAACAGTTCCATGCGGAATACATTTAATGCCTGCCGTTCGGTATCTTCTTTGCCCATAAAAATTTCACATTCCAGATCCATCAATGCAGCGGCGGTAGCTGTTGCCACACCATGTTGGCCGGCTCCTGTCTCAGCGATCACACGAGTTTTTCCCATCCGCTTTGCCAGTAAAACCTGCCCCAGCACGTTATTGATTTTATGAGATCCGGTATGATTCAAGTCCTCCCGTTTCAGATAGACTTTTGCTCCGTTCAGATCGCGGGTCATTTTTTCCGCATAATATAGTAATGAAGGCCGACTGGCATAATTTTTCAACAAATCAGCTAATTCGTGCTGAAAATCCGCATCATTTTGAAAATGCAGATAAGCTTCTTCCAGCTCCTGAACCGCTTTCATCAAGGTTTCAGGAATATACTGCCCTCCATAAATACCAAATCTTCCTTTTTTCATAAAAAACACCTCGCTCCGCAAGCTTATTTGATTCTTGCCATTCAGATAAAAAAAGAGCTTTTATCCTATTGCTATAGGACAAAAGCTCTTTTGCTTCTGCGGTACCACCTAAATTGGCGAATTATTAAACGCCCTCTCATTTCTGTGTACAATCATACACACTTCCTTGATAACGGGTGAAGTTCCCGACAGGTATTACTTGCATGCTGCTTTCGTCCTGCCCTCATGAGTCCATTCATTAAAACTGCTGGTTGCGGCGCTCTCAGCGTTTGCGCGGCTCTCTGGAAACTGCTCTGTCGTAACTACTATTCTCAATCAACGGTTTAAATAGTAAATTTCAATCAATCTTACGTCAGCTTTATTTTTCTGTCAAGATGATCAGTGATTCGAAATTTGTAAGAGCCTTTTGAGAAAAAAGAGAAAATTTGTTGTTGTGTTGTTTTTGCGCGAAGCGCAAAAACAACACAACAACAAGTTTTCTCCCCATATTTCGAATCGCTGCAAGATGATTAAATAATTTCAATATTTCATAATGTGTGGAATTGGTTGTATCTACTTTGGCAACTCACTCGCTTTATAAATCCGTATCTGATCGCCGTAGATAAGCTTCTTTTTCTGCCGGCGGGACCATATTGCCGCCGGTTGCCCAAACAATATGCGTACCTGCTTTGAGATGATTTTTCGTAGAGAATATACCCGGGAATCCCGCACTTGCGGATGGTTCTATAAAAATTTTTTCCGTTTGATACAGCAGTTGAAGATACTGAAAGAGTCTCTCATCCCGGACGGTAAAGCATCCATCCAGAATTGGCGTCATCAAGCGGCAGATCAATCCTGATGGTCTTTGGACCGCCAGTCCATCGGCTGCTGTTTTTCCGGTCAGTCCGATATCGAATACGGAAATGCGATCCCACAGACCGGTCATCACGCCCAAAGTCATGCAGGGAGCCTGGACTGGTTCAGCAAAATAACAATGCACCAGATCTCCGAACAGCAGTTTTAATCCGAAAGTAATCCCGCCAGGTCCACCACCGACCCCGCAGGGCAGGTAGACAAACAAAGGGTGTTGCTCATCCACCACGATAGCTTTCTCTTTCAATTGTGTCTGCAAGCGTAATGCGCCAGTTGCATAGCCAAGGAACAAATCAGTCGAATTTACATCATCGACAAAATGGCAGAATGGATCCAGTTGTGATTTTTCTCTGCCGGCTGCAACCGCAAGTTCATAATCACCTTCGTATTCAATCACCTGCACGCCTATGGAACGAAGAAGATCCTTTTTCCAGGTTTTTGCATCAGAAGACATATGTACTTCTGAACGAAAACCCAATGCTGCACTGATAATGCCAATGCTAAGTCCGAGGTTTCCGGTTGATCCAACTGTAATTTTATAATTGGAAAAGAACTCCTGAAAACGTTGTTCGCAAAAACAGGCATAATCCTGGTCTGGAAGAATCATTCCTGCATTTCGAGCGGTCTTTTCTGCAAATTTCAGAACCTCATAGATTCCGCCGCGGGCTTTAATCGAGCCGCTGACAGGAAGCTGATTGTCGCATTTTAGAAACAATTCTCCGGTGATTCTCTCATTTTTAGATCTTTCAAGCGCTTTTTTCATGAGAGGAATCGGTATTAAAGGTGACTCGATCATCCCATTCAGCGAACGAGTATCTGAAAAAGCCTGGTACAAAAATGGAGCAAACCGAATCAGTCGGTATTCAGCATCCAGAATATCATTCATCGTAAATGATTCCGGCATCGAACCGGATCTGCAATTTTTATTCTCCCAGGAAACTTCAACACCTTGACATATGGATTCGAGCAAAGGATATTGTAAAAAAAGTTTTTCCAGATCATCCATTTTCATGTGTAAATCTCCAACTGATGTTTTTATGGTTAATCATATCCGACATTTTTTGGTCAAGGCACCCTAGTAGAAGCAGTAATTCGAAATATGCAAAGAATTCCTTGTTGTTCTTATAGTTTTGCGCTTCGCGTAAAACTATAAGAACAACAAATTTTCTCGATTGATTCGAAAGATTGGTTTATATTTCGAATTGCTGAAGAGAGATCACCCACCTATGCAGAATTGCTGTTGATTATAATTATCATTAAAGTAAATATTTGCTTTGTGATACAATTGTTGGAACTGGACTGCACATCGTGTATAGAAATATATATACAAACGAACAGATCTTTTTAAGACAATCCGACAGATCATCAATATTCCCATCTGCCACTATCTGTGTTGAGTTAACAAATCAAACCGATAGGATTACATTTTTTCCACTTAAAGTCTGCATAAAACAAACATATAAACTGAAACGGGAGCAATATTGAGTATTTACCTGTTTTCGCTGTTATTCTTTTCGGTTTGCATTGTTCTACTGGCAAGCGGAATTCAGCTTCTGCTAAGTAATTCAAAAAATTCAGCAAACCGGTGTTATTTTTCTCTGGTCATCGCTCTCAATTTTTGGTCGGCCGGTTTAGCTCTGGCAACCAGCGCACAGAATGTAGAGATCTGTACACTGTGGCGTCGTATATCAGCGCTCGGATGGGGTTCTGCCTACGCAATTTTATTTCATCTGATTTTAATCATGACTGGCAAAACACCGCAGCGAATAAAATGGCTGGCTTATTTTGTACTTTATCTGCCTGCTTTGCTGACCATCTTCGCTTTTGCCATCCCGAATCAAATTAATCCTGCACCTTATGAGCTTATCCAGACAGAATTTGGCTGGGTTAATGTGGGCAAGGATAATATATGGGATTGGATTTTTTATGCGTATTATGTTAGCTATATCCTGATTGGATTAATCCTTTTATTCCTTTGGGGAAATAATGCAAAGGACTTTACCATAAAACGGAATTCTCGGACTGTTTTACTTTCAGTTCTGTTTGGAATAATTTTGGGCTCGTTCACGGATGTGTTTCTGAGCAGTTTTTTCTCTCGTTTGCCTCAAATGGCACCTGTCATCATGTTGATTCCGATCCTCAGTATTTATCATGTCCTGAAAAAAAATATGCTCAAAGAAAATGAGCAGGTTACGAGAAAGAGCAGCTATGCCAATATGATATTCAGCGTAACGCTGTATATGATGATTTCTTTCTATCAATACCATTTATCCAATATCAATTTTTCTTTGGGTTCTATTCAGCTTCAGGAATCGACCATCCGAGGAATTATCACGCAATTTCAGATGCTTCTTTCAATTTATCTGGTTATTCGAGAGAATAAACCAGGATATCTTGCTTCGTTCCTGATGAATTCTGTCGTTTTATTCAGTTCAGTAGCTTTTCTGATAAGAACTAAAAGCAATGCGTCCCTGCCGGGAATTATCTCGAATATCGGTGTTCTTCTAATAATGTCTCTGATAAACAATTATAAAAACCATACGGCAGCCAATATTCAAAGAATCAACAAACAGAATAAAAGCCTTGAGGAATCTGAAAAGAAACTCTACAAAATGGCCTATTACGATTCATTGACAGGACTTCCGAACAGAGACTGGTTTATAGATCAACTCAATCAATCCATCATCGTAGCAAAAAGAAATTCTTACCTGATCGGAATCATGTTTATTGATTTCGACTCTTTTAAAACTGTCAATGATACAGCAGGGCATACAACAGGAGATATCGTTCTTAATAAACTGGCAGGATTGCTTTCATCTAGTCTCAGAGAAGGTGATACGATCGCGCGTTTTGGCGGAGATGAATTCCTGATTCAATTTACGAATATTGAAAAAGTAGAAGGTCTCTATGCAACAGCCAATAGAATTATGGATGCGATAAAAAAGCCTGTTGTTGTTGAAGAAGCAGAATATTTTGTTTCAGCCAGTATCGGCGTGGCAGTATATCCCATTGATGGAAATGATTCAGAAACCCTGATTAAGAATGCAGATATTGCGATGTATTTGGCGAAAAATAAAGGTAAGAATCAATGCATCTTTTGTACTTCGGATATTAAAGAAAATATCACGAAAAAAATGAAACTGACAAACAGCCTTTACAGAGCATTGGACAGAAATGAGCTGTTCCTGTATTATCAGCCGCAGGTAGACACACAAACACAGGATATCATTGGATTTGAAGCACTTCTACGCTGGAATCAAAGAGATTATGGGATGATTTCTCCAGTAACGTTTATTCCTATAGCTGAACAAACCGGTCTAATCAGACCAATCGGTTTTTGGGTTTTTAGAACAGCTTGTCAACAGATTAAAGCATTTCAGGAATTCTGCAAAAAGGAGCTTACGATCTCCATCAATTTATCTGTCCAGCAACTAAAAGATCCTCACATTCTGGATGAGATTAAAAATATTATCGATGAGACACAAACAGATGTTCGTTATATCCAGATTGAGATTACAGAAAGCATGGCTTTCAATGATGAACCATATCTCCTCCAAAGGCTGCATGCTATAAAGGGTCTTGGCATTTCCGTATCCATTGATGATTTTGGGACTGGCCATTCATCCCTGAGCCGGTTAAAGTCATTTCCAATTGACTTAATCAAAATTGATATTGAATTTGTTCGGGGTATTTCATCCAAATCAAACAAAGACAAGGCAATTATCAAAAGCATGATCCAGATTGCGAAAAATCTCGGTGTTGCAGTTTTAGCAGAAGGCGTAGAAACAGAAGACCAGTATCTTTATTTGAAAGAAAGTGGCTGCGACAGTATTCAAGGATATTATTTCTACAAACCGATGCCGCCGGATGATATCCAGGCAATACTTAAAGAAAAAAACATAGAAGAATGAGAGAAAAATGCTTGATTATTAGACAGGAATAGATATCAGCGTTTATCCCTTTGGCAGCTTACATCGTGTGTGCTTTACTTCGCCCCATACATTTTGATCCAGCGAATTAACTCCAGCATGCGCTCTTCCGAATCGATTTTCTGCAGATCGACTTTTTCTTCTCGTGCCCGATTAAAAAGGACTGTCCCATACTGTGCGATTAAAGGGATAACCGACTCGTCCTTCAGTACTTCTGCTTTATAACAGAGGGCAGACAAAAGTTCCACCAAAGACTCATTGGATTGGGTAGCTTCATACTGTATCTTCAGTTCTTCCAGATCAGCGCCTGAATAATCTCCCAGGCCAAAGGGCTGTTGATCCTTTTCGCTTTTTCCGACAAAAAGGATCAACAATGTGATTAGTACAATCACCAGAATTGAAAGACTGATGACTTGATTATTTATTTTCAAAAATTTCCCTGCCGTTCAAAAAATTTTCGGTTTTATCAGCAGATTTTATGTACTTGCTGAGTCATCTACTTCACACCATTCCATCGCCATCGCAGCATAAATTTTTGTCGCGTTAATCAAATCCTTAATCACAATAAACTCGTTATCGCCATGTACGGAATTATTGATGGCACCCGGTCCCAAGACGATCGTTTGAATGTTATTCCGATTGAGGTAGTATGCATCGCAGACAGCCCGGAATCCGGAAATTACAGCCGGATCACCGGTCGCCTCATATACAGCTTTCTGTAAAACCTGAACTCCCGGTTCTTTCTCATCGACATGAAATCCAGGCCAATCCTGAATGACAGGAGCTTCGACAACAGGCGGATGCTCACGCAGCCAGTCATCCGTTGATGCGATCGCAGCAATTCCCCGACGAACTTCATCCAGCAGCTCATCCCGGCTGACCAACCGATCCGGATACCAGATACTGAACGTATATTCCATGCGCGAGGGAACTGTACCCAAATATTCACCGCCACGAATGTCACATGGATTGATCGTAAAAACGCCTACGCCTTGCTGATCGTGTCCCGGTTTGCCGCCCCATCCCATAATCGGATCGCGATAGCGATGGTTCCATTCTGTCTCAAGGCGATTAATGTAGTCTACAAGCGGCAGTGATTTGCGAAAAGCATCAACGGCAACATCATTTCCACTGGATAATCCATTAGGCTGAGGAAACAGCATCTGCCCGCGGGCTGAGACATGCACCCCTTTTCCTTCGACAATTAATTTAAAGAACACAAGTGCTGAAGATGCAATGTGGATTTCCAGATTGCTGGGTTCACAGCAAATCGCAAAATCAGTATGATAATGCTCTTTGACAGCGCGCTCTGCGCCAATCGTCTCTGCCGATTGCGATTCTTCTCCTACGGACGAATGAAAAACCAAATCCCCGCGAAGTTTGATCCCTGCCTCACGGATCGCCTTCATAGCATAATAAGCTGCTGCAAGACCACCCTTCATGTCACTCGTGCCGCGACCATAAAGTTTTCCATCGATTTCTTTTGGCTCAAAAGGCGGGCAGACCCAGCGTTCCGGAAAACTGATGGGAACCACATCGCTGTGTCCCATCAACGCCAATGATTTTCCAGCACCAGTTCCTTTCACCTTTCCAATGACATTCGGCCGCTTTTTTTCTTCATCATATGCTGCTTCAATGACGGTGTCAAAACCTTCTTCCTTCATCAGTTTTGACAAATACACCTGCATCGGAAGTTCATTTCCACGACGATCGCCATCATTGATCGTGTCAAAACTGACAAGTTTCTTCAGGAAGTTTACGATTTCCTCCTGATGCTGATCGATATAATGAAAAACCTGTTGTTTTTTTTCCATTTTTTCTCCAAAAATTAAAAGAGGCGGAAATTTCCACCTCTTTTATTCCTTTTTTGTTAGATTTTCCAGCTGATGATTTTCTTTTGCGCAAAAGAAATCAGCCAATACATCATAAGACCGACGATCGTCACATAAAAAATACATGCAAAAGATTCGGTCGTTTTGAGAAATTGGGAGTATTTGATAATTTGACTGCCCAAACCCATGTTTCCGCCTACATATTCTGCGCTGATGCATCCGGTTGTTGCGAAGATTCCTGCCAGGCGTACACCTGTAAAAATATCGCTTGCTGCTGTAGGTAAAATTACGCGCCGATAAGATTCCAATCGGGAGGCTCCCAGCGACTGCATCAATTCTTGCCTCAAAATGGGAACATTGTTAAATCCGGTACAGGCATTCATATTTACAACAGCAAAGGACTGAATGATCACGGTAACAACGCGGACATTCATGCCATATCCCATGAAAAGCATCAACAGGGGAACCAATGAGATCAAAGGAACCATCACCAGAAAAGTAACATAGGGTGACAAAGCTGCATTGACGACTTTGAAACTCGTAATCAGGGATGCGAGCAGAATACCGATCGGAACCGCAATGATAAATCCAAGCAACACCGTTTCAATTGTCATTAAAATATGCGGCCAAAATGCCGGAAAATTCACAACCATCGATTTAAAAATTTCCGAAGGCATCGGCAAAAGCCATTTTGGAATCTTCAATGTCCGAACAATAATTTCCCATCCTGTAAAGATGAGGAGGAACATAAGGATTGGTGCAAAAAAACTTTCAATTCTTTTCTTCGTCATATTGTTCCTCTCATTACTTAATCTTACTCAGGTCTAAATCGCCGATGAGTTTCGTCAGTTTCTGTTTATAACCAATAAACTCAGGTTGTGTAATCATTTTCAGAGATCGGGGTCTGGGAAGATCAATATTCACAGTGGAAACCAGTCTGCCAGGTTGCGTTCCCATGACATAAATCCGGGACGAAAGCAAAACAGCTTCCTCAACATTATGCGTGATGAAAATAATGGTTTTCTTTGTCTCCTTCCAGATCTCCAGCAATTCCATGTTAAGCTGCTCGCGAGTCAATTCATCCAGGGCGCCAAAAGGTTCATCCATCAGCAAAATCTCTGGATCATGGACCATTGCACGGACAACACCCGCTCGTTGCAGCATTCCCCCGGATATTTCATAAGGAAACAATTGTCCGGATTTCGACAAACCAACTAATTCCAAAAGTTCATCCACCCGTTTTTCCCAGGTCTCCCCTGAAAGTCCAAAAACCCGCAGAGGCAAAGCAACATTTTCGCGGACGGTATACCAGGGAAGAAGATTAGGCTGCTGAAAGATAAATCCCATTTTTCTTAAGGTCTCTTTCGGCATTTTTCCTTCTTCATTCACCTGATTTCCATCCAGATAAATATTTCCTTCGGTTGGTTTGATGATGCCGTCTAACATTCGGATCAGTGTTGATTTCCCGCAGCCCGATGGTCCGATGATCGAAACAAATTCACCTGTAAGCACTTCCATGGAATAATCTTTAACCGCAACAATCTCCTGACTGCGAGTTTCAAAAATCTTGCTTACATTTTCAAATTTGATTCTGGGTTCCTGCAAAGTCTTTTTCCCTAGTTCTTCCATAATACAATCCGTTTTTCAATAATTTCTACGATACTGAACAGGCTAATTCCAATCAACGCGATAATGATAATACAACCGTAACTCAGCTCGATGTTGTTGTACTTCGTATACTGAACAATTCGGCTGCCAAGCCCGACAGTTCCAGCAACGAAATCAGCGCTGATTGCACCGATTGTTGAAAAAATACATCCCAGTTTAATCCCGGTAAAAACCTGAGGCATCGCGTTCATAAAAATAATTTTGATGAAAGTTTGCGGTTTTGACGCTCCGACAGATTTTGCCAGTTCCAATTTTTCACTTTCAATGTTGGTAAATCCGTTCAGTGTATTCAGGGTAATAATTGGTGTTGCCTGAATAATGACGACAATTACGCGAAGGTTGGGATCGGTACCCAGCCAGAGCATAATCAGCGGAATCAACGTAATCATTGGAGTAATCACCAGCCAGATAATGACTGGGGAAATCGCCTTGACCATAATTTCAAATTGTGAAAACAACGCCGCGATCAGCATCCCGAATGGAACAGAAATCATGAAACCGATTGCCACAATTTTCAACGTGAACAGAAAATGAGGCCAAATTTCAGGAAAATTGCTGATTGTTTTGACGATGATATCGGTAGGAGGCGGCAGAACAAAACGGGATATGCCAAAAGCACGTGTAAAGAATTCAAGAGCAGCGATCAAAATGACCAAAACGATCAATGGCGCCACAATGTTTAAATAGCCAGATCCGATAGCTTCCGGTTTTCGCTTTTTTTGAACAGCAGTTGTCGTATTCAAACTCTTTTCCTCCCTCTTAAATGGTCGACCGAACGATATCGTTGATCATTTCACGAAGGTCGTTAAATCGCTGGTTTTCATAAATATTCTCATCACGAGCTTCTATCGGGATGTCCACTTGAATCTCATGTGAAATGGTTGTCGGAAGGACTGGTGACAATACAAAAATTCGATTCGCCAATAGAAGCGCTTCATCGACGTTGTTAGTGACCATGACCACCGTTTTCTGAGTTTTCTTCCAGATATTCAGAATTTCATAAGACAACATTTTCCGCGTAATCGCATCCAGGGCACCCAGCGGTTGATCCAGGATCAACACATCCGGATTATGAACCAATGCGCGTGCGATTCCGACTCTTTGACGCATTCCGCCTGAAAGTTCGTGTGGATTAACTTTCTTATACGCTTTCAATCCGACAATGTCCAACATTTCGTCAATGCGGGTTGTCCATTGATCCCCCTTCAGATGCATCATTTCCAGCATGAAGCGAAGGTTGCCTTCGGTGGTTCGCCATTGGAGCAAGTTATTATTTTGAAAAACAAAACCAAATTTTTTAAGTACATCTCTTGGAATTTCTTGCCCGTAGTCTTTTCCATTAAATTCGATATTGCCAGAGGAAGCCGGAAGAATCCCTCCCAGTATTTTCAGAAAGGTTGACTTTCCACAGCCAGAATTTCCCAAAATGACCACAAATTCTTTTTCAAGGATCTCCATGCTGATTTCCTTGATCACATCCACTCTGCTGTCAGAATTTTCGGAACCGAATGACTTGCTGATACGGTTAATTTTAAAAATTTTCTTTTCCATAAGCGTTTTCACAATAATAAACTTGGGTCGAGAATATTATCCATCGATACTTCAATGGGTTTCCCGATGATTTTCGATAATATTGCAACATAAGCACCATGCTCAAGAAAATCAGCCAGAACAAACGCTTCTTCCAGATCTTTTCCCAGAATCACTGCGCCATGATTTCTAAGCAGAGCCGCCCGATGATCTTTTCCCAAAGCTGTGACAATATTATCAGCCAGTGTCTGAGAACCTACCAGTCCATATTCCGCACATTTCACATTGCCGCCCAGGAATAATGCCTGTTCAGCCAACAGGACGGGAATATCTTCTCCTGTCGCTGCAAATGCAGAAGAATATAGCGGATGGCTATGGACGATTGCATGGATTTCAGGTCGCGCTTTGTAAATCGCCAAATGCATGGGAGCTTCAACCGTTGGAAGAAATCCATTGTCTTCAACCAGGTTTCCATCGGGATCACAGACACAAATATGTTCCGACTTGATAACACTCCAGTTGGGGCGGATATCGAATTGCGCATTTGGTCTCGGACAAATATAGATATACCCGGTTTCAACATCCCGCATACTCCAGTCACCGGAATCCATGCCTGGTGTGAGTTTCCTTTCAAAAAATTGTTTTGCATAGGATGCAGTCAGTTGTTTAAATTCCCATCTCACTTTTTTTTCCATTGCTCTCTAATAACTCCTTTTTATTTATTATCAAGTAGTCCGATGTTTTTCCAGCGGTTCGAAACATGAGAAAGATCATCTGATTTTCTTTCCTGAATTAGGAAGGCCGGTCAATATTTCGAATTGCTGCTGCACTTTATTTTCGACGCAGAATACAATCCATGGAAGCGGAAGCATTAAAGATCATCTGATCTGTGTACAAATGATAAGTCGGGCACATTTCTGCGCTTGCCCACCCGTCATAACCGACGGTTTCAAATGCATCAACCACTTTGACCCAATCAACGTCGCCAGCCAGTAAATCCACAAATCCCGCAAGACCTTTTGCATCCCTGCGAAAATCTTTAAAATGCACTTTCTTAATCCGTTTATTCAGAATTTTTATCCAATGTTCCGGATAACCAAAAAGAAGCATATTCCCTACATCCAGAAAAGCGCCCACAAATGGTGAATTAATCTCATCCAGGAAGTTTCTCATCTCCATGGGACTCAGTAAGAATTTATTCCAGATATTCTCAATTCCAATAATGACACCTTTTTCCTGAGCATAAGGAGCTAATTCAATTAATGCTTTCTGAGCGCGTTCATAAGCAACATCATAATCAATAATTTCAGATCCGGCAAAAAATTCAATATTCCCGGCATCCGGAACAACATCTTCCGGTTTAAAGTCCACGCCGACCGTGCCCGGACAGACTAATATACAGTCAACCCCAAGAATCGCTGCCACATCGATTTGACGTTTGACTACCTGCTTTGCTTTTTCACGGATATCCTCCCGGTTGCTCGTCAAAGAGTATTGCCAGTATAACCCCGTTGCCAGGCTGCAAATTTTAATTCCAATTTTTTCAGATGCTTCTCTAATTGCAATGATCTCCGCATCGCTGCTTTTCATACCGAGCGGGCCATCAGCTGCCAATGCCAGCTCAATTCCCTCAAATCCAGCATCCTTTGCAAGCTGCATGCATGATTCAACAGATTTACTTTGGTCAAATGACCAAATATTGATCCCTTTTTTTATCTGTGATTTCATATCTTTCTCCCTCCGCAAAAGTATTCATTTTTTCCATAACCGAGCGAATTCAATCAACGTCCGCCATATTATAGTTTTTTTTCTTCAAATCCACAAGGTCGAATGATTCAATTTGAATCTTTTTTTATCAATTTGTTTTCATAATCTTCCAAAATGAATTATTCATACAAACCATCCAACCAGTTTTTGTCTCTATTTCACCTGTCAGGGTGATGAAACATATATTCAAACCCGTTCCCTTATGAATAACGATGCATGATGTCTTTTGTCGCCTGATATAAACAATGATATTGTTCACGATATGGCGCATAGTTCTCATAAATTGTCATGTCCGGGAAAATGGAGCGTTTGATTTGAATTTTCTTTGTCAGCTCTTCCGTATTCCGATAAAAACCGATTCCAAGAGCGGATAGCAATGCATCGCCATACGCTGCTCCCATCTCAATCACGGCAGTGTGAATCGTCTTGGCGCTGATATTTGCAACGGATTGGAGCCATTTTTCATTCTTCGTCCCACCACCTACAGCCATGATTTTCTTTGTAGCCATATGGCGTTCATCAAAGATTTCAAAATGCTGATTAATGCCATAACCAACACCTTCCAGACAAGCGTTGTAGACATGTTCACGAGTATGATGCAGGTTTAACCCGAAAATCAAACCTTTGGCAAGCGGATCATTGATCGGGGTTCGTTCCCCAGAAAAATACGGTAAAACGACTAAACCTTCTGATCCGGCCGGTATGTCGTGAGCCGATGCTGCCATCATGGCATAAGCGTTCTCCCCCGTTGCATCGGCTTCTGCAACAATATCTTTGGCAAAATTGTCTCGAAACCACCTGGTTAAGGTCCCGGCACAACTCATGCCTGCTGCGACAGCATACGTGTCCGGGAAGAGATACGGTCCCGCCCAAAGTCGTTCATCTTTTGTGAATTTATCAACGACATGAATCATGAAAATTGAGGATCCAAACATCAGCATCATATCGCCCGGATCTAAAACTCCGACGCTGAAAGCTTCGGCAGATGCATCGGCTGTTCCAACCGTCACCGGAGTACCTGCAGCAAGTCCGGTTTCACGGGAAGCTTTCTCAGTGACCTCACCGGCAATCTCATGTGACCATTTGCAATCCGCCAACTGATCACGTCTGCAAAACAAAGATAAATCACTTTCCCAGTCTTTCGTTTCGACGTTATAAATCGGGACCCAGGTTGCAGCAGTATAATGGTCAATCGTAAATTTTCCGGTGAGTTTAGCAACCAGATACGTGCTTCCCGTGATAAATTTGTCGGTCCGGGCAAAGATTTCCGGCTCATGGTTCTTAATCCAGAGGATTTTTGCAGCAGCGGATTGTGAGGTAAGCGGAGTTCCATATCTTTCAAAAATCTGATGTTTTCCATAAAGGTTTTCAAGATAGGAAATCTCATCCACCGCACGAACATCAATCCCATACAGAATTGCTTTTCGAAGCGGATTCAAATCCTTATCCACAGGAAGGCAGCATGGTGCAATCGTGCTACATCCTACGCTGATAATGTCCCTGGATGAAACACCTGATTTTTCAATGATTACTTTTGAAATCTCACAAAAATCTGCCCACCATGTCTTTTCAGCGTCATGTTCCGCATAACCGGGTTTTGGTGATTCCATGGAATGCGGGCATGAATGAGATGCAACGATTTGCGCCTGCTCATCAACCAGTGCGCCTTTACTTTCATAAGTGCCTATATCGATCCCTAAAAAATATTGTTTGCTCATAAGCTACCATCCAAAAAGTTAGAATTAAAAAGAATAATCAGCACCAAAGAAGGATTTTCCAAAGAAATCAGCGATCAGCAAAAGGCATGTGAAAAATTCTCTAGTAGACCACCTGTGTTTTTCTTTGTCTGATTTAGTACCGGTTGATCTGAAAATTTTCATCAATGTGGCACATCATCGCAGCGCAAATCAAAGCCAGATCATCAAGGTCATTGATATCACATACTTCAACAGGTGTGTGAGTATATCGGGCCGGAAAACCCATTTCAAGACAGGCAACACCAGTTCCTTCCAATTGAATATAGGAAGCGTCTGTTAAAATACCAAGTGCAGCAAAACGCTGAAGATTCTTGCCAGCTTTTTTCGCACATTCTTTGGAAAGCTTATATAAAGGTTCATGCGGTAAAGTCCCATTCAGAGTACCCCGCCCATGAAAACTGTAAAGCTGAACACAGGCTCCTTTCCCCAATGCGTCATCAAATTTGCTGCTCAGATCATTTGTATCCCCTGCCAGACTGACATCCAGCGAGATTGCAATATCAGGGTGGATGGTACGGGCTGCCATCATGGCACCGCGAAGATTAAATTCTTCCCATACCGTTCCAACCAGGTAGACATCACATTGGGGCTGTTGATCTTTCAGCAATGCTGCAATATTTACTAAACAGGCACAAGCGCCACGATTGTCGACCGCCGTTCCAGAAACCACAGATTGCGTAAATTCAGTAAATGAGGGTTTATAAATGGCAGGACAGCCAATTTCGATGCCCAGTTTTCTTACCTCGTCACTCGTTTTTGCTCCAATATCGATAAATAATGAGGTGACAAGATCCACTTTGTACTTTTCCTCAGCGGGTGTTGCATGGTGGGCTTTCGGTCCAAATATTCCTGGATGCCATTGACCGTCTTCGCTCCGAATTAACAGGTTCAGTCCCGGAAGAACCTTTTCCGGAATACCGCCCAGCCGGTCAACCTGTATATAACCATCTTTTTCAATTTTTCGGACAATAAATCCAAGCTGATCCATATGTCCAAAAACCATTGCTTTTGGTAAATCGGGGTTGGTTCCGTTAATTTTTCCAATACAATTTCCAATCCGATCGATTCGCACTTCATCACAATATTTTGATAAGTAGTCTTTCAGCAGATACGCCATTTCTTGTTCATATCCGCTCGGTGCCGGCGTCAGCATAAATTCGCGTAAAATTTCTTTTGTGTTCATATTCTCACCTATTCTCCTGCAAGATGTGTAAAATTATCGATTCCATTTCGAGATGATTCCGGACATTAAAGTCAGCTCCGATGGCATCTCTTGCTCCAAAATCATTTTGAATTGCGACGGTGACGCACTGGTTTGCTTTTCCTGCTGCAACATCCTCTGCCCGATCTCCAACCATGATCGCTTTTTTGATATTCAAAAGGGTTTTCAATTCTGCAATGGCATTTTTTTTATCGAATCCATTTTTTCTGTGCCATACGTGTTGAAAATAATGACTGATGTTAAATTTTTCAAGCAATAAATCCAGGTAATTTTTTTCTGCATTGGAACAAATTGCAAGCGGCGCATGGTGGCTGACAGTTTGAAGCATCTGAATGCAATCCGGTTCAATTTTTGCAATTTTTTCAACGGCCTCCGGTGTATAGCGTACCAATCGCTGCATAAAATTCTGAGCAATTGCATCATCCTCCGTCTTTAAAAGTTTCTTACAGAGATCGATCAGCTTGTCACCGACAGTCGAATTGGCAATTTCAGGGGATATCGATGCGAGCCCCATCTCCGCCAATGCTTTATTAATCACATAGTAATTAATCTCAGGCGTGCCAAAAAAAAGTGTACCGTCAAAATCAAACAGAACAGCAAAAAGTTCCATCATCTACCTCTATTTTAGCTTGTCGGCAAAAATTTCGATATTCGCTTCGTTCATCCATTGCTCTCTCTGATCTGTCATGGCAGCACTGCGTTTTGATGCTATTAAAATACTTTCCAGTTCTGTTTGAACTGTCTCAAACGCCACCGGATCCGCTGCTTCAATCGTTGCTTCCCAACACAATATCAGGTAGCCATACGCCGTCTTGATTGGTTCGGAATACTGGCCCGTGGATCCGATTGACATCGCTGCTGTTTTATAATCCTCAGAAAAGCGAGTGGAACGTTCTGAAACATAATTTACCGTATCGCTGCTATCCTCAGAAAACTCACCCATCAGCGCATCAAAAGATTCGCCGGATTTTAATCGATCCATGATGTTGTTGACTGTAGCGGAGATCCGGTTATACTGATCACCCCGCATTTTTTCAGCTTCTTCCTCTGATCCATACGCATTGAGCTGATTTAATAAACCAATAACCTCATCATCAAATTGTATAGAGAGTTGTTTTATGATTCTTGTTTCAACGGGACGAAAAATTGCCGGTTCCCCTGAAAGAAGTACTTGTTCAAAAAGATTGATATCTTTGGTAAAAGAAATTTTTTGTTCGGAATATAACGAATTGTAATATGCCTTTACAGCAGATTCATCAACTCGATTAATTTCATCTTCAATCTGATTCTTGTATGCATCCAACAGGGCCTTCCGGATTCCGTTTTCCACGATGGATTCCTTTGACAAACCTTGATTCTTAAGAATCCACTGCGCTGTTTCCTCCAGATCAGCTTCGCTGATGTCCGGATAAGAATTTTTTACATAATCTTCAACAGACCTTATGGTCGACTGATAGCTTTCCTCAGCTTGAGCTTTGATCGCTTCGGTTACTGTAAAACCCAGAGAAACCAGTTTATTTTGAACGACTTGCTCCTCTATAAGCTTATCTAAAATCTCGTTTTTTGCTTTTGACTTTTTTTCTGCAATTTCTGCTTCGCTCAAACTGCCGCTTAAATTTAAATACATCATATCAAGGGTGGTCATTTGAGCTTCAACCTGGCTTAAATAGATCGGTTTGCCATCAACCAGCGCAGTAATCACATCGGCCGATTCTTGTGTTGGTGTACGTTCGGCCTTTACCGACCAGAAAACAAAAAACAATGGAACTATGAATAAGACTAAGAAATTTTTTTTCATTCGTAAAGCTTGCCATTAATTTAAATTCCCGGGAGACAATATCTCCCGGGAATTACCAATCGGATTGAAATCCTTACTCTGCTTTGTATCTGGCTTTTGCAGAAGCGACGTCATAGGAATCAGCATCAGCTTCAACTTTAGCACGATCCCAGGTATTATCAAAGAATTCGTTTGTGAAGATTTGGTCAGGTGTCAAATCAGTCTTAATCACACCAGATTCCTTGGCAACTTTCACATTCAGCAGCCATTTATCTTCCCAGCTGAATCCAATGTTATCCAGAAGTTTTTGTTCATCCGCGCCGCCCGGAGCACCGAACATTTGATAGGCACGTCCTTGCTGGACATATAAAGCAGCTTTCCAGGTAACATCGATATTCGGCCACTGATTGCAGGAAACGGCGGCTGCAGCTTCAGGATTATATTTCACGAAATAGATACTTTTCGCTAATGCAGTAACAAAACCCTGAACCACTTCCGGTTCATTTTCAATCAGGTTGAGATTGGAAATGATGGAGTTGGAGTTGGTCTTCAATACATCATCACCATCGATATATTTGAAATCATAGCCTTGTCCGATCAACTGCCAGGCTTCGCCAGGCCATGTGAACAGCATATCCAGTTTTCCTTCAGCAACCTGGATGTAGCGATTTTCACCAGCAACAACCCATTCAATATCCTTCACAGGATCGACGCCAGCAGCTACCAGTGTCGGTGTGACAAGCATTTCCCAGGAAGCATCGCCCAGTGCAACGGTCAATTTCTTGCCGTATTTCTCAACTGCGCCTTTCATATCTTCCCAGGTCTGGACCTTGCTGTTATTCAAAACGCACATACCCCAAATATTGATTGCATCGTAAGCGGATACGACCTTAATGGGCAGTCCTTCTTCTATTCCAGCCAATGTGAAGGATGGTCCGGGAGCAGCAAAATCAGCCTGTCCGGTTGCCACCATTTTCAGGTCGGTGGTGCCAAACGCCTGTTCCATTTTTAATGTCAGACCTTCTTCTGCAAGATAACCGAGATTCTGAGCAACCCAGAAAGGAGTATCTTCAAGAACTTCGGCGGTTCGCGGCAGAACATAAGTAATTTCTCTTAGTTCGCCTTCGGCTGCTGCGCTGCTGAATACACTGAGAATCAACAATACAGCAATGGTAAATAATATAGACTTCTTCATATCATTTTCTCCTTTTATCGTTATGTTAAGATCTGACAGCATGTGTACTGCCCATCTTTTTCGTTCATACAGGCTGTATGAATTTTTTGTGATGTTTTTATCATAAATCGTTTTTTCGATGTCGTCAAGATTTTTTGATCATATTTTCAAAAATTTGAAACATTGTGATTTTTATTTTTATAAGGAAAAGTAACTTTTTTAACTTTTCGGTTAATTTTGATTAGATATTACAAACTTTTGGATAATATTGATTGATTATTACTATCTTTGCTTTGACACAAGCCTTGTTTAATGATAAACTCAACTTTAATATGAATGTTTGATCATTCCTTGTAAATAAAATGATCAGAAGTGCAAAACATCAAAAACGTGATTTTCTTATCGTTTAAAAACAACATTTCGTGAGATTTTTCAATTATTTGTTATAAGAGGATTTGTCAACTATGCAATGGATTCAGCAGCTCTTTAAAACCCAAAAACCTATTGTTGCGATGTGTCATTTCCGTGCTTTGCCTGGAGATCCGTACTACGATGCAGATGGGGGTATGGAAAAAGTAGTCGATATGGCTCGAACCGAGTTTCTTGCTTTACAGGAAGGCGGCGTTGATGCCGTGATGTTTTCAAATGAATTCAGCCTTCCCTATTTGCGTAAAGTAAAACCCGAGACAACGGCTGCAATGGCACGGATTATCGGTGAAATTAAAAGTGAAATAAAAATTCCTTTCGGCGTAAATGTGCTTTGGGATCCTTTTGCATCGATTGACCTGTCAGCAGCTACCGGGGCACTTTTTATCCGGGAGATTATGAGTGGTGTATATGCCAGTGATTTTGGGCTCTGGGACACCAACACAGGAGAAATTATCCGGCACAAAATGCGATTGGGACTGAAAGACTTGAAAATGTTTTTCAATATTGTTCCGGAAGCTGCAAAATATCTTGCTGACCGGAATATCGTAGAAATCGCTAAAACAACCGTATTCAACAACCGTCCAGATGTCATCTGTGTTTCTGGTATTACAGCGGGAGCGTCAACAGATACGAACGTCCTTGCGAGTGTCAAAGAAGCCATTCCTGGAACTGCAGTATTTGCGAATACTGGCTGCAAAGTCACCACGATCGAAAAAATCCTTTCGATCGCCGATGGAGCGGTTGTGGGTACTACATTTAAAAAAGACGGGATTTTTGAGAACCACACAGATCTTGATCGTGTAAAAGAATTTATGGATAAAGTGCACTCCATTCGCTGATGTAACCATAGAATGCATCCCCCCTCTTGCGAGAGGGGGTTTTAATTATTCAGTCTTCTTGAAGGAGAATTGATCATGAAAACATATGCTGTCGCTATTGTTGGTGCCGGGATGATTTCAAAAAGCCATATTGCAGCCATTAATAATTTACCGAACGCAAGATGTGCAGCCATCACGGATATTATCGGCGAAAAAGCACAAATTGCCGCCCAAAAAGTAAATTGCCCTTACTTTACCGACGCAAAAGAGATGCTGGACAATGTACCTGAAATTGATGTCTGTATTCTTTCACTGCCAACCTACATTCATTCGGACTATGTCAGTCTTTGTGCTGAATACGGGAAAGCAACACTGTGTGAAAAACCGCTTGAAATGACTGTGGAAAAAGCAGAACGGATCCGTTCTGTTGTCCAAAAAACTGGAATCATCTACATGACCGCTCAAGTGGTCCGGTTTTGGACAGGATATCGTGAATTGAAAGAGATGATGAAAAACGGAGAATTCGGTGATATCTACATGAGTTATTTCTCGCGATGTTCCGAGGTTCAGAAATGGGGTAATGACTGGCTCTTTGATCCCGAAACAGGTGGCGGTGCCATGTATGATATGCTGGTCCATGACATTGATTTTATGAACTATCTTTTTGGGCCTGCTGAGAGTGTATACACTATTGCAACGAAAAGTGATACCGACTGCTATAACAATGTTTTCGCTTCATTAATTTATTCAAACGGTGCAAAAGGAGTTGCAGAAACTTCCTTTACGATGAAATCTGGCTATCCGTTCACCATGACAGCAAAAATCATGGGGAGTAAAGCAACTGCTGAGTATATTTACAGCGCCGGATATGACATTAATCAAAGAAATGGTGCCATCGCTGTCTTGAAAATCTTCCGAGATGGGAAAACGCCAGAAATCATCAACGTTGACCAATACGATGCGTACACAAAACAGCTTGCATATTTTCTGGACTGTGTAGACCGTGGTGTTCAGCCGGATGTCGTTACATTGGATCAAAGTGTTGAAGTGATCAGAACAGTTAACGCAATCCGCCGATCCGCTGACACGAATTCCATTATAAAACTCAGGTAAATTTGTGAAACATATTGTCTTTCTTTCAGATGTTGATGGAACCATCATTACAAGAGATATATCGCTGCCTCAGATCATACGGCAAGCAGTGCAGGATTTTCAGTCAGCCGGAGGATACTTTTCGCTTTGTACTGGAAGATCCATCATAGCCACGCAATCGATCGCTCGGGAATTGGACACAAATCTGCCTTGTATTTTATATGGAGGCGCCGCTTTATTCGATTTCAAAAAAGATCAATTTCTCTGGATGCAGCCGTTTGTCAATGATGAAATTCTGGCGTCCATTCGGATGGTTTATGAGAAATATCCGGATATCAGCATCCAGGTCCTTTGTGATGATCATATTTACATCGTTCGCCGTAACCAACGGCTGAATTTACGAGGGATCGCAGTTGAAAACGAAGGACCGATTGAAGAAATTGCGAGTATCCACGGTAACATTTTGAAAATTGTGATGTGCAGCGACAGCACTGAAAATCTTTCAGCATGCCAGTCTTTCTTCTCTGAAAATATCGCTATTTTTGCTTTTTCGAGCAGGAATTTTGTAGATATTGTTCCAAAAGGCGCTGGAAAGGCAGGAGCAATCAGAAGGCTTGCTGATTTTTGTAATATACCTTTATCAGATTTTCATGCGGCCGGGGATGGTATGACCGACTTGCCGATGTTGAAACTGGCTGGATTCTCTTATGCTCCTGAAAACGCGCTGGAAGAAGTGAAAAGGAACGTCAGCCTGATTGTTCCCGGCGTTCGTGAAGGTGGATTAGCGAAAGCTCTTAATCATTCAAAAAAAATCATGGAAGAAAAAAATGATCAGGGATCAAATCGTTAATTCGTAATTTGATTCCTGATATCGTTAAATACACATTAAATTCGGGTTCACTTCCAGGATTTCGCGCCGAAATTTTTCATCAAGTCCGGAATCTGTAATGATCAGATTAAAATCTTTTACCTGGCAGATGTTGACAAATGCCATGTTTTCAAATTTGGTATGATCGCAAACCAGAATGCTTTCCATCGCATTGTTCATCATCTGCCGTTTGATCGCAACCTCGTCAACCGCAAAACACATACAACCATGTATGACACTGACAGCATCGACGGCTATGAATGCTTTGTTAACATGAATATCTCTGATCATTCTCTCCGTAAATATACCTGAACATGTGATCGTATCCGCTTTTAATCCGCCTCCCATCACGACAACATTATTGGAAGTATTCCGTGATATATCCAGCGCAACAGATAAATCATGCGTCAAGACGGTTAATCGTGAAAAAGTCTGGAGTTTTCTGGCGATTTCAAAGGTTGTTGTTCCTGAATCCAGAAAAATGGAGTCACCTTCTTTAATGCGTAAGACTGCTTCTGCCGCAATTCGAACTTTTTCGTCGGTATTCATTGATCGGCGCAAATTTACGGGTAAATCCATCAGCGCTCCCCGCATCGCATCCATTGCACCGCCGTGCGTTTTTAACAGCAAACCATTATCGGAAAGCGTGTTAATGTCTCTTCTTATCGTCGCGCTGGACGCTCCCAGTTGATCACAAAGATCCAAAACGGACATAAAGCCGTTGGCTTTTACCAAACGGATGATTCTTTCCTGTCTTTCAGCTAAAAGCATGCCTGATCCTTTTTAGAAATCCTTTTATTTTCGTTATTCTAATCCTTTGGCCAGGTTGTGTCAATAAAAAATGCTTGATATTGATTTTTTTTGATTAAATTTTTCATACTTGATTATTTTATTTTTTATTTCTTGAAATTTCTCAATAAATCCTGATCGTTTCTGATTATTTTCTTGCAGTATGTTTGATTGTTTGTTAAAATATGGGATAACAATAAAGAAAACACACTCATCTTGAAAATATATTTTCATGAAAGGCGAAAAAAATGAAAAACATACTATGTTTTGGTGATTCCAACACATGGGGCTATGACGTTACGACTTTTGACCCAGCGCTCGGTTCTGGACAAAGAATGACGTTTGATGTGAGATGGCCGGGAAGAGTACAGAATATTTTGGGCAGTGATTATCGCATTATTGAAGATGCATTGAATGCCCGCACAGTCATGAATCAGGATCCATATTTTCCACATCGTCTGGGTATCGCAAGTCTTGAGGTGGCGTTGGATGCGCATGCGCCGCTGGATCTTGTGATCATCAAACTTGGCGTCAACGAATTAAAACACATGTTTAATCTTACAGCCGGAATGATTGCTTTTGGAGTTGAAAAATTAGTGATGGCAGCAAAAAATCGCTACTACAATTACCCTGAACCCCAAATACTCGTCATCGCTCCCCATCCAGTCAGTCCAAACATTTATAATAATCTTTTTGGCTTCAGTTTCGGTCCGCTGGCTTATGAAAAGAGTTGTGAATTTGGAGCATTATACAAAGATCTCGCCACACGCCACGGATGCGGTTTTATCGATTGTGCCGATTTGAACTTTTCTCTAAACACGCTGGACGGTCTTCATTACAGCCATGAAGACCATGCCAAACTCGCTGATGTCGTTGCTGAAAAAGTCCGGGAAATGCTGGAACACTAAACGTTCGCAATCTGATGATCACAGGAAGAAATGCCTGTTGATTGATTCAAGTCAAAAAAAAACACCACAAAATGTGGTGTTTTTTTTTTGCGGAGAGAGTGGGATTCGAACCCACGATACCTTTCGATATACGCGCTCTCCAAGCGCGCGCACTAGACCAGCTATGCGATCTCTCCTATCCTTGCGGCAAGAATTATATCATAAGAATCTATAAATGGATAAAAAATGAGGTTTTTTGTAAGAGCAACATGATAATGTCCTATAGTAGCAAAATAGAAATGTCCTAATTATCATTAGGAGCTATGAAATGGAC
>JAPKMT010000050.1 GCA_026645735.1 Flexilinea sp.
ATTACACATCCGATAATAAAAATTGAATTCAATTTTCGTAGGAATTGCTGATAAAAAGATGGCCTCTGATTGCGATGAAATCTTCCCCCGAAAAGACAATGCTATGAACAGGATCGAATTTTTATATCCTCTGTAATATGCTTCATTTTGATATGATTGTTTTTAAATCACAACCACATTTAATCCGATTCTTTGTCAGCAATTCGAATAATTAGAGGTATTATTTATTGTTGTGTTGTTTTTGCGCTCCGCGCAAAAACAACACAACAATAAATTTCCTCTTTTAATTCAAAAGGCTTCCCCAAATTTCGAATTACTGATTCTTTGGTAAAAATTGCGTATGATTAATTACAAAACATCCTATTCGAAATGTGTAAAAATATGCTGTTTATACTGTCGTAAAAAAATGACAAAATGGGTATAGAACCGGGAAGGGGTATCCGATGAAAAAACTGAGTAAATTAATTCTTATTATTTTTTCTCTAATAGGATTTTCTTCTTTTATTCGTTTTGATTCTACAGAACGTATTCGAAACATGCCGCGAACCCTTGCAGAGAAAATTCAGCTACTCGATGACGATGGAGCTTCGCTTGTATTAATGCGTTTGGATGGAACCATTTTTTTCTACAATATGGTTTATGGCTTAGATCCGGTTGAAGTTCAAATTCCGTATAAACCGTCCATTCCACACCTGGCTAAAGAATTTTTAACGGACTCCCATTTTTTGTTCTTTCTGCAAAAGTCTCCTCTGCCGGAAGGTTTGATGCTGATAAATTTGGAAGGCGATCAACACTTCATTTCTTCACCTTTGGCAAATTATACGTTGCAGACTGGTTTCCCCTCACCGTTGGGTGATCGTTTCTATTGGGTTTATGATGTCTCTCCCGTACCAATCAGTCTGTCAGATCCCTGTGATGAAAAATCGGATTGTACAGGTTATGTTTATGAAGTACTTTCCAGCGATTTATCCGGCGGGGATATTCAATCGATTATCAGAATTGAGACAGGTGTGAAAAATTATGGGCTCCAACTAATTTTTGATGGTTGGAACCTGCAAAAGAATGCTTTTCGAATTAATGCCAGTTTCTCTTTGCCCAGTGCATTGTATTTACCTGAGCATGGACTTACCTATGAAATTTATCCTCTCAGCGGTGAAATGGTAACTAAGGGAAGTCTTTTTCAAGGATTACTGCTCAGTCCGGATGGTAAGTGGTCAGCCAATGCTTACTGGGAAAATCGAAGTATTTTTGAAATTCAAGAGCGTATAAAAAATGAATTCCGAAATCCGGAATTGATTTTTGGAGAAGGGACACTGGTTGATCAGTTGCATTTCTCTCCTTCCGGAAGTTCTCTGGCGTGGATTGCCTTGAATTGGGATTCCAGCCAATATTTGATTGAAGAGATAGCACTTCAAGTGATGGATATGAATTGCGGTGATGTCCGAAGCCTGCTACTGTCTTTGCCGGAGACGGATCAATTTGGTATTTTCAACTTGCCTTATATAATGAAATGGATCAACGAAAAATATCTGGTTGTGAATACAGAAAACGGAAGCCACATATTTAATTTGCAAACGATGAATTGGGACACTCGCTGGGATACAGTGCTACATGGAGAAGATGACTATTTAATACTTGGCATATTAGCTGAGCCTTTCAAATTTTCTTAGGATTCACTCTGATCGCAAGGTTGGATCAGGCAAAATGATTAATAAACAATGGGCACATGGCTGTGAGCGAAAGCTAATTATTGCTGTCAAAAGCAATATTTCGAAATATGGAGAGGATTATTTAGATTTATTTTTGTCATTCAAAAAGCCGATTTATATGTTGAATTGCTGTGCAAAAAACACCGGAACGCACGCCATCACGCCACTATGATACAATAAAAAAACGGAGACAAGAAAATGAAAAAAGCACTTATTACGGGGATAACCGGTCAAGATGGATCATACCTGGCAGAGTTGCTGCTGGATAAAGGATATGAGGTGCATGGAATTATTCGGCGTGCCAGCTCATTTAATACGCGCAGAATTGATCATATTTATACGCTCGCCCAGTCTGGCGATGCAAACATCCCATTTTTCCTCCATTACGGCGACATGACGACATCGGAAGCCTTATTGGATATCATTTATAACGTTAATCCGGATGAAATATATAATCTGGCAGCGCAAAGCCAGGTTCGAGTCAGTTTTGATATACCGGAGTATACTGCTGATACGACTGGTTTGGGTACTATTCGTATATTAGAAGCCATGCGCAAAACGCGATGTCAGGCACGCTTTTATCAGGCATCAACCAGTGAATTATTCGGCAGTGCAAAACCGCCGCAAAATGAGAATACACCATTTGAGCCGCAAAGTCCATATGCCGCAGCGAAACTTTATGCTTATTGGATTACCCGTAATTATCGGGATGGATACAGTATGTATGCCTGTAATGGCATTTTGTTTAATCATGAATCACCTCGAAGAGGTGAAACTTTTGTTACTCGGAAAATTACTCGCGCGATTGCAATGATCATTGCCGGCCTTCAGAAAACTTTGTACCTGGGGAATCTGGATTCAAAACGCGATTGGGGGTATGCGCCTGAATTCGTGGAAGCCATGTGGAAGATCCTTCAACAAGAAAAGCCGGATGATTTTGTTTTGGGTACCGGAGAATCTCATACGATTCGTGAATTCTTGGATGAAGCATTTGGATATGTTGGATTGGATTGGAATAATTATGTCCGATTGGATACCCGTTATTTCCGACCGACTGAGGTAGATTACTTGCTCGCAGATCCAACCAAGGCGAAAGAAGTACTGCAGTGGGAGCCAAAAATAAAGTTTCATGATCTGGTACGAATCATGGTGGATGCAGATCTTGAATCACTGGGTATCGAATGCCCGGGAGAAGGAAAAAAAGTTTTATTGAAGAATTTTGGCAACTGGCATCGCTGGGAAGACCAGGTTATCAGCATGGAACGCTGATCCTGACAGGATAATAAAATGGACAAGAATCTGACACTCATCGATGGCCATGCGATTGCTTACCGTTCCTATTATGCTTTAACAGCAGGAACCAGTACGGATCGCTGGCATACATCCCAGGGGGAACCGACGGCAGGTATTTTTGGATTCTCCAGCATTCTACTGAGCCTGCTGGAAAAAGATCGTCCGGATTATTTGGCGATCGCTTTTGATACCGGTAAAACATTTCGCAATGATTTGTTTGAGGGATATAAAGCAACGCGCGCAAAGATGCCGGATGACCTTCGTCCCCAGATCGATCGGATGCGGGAATTGACAGACTCTTTTCACATTCCCCGATTGGAGATGGAAGGCTTTGAAGCGGATGATGTTCTGGGAAGTTTAGCTTTTACTGCTGCTGATCAAGGCTACCAGGTGAAAATCATCACAGGTGATCGTGATTTGCTGCAGCTTGTGAACACCCGGATTACGGTGAAACTGGCGGGCAGTAAACTTTCTGACTCTGTCGAATATTCTCCTTCGATGGTCAAAGATTTTTTGGGCATCCCACCCGAACTGGTTGTTGATTATAAGGCACTGGTGGGTGATCCTTCCGATAATTATCCTGGCGTCCCCGGCATTGGTCCGAAAACAGCCGTCAAACTCCTCGAAGATTACGGATCACTGGACGGGATTTATGAAAATCTTTCTTTGATCAAAGAAGCTCTCCGCGCAAAACTTGAAAACCACAAAGAGGATGCTTCTCTCAGCAGAACTTTGGCAAAAATTCGCACCGATTTGAAATTAACCATTGATTTTACTGAAGCAGCAACAGAAAAACTTAATTTTCGGGCTGTGGAAGAATTTTTCAAAGTACTTGAGTTCAAAACACTGATACCAAGGCTGAAAACGATTGCGCCTTCTTTCCAGACAGAGGATCGCCAACTATCATTCTTTGAAATTCCGGCATCATCAGAAAACCGTGGTGAAGTGGAAACTTATGCGCCCCAGTATCAGATTATTGATGATGAAACGAAACTGGAATCGCTCATCGTAAAGTTGAATGCCGCCGAGCTGATCGGATTGGATACGGAAACGACTGGAATTGATGCTATGAGCTGCCAATTGGTGGGCATATCCCTGTCGGTTGAGCCTGGAAAAGGTTTTTATATTCCGGTAGGCCATCTGACTGGTGAACAGCAACTACCATTGTTCACAGTGTGTGATGCGCTGCGTCCCGTTTTGCAGAATCCCAATATCGGGAAAGTCGGCCACAATATAAAATTTGATGCTCTGGTTTTGAAAAATCATGGGTTGGATATTTCTGGAATTGTTTTTGATTCGATGATTGCCGGCTGGGTAATAGACCCGGCTTCAAAAAATTTGGGTTTAAAGCCAATGGCAGAAGCGTTGTTGGGAATTAAAATGGCAATGATCCAATCGCTCATCGGAAAAGGCAAAGAACAGCGAACGATGGCTGAAGTTTCCGTACAGGAAGCAGCTCCATATGCTGCAGCTGACGCCGAAGTGGTTCTGCAGCTGATGCCAATCCTGAAAAGAAAACTGAAAGAATTAGGAACAGAACACATCCTGGCTGAGCTGGAAATTCCGTTGATTCCGGTTTTGATTGAAATGGAATATAAAGGGATTAAATTAGATTCCTCCTTTTTAAAGGGAATGTCCAGAAAGCTGACAGCCCGATTAGGCGAAATTGAAGAAGAAATTTACCAATTAGTTGGATATCGTTTCAACATCAATTCGACCCAACAATTATCGCGTGCACTTTTCGAAACGCTGCGTTTGCCGCAACCATCTCAGGGAAAGAAAACTGTATCCGGTCATTTTTCCACTGCTGCAGATGTCCTTGAGGAAATGCAAGGAATCCATCCGGTGATTGATCTGATCCTGGAGAACAGAGAATTATCAAAATTGAAAAGCACCTATGTTGATGCACTGCCTTCCAGCATGAATCCCGTGACACATCGCATCCATACATCCTTTAACCAGACTGGAACGGTAACAGGGCGTCTTGCCTCTGCAGCGCCGAACCTGCAAAATATCCCGACCCGGACAGAAATCGGCCGTCAGGTTCGCACTGCCTTTGTGGCTGATCAGGGAATGGTTCTCCTTTCAGTGGATTATAGTCAGATAGAACTGCGCATTGTTGCTCATATGGCGCAGGATGAAGGGATGTTGAACGCTTTTCGGGAGAACCAGGATATCCATGCCGCAACTGCCGCGGCAATTTACGGCTGTGATATTCAGTCAGTTACCAAGGAAATGCGCCGGCATGCAAAAGCGATTAATTTTGGACTGCTTTATGGAATGAGTCCTTTTGGCTTGAGCCGGTCAGCCAATCTGTCTCGAAAAGACGCCGCCGAGTTTGTAAATGCGTATTTTACCCGTTTCCCCGGTGTGAAACGTTTTTTGGATGGAATTCGGATGCAGGCGGCCAATGATGGCTTTGTAGAGACGATGATGGGACGGAAGCGGTATTTTCCCAATCTTGGCAGGCAGATGAATCACCTGGTTCGCGATCGCGAAGAACGGGAAGCGATTAATGCACCAGTTCAGGGAACTGCTGCTGATATATTAAAAATTGCCATGATTCAACTTCCAGAAGCATTGGCTCAAGCAGGATTGAAATCAAAGATTCTGTTGCAGGTTCATGATGAGCTGTTGCTGGAATGTCCTTCTGAAGAATTGGACGCGGCAAGAAAAATCGTGAAATCCGTTATGGAAAGTGCTGTAGCCTTGTCGATTCCACTCCTGACCGAAGCCCGCAGTGGTGTCAATTGGGGCGCATTAACTACCGTTGAAAACTGATGAAAGCCTGAGAATTCTATTTTTCTGGCGGATCCGGTTTATTCTTCGACAGATTTGATTTTGATGTAGATTGATGGATATGGATTGTAATTATCATGGATCTAAATGAATCTAAACTGATCATGCGGGCGATCCAGGGAAATCTGGACGCTTTCAATCAGCTTGTTATTATTTATCAATCCGCTGTATACAATACCGCTTTAAGAATCATGAATGACAGTGAAGCAGCAGATGATATTGCTCAGACTGCCTTTATTTCAGCCTGGCAGCATATGGAGTCTTTTAAGGGCGACTCGTTCAAACCGTGGATATTACGGATCACGATCAACGCCTGTTATGATGAAATTCGTAGATTACGTCGTCATCCATCAACACCGCTTGAACCTGTTTCTGAGGAAAACGAGGAAAATGAAGATGCTATCTGGTTGACAGATCCCAACTTACAGCCGGATGAAGTTACATTAAAAAAAGACACGATGGCGGCTGTGGCGGATTGTATGAGATCATTGCCTGATGAATATCGTTTAGTGTTGCTGTTAATCGATGTTCAAGAATTCAACTATCAGGATGCTGCTGATATGATCAGTAAACCGTTAGGAACGATAAAAAGCAGACTGCTTCGGGCGCGGTTACGAATGCGTGCCTGTTTGGAAGCCAAAGGGGAACTTTATCGTACTCAGATTCGTACCGATAATAAGGATTTATCGTAGATGAATAAGATTATTCAAAACAGGGAATTAGAATGGGCCAGCAATTATTTGGATCAGGAGCTGGATGCAAATGAACTGGCTGACTTTGCTGAGCACTTGTCTCATAGTCCTGAGTTGACTCAGACAATATCGGATTTTGCTCAAATTAAGCGACTGGTCAAATCTATACCTGAAGAAAAACCGCCTCGCAGCTATGTTTTGACCAGAATTATGGCCTCAGAAGCCAGAAAGCCCGGCATCCTGGAGCGCTTTTTCCCTGCTTTTCGAATTGCTGCTGTTATTTGTGCGCTGGGTTTGGTTTTAACTTTTATTATCCCTTTCGCAAAAATACAATCACCGGCAGCTGTACCGGTCGAATATTCCATGAAATCCATCGACCCGCTGATTCTGGAGCAATCTTCTACTATTGAAAATGTAAAACAAACAGAAAGCGTCACTGGATTGACTGAAATCGATCAGGAAATACAGCGTGGATCTGAAACGCAGACTGATTCTCTTGAAATCAGAAAACCATCTCATGGTTTTAAAGGTGGAAGCCCCAAAAATGAATTTTTAATGGTTTCATCTCGCGTTCTTCCGGATGATCATAAAGAGGAACAGTTAAATGTGATTTCGGACCTTGCAGCAGAAAATCAGGAAGAAAAAATAAACGCGGAGACTGTAAAGCCAATAATTTTGCCGTTTTCAAGCGAAGAAATCAGTCGCTTTGATGCAATTCTTCAAATTTTCCGTTTTGTTTTAGTGATCGTTCTTGGCCTCAGCTTTTTCTGGATTCTCATCACAATTTATGATCGTAAAAGGACTATCTAGGATCTGACAAGAATCCATACTTTGGCAAATTCATCCGTAAATTCATTCTGCTGGATGTTCAGTCTGGCGATCATAAGTTTCTCCCTTTCATGACGGTTAGACGATTCCCGTTCTGTGATTTATTCATTAATTACGACAGGCCTGATTTTTCCCCCTATATTAAGAAGCAAATTTGGGAGATCTCCAGTAGAGCATTCCATCCGTTTTGATTGCAGATTTTTTTCAGTCTTGATCACAGCAATTCCAATTATTCCTTTCCATAATTGGAATTGCTGTCTTGGTAATTATTTGAAAAAAAATCGTGTATGATTATAAAATTGACGGTATTCAAAATTGGTGAAGGCGCAATTTTATCGTTTTTGCCAGCGGAATACTGCAGGTAACATAAAAATGAGAAGAAACGATCTGAAGAAAGGTGTTCCATTATAGACCGGTTTCTTGAAAAGGTGAAATTCTTTTCAGAGCAATTGAAAAGAAAGCAAATTTTTAGTGGGGAGTTTTATGATTTCAAAAAATATAACTTGTGCAGTTCCAAAGGCGAACTATCTTCCAGAGAGAATTGAACGGTTAAATGATATCGCATACAATCTTTGGTGGTCCTGGAACCCTGAGGCAATCGCTGTGTTTTCGAAGATCAATCCAGTTCTTTGGGATTCTGTATCTCATAATCCGGTTGCTTTTTTGCAGCAAGTATCCCGTTCCATGCTCAACCAGGTGGCGAATGACAAACAATATTTGACGCTTTTTGACCAGACCGTTGAGGCATTTGATGCTTACATGAATAAGAAAGAGACCTGGTTTGTGCAGAAGTATCCGGAGATTAAAAATAAGACCATTACATATTTATCATTTGAATTCGGATTGCATGAATCAATCCCTGCTTATGCTGGAGGATTAGGTATTCTTGCCGGAGATCATCTCAAAGAATCCAGTGATATGGGGCTGCCTCTGGCTGCTATCGGATTTATCTATAATCAAGGCTATTTTGTGCAAAAAATAACTGAAGACGGCTGGCAGGAAACATCCAATTTTTATCTCGATTATAAAAAACTGCCGATGATTCCTTTGCAGGACGATAAGGGCAAGGATGTGCTGATTTCCGTCCAGCTTCCTGGAAGAGAAATCAAAGCCCGTGTCTGGCAAATTAATGTTGGCCGTATTCCACTGTATCTATTAGATACAACCGTCAGTGAAAACTCGCCATATGATCAGCAATTAACAGCGAAACTGTATACCTCTGATCTGGAGACCCGGATTTCTCAGGAAGTTCTGCTTGGAGTTGGGGGTGTGCGTCTCATGAGATTGCTGGGATACAATCCGGCAGTATGGCACATGAACGAAGGGCATTCTGCATTTCTTTCCATAGAACGCTGTTTGGAACTGGTCCAACAGGGAAAGACATTTGATGAAGCTGCTGAAATCGTCCGTAAAGGCAATGTATTTACTACGCATACACCGGTGCCAGCAGGAAATGACCGATTTCCTGTTTGGCTTGTAGAAAAGTACTTCCACCAAATCTGGCCGGAACTTGGATTGACCCATGATCAATTCATTAATCTGGCCAAAGAAGAAAGCAGTTATGGTGATCAGTTCACCATGCCAATTTTAGCACTGCGGCTTTCGGACCATTGCAATGCAGTTTCCGAGCTGCATGGAATGGTTTCCCGCGAAATGTGGCACTTCCTTTGGCCAGATCGAAAAGTCGCAGATGTACCGATTTCCCATATCACAAACGGTGTTCATTCTTTCAGTTGGCTTTCCAGAAGGATGGGTATTCTGTTTGACCAATATTTGGGAAAAGAATGGCGGGAAAACCCGGATGATCCGGAAATATGGGAAAAAATTGAATCCATCCCGGATGCTGAAATCTGGGCAGTAAAACGCCATCAAAAACGAAAAATGGCTCGATTTATCAATGACCGCGCTCGTGCACAATGGCTTTCAGGCACAGTCCATCCTGTTCAGACGCTGGCAGCAGGTGTTTTACTGGACTCAGATGCATTGACGATCGGATTTGCACGTCGATTTCCGACATATAAACGCGGATATCTGATCCTGCATGATTATGAGCGATTGCTGAGTTTGATCAATAATGTGGATACTCCTATTCAAATTCTATTTTCCGGCAAAGCACATCCGGCCGATGAACCGGGAAAACTGATCGTTCAGCAGCTTTATCGGGCAATTAAAGATCATCGATCTGGCGGCAGGCTGGTTTTTATTGAAGACTATAACATGGAAATTGCGCGATATCTGGTTCAAGGAGTCGATGTCTGGTTGAACACTCCGCGCAGACCGAATGAAGCATCCGGTACTTCCGGCATGAAATCGGCGATGAATGGCGGATTGAATTTCTCCATTTTGGATGGTTGGTGGCATGAAGGATATAACGGAAAGAATGGCTGGTCAATCGGTTCGGAAAAGCAATATGATTCGACTGAAAAACAGGATACCGAAGATGCACTGAGCCTTTATGAGATTCTGGAAGAAAGAATTGTCCCATTGTACTATTCCAACCGGAATGATTCCAATATTCCGACTGGTTGGATGATGAAGGTTAAAAATGCGATTCGAACACTGTCACCGCAATTTTGCACTCGCAGAATGGTCAGTGATTATGTGAGGAATATGTATATTCCAGCCATCGAAGAGCAGTAACAGGAACTGTCGATAACATCTCGGTCGATAGTCAAAATACATTATCGACCGTTTTTTTATTAAAGAAGGAGGCATCATGGAGATGCTGTTTACGAAAGAGATTCTATTAGGTGGATTATTAATTTTTGTTTTACGAGTGCTGGATACTTCGATGGACACATTGCGTGTTCTGTTTGTGGTTCGCGGTAAGAAAGTCCTTGTATGGCTGCTGGGTGCTACGCAAGCCACACTTTTTATCCTGGCAATCAGCAGAGTATTGAGCGGTGAAAACAATTTGATAACGATTTTGGGATATTCACTGGGCTTTGCATCCGGTAATATTATCGGCATGACTATTGAAGAAAGACTGGCTGTCGGATACAAGAAGATCAGTATCATTTCCCGTGAATCCGGAACGGAAATCGCATCGGCTTTACGCGATGCCGGTTACGGTGTGACGGAACTTTGCGGGAAAGGGAAAGACGGAGATGTTTGTATGCTGCAAGCCAATATCAAGCGTAAACATGTGAAAGATGTGGAAAAAATTGTCAACAATATTGACAAGAATGCGTTCATCACGTCTGATGATTTTAATCCTGTCAACCGCAGCGGCTTTTGGCGCAAATAATGCTTGAATACAGAAATCAGCCATCTTTAAGATGGCTGATTATTCTTTCCTTGCAGTCTTTTTTATTGGAAAAGGCTGCTTATAGTTCTCGCAACGCCCCCTCCTGGAGAACCCCTTGCTTATCTTTATATTAGCATAATCATTTTTTTTTGCAAGTTCACGCGTTACATATATCCATCACAAAAGGGAAAATTGTAATATCTGAGCAGCGATTCGAATTATGAGAAGGATGATTTGTTGTTGTGTTGTTTTTGCGCGGAGCGCAAAAACAACACAACAACAAGTTTTCATTTTTTTTCTCAAAGGGCTTTTCCAAATTTCGAATTGCTGATATCTGAGCTTTTCTTCACAAAAGCAGCAACAAACAATCCTGTCTCGAATTTTCTACTATATGAAACAGCAATAAAAAAAAAAGCCATTTATTTACCGGAACAGGTGAAAAAATGGCTCTCTATTTCAAACTGATGATCGATCTATCGCAATATTACCCGCAAAGTATCTTTACATCTTCTTCTACAGTGGATATACCACTGATGCCAAATGCGCTGACCAGCACATTGACAACGTTTGGAGAAAGAAATGCCGGAAGTGTCGGTCCCAGATGGATGTTCTTAATCCCGAGTGCTAATAAAGCCAGCAATACGATCACTGCTTTTTGTTCATACCAGGCGACGTTGAATTCAATCGGCAAATCATTAATGTCGGCTGCCTGGAAGATTTCTTTCAGTTTCAAAGCGATGACTGCCCAGGAGTATGAATCATTGCATTGTCCTGCATCCAGCACACGCGGAATTCCTTGAATGTCTCCCAACGGAAGTTTCAAATAGCGGTATTTTGCGCAACCGGATGTGAGGATCACCGTATCTTTCGGAAGTGCTTTTGCGAAATCTGTATAGTATTCTCGTGATTTCATCCGACCATCACAACCACTCATGACGATGAATTTCTTGATGGCGCCTGATTTGACTGCTTCAACCACTTTGTCAGCCAGAGCTTCGACCTGGTGATGGGCAAAACCACCGATGATTTCACCACTTTCAATTTCAACTGGCGGCTGGCATGTTTTTGCCAGGTTGATGATTTCGCTAAAATCTTTTTGCTCGCCGATTTCTCCAGCAATATGCTTGCAGCCTGGATAGCCTGCAGCACCAGTTGTGAACAACCTGTCTTTGTAGCTGTCCTTTAGCGGAACAATACAGTTGGTAGTCATCAGAATCGGGCCATTAAAGCTTTCAAATTCTTCTTTTTGTTTCCACCATGCATTTCCGTAATTGCCGGCAAAATGTTCGTATTTTTTGAAAGCCGGATAATATTGAGCAGGTAGCATCTCGGAATGTGTGTACACGTCTACTCCGGTATCTTTGGTTTGTTCCAGGAGCATTTCAAGATCACGCAGATCATGGCCTGATATTAGAATGCCCGGGTTTTTACGAACACCAATATTTACTTTTGTGATTTCCGGATTTCCATAGGTGGAAGTGTTTGCATCATCCAATAAGGCCATACCAGCAACGCCCTGATTTCCGGTTTCGAGTGTTAATGCAACCAGATCATCAACGGTAAGGGAGTTGTCCCGTATTTTCATCAATGCACTTTGGATGAATGCATCGATTTTTTCATTTTCTTTGCCCAGAACATTGGCATGTTTGACATAAGCAGAAAGACCTTTTAATCCATAGGCGATTAACTCACGCAGACTGCGAATGTCCTCATTTTCAGTTGATAATACGCCAATGGTCTTTGCTTTTTCTTCCATTTCAGATAATTCACCGGCCTCCCAGAGCGCTGCTTCTGACAGCTTTGATCGATCGGATAACTTCGCAATCAGATCCTTTTTTGTGTTGGATGTGTCCCGGATCTTTTTTACAATTGCGTCCGCATCAAAGTTAGCATTTGTAATGGTCGTGAATAAATTAGTAGTGACCAGATGGTTCACTTTAGCATCAACTTTTTTCCCTTCGCTGCGCAGTGCAGTGGTAACTTCTGATAATCCGGATGTTACATATCGGAGAAGATCCTGTAAATTTGCGACCTGAGCATTTTTACCACAGATTCCTGCTCTGACACAACCTTTATTGCCAGCAGTCTCCTGGCATTGAAAACAAAACATTGAATTTTCCATCATAGCTCCTGTAAGAGTTTCTTCCTGCAAATTTTTTTTGCTTTCTTATTTGTTCTTAATAATCCACAGTAATTAATGTTATTATACAAAATATCCTTTGTCTTGTATGTTGTTTTTACAACAAATAGCATAAATTGATCTGAAACCAAATTTCGGACGGTAGATATATTGCGTTATGGAATATTTTTAAGATTTTCAGAATATCTGCTGCAGATGAAACCAGCGATTTTTGATAAAGGAAGGATTTCGTTTTATTATGTTATTGATGCAATTCGAGAAATAACTGTGGAATAACAAATAATTCTCCCCATATTTTAAATTACTGGTCGTTGGATCGAATTCATATCTGCGAATTATGATAAGATAAATCTATTCTTATTCTCAGAGTCGTCGAGGAGTGGTCATGAAGCTATGTCTATTTTTATTCTATTAACATTTGTGCTTACCTGGACGGTAGAGTTCTTTATATGGAAAAACGGAGGACTGGAAAATCCGGCGATCCAAATGCTTCTAACCGGAGTGATGATGATACCGGCGTTCAGCGTTTTGTTGACCAAATGGTTCACAAAAGAGTCCTTTCATCTGAAACCTTTCAATCTGGGATTCAGGAAATATTTTCGCTATTATCTGATTGCCTGGCTGGGACCATTTTTCCTGATCATTTTCGGGACAGCGGTTTATTTTCTGATTTTCCGATCAAATTTTGATCCTGAGTTGACATTGCTTCGGAATTCGATGCAAGCCGCTCAAACGCAGCAACCTGTTACGATAACCAATCAGATGCTGATCACCACTGTGTTGATTCAGAGCCTGATCAGTATGATTTTTGCACCTGTACTAAATATTTTTCCAACTTTGGGAGAAGAAATCGGATGGCGCGGCTATCTGCTTCCCAAATTGGATTCGCACATGAGCCGGCGAATGGCTGTTCTTCTCACAGGCATCATCTGGGGAATCTGGCATGCACCAATTATTGCCATGGGTCATAATTATGGGAAAGAATATCCCGGATATCCATATTTTGGTATTTTGGCGATGATCATTTTCTGCGTTTTTGTCGGTTCCTTCTTATCATGGCTAACATTTCATGTTCATAACCCTGTTCCGGCTGCTATTGCCCATGGGGCGTTAAATGGCTTTGCCAGCATCGGGTTAATCTTTATAAAAAATGCACCCTCAGTTTTTATTGGTCCATTTCCAACCGGAATCATTGGGGGTATCGGTTTTGTGATCGTCGGCATCTGGTGCTGGCTGAAAATGGGAAATGCCGGAATTGAGAAACCAGCGAATACAGAAATTGATTCCAGTATGGCTTAATTCTTGCAACAAATAGTAGTATAGTCAGAAAGTTCGGCGGTAATGCGGTGAACAATGATGAAACAAGATCAGGCAGCTGAATTTTTATACTGCGTATTTTTTTATAAAATTATGCCGGAGGCAACGATGAAACACAAAAATATCCAAGTTTTATTTCTTATCGTACTGGTATTTCTTCTGAGTATCAGTATGACTGCTGTAAATGCGGAAGGTGAGCAGGTTTTTCCGTCTTATACAATCACCGATGTGATTCCCGGTGCGAGCGTCACATTAATCACACGAGATTTTCCGGCTGATTCGGAATTTGTCGTGAGCATGAAAGATATGGACAGCACAGGTGATTTTGTCGATGTCGTCAAATTCAACACACAGGCTGGCGGCAGCTTCTCTGTAAAGATTGAGATTCCAGCGGATTTGAAATCAACCAGAGAAATTGCGATGCTGGTCAGCAATGCAGATGGAATTCAAATTCCCAGCTCCTTCCATAATCATGCTCCAGATCAGGAGTCAAATCCGGTGATCAGCGGCGGTGTTTATACTGGAACCCCTTCCTTTACGATTAAAGAAGTGATCCCGGGTGAGAGCGTCACTGTCAGTGCAGTGAATTTCCCTGCCAACCTGGTCTTTGACGTAACCATGGGATCTTACAATCCCTGCGGATTTGGACAACTGGTTGAATCATTCAATTCCAAAGCAGGTGGTTCATTTGAACGGACGATTGCAATTCCGGAAAATTTAAAATCAGTAACTCCGGTTTCTATCCGGATGGACAGCGCTGAAGGATTTTATGCCTTCAACTGGTTTGGCAATGTCGCTCCTGTAGCAGTTGAAAACACAGAAGATGTTCCAACAGTCGAACCCGACGAACAATGTGATTTCAGCGTTTTCCCGTCTTTTACGATCAAGAGTGTCGTAAAAGGAGAAAGCGTCACTATTGATACTCTCGATTTTCCTGCGGACAGTAGCTTTACAGTAAAGATGGGCTACTATGTTAAAGGTTCTCATCCATTCTTTGGAAATCATGACTGCGGTTCTTATTGCGGTTTCACGCCATCCTCCTTTAATTACCAGTCGTTCAATGGTTATTTTGCAGGTTTTGGACCGATAGGCGGTTATGACCCATATCATTCACATCATCTGAATCCACCATACAATGGACCCAAGAGCAATTTGGCTTTCGTCGGAATTGAAGCTGGAACGTATGATACGGGTGATGGATCTCCTCAGACGTTGACTTATCAAATTCCTGCTGATCTGAAAGCTTACGATCCGATTATTGTCTGGATTGAAGATAATGGATCCTGCGGTTTTTATGCTTTCAATTACTTCTGGAATAAAACCACAGGTTCAGAACCCGCTGCGGATCTGCCGGTTGTTGAGGTTGAACAGATCGCAAAATAAATCGATCGAATTCAGCTTTATAAAACGATATTGATTCAAAAGACTGCCAATTACTTCGGGAAACCGGAGTCGTTGGCAGTCTTTTCTGAAGGATTCTCAAATGTCCATCAGACAACGCTTTTTCCCCTCTGATCAGCAGTAACAAAAAATACACCGGCTATCATAATGATCAATGCAATCAAGAAACGATTGGTCAGGGGATCCCGAAAAATGAGAAAAGAGAGAATTACGCCAAAAAACGGGGCGATTGCGTAATAAGCACTGGTTTTTGCTGCTCCTAAAAAACGTTGAGCATAAACATAGAAAAAAATACTTAATCCAAATGTAATAAAACCAAGCAGCAGCGCCCATAGAATGTCAGTGACGCTTCCTCCAAATTCATTTCGACAGACTGAAAAAAATAATGAACCAAATCCTGAACCAACACCTTTAATTGCAACAATCTGCAGAGGATCTTTATTCGATAATTTGCGAGTGCAGTTATTCTCGAATCCCCAGCATGTGCAGGCTGAAAGCACCAGAATGGATCCAATTGAAAATGAAAAACTCTGAATACTATCAAAGGATAAAATTAAGCTTGAAAAGGTAATCAGTGCAATGGCGAACCAAAGCTGCCTGGAAATTGATTCTCTAAAAAGTGCTTTTGCGATGAGCGCCGTAGCGACGATTTCAAAAGAAACAAGAAGTGATACGGAAGATGCAGTTGAAAACTGGATACCGATCATCAGAAATATCGGTGCGATGATATCAAGCAAAATAATTGCGATGATGAACGGTATATCTTTTTGAGTCAGTTGTGGTTCTTCTGATATCCTCGATAACTTTTTTCTGAAAAAACCGATAACGACCATCCCTGCTCCGGCACCCAGATAAAGAATTCCAGCCATCATTGTCGGTGATAGCCTTTGTAGCAATATTTTTGAAAAAGGAAAATTGAATGCATACAGCATTGCTGCAAGGAAAGCGAAAACGATACCGATGTTCTTTTTTGTGGTCATTAAAACCTTCGACTCCAGTGATTAGAAAAATGAGAAGATTTATTTGTTGTTGTGATATTTCTTTATTCGAGAGGCAAGTTGATATTTCGAATAACTGCTCCGACTCATTTCAGAAATTGATCTATGGCGGCAGAGAATTCTTCTAAGATTTTCTGATCACTCGTCTCGATTGCATCGACGACGCAGGTATTGATGTGGTCCTTTAAGATAATATTCCCGATTTGCTGAATTGAGGATCTCACTGCAGCGATTTGAATCAGGACATCGCTGCAATCTCTGTCTTCAATTACCATTTTCTTGACCGCTTCTAAATGGCCGATTGCCCTGGACAACCGGTTTATAACGTTTTGTTTTTCTTCATGATTATGTTTTCTACTCATTTTCATACGCCCCTTTATCCCCATAGGGGGGATATGATGATTATATCATACCGCTCAGCCAGATATCTTTTATGATCAAGCAATTCGGAATATGGTAAGGAAAGTTTGTTGTAGTGTTGTTTTTGCGCGGAGCGCAAAAACAACACTACAACAAACTTTCTCTTTTTTCTCATAAGGCTTTATCAAATTTCGAACTGCAAAAACAAAAGAAGAATAAATAATCTTTTCATATTTCATATTTCGAGGTGATGTCGATGAATAGGACGACTGCCTTTTTCCTTCGGATAAGGTAAAATGATTGATTAGTGAAGCGGATTATGAAAAATTTTGGGTGATATCTTCAGCGGAAAAACCTGTCATCCAATTCAATTGAACAGGAGATCAGACACTGCATGGCAGAAAAATTTATCAAAACAGTCTTGGATAACGGTTTGAAAGTCATGTTAAAAGAAATCCACTCTGCTCCGATCATTACCCATTGGATCTGGTATCGTGTGGGATCCAGGAATGAGGTTCCCGGATTAACCGGAATATCGCACTGGGTGGAACATATGCAATTTAAAGGAACATCAAAATATCCGGCAGGGGTCTTAGATAAAGAAATTTCACGAGATGGCGGTTACTGGAATGCATTTACTTTTTTTGACTGGACAGCCTTCTTTTCTACAATGCCGGCAGATAAAATTTGGCTTCCGATTGATTTGGAAGCTGATCGGATGCAGAACAGTCTATATTTGAAGGAAGAAGTGGATTCGGAACGGACCGTAATCATTTCAGAGCGGGAAGGCTCCGAGAATGAACCAATGTTTCGACTGGAAGAAAAACTTGCTAAAGCGGCCTTTACCAGCCATCCTTATGGCGTAGAAGTAATCGGAGAAAAAGCAGATCTTTTACGTATTTCTCAGGATGATCTGTATAGACACTACCGCAGCTATTATGCACCGAACAATGCTGTTTTGGCAATGGCAGGCGATTTTGATGCAGAACAAATGCTGGATCATTTGAATAAAGTTTATCAAAACATTCCTGCCAGGGAGATCCCTGATCGCCTGATTGAGCCGGAAGGTTTGATTCAGGAAGAAAAAAGTGTTGAGATTTCCGGACCGGGGGATGTGACGTATCTGAATATCGTCTGGAGAGCTCCTCAGGGAAGCAACAAAGATTTCTTCTCGCTGATCATTTTAGATAGTATTCTGACCGGACCACACAGCTTAAATATGTTTGGGGGAGGCAGTATTCCGAATAAAACCAGCCGCCTCTATCGATCTCTTGTGGAAAGTCAGATCGCCGTAGCCTTCAGCGGGGATTATATTGCATCCATCGATCCATTTCTTTTTACGATTTCCGTGATCATGAATCCAGATCATGCCATTGAAGAAGCATTGGGTGTGATTGATTCAGAAATACAGAGAATCAAAGACGGGGATATTCAAGAGAGTGAGTTGCAGAGAGCAGCAAAACAGGCGCGAGCACTTTTCGCCTATGGTTGCGATAATATTACCAATCAGGGTTACTGGCTTGGATATTCTGAAATGTTTGATTCATATGAATGGTTTGAAAATTTTATCCCTTCCTTGGAAAAAGTTTCAAAGGAAGATGTCATCCGCTTCGCAAATCAGTATTTAGGAAAAAATCGGCGTGTCATTGGCGTGTATAAGCCATCTTCACCGGAAACTTCAAAATCTGCAGGAGGGTTGACCTATGAACCAGCATAATTCTTTACCCGGTCCCGATGATATTTTGCGTGAGGAGCTGTCGAATGGCATTGTTGTCTTGGCGCGAGCAAATTTCTCAAGCCCGTCGGTTGCGATCAGCGGATATTTGCCCTGTGGATCCATCCTGGATCCAGTTGAAAAATCTGGATTATGTGGATTCTTATCTGCCTGCCTGATGCGTGGCACATCCGGCCATGATTTTTACCAGATATATGATCAGATTGAATCCAGCGGAGCCTCATTAAATTTTAATGCCAGCACGCACAGTGTTTTATTCAGTGGAAGGTCATTGTCGGAAGATCTTGCCATGATTCTGGATCTGACTGCTGAAGTTTTAAAAACTCCGACATTCCCGGAAGCCCATATTGAACAGATCCGAAGTCAAATCCTGACGTCTCTTTCGATTCGAGACCAAAATACACAGGATATGGCGGAAGTTGTTTTCGATCGTGAACTTTTTGGTACTCATCCATACGGCAGAGATGATGCTGGTTCTCCGGAGAGTATCCGTTCCATCACGCGTGATGATATGCTCCGGTTTCACAGGGATTATTTTGGTCCCAAAGGGATGGTCCTCTGCATCGTAGGCGGAATTGAACCGACTGAAGCGGTACAGTTAGTACGCAATACATTCGCATCCTGGACGAAAGAGACAGTTCAGCTCCCATCATTTCAAAATCTGGCATCGGTACAAAATCCGAATAAGATGAAAAAAGTTCATCTTGAAATTTCAGAAAAGAATCAGTTGGATCTGATTATCGGCTGCATCGGGCCGGAACGAAATTCACCCTTTTATCAAGCTGCCAGAGTAGGCAATTGTATTCTGGGACAATTCGGCATGATGGGCAGGATTGGAAAAATTGTACGGGATGATCATGGACTGGCGTATTATGCCGGATCAAATTTAAACAGCAGTATGCTGAGCGGTTCGTGGGAAGTCTCCGCCGGTGTGAACCCAAAAAATCGGAAAAAAGCATCCGATCTGATTATCTCAGAACTAAAAAGATTTGTGGATTCACCGGTTTCTTTGGACGAGTTGGAAGATGTAAAGTCCTATTACATCGGAAAACTGCCTCTGGATTTGGAAAATAATGCCGGAGTTGTCTATCATTTATTAAATTTGGAACGCTATGGGCTCGGATTGAATTACTATCGGGAACATGAGACACTCATTCGGTCGGTCACCGTTGAGGACGTTTTATCAGCTGCTCGTAACTATATCGATCCAGAACGATTGCTGATTGTTACTTCAGGGACAAAGAACGGGTAAAAATGGCTTATGTCTTAAGGACGGGCATTGACTTGATTGAAGTCCACCGTATTGCGGAGTTGAAACCGGAAATCCGCAGTCGTTTTCTTTCTCGTGTTTTCACTGATGCGGAACAGAAGATTTGCGGTGGGCGAAATGAACGCCTGTCAGGACGCTTTGCTTGCAAGGAAGCCGTTTCAAAAGCGCTGGGAAGTGGCATAGGAGCCATTCGTTGGCAGGAGATAGAAATCATTAATGACAGCAATGGGATGCCGGTTTTAGTATTACATGGAAAAGCCGCTGAGATGTCTTCTATGCTGGGTATTGTTCAATGGTCTGTCAGTATCAGCCATATTCGGGATTTGGCGACTGCTGTGGCGGTCGGGATGGGTTAATCATGGCAGAAAACGCAGCACCGCTCTTAAAAATCCTGACGATTTCGGATGTGGAACGAAGTCTGCTCTACTGCTCCCGAACTGCAGAGCGGTTTTCTGATGTGAACCTGATCATCAGCTGCGGGGATTTGCCTATGTCGTATTTGGATTTTGTTTCCAGCTCCATTAATGTTCCGTTATATTTCGTGTCCGGAAATCATCAAAACCTGAATGAAATTCGCCAGGATGGAAAAGTAGAACGATCTTCATCTATTGGATATGATTTGCATCGACGCTGCCTGCGGTTCAACCGGCAGCTTCTGATTGCCGGTATCGAAGGATCGATCCGGTACAATCGCGGGCAGAAACAATACACACAATTTCAGATGTGGATCAACATTTTCGCTTTAATCCCTGCCCTTTTGTGGAATAAGTTGAGGTATGGGCGGTTTCTGGACATTTTTGTTACTCATGCATCACCCTGGAAGATTCATGACGGGGAAGATTCGGCGCATATCGGTATCAAAGCCTTTCGCTGGTTTGACAGAGTGTTTAAACCGTTGTACCATCTGCATGGTCATATCCATGTGTACCGGTCGACCACAATTACGGAGACGGTTTATTACCAGACCCGAGTGATCAACACCTATGGATATCGCGAAATTTTATTGGATCCATCCATACTGCAGAGAAAGGAGCGCCGATGAAGAAAAAAACGATTAAAAATATATTACTGCTAACGACGGGAAGTCTGTTAGTCCTGTTCGCTATCGCAGCCTGCAGCATTTTTTCTGTTTATCAGGCAGTTGATCCTCAAGCTGCAACACTCACAGCTTTGATCACTCCGACTTCGGTTGAACCAACTCTGGATTTAAAAGGAAATCGAGTGTTGGATGATCAATCCTGTTTGATCACATCGCAGGCCAGTATATCCACATTTGATAATATCGAAGATGGCGGCATCTTCCGCTGGGCGGATGATCAGAATTTATTTGCATTTGTCGCCCCTGAAAACCGCTACTGGGGATGGTTTTCAGGATCAGCAGTCGTTTTGGATTTGAAAAATGATATAAAAAAACCGGTTGAGATGACCACAAGCGGTATCCATGTTTTTGGCGATTTTGCATTCAGTCCGGACAGCAGCAAACTGGCATTCACAGCATTCAGACCTTCTGACAATGTCTATACCGTGATGGTGGCAGATCTTGGTTCCGGCCTTCATTCTGTTGTGGATCTTTTCCCGGGTTTACTGGCGGACACAGACGATTATAGCAGTCCAAAATCGGTGATTGAATGGATCGATGAGACTGATCTGCGTGTAACAACAAGCTGTGGTATTGATTGTGAACGGATTCTGGTTGCAGATTTGAAAAGCGGAACGCTTTCACAGCAAGAAGAAGTTCGCAAGAAGGGACATATCGGGAGAACATTTCCTCAGCATGTGATCGATTACGATGATCGGCAATACCCGATAATGAGTAAAGCGAATTGGTCCCCCTCAGAAACGTACGTTTTTTATACGGATACGCAAGACAAGACCTGGATCATGAACGACAAAGAGAATTATCAGTATGCGTTGTCGATTAGCGGAGAAACTGTTTTACAGTCTCTCTGGTCAGCGGATGAAAGGTTTATTGCACTGCGCTTTGCAGAAACGATTTCCATTTATGATGTTCATTGTAAGTAATACCAAAGCATGACTGTTTATTGGATCCAATACCTTCCTTCCGTCAAATTACAGAGAAAAAGTAATTTATTAAAACTGTCTGTTTTTTAATTACTGATAAAGAAACAGGAGGCAGAAGATGATTTATTATTTTTCAGGTACTGGAAATTCTGAATGGGTTGCCAGACAGATCGCTGCCGGCACAGGAATGAAATTGGATAACATTGCACGATTGATCCATTCAACGGCTGTGTCGTTTGTTTCACAGACGGATGGTATAGTCGGTTTTGTTTTTCCGATACATGCCTGGGGAGCTCCTGATGTCGTACTTGAATTTACCGAACGGTTGAATATTCAGGAAAGCACGTATCGATTCGCGATTGCAACCTGCGGTGACGAGGCAGGCTGTGCATTAAACTATTTCTCGAAAAAATTCCCGCTTCACAGCGCCTGGTCGATTCGAATGCCGAACAATTATATCCCCATGGCTGATATTGACAAACCGGAACAGATTCGGCGAAAAATTGATGAAGCGAACCGACTGATTCCGGAAATATGCAATTGTATTCAGGCACGACAATCCGTTTGGCAGGTTCATAAAGGAAGTTTCGCAAATCTAAAATCCCGCTTTATCAATCCATTATTCCGCAATTATGCGCTTTCAGCCAAATCTTTTTATGCGGAAGATCATTGCACATCCTGTGGTATTTGTGTTCAGGCTTGTCCGATGGAAAATATCGAATTAAAAGAAGGTCGGCCAATTTGGGCTGATCATTGTGTTCAATGCATGTCCTGTATACATCGTTGTCCCGTGCAGGCAATTCAGATTGGTATGGCGACAAAGACGCGAGGCCGATATACTTTCGAGGCGTATGAAACTGGTAAACACTGAAGCTGCAAATCAGTAATTCGAATTTTGGTAAAGCCTTTTGAGAAAAAAGAGATAACTTGTAGTTGTGTTGTTTTTGCGCAAAGCGCAAAAACAACACAACTACAAGTTATTCTCCCCATATTTCGAATAGCTGGCTACAAATGAGGGTAATTCATCTTTCTTATAAAAAGCGCTCCAGTTTCCTCATGAGTAAGAAATGGAGCGCTTGTACGACCTTGAAATCTTGTTAACCGGCGGAAATCTTTTCTAAACCGATTCTCCGATTTGAGGATTTATTCATAATGAAGAATGCTTTCTCTGATTTTTCCCCATTCTAATGCGGAACGAATTCCTTCATCAATACTCAGCTTGGCTTCCCACCCCAATAATTTTTTAGCCTTGTCAGCGTTTGCATACGCACCGGCAATATCGCCCGGACGCGGTTCCGCTGTCCGTTTGTTTATTTTTTGTCCATAGACACGCTCAAATGCTTCGACCAGCTCAAAAACCGTAACGCCTTTGCCGGATCCAAGGTTGATTACCAAATAATTGTCTTCCGGATTCCCTGCCCGTTCGAATGCCTGATCAAAATTCGTCAGCGCCTGAAGATGTGCAGCAGCTAAATCCCAAACATGAATATAATCCCGGATGCCTGATCCGTCACGTGTCGACCAATTTGTTCCAGTGATCGTAAAATACTCCTGTTTACCCAGAGCAGTGTCCACCAATTTTCCCAGCACATGTGAAGGTTCTTTAATATGAATACCGGTGCGGTATTTGGGATCTGCTCCGATCGGATTGAAATAACGGAGGGCAATACCTTTCATTCCATAAGCAATACAGGTATCTCTCAGTACCATCTCCATAATAAATTTCGTCCGAGCGTACGGGCTGCCGGGAGCCAACGGCGCTTCTTCGGTCACCATAAATTGGTCAACTTTATCATATATGGCGGCGGAAGAGCTGAATACGATACGTTTACAGCCCAATTCATTGAGGATGTGGAACATCTCGTTTGACTTTGCGACATTTTCACGGTAGTACTCATAAGGTTTGGTGACTGATTCCGGGACTACAATCAGTGCGGCACAATGCAGAACGGCGAATATGTCGGGATGATCAGAAAAGATTTTTTCAATAACATTCCGGTCTGCAATATCTCCCTGATAGAAAATTCTGCCTTTTGTGAATTCCATTCTGCCCGTGACCAGTGAATCGAAAATGACAGGAGTATGACCTGCATCTTCCAAAGCCGAGGCAACGGTTGAACCGATATAACCTGCACCGCCAGTGATGAGAAATTTCATAAATGTATGCCTTCCTTAATGAATTTCAGCAGAAAGTTATGTGTCTGAAACATCCATTATCAGAATGAGTCAGACATTTTTTGAGTTGCTGGTTTGATTGGTATGGTTTTGTTTGATTTCTTTTTGTACGACATAATTCGGTCTGTGTTTGACTTCCTGAAAAATGTACCCGACATAAATTCCAATAAAACCGAGAATTATCATCAAAACAGCTCCGATGATGAGCATCATAAACATCAGCGAGCTCCAGCCTGGTTCGAGTGCGGCAATATCTCCCCGAATCCAGAAGCTCAGCACATAGATCGCTTCCGCAATCGCCAGAATCAGGAAGAACAGCCCGGCGGACAAGCCGATATACAACGGGACCATGGAGAAAGAAAAAATCGCGTCGGAAGCCAACCTCACCATTTTCTTAAAGGAATATTTGGTTTTTCCGGCAATGCGCGGTGCCGGTATGAACGGAAGAATAACGGATTTAAAACCGAGCCATGCAACCATCCCGCGCAGAAAGCGGTGATATTCAGGCATCGCCAGTAAATTATCCAGTACTTGTCTTGTCAGAAGTCGAAAATCCGCCCCTCCTGGAAGTGTCTGGGTATCACTGATCTGGTTGATTATATGGTAAAAAAGCCTGGATGTACCCGCTTTGACCGGATTCTGCCCTTTTTCATCCAATCGTTGTGTCAGTACGATATCATATCCGGATTCTGCTATGCGGATCATTTCAGGAATCAATTCCGGCGGGTGCTGCCCATCACCGTCCATGGTGATAATCAGATCTCCCTTTGCATGCTCCATCCCGGCGCATAATGCGCTTTGATGTCCAAAATTTCGACTGAGCTGGATGATCTGTGCTCTTGAATCTTTGGATTGAATTTCTTCTAATATGGTCTGTGTCTGATCTTTGGATCCGTCATTAATTACCCAAAACTCGAAAGAATAGGGCAACGAGTCGATCACCGATTCCAACCTGCTGAAAAATGATTGGATCAATTCCTGTTCGTTATAAAAAGGGATCACGATGGATACCAGCTTCATAAAGCTCCCTCGATCTGGTTCAGTAATTCAGAATTTTGACTACATTCGGATAACAAATGAACAACAATGAATCCTCCCCATATTTCGAAATACTGGATTTGGTTTTCTTCGATTTTCTCAGTATAATCGATTTTTAAAAATAGACAGCCAACATTCAGTAATGTAAGAGCAACATGATAATGTCCTATAGTAGCAAAATAGAAATGTCCTAATTATCATTAGGAGCTATGAAATGG
>JAPKMT010000051.1 GCA_026645735.1 Flexilinea sp.
AGAACATCCTGATGTTGAATCAGGAAAGATAATTGAAGTGATACAAAGTGGATACAAAATAGGAGACCGTGTGATCCGCCCTGCGTTGGTCCGCGTAGCTCAATAGGAGATAATATGGGAAAAATTCTTGGTATTGATTTAGGTACTACAAACTCAGCAATGTCAGTCATGGTTGGCGGTGAGCCGACTGTGATTCCAACAGCGGAAGGTGAACGCACTTGTCCTTCAGTTGTCGCAGTCAATAAAAATCATGAACGACTCGTGGGACGCGTAGCCCGCAACCAGGCTATTACAAATCCTGAAAACACAATTTTCTCGATTAAACGGTTTATGGGCCGCAAATATGAAGATCCGGAAGTTCAGCGCACCATCAGCCGTGTGCCTTACAAGGTTTCCAAAGCACCCAATGGTGATGTCCGTGTCATTCTGGATGGGAAAGAATATTCTGCCCCGGAAGTTTCTGCAATGATTCTTGCAAAATTAAAAGCCGACGCAGAAGCATATTTGGGAGAAAAAATCACGCAGGCAGTGATCACCGTACCTGCCTATTTCAACGACAGCCAGCGAAATGCAACCAAAGACGCCGGAAAGATCGCAGGTCTTGAAGTACTGCGCATCATCAATGAGCCAACTGCGTCCTCACTGGCATACGGTTTGGATAAGAAAGCGAACGAATTAATCGCTGTGTATGACCTGGGCGGCGGTACATTCGATATCTCGATTCTGGACGTTGGTGACGGCGTATTCCAGGTTCGTTCCACATCCGGTGATACATTCCTGGGTGGAGACGATTTTGATCAGCGCATTATGGATTACCTGATTGATGAATTCAAGAAAAGCAATCAAATGGATTTGCGCCAGGACCGCCAGGCACTGCAGCGTTTGAAAGAGGCTGCTGAAAAAGCAAAAATTGAACTGTCAACAACCATGCAGACTGAAATTAACCTGCCATACATCACGGCTGATGCAACCGGTCCAAAACATCTGGTGTTGACACTGACCAGAGCAAAAATCGAACAACTGACGTCCGATCTGATTTCACGCAGTTTGGAACCAGTTCGAAACGCACTGCGGGATGCTGGTTTGAAGACGAGTGATATTAATGAAGTGGTTTTAGTGGGTGGTATGACACGAATGCCTGCCGTGCAGGAAGCTGTTCGTCGTGAATTCGGCAAAGAACCGAATAAAAGCGTAAATCCGGACGAAGTCGTTGCAGTCGGTGCAGCAATTCAGGCTGGTGTACTGGGTGGTGAGGTCAACGACATCCTGCTGCTGGACGTTACACCACTGACGTTATCCGTCGAAACGATGGGCGGAGTTGCCACTCCGATGATTGAGCGGAACACAACTATACCGGCAAAGAAAAGCCAGATCTACTCGACGGCTGCTGATTCTCAAACATCTGTTGAAATTCATGTACTGCAAGGCGAGCGGCCGATGGCTGCGGACAACAAGAGCCTCGGCAAGTTCATTCTGGACGGAATTCCGCCAGCACGCCGCGGTGTTCCGCAAATTGAAGTAACTTTTGATATCGATGCCAACGGTATTCTGAAAGTGACTGCTGTCGATAAAGCGACCAATCGCAGCCAGAATATTACAATTACAGCTTCATCAGGCCTCTCAGACAAGGAAGTTGAAAAAATGAAGAAAGAAGCTGAGGCGCATGCTGAAGAAGACCGCAAACGCAAAGAGGGCATAGAAATTCGTAACAATGCTGATAATGCCGTTTATACAGTCGAAAAGATGGTCGCCGATTATGGCGATAAACTTCCGGCAGATGTGAAGTCCAATGTGGAAGCGAAAGCGAATGAGTTAAAGGGCATGCTGAATGGAACTGACTTTGAAGCGATGAAAACCAAGACCGAGGAGTTGAACACACTGCTGCAGCAGTTGGGCAGTTCCATGTACCAGCAGCAACCGGGTGCCGGTCCTGATGCTTCCGGAGCTCAAGAAGATTCTGGAAATCAGCAGAATCCTGGTGGTGGTAATGATGATGTTGTGGATGGTGAATTCCGCAGTATGTAACAAAATACAGATTTAGTAGTTTACTCGCTGTATCAGGTGCTTTTATAATAGTACCTGATACAGTGAATTCTTATTAAAAGTTGAGAAGACAGAACCAGCCTTAACAATTATTCGTTATAAAAATTTTTTTACAATCCGATTTACGAAAACAACCGGTTACGCTTTTCAACTTTTTTCATTTTTTTAGACAGGTGGCAGCGAAATTTAATGGCATCAGAACGCGATTATTATGAAATTCTTGGAGTAAACAAAAATGCAGATGCGGATCAGCTGAAAAATGCATTCCGTAACCTTGCAAGAAAATATCACCCTGACATTAACAAAGAACCAGACGCTGAAGAAAAATTTAAAGAGATCAACGAAGCTTATCAAGTTCTCTCAGATCCGGATAAAAGAGCGGCTTATGATCGATTTGGAAAAGCCGGCGTCAGCGGGATGGGAAATGGGTTTGATTATTCCGCTGTCGATCTGTCCGATATTTTAGGCGACTTATTCGGATTTGGCGGTTTCGGTGGATTTGGTGGTTTCGGCGGATCCCGTTCGCATCAGCGAAATGCCCCGCGGCGGGGAGCCGATCTGCAAACAACTATTACGTTGCAATTCGAAGAAGCATGTTTTGGAGCCGACAAGGAAATCTTGTTCTCCAGAGATGAGAAATGTACCAAATGTCATGGGACAGGTGCAGAACCAGGTACAAACCCTCTAAAATGTTCTTCCTGTAATGGTACCGGAGAGATCAAAACCAATCGTCAAACCATGTTTGGCTCTATGGTTCAGGTTTCCACCTGCCCGACTTGCGGTGGCAAGGGTGAGACCATAGCCACTCCCTGCACGCAGTGCCATGCACGCGGTCTGGAACGGAAAACTGTGAAGAAAGTGGTAACTGTTCCTGCCGGTGTCGATACCGGGACTCGCATCCGTCTGTCGGGGGAGGGCCAACCTGGAGACAACAACGGTCCAAACGGTGACCTGTACGTAGATGTCCGGGTTAATCCGCATAAATTCTTCCGTCGGCATGATTTTGATATACAACTGGATTTGAACATCAATATTGCCCAGGCATCCCTTGGTGATGATATTAATGTGCCAACGATTGACGGTACCGAAAAGCTCAAGATACCTGCCGGGACTCAACCCGGAAAAGTGTTCACACTCAAGGGTAAAGGCGTTCCATTCCTGCGTGGAAGCGGCCGTGGCGATCAGAAAATCATTCTCAATGTGGTGATCCCATCCAATCTAACGGCTGAACAGCGGGATTTGCTTGAGCAGTTATCCGCAACACTGGGTACTGAGGTAACGCCACAGGAAAAAAGTTTTTGGGACCGCATCAAAGAGGCAATCAATGGATAGACCATCCTGGCTCGAAATTTGTGTAACCGTTGATAATGAGACAGCCGAATCGGTTGCAGAAGTTTTATCCCGATACGCTGAAAATGGCGTAGTAGTTGAACGCGGGATTGAATACAATGATGCGGAAGATGTCGGAACTCCATTCGGCCCCTGCAAAGTCTTCGGATACTTGCCGGTCAATCAGGAAATGGAAGAAAAACGCCAACGCATTCAGGAAGGTCTCTGGCATCTTGGTCAAATTACTTCGGTTCCGGATCCGGTTTTCAAATATATTCAGGAGGAAGATTGGATGGCCTCCTGGAAAAAATTTTACAGACCGATTCTGATCGGAAAGAAATTACTGATTCTCCCCGCCTGGATTACGAATGAAAACCCGGAACGCATCGCGGTAAAAATCGATCCGAGCATGGCCTTTGGAACTGGTACCCATCCAACCACACAGCTTTGTCTTGAAATGGTTGAAGATTACACAATTCCTGGTAAACATGTCATCGACATTGGTTGCGGATCCGGAATTTTATCGATTGGTGCATTACTACTTGGAGCTGATCGTGCGCTGGGAGTCGATATCGATGACGAATCGATGCAGAGCAGTACTGAAAATGCTGAAAGAAACGGTGTATTGGACCGGCTGGAGCTTCACAAAGGTTCAGTAGCAGAAATTCGGGCTGGCGAATATTCCATTCAACAGGCTCCCATTGTTCTGGCAAATATATTGGCACCCATCATCATCCGGCTCTTTGATGGCGGAATGGCCGATTTGATCACACCCGGCGGTGTGATCCTTCTAAGTGGAATTTTGGATGAGCAGGAAGAAAAAGTCCGCAAAACAGCAGAAAATTTCGGATTGCAGTTTATTGAACAACGCCATATCAACGATTGGGTGGCTTTGGCTTTCCGCAAACCGACTCCATCCACTTAATCAGCCGAAATAGCGCACCGCTTTTAAAAAAACTAATAAAAAACATGAATTTCCCCTTTCTCGAGAAAATTCATGTTTTTTTGATTAAGACTGCCCTTCCATTCAATGAAAACTGTTATAGCAAATTGGAGTAACAGCTGGAACACTTTTAAAGCCAAAAAGCAAAAAAGTACCCGATTTTATGAAATAAAACCGGATTCAGAAATTCAAACCAGCTGCGTCCCATCCAGGATTCTCCGCAGGACAGAGGGAGTAAATAAAGTCCGCTAATCAGAAAGCAGCCCGCAAATATGAAATAAAAGACTTTTTGCTGTGAGATGCTGTTTAAGTTTTCTAAAACAAGAAATGCCATTAAGAGCGAGGCCAGAACAAGCATCCAGGAAGTGTCGAGGGAATAGCGCTGTATTGTTCCTACCATCATTCCCGTAATTCCGGACAAACTGATCCCTAAAATGATCAGGATTAAAACGAACGAACAAAATAAAAAGCCCTTATTTCTCATCTTTTTCCACAAAAGCGGCAAAATACTAAGTATGCATACCAGGGGACAGACAGCACTGACAGGAAAAATATTTTCGAACTCCTTCGTGCCGGAATAATTGAAAAATAAGCCATTTCCGGCTTTTAAAAACGGAAAATAATCTTTCAAAATGCCGGGATTTCCAAAGATATAATTGACGACGCCAATCAAAAAACTGGAAATGGGCAAACCATTCATGTAGGTGCCGCTTTCCTGAGTACTTAACTGGTAGGTCCTGCCAAATTCAAAAATGGAATCAAATCGCACCTGATTATAAAAAATAAGACCGCTACCGACAACCAGATAAGGAATAACTGCGCACAGCACCAGTTTCCACACACCTGATAAATGACCATTTCGGTAATAATGGATGTAGCAATACAGAAAAAGTGGAAGATTCAGGCATGACACCAGAATGGAAGTCGGCCGGCATCCTACTGCGCACGCCATCAGAAAACAACCGATCACAACTTTCCATTTTCGAATTCTGTCTTCTTGCATGGCACTGAGAATAAATGACAATCCGGTTATGGAATAACTAAGCGCGGATACCAGCGCCAGTTCATAACTGAACGATCGTCGAACACACCAGATGAGGAAGGTTGAATTCAGAAACAGCATCAGTCCCGTGAAAAAAATAACAGCCGGGATGTTTGAAAAAAAACGCCGAATGAACCAGGTGTAACAATAAACTAAGCCAAAAATGCTGATGATTGCAAAAAACAAAACCGCAAAATCATTCAATGGATATGCGTGGAATAATAAAGTGTATGGCATATAAAAAGTCAGAGCTGGAATGATTCCAAAGTAAACATAGTATTTCCCTTTGTAAAATGACATATCCCATTCATATTCCGGGAATTGATCAATCCGCTGCAATGGATCATATGGATTGTTCACTTGTGTTAATTTTTCTGGTGGTGTCATCAGAACTGAAAACGATCCCTGGAAAAGGGCTTCGGTTAATAATTGATAGTGTTGTTTATAAAAATAATCTTCTTCCCGAATATTTCCTTTTTGAACTGCCTCATTAATATTTTCATAGGTACTGAAAACTGAAAAAACAGCCAATGATATTTGGAAAGCAATCAGCAGAAAAAGGATGGCTTTCTGCCCGGCATGATGAAGGTTGAGAACAATTTTATATTTCTGTGAATTCGGACGAATGCAGTCCAGGATTGCCAAAAAAGCAAAAATACAGATCAAACGAAACCAATTCACTCGAATAGGAATGCTTTGGTTTAGCGATAGAAGAATTGTCTGGGGATCTGTATCAAAAAGATCCAGCGTGATCTTTTCTACGCGATTGCTTGGATACAGGTAAACGGTCTGGCTGTGTAGTACACCCGGAATAATCCGAAATTCACGTGTGTGACCGGATAAAAATCCGGTTTCTTGCGTATATACATTGCCGACAATGATCGATTGTACAGGCTCAGATAATTCGATTGCGAAATTTCGCAAATCCTCCGGTATATTGTCCTCAGAATCGATGATCAATCGAATACCTGATTTTTGATCCGTTCCCAGTATAACTGGAATCGTTTCTGCAGTAAATGAAAATGTTCGGGTATCACTTTTACAGGTCAGCAGCTCAAAGTGCCGAATATTAAAAAGAAATATTTCCATCACAGCACTGATCACAATCAGGATGATCCATTTTTTTAGCGCTGTGTGATGCCAGAAAGTTTTCATCGATTTTCTTTGCCATCTTTCAAAAAAATAAATATCGATTCACTACGCAGGAAAAACCAACTCACAGTTTTATGGATGTCAGCAATTCGAAATAAAAGGAGAATTCTATCGTGTTGCGTACGATTTTTCCTGTTTTGAAAATAATTATAATAAATGAAACCAGTGAAAAGCAGCAATTCGAAATATGGAGAAAATCGTGTTCTCTCCATATTCGAATGACCATTCAATAATTCGAATTGCCGGAAGATCAGATCCAACAATGTACAAATTCAAAAAACGTGCGGCTGATTTTACAGCCGCACGTTCCATTTTCTCTATTTACTCGGTTTTTTTCGGTTCCGGAAGGACCACTTTCAGATGCAATTCTTCCAATTGACCCGGCATTGCTTCTGAAGGTGCATCGCTCATCACATCCCTGGCTGCGTTGCTCTTCGGGAATGCGATTACTTCTCGAATATTGGGCTCATCTGCCAGAAGCATGACTAACCGGTCAACACCTGGAGCAATTCCGCCATGCGGAGGAGCACCATACTCAAAGGCGTCCATCATCTGATGAAATCTTTCCTGTGCAACCTCCTGGGAAAGACCAATCAGTTTGAATACTTTTTCCTGTAGCCAGCGTTCGTGAATTCTTAATGAACCCGAAGCCAATTCATAGTTGTTCAGAACCATATCATACTGATCACCGCGGACTTTTCCAGGATCGGTCTCTAACAGATTAAAATCTGCCTTAACCGGTCTGGTAAATGGATGATGCGTTGCATCCCAGCGGCTTTCATCTTCATTCCACTCAAACAGGGGAAAATCAATAATCCAGCAAAATGCCAGCTTGTTGGGATCGCGTAATCCTAAACGGTCGCCAAGCAATACACGGATTCGTGCAAGGCAGTCATAAACGACTGCTTTTTTACTGTCGGAAACAAAGAGCAGCAAATCGCCATTTTCAGCTTCCATTCGTTTCTTGAGGTCAGCCCATTTTTCTTCTGACAGGAACTTTTTAAACGGAGATGATTCTTCTCCGGTCGGGCTGATTTTGACATACGCCAAACCTTTTGCTCCCCAAAGTTTTGCCTGTTCAGTAAGTTCATCCAGTTGTTTTCGTGTATATTCGCCTAATGTCTTGGCATTGATGCCGCGTACACTGCCTCCGCTTTCAATGGCGCTTTCAAAAACCGAAAAACCGCAGTCTTTTGCCAAATCGGAAATGTCCACCAATTCCATACCAAAACGCATATCCGGTGCATCTTTTCCAAACCGATCCATCGCTTGCTGATAAGTCAGTTTCGGCCATGGATTGAATACAATTTTCTTTTCCGGAACAATTTCCTGGCACATCTTGGTGAAGAGGTCTTCCAACAAGTCAAGAATGTCATCGCGCTCAACAAAAGACATTTCCATATCCAACTGTGTAAATTCCGGCTGCCGGTCGCCGCGTTGATCTTCATCACGAAAACAGCGGGCAATTTGGAAATAGCGTTCGACACCTGCAACCTGGAGCAGTTGTTTCAATTGTTGCGGACTTTGGGGAAGGGCATAAAATTGGCCGGGGTAAATACGGGAAGGAACCAGATAATCTCTTGCCCCTTCCGGTGTGGTTTTGAAAAGAATCGGTGTTTCAATTTCAAGAAATCCGCGCTGATCGAGATAATCTCGCATGTATTTGATGACACGATGACGCAGTTCAATATTTCGCAGCATTCTTGGCCGGCGCAAATCCAAAAATCGGTATTTCAACCGAATTAATTCATCGGTGTTTTCTTCTTTATTGATGGAAAATGGAAGCGGTTTACAAGTGTTCAGGACAACTGCCTTGGTTGCATGAACTTCTACTGCTCCCGTAGAGAGATTTGTATTTTCAGCATCATCAGGACGAGCTTTTACTTCTCCGGTAATCTGGAGAACCCATTCAAAACGAACACTCTGAGCAATTTCGGCCAGTTCCTGAGACGTTTCAGGATTGATGACAACCTGCGTCAATCCAAAACGATCCCGAAGATCAATAAAATATACTCCGCCGTGATCGCGATATCGGTGAACCCAGCCAGCCAGAATAACGGTCTTTCCTATATCCGAAATTCGCAGCTCTCCACATGTATGCGTCTTATACATAACAAAACACCTCTTTTCATACCAACATGTTTCATGGAATCAAAAATTTGAATCATGAGCTTGTATTATTGGGAAAGTATTATACTATCCTTCTGAAAATATTTTAGCCAAAAGGCTGAAAAACAGTCAATAAATGATCATTCTGAGAAAAATTTTTTGATCACGAGAATAGTCCACCCACCTGTTGCAGCTCCAGCGATTCGAAATAGGAGGAAACATGTTGTAGTGTTGTTTTTGCGCTCTGCGCAAAAACAACACTACAACAAATAATTCTCCCCATATTTCGAATCGCTGTTCATATCAAGAAATGATTGTTACAATATGAATAGTATATTTCAAAGGATCATTTGAATGAAAAAAGTAATTCCTCTGATTTGGATTTTATTAATTCCTTTCATGGTATCTGCCTGTCTGAAGAATTTACCCGGTGAAAAACGTGAGCCAGCACCGAACACTCCGGTTGTAGAACAAGGAGTAACCGAACAAACTGGTCCTTCTCTGACAGATTCTGCGGGTACTTCCGGCACGTCACAAAACCAGATTAATCAGGTGAATGTACTTGTAGGTTCCAATACCCTGCCAGCAGGAGTAACTTATGATAATCCATGGGATTATTGCAAAGCAGTCGGTACGATCAATACACCCGGGAGTGAATACACCGGGAAAACACCCAATGATGAAGTTACCAGATCCATTTTACAGGCAATGGGAATCAATCTTACAGAAGTACCCAATCACATCACCATCTGGCGTTGTGCCAATGGACAAGTCTGGGGATGTGATTCCAGTTCATATCCACAATGTCCGGAATTGGTTGATTTTTCAACGCAACCTTCAGAAATCATAAAAACGGAATGCGCGAAACCGGAAATGGAAAATGTAACGCTTCCGGGCGCTGTCACCGGTCATACAACCGCATTCGAGTGGACATGCATCTCAGGCTTGCCTCAGATAACAGGGCAGGGAGTCACTGCAGACGAATTTGGATTCAATGCCAACATCTGGTATCCGGTCATTAAACAACCATGAGAAACTGATATGAATGCCGTCGATATCATCATAAAAAAACGGGATGGGTTGGAACTCACAAACGATGAGATAGAATTTTTTATCCGGGGATACACCCAGGGTGCTATTCCGGATTATCAGGCAGCAGCCTGGGCAATGGCGATTTTATGCAAAGGAATGACGGATGTCGAAACTTCTGAGCTGACCAGAGCCATGGCTCAATCAGGAGAAATGCTTTCTCTGGATGAAGTTGTCAATGGTATTAAAGTCAATCAAGCAGTGGATAAGCATTCTACTGGCGGTGTCGGGGATAAAACGACACTGATCGTTCAGCCGATTGTGACATCGTGCGGTCTGGCAGTTGCAAAGATGTCCGGAAGAGGATTGGGATACAGCGGGGGAACGATAGACAAGTTGGAGTCCATCCCGGGGATGCGCTTGAATCTAACCAAGGATGAATTTCTTCAACAGTATCTGAAATATCACACGGTCCTTTCAGGTCAGTCATCAGATCTGGCACCTGCAGATGGGAAAATGTATGCGCTGCGGGATGTAACCGGTACTGTACCGGCAATGCCGTTAATTGCATCCTCAATAATGAGCAAGAAAATCGCTGTCGGGACTCATGCCATTTTGCTGGATGTGAAAGTCGGCTGTGGCGCATTCATGGAAAATCTTGAGGATGCTACGAAATTGGCAACATTAATGGTCGCTATCGGAAAGAACAATGGCAGAATTGTCAAAGCAGAGCTATCCGATATGAATCAGCCTTTGGGTTTTGCTGTAGGCAATATTCTGGAATTGAAAGAAGCCGTCGCACTGCTGCGAGGAGAAGATGCAGCACCGGATCTCAAAGAACACTGCATCGAGTCATCAGTAATTTTACTGATGATGGGACACAAAGCAGAAACGACGGAACAAGCCAGAATGATGGTTGAAGATGCGCTGAAAAGCGGAAAAGCCTTTGAAAGTTTAAAAACGCTCGTCCATCTCCAGAGTGGTGATATTACCTTTTTAGAGGATTTGGAAAAATTTCCAAAAGCTCCGGTCATCCAGATCGTTTCAGCAGCCAAAACCGGTTGGTTGTCCGAAATTAACGCCAGAATTATCGGAGAGACTTCAGTCGACCTGGGCGCAGGACGCATTAAAAAATCGGATGTAATCGATCATCGGGTAGGAATCATTGTCCATCATAAGGTTGGAGATCGAATTAACCAGGGGGAACCGCTATTCACCATCCATGCCAATTCGGATGTTTCTTGTTTCGATGCTGAAAAGAAATTATCGCTTGCAATTCAATATAGCGACACCCGCTGTGAAAAATTACCGCAATTCTATGGATTGATCGAATAGGAATACAAGTAACAGCTCAGAATCTCCGAAAAAATCTGGTTCACAAAGAAACCTTATGCGCATTCTCGATAACCAAAGTGAAGACAACAAAAATCAGAATCTTTCCGGCATCTCCCATCCAGATCAAATTGAAGATATTAAATTATCAGACGCGGTATTAGATGCGGTTTCCGGTGGCACTGGCAACGGTTGGTGTGCTGCTTGCGCTGCCGCAAATCGTCTTCTTCATAAAAACTGGTCCTGCCCTCTAAAAAATGGCGGTTCCTGTCCGCATGGTTACACCTGATGTAAAACTGGCTTTTGTCAGACCTGATTTTTTTTCAAATCAATTCATCGGATTTGCATCTGTTTATTCCAGAAAGAATAAGTATGAACGAAAACCTCTTTCGTAAAGAAAGTATTGATCACATCGCTTCTCCTGAACAACTGAATGATTATATTCGGGTCCCCAATCCGGGCATCTGGCTGATGATCAGCTTTTTTTTAATTTTGGCAGCAATGTTGATATTTTGGGCTTTTTCTGCAAATTTACCGCTTGTGATTCAAACCTCCGGAATTTCAGCAGCAGATGGAATCCTTTGTTATCTCCCAATTGACGAGGCAAAATCGTTATCCCCCGGGATGAAGGTCAAAATAAACGAAACCGAAGGGAAAATTCAAAGCATCTATCCAAATCCGATCTCAAAAGAAGAAGCAGCCATGGAAATTGGAGCATATCAGGCAGATATGATGATTCAAGCTCCGTGGAACCTGAAAATCATCCTGTCGCCATCCACTACCATTTCGAACAACCAGTTTTTATCTATAAAAATCATCACAGACACAATCAAGCCAATTGATCTGGTTTTTGATCGCTAAAAGGATCTTCTGCATATGAGAACGAAGATTGAAAAAGTGCCGCTCGTGATGCAGATGGAAGCTCTGGAATGCGGTGCTGCCTGCCTGACGATGATTCTGGCATATTTTGGTAAATGGGTACCCATAGAACAAGTACGCATTGATTGCGGGATCTCAAGAAATGGATCCAAAGCAATCAATATGGTTAAAGCAGCGCGCAGTTATGGATTAACGGCTACAGGGTTCCGATACAGTGTGGAGAAACTGAAGAGCCTCCCGATGCCAGTCATCATTCATTGGAATTTCAACCATTTTGTCGTTTTGAAAGGTTTCACCAAAGAGAATGCCGTCATTAACGATCCAGCAAAAGGAATGATTGAAGTTCCCCTCACAGAATTTGATAAATCCTTTACCGGAGTGTGCTTTCGCTTTGAGAAATCAGCCTCATTTACCCCAGGTGGTTCACCAAAAAGTGTTCTTGGCTTTTTAAAAAAAAGATTATCAAACGCTTTCACTCCGCTCCTTTTTATTTCCCTGACAGGTATTCTGACTGCGATCATAGGAATCCTGAATCCCGTTGCTTCCAAGATTTTTCTGGATCATATTTTAACAAAGCATCATCCTGATTGGTTATCCCCAATTTTGCTGATACTGACTTTCGCGGTCATCCTGCAAACCATTGTATCGGCAATAAAAATCAATTTTATGGAAAAAATAAAAGGAAAATTAGCAATTTCATCCAACGCGATGTTTATGTGGCATGTTCTCCATTTGCCGATGGATTTTTTTGCGCAACGATTGGCTGGTGATATTGCAGGCAGACAACAATCGAATGATCAGATCGCAGAAATCACCGTCACTGACTTTTCTGCCGTTCTGATCAATTTCGGACTGATGGTTTTTTATCTTTTTTTCATGCTGAAATATAATCTCAGTCTGACGATCATTGGCTTGTCCGCTGTGTTTTTCAACCTTCTGATGGCAAATATCATCTCTCAAAAACGCATCAATCTGACGCGCGTAATGATGAGAGACTCTGGTAAGCTTGCGGCTGCAACAGTTTCTGGAATTGAAATGATCGAAACCATCAAGTCCTCCGGAGCAGAAAATGGATTTTTTGAAAGATGGGCAGGCTATCAGGCATCGGTCAACACGCTCAATGGAAAAACAGTCATAATCAATCAATTACTGGGATCCATACCGCTTTTTCTGCAGGATCTCTGTAATTTGCTGATTTTGTCAATTGGAATACTCCTGATCATTCAAAAGAACTTTTCTGTGGGTGCCCTTCTTGCTTTTCAAGGATTTGTAGGTTCATTTATGAGCCCGATCAATTCATTAATTGCAACGGGTCAAAATATTCAGGAAATGCGTACAGCGATGGAACGTATTGATGATGTCATGGACTACAAAACAGATACCGGACATCGAATGATATCCGGGGATGAACCGTTACAGAAACTCTCCGGTGAACTTGAATTGAAAGACATAACTTTTGGATACTCAAAACTGGAAGAACCGGTTATCCGAAATTTCAATATGAAGCTTCATCCGGGATCAAAAATTGCCATTGTAGGTTTATCCGGCAGTGGAAAATCCACATTATCCAAAATCATATCCGGGTTGTATCTCCCCTGGAGCGGTGAAATTTTGTTTGATGGTCTGTCCCCGGATCAAATCAGCCGTGAGATTTTTACCGGCTCAGTTGCTGTTGTTGATCAGGATATTGTCCTCTTTGAAGACTCGATTGCAGACAATATCAAATTGTGGGATACTGCGATCGAGGATTTTGAGATGATTATGGCTGCACGCGATGCAGGAATTCATGACGATATCATTCAAAGAGAAGGCGGATATAATCATAGGCTGCTTGAAGACGGAAAAAATTTTTCTGGTGGACAAAGACAACGGCTGGAAATTGCGCGCGTACTGGCACAGGATCCAACCATTCTCATTTTAGATGAAGCGACTTCTGCGCTGGATTCAAAAACTGAGTTCGAAGTGATTCGATCGATAAAAGACCGCGGGATAACCTGTATCATCATAGCGCATCGATTGTCAACCATACGTGATTGTGATGAGATTATCGTTTTGGATCATGGAGTGATTGCTGAACGAGGGACTCATGAAACACTGTTTGCATCCGGAGGTCTCTATCAAAAGTTGATTTCTACGGATTAGCCAATTCAACGGCGAGCCGCAACATAATAAAACGCTTTCAATTTCGAGTCGTAAATTCATTTATATCGAAGGTTAACATCCTTTGAAATATTATTTGCCATTTTTTTTTCTTACCTTTCAATTTCGGGAGCACATACATGGGCTGGTTTGAAGATCAGATCAAAACAAGAATTCTGAATGATCAGGATGCAATGGAGCAGTCATTGTCCGGGCTTGCCGCGATTGTATATGATGAAAAATATGCTCCTGCAGGAATTCGAACGGATCGAAAAAAGACACAGAATGCAATCAATGAAATCCTCCGATATTACAAAGTTCAATCCAAGGAATTACCGGAAAAAATCGAGGAGACCGATGAAATCCTGGAATATCTGCTGAGGCCGGCAGGAATTATGCGCAGAAGAATTCGCCTGGAGCATGACTGGTATAAAGATTCAATCGGGCCGTTGCTCGCAAAGACAAAACATGGCGATTCTGCCGCATTATTGCCGGACGGTTTTGCCGGATATTGCTATTTTGATTATCAGAGTAAACGAAAAATAAGAATCAACCGGAAAACCAAAGATCAGATACTGGAAGGGGCTTATTGCTTTTATAAACCTTTCCCGTTAAGGTCTTTGCGCACCAAAGATTTACTGATTTATATTTTCGAAACACTTTCAAAAACAGACTATGCAGCATTAATGATTTCCACGTTGATCATAACCGTTCTGGGTTTTATCCCCCCATTTCTTAATCAGCTGTTATTTGAAAATATTATCCCGGCAGAGAATGTTTTTTTTCTGTTCCCAATCGTTTTTGTTTTTCTGGGAATGATTCTTTCGACAACGCTGTTAAAAATTTTTTCAGGTCTCATCATAAATCGGATGCTTGTTAAGATGAGAGTAGCAGCAGAAGCCGCATCCATGGCAAGGATACTTTCTTTACCTGCATCTTTTTTTAAGGAATTCAGTTCCGGTGAACTGGCCAGCATCAGCCAATATGTATCCGTATTTTGCAGTACATTGGGAAATGGTGTTTTCTCAAGCGGTTTAAACGCTGTAATTTCTTTTATTTATCTTTTTCAGATTTCATTATTTGCGTCCAGTCTGTTGATGCCGGCTTGTCTGATATTTTCTGTAATGCTTCTTTTTTCAATTTTTTCGATATTCGTACAGATTCGAATCAACCGGAAAAGAATGATTTCATCCTCCAAATTGAACGGTCTTGTCTTCGGATTATTTTCAGGAATTCAAAAAATAAAATTAACCGGCTCTGAAAAAAGAGCGTTCGCAAAATGGGCGAACTCCTATAAGACGAACGCGGAATTATCATATGCTCAACCCTGGATTCTAAAAATGCAGCCAGTAGCCGCAGGTTTGATAGTCATGGCAGGTTCGATTTTGATCTATTTCACTGCTGCGACGAACCACATCAGTACGGCAAATTATATGGCTTTCAATGTCTCCTATGGCATGGCCATTGCTGCAATTTCGGCTTTTTCCGGTATCGCCCTGATGCTCGCAAACTTAAAACCAATTCTGGAAATCATCCAACCGCTTCTCCAGACTGTCCCTGAAATCGCCGAAGGGAAACAAATGATTCAACATTTGACTGGAATGATAGAACTGAATCATGTTTCATTCCGTTATGCAGAAGACACACCACTCATCATTGATGATTTTTCACTTAAAATCAAATCCGGCCAATCCCTGGCAATCGTCGGTGCCACTGGATCCGGCAAATCGACGCTGGTTCGTTTGTTGTTGGGATTTGAAAAGCCGGATAAAGGTGTTATTTATTTTGATGGAAAAGACCTTCAAAAATTGGATTTGAAATCGCTGCGCTGCCATATTGGCAGTGTAACGCAAAATGGAAAACTTTTTTCCGGTGATATTCGTTCGAATATTCTTATCGCGGCACCTCAGTTAGCAATGGATGATGCCTGGAAGGCAGCAGAAATTGCGGGAATCGCAGAAGATATCCGGAAAATGCCAATGGGTATGTTCACATATATATCCGAAGGCAGTGGAGGAATTTCCGGAGGTCAAAAACAACGGCTGATGATCGCCAGAGCGATTGCGCATCGGCCCAAAATTCTAATTTTCGATGAGGCAACCTCGGCTCTCGATAATATTACTCAGAAACAGATTTCGGATGCCCTGTATCAGATGAAATGCACCCGCATTATCATAGCGCACCGATTGTCAACCATTAAAAACTGTGACCGGATCATCGTTCTGGAAAAAGGGCGAATTCTTGAAGATGGCAATTATGAGACTCTGATCAATCGCAACGGTTATTTCGCCGAACTGGTACAAAGACAAAGAATAGACCTCCCATAATTCATTGCGATCAATTCATTCTATCAAGCGGACAGTGTCTGGAAGGTTTAACCTTCTTCTTTAGAAATGGTCGGAGTAACTGTCGGATCTCCCGGCATCCGGATATAGGATTTCAGCGGACACGTCATTCGCAAATCTGAATTTTCGATCAGCACTTCTGATGAAGGTTGTCCTGTATCGGACAACAAGACATAGTCCAGTGAATCCGGCAGGCGGATTCGAATCCATCCAGTATTGCGTTCCTGAGAAGGGTAAAAAATCAGCGCCCAATATTCACCTTTGTTAACTGCGGATTCGCAATAGCGAATCACTTCCACTTCTGATTCAGGTAACAAATAACCTTCACTGAGCATTTTCGTATTCCCATCGGGAAGTTCATAGACTCCGATTAAATGGTTTCGGATTACTCCGGTTAATCCCATCGGTGTTGCGGTTGGAGTGTGTGTGAAAGTTGCCGTCGGGGTTAAAGTGGGGGTTGCAGTCAGCGTCGCCGTCAAAGTCATGGTGGAAGAAGCTGTCAGGCTGGGTGTCAAAGTCATCGAGGGAGTATAGGATATCGTCGGCTCAGGAGTCAAATATGGAATTAATACAGGGGAGGCAAGATACAGTCCTGCAATGGTAAGAACGAATAAGATGATCCCCGCAAAAAGACAACCTTTCCGCTTTCGACGGTTTTCCTGTATTTTTTTTACTCCCAGGAGAGATTCTTCTTCAATCGGAAGCAATTGCATTTTTTCAAGTTCTTGAATATCTTGCCGGATAATTGATTGTCGTTCTGATGGGCGGTTCACTGTTTTTTTCTGAGTTGTATTGAGTTCATTCAAAAGCTGGCGGATGCGGGTTCTTTCTTCAAGCCATTTATTACGCTCTGCAAAACTGGGCTGAATGCCCACCAACGCAGGGGGCATCCGGTCAAATAACTCTCGTCCCGCTTTTCGAATTCCGTAAAGCGCATCCAGAGAAATACCTTCCCGATGATTCCCCGTTCCGGAGACAGCTTCCACCGCAATTTCATTCCATTTCAGTACATCCAGAAGATAATTAATGCCAATCATGTAAGGATTTTGCTCAGAATCAACCTGGATATCTCGTTCCAAGATTGTTTTATATTGTCCAAGTTCTGTCGTCAGACGAAAACTTTGTTCAGCTCCCGTGGATTTTGGATCTAAAATCCGGTTTGCCTCATCGATCACTTCACCGGACTGTGCATCCTTTTTATCGAATCTCGATTGAACCTGCTGATATTTTTCAAACAGTTCATGAAGGTGGAATTCAGCATTTTCTTTCTGGATCAGCAGCCAATCCGGCCATTTCTGTGATGTTTCCGCATGAAATGCTGAAAGAATTCTTTCCGCTGAACGAAAATCCCCCTGATGTAAATATTGATCCGATTGATTGATTACAATGCGCAGCGATTTGAGTATATTTTTAATCTCATCCAACTTCATTTTCAGAGATAAAATTTCTGAACTTCGATTTTCAATCCAGATTCGGGATTCCATATCCTTCAACACAGATTCAGCCAGGTCCAGGCCTTCTTCTCCCAGCATCAAAGAATTTTCAAATTGCTGTTTTAAATTATTGAAAGTGCCAGTTTCCTGATCTTTTATTCTCACGATTCGGTTTTTCGCAGTCCCGATTCGAGAGCGTGTCCGACGATCCAGCGTTGGAGACTTTTCCATGGAATCGATTCGATCAGAGATATATCGAATTTCTTCGGCAGCCGATTCATTAATGTCATCTTTGAGGAAAAGTTCCTGATTGAGAAAGTTTTCGATTTCTTTCAGGTTGTTCTCTTCATATTGTTGGACACTGATGATGGTCTTTTGAAGTTGGGCTCCCTCTATTGAGTACAAATAATCCAGGCTTCTTGAAATATCCTCTTCAGCTTTCTGATAATCCCCGCGTGTAAATGCTTCCTTGGCAGTTTTCAGCAACTCTTCCGATAAATTGAAGCGATAAGCCTGTTCAATCCGATCCGTCAGTTGGAAAATCTGGGGATTTTTTCGATCCTCGTTGGTGATATTTTTCGAAATATAATCAATGCCAGCCAGAAAAGCCTTATCTTTCCAGAACTGGTTCAGTGTTTCAAGAAGTAAGTTAACCCGTTTTCCTTCTTCATTTTTTTCATTGATGGCGATACGAAATGCGCTGATTTCCTGATAAAGTGATGGTTCGCTGCACTCTTCAGCTATTCTTTCCGCCTTCGCCAGATATCTTGGCAAATTTTCACGATTATTATCCACTTTTGCACAAAAGAACCAGAATCTGGTTAACAAATCACGTACGCTATCAACGGAATAGAGATCGGATATTTCAATACTTTCGGCTGCCGAAAGGCTTTCGGCGGTCAATATACCGGTTGCGATGCAGCTTTTAACAAATTTAATATCCGTACTGTATTCCTGGATTTTTTCAAGAATCCGAAGCTGATTAAAGCGGTTAATTTCAATTTCTTTGGGCTCTGGCAAACGGTATTTCTTGTAGATTGCTTGTATTTGCTGATAATACGATTCGAGTTGTTCTGCGTGTTCTGTGTCAGATTCCAATTTTTCAGCAGCCGAAAGATATAACTCAGCAATTTGTTTCTGGAAACCATCGATCTGGTCAAAAACTTTTTCTAAAACGCTGATTTTATTAAGTCGTTTCTTGAGTTGTTCTTTTTCCTGATCATCCGGGTAAGATGCACTTAACGAATCCAACTTCGTTTTAGCTTCAGGGAACAAGCCGTTTTTGATAGCACGATCAACTTCACGAATGCCTTTTTCAAAAACATAGGTACGAACAGATTGATAGCGGTTATTGATTTCGTTGCGAAATTGAGTCAAACCCGGTGTGTTAGGATCCTTATCAAAACATTCCTCAATGACGGAAATCCACAGCGAGAGGTTATTCAAAGAAATATTTTCTTCAGCGTTAAATTGTTCCCGGATGTTCCGAAGCTTTTCTTCCACCTCGTTGCGTACAACAGATATTCTTTTTAACTGTTCCTCAAGCTGGTCAATGGAATCCAGCACAGATGTCGGCAGGTCAATATCACCCAGAAATTCATCCGGATCAAATGGATCCGCTGCTTTGCCGGTTTCTTTTGCCAGACGCATATTGATTTCTGCAGTGGATAACTCACCAGTATTTAAAGCTGCCTGGGCAAGTGAACAGTATTCCATCGATCGTTTCCCGACCTCTGTGCGAATATCCGTTTCAATTTGCTGGTTCTTTTTTCTTAACTCTTCAATTCGAATTCCTAATTGAATACTCTTTTCGGAATCCGTATCCGTTTCATTTTTTTCTCTTGTCAACAGGTTCAACAGTCTGGCATTATTATTAAACAGGACACGCAGGTTTTTACTTTCCGCATCTTCCAGAGAATGAATAGACTGTTCCAATCTCAGCATTTCTTCTGATTCTGATGTTGAAGTCAACCGGTGAGACCAACTTTTTCCTTCAGCTCGAGTGATCATTTGCAGTAAATGGTCACGTTCTGCTGAGACATCAAATAAAGCAATCCCGATGTTCTCCAATCCGAGCGATGTATATTCATTGATGAGCGACATTGCTCTACGATAAGCAGCCTGGCCGCCTTTTTCTCGCAAAGCGCTCACCTCGACTTGAATCTGCAGTCCTTTTGCCAGTTTCTCGTTCAATTCCTGAATACTGTTGATTCGTTCTCTTAACGCTGTAATTCGATCCCAACCCGGGAAAATTCTTTTCGCTTCTTCGATTAACTCTTTGGCTTTACTTTCATTCAACTCATGCAACATTGATTCATAAGCATCATCACATTTTTTTAATGCCGAATCAATTTGAGTTCTGTCCTTTGTCATCTCCATGGATGAATAAATGGTCTCGATTTGTGGATATGTGATTCGAATTTCTTCGGGAATTTGGTTTAATAAATACTGCGCAGCAGCCGGATCTGAATCAATTTTTGCGATTATTTCAGAAAAAGTATTTTCCCATTCCACATATTGATCCAGCAAATTACGCATCGTAAAAATATCTTTTACGGATAATTCATTCTGTCTGGTTTCAATAAAAGCAGATGCCTCCCGCAGCTGCCAATTGAGGATCAGTTGTGTGATTTTTGTGAGGAGAGAATCACTTTCCATAAGGGCGCTCAATCTTAATCTTTCCTTAATCCGCAGATCTTATTTAATGGAGGTTTCAATTTGATCTCGGGATACCCAAAAAGAAATGACACCATGGCAAAATTCCTGATCGCCACTGGTGCAAGCAGAAGCCGGTTCGGCTAAAACCAATTCTATTTGAGAAATAAATACCGGTGTAGTGGCTGATGGAACATCCGAAAACATCCGAATATTGGTCGATCGACTGACATTCTTATAGGTGCTGATGGAAATCTGACTGCGTCCAATATTGAATGCTGACTGCAGATTAACTACTTTATCATTGTAACTTACCAATATTCCATTAATTCCTTGCGCAAAATTTATGACCGTTCCTAATTGTCTTTCAGGAGTCATTTCCTCATCTGCAAACAAATTCACATTTCCATTCAGATCGAATAAAACTTTTTTCCCGACTAATGCATACAAATGTTCATCGGAAGGACTGAGGCCTACAGGCATTTCTGGCTCCACATTCACGACGGCAGTCGGAAGTTCGGTCGGGATGATTGTTGATGTCGTTGTCGCCATCGGTACTGTAGGAGAAGCTGGCACATCGGTCATAGTCGGTAGATCCGTCGCGTTGGCATATGCCAGGTAAGTTTCCTGAAAATTGTTCAGATTCTTTTCGACTTTGGCGATATTTTGGGCTACTGAAAAATTCTTCGCCAAAATGACGGTCAGCGTGCCAATTGAAAAAAGGATGACCAGAATCAGTAAAAACAGAATGATTCCGGTGTTTTGTTTGACACCAAAAAGTGATTTCTTACTATCATGGGCTATGCTTTTTGTGCGAATCAATTCATCCTGGATGTCAAATAATTGGATGTTCTTTTGACGAAACTCATATATTTTTTGTCCAACAAGGGGAACATTTTTTTGGTTCTTAAAGAATTTCCCTGTTTCCGAATAATCACTGTTACCGGACAAATCGGTCAAAACCGCATTAATCAAAGCAATCGATTTTCTGTCCTCATCATCATTCTGCCGACTGAGAATTTCTTCCCGCAAATGATCATAAAGTGGCGGGTTCTCCATGTAATGCTGATCAATGATTTGTTTTGCATTTTTGTAATCACCAGATTCGATCGTATTGCGCAATCGGAAAAGATTATCTGCATCCAGTTTTTTTCTTAAACCCTTGATCCGGATCAACTTTTCGCCAATTTTGTCATAGACTTCCTGAGAAACGACAACGCCAGCTTCAGTCAGCTTCTGAATACAATGATCGAATTCAGTTTTAATTTTCTGTCCGATTTCAACTGTCTCTGTTTTCCGAATAATCGTCGCATCTAAAATGTTTTGCGGCAGTGTCGTAACCCAGTTCATACTATGCAAAACATCATCTGCTGCAATTAAGGTTTGTGGTCCCACTTTTTCTGTCCAGGCTTGAATCTCCTGAAGCATCGATTCCAGAATCGGGTCCAATTGCTTTTCTTCGACAAATGACTTGGTTTCTTGCGTAATTTGCAGAACTGCATTTAATTCCTGAATAAAACCGAATCCCCATCGCTCCGATGTGAGCTCTGCATTTCCAAAGGATGCAGCCAACGTTTGGATTCGACTTGACAAATCCGATTTGGGTCCAGATTTATTTAAAAATTGGTTTTCTCCATCACCCGCAGCAGAAGTATTCCCGCTGGTCGCGGTTTCTTCCATCTGCAGATTGCCGGTTTTCTTGTCGCGATTCTGTTTCGATTGTTTTTTATATGCATCAGCCAAAATTGGATCGATCACTCGCAAAGCTGAAGAGCTGAATTTCATTTGAAAATCTTCAGGCGATAGATTGCCGTTGTTTAAATTATGGACGATAGCCCAAGCCTGAGAGACAATGCCCACCTGTTCAATATTTTCTTTCAATAGAGCAGCCAGTTCTGGATTGGATGCGTTTTTCTCCAATTTATTCAAAATCAGGTCGGAAAGCTTTTTATATTCGGACTCGAATTGTTGCGGTTGATCGCTGATACAATGCTGCACGCAAAGATCAAAGCCGCGATGCGGAACGAAATCAATCTTACCAAACCACGTTTGAATAAACCGGATTTCCGGAATCAACCATGCTGAATAGGAAGCCAGCGATGTGAGACGGGATTCCATGAGTTTGAAAAAATCTTTACCGAGGAACATCTCTCCATCTTTTTTTATTAATTCTTCTGCACTCTTTTTTAAAGCATCCCAGTTGGAAACTAAAGCAGGAGTTCCTTTAGATGCTTCATAAGCGGACTCCAAGGCATCAATGATTTCATCCCAAACCTCCACGCATCGATTCTGAATTCGGATCTCACTACCTGCGCCTGCCAACTGTTCTCCTATCAAAACCGCATATTTTTGGTTCAGAGGCGGCAAATTGGCAGCAAAACTGAGACGACCAAGCAACCGAATTAATACACTGTCATTCTCTTTTTGAATCGGATACTCATATTTGCCCTGGTTAATCAGTTCCAGCATCTTTTTGCCATAAAGAATTTCAGGCAGGTAAAGGCAAAATTTCCTTAGGTCTTCCGATAATAAGAAAACGGATGCGTTCGCTCTGGAAATTCCCCAGTCAATGAGAGTAATCTGCACTCGATTATCTTTTTCCACCCAAAACAAATGTTCCAATGGCTTGACATCGACATATGCGATTTTATTTTTTGCACAGGTCCGCAGTAATTTAGCAAACTGCAGCGCTATCGCGATTCTTCCATTTTGTTGATCCGGTAGCTTGATTTCACAATGGTAACCTTCACCAGATGTTTGAATTTGGACATAATACCGGCCTCGATCAAAAATCCGAACAAATTCAAGATTAAAATTTTCAGGATCATCCGTTAATACTTCAGGAACCGGGACGTAATTCATTCGTTTCAACGGATCTGGTTCTATCAGAACTTCATTGCGGAATAATTGTGAAGCTTTGGTTAGTACTGCGACCTCATTCGATGAATCGTCACGGATTTCAGTGAACTTTACATAATATTTTTCTTTGGTTTCCGAATTTTCAAATTCAAATGCAGCGGTGAAACCACCGCCATTTTTTACACCGGTATATGTCAATGGAAGTGTCTTATTGCGAATCTTTACAGAATGAATTTGTTCTGCAAATTGATCCAAAAGCGTTCGTTCCATATTCCCTCCTTAACCAGAATTTTTCCTTCGTTATCGGCGACGATTTCTCATCAATAACGAAGTTAGAAAGAAATTCCGGTTTGTCTTCGTTGAATTTCCATCATCAATAATATACTGAAAAGTTTTCGCTTTTGTGTCCAGAATGATGGCAGTTCTCGGAAAATTTTTCTGATTGATGCCAGCACTTCCAGGATTGATTCCATATCGCTGGTTTTCGTTCCCATAATATATCGGGTTTTCGGCCATATCCGGACTGAACATTCTCCACATATTAACAAATGATGTTTTTGAATAAACAAAATAACCGGGGATATGCGTATGACCGAACAGAAAGTGAGGCGTTTTCAGATGATCGGTATTTCCAAAAAGATTTCTAGTCACAATATTCATATCATGCGGGTTGATGTAACTCTCCCATGGATCCGCATGATAAACAGCTGTGTCATGACAGGAAAAGCTGCAACCATGAAACAATGTGAATTCCGGCCTTTTTTCAGGCAATTCCAAAATTGGTTTTCGCATTAGTCGCTGTGAAACAATTTTACTTTTGCTATTCAGTTTTTCTCTGCGTTCTTCCAGAGCCGTTTTGTGATTTTTTTGTGCTTCATTGATTGCATCATTCTCAGGATGCATCAGCCAGTATTCCCAATTTCCAAAGACACAATAAAACGGCAATTGAAACAAATCTGTGACCGTTAACAAACAACTTCTTGTCAAACGGCTTTTGCCAACAGCATCCTCGGAATGTCCGAAAAAATCACCTAAAAACCAGATGTCTCTAAAACCTCCGGGGATTTTCCTGGCTTTAAGAATCAACCGCACTATCGCTTCATGATTTTCATGAATATCAGAAATAACCAAATGCCGATTTACCATTGATTTTCCAGACAGTTCAATTGATCCTTTACCCTTAATACCAGTTTTTTCTTCTGAATTGTAACCTTGAACAGATATTCGAACAAATGACTCATGATTCTTCCAGCGATTCGAAATATGGGGAGAATTATTTGTTGTAGTGTTGTTTTTGCGCTTTGCGTAAAAACAACACTACAACAAGTTTTCTCTTTTTTTTTTCAAAAGACTTTTCAAATTTCGAAACGTTGTGGTTTTCCGTTTTATTCAGAACGCTCCCTTTCTATTGATTATAAGAGTTTTTAACGCTAATGCTGCAAAAAAAAGGTTCGCTGCAATCTGTAATATAGACTTACCTTTCGAATTGTTTTTATCAATCCAATCCAGTGACTGGTCAAACAGCGATTCGAAATATGGGGAGAATTATTTGATGTTGTGTTGTTTTTGCGCTTCGCGCAAAAACAACACAACATCAAATTTTC
>JAPKMT010000052.1 GCA_026645735.1 Flexilinea sp.
TTTGAGTGTGCGACATGCTCCGGTGAAGGTGTGCGGCATACTCCGGTTTAACTGTGCGGCATGCTCCGGTGTATGCAGCCAATAAAAAAAAGGATAATATAAAAATAAGATTGGATAATTAGAAAGAAATCGAAGGAGATAATTATGGATGTCATAGAATGTATTTGCACAAGAAGAAGTGTTCGAAAATTTATGGATAAACCAATATCGTCCGAGACTATTAATAATCTTGTAGAGCTAGCCACTAAAGCTCCCACTGCTTCAAATGGACAGCCATGGGGATTCGTTCTAATTGACGATACTTCCGTAATAGATCGTCTCTCGGAAATGGTTCGGGCAGATCTTCTGGTACAGATTGAAAATTTTCCCTACTTACAGCGCTATGAAAGATGGTTTCATAACCCTGACTTCCATTTTTTCTATCATGCGCCAAACCTTATCCTGATCTATGGCAACTCAAAATCACATTTTTACGTTCATGATTGCAGCATGGCGGCACAAAATATCATGCTGGCAGCACAAAGTATGGGTATTGGCTCATGCTGGATAGGGTTTGCGCAATTTACATTGAATTCTGAATCTTTTAAAGAACGATATTCTGTTCCGCAAGAATATGACCTGGTAAGTACGCTCGCTTTAGGCTATAAAAAGGATCACCTCATAACTTATGGAAACAGAAAAGAACCAGTAGTTTTTAATCAGAAATCGGATGCAATTTAGTATTTGATACATCCTGCCAGTTGGGTTTCACAATATTTTATTTGGGGACGAATCGGATTTGAAAATATTTTTTCATGAATCTAAATAAAAACAAAATAGCACCTGATATGACCAATAAAAATATTTGAATCATAAGTCGTTTTTTCCTCAAATTTCTACAAAAACTGTCATACTCTTTCCAAAATATCAAAAGATGATTATTATTGTATGAACAAGAAATAAAAAATTATTTCTTGGCAAATGATTATCCAAATACAATATTTTGCAAGCATCGATTCATAATTTTGGGAGGATTTCTTGTTATTTGCTTTTTATGAAAAGGCCATTCCAAATTATAGAGTATTACTGGCAATTCGAAATATGGACATGCTTTTCGAGTAGCGAGAGAAAATAAGTTGGTGAGGTGTTTTTGCGCTTCGCGCAAAAACACCTCACCAACAATTATTTTTTCCATTCTACGAATCGCTGGAGTATTACCGTGTACGTACACAAATTGAATGTTTTGATCTATAATTGATATTATTCCGTTCCAACACATTTTATGGTTCGTTAGTATCAAAAAAAAAGATTGAAAAAATACTTTCATCCGAAGCCTCAGAGACAGGATGGAGCATTAGAACATAAATAAATCGCAGAATCGTAAAAGATAGACGCTGCTTGAGACCATATTAGCAAGATGAAAGGCTTGATCGATTATTATCAGAATTCAACTCGTTTCTCAGTAAAAATTTAGCACCACAAAATTCTTCGTAACTCCATTAAGGCTAATAGGTTATCATGCAATGAATTTCAAGAATCAGTTTCATTTTTATCATTCGCTACTGAAGGTATTGATTGTCGATCATAGTCCATCGGATGCTGAGAAGATGATCCAAATTCTCAGAGAGGAAGATATTGAGGTCGATTGGGAACGGGTAGAAGAAGAATCGGGATATTTAAGAGCACTGGAATCACCGAAAGACATCATCCTTTCTAAATGGTCATTACCACAATTCAGTGGAGAATCTGCGCTACATCATTTGCGCGACCATCAATTGAAGATCCCGATCATCTTTATTACAGATGAAGTTGACATACTGAAAACTACTGAAGTACTACAAGACTACGCCGCAGATTTTTTATCAAAGGATAATCTGCGATCTCTTCGGCAGAGTGTAATAAAGGTGTTGATGCATTCCGAAAAGAAACAAGAAAACAACAAAGCAATTGAGGCATTGTCTGCGTCAGAAGCAGAGTTACGCGCATTATTTTTATCGATGCGGGATGTCATCTTAGTTTTAAATCGCGACGGGATTTACCTGCAAATCCCGCCAACCAATCCGGATCTTTTATACAGGCCAGCCGAACAACTTCTTGGCAGCCGTTTAAATGATGTTTTTCCCAAACAACAGGCGGAAGAATATCTGCAGATTATTCAAAAAGTGTTGGACACCCAGAAGACACAGTATGTTGAATATCAATTAGAAATCGGAGACAAAGTAGTTTGGTTTGAGGCATCAGTTTCGCCAATTTCTGACGAAAAAGCGATATGGGTTGCCCGGGACATATCGGATAGAAAGCTGACGGAAAATCAGTTGCAGCTTCAGTCGGCAGCCATTTCTTCTGCAGCCAACGCCATACTGATCACCGATCATAATGGATCGATCGAATGGATTAATGCGGCCTTCACAAAATTGACCGGATACACATTTGAAGAAGCTTTTGGCAGAAAACCCGGTGATCTGGTGAAATCGGGCATTCAGGATGAACGCTTCTATCAGGAGATGTGGGGAAACATTCTTTCCGGAAAGATTTGGCAAGGAGAAATCATCAATCGCAGAAAAGATGGCCAGCTTTATTCAGAAAGACTGACGATTACTCCGTTATTAAATGAAAAAGGTGAAATCCACCAATTTGTTGCAATCAAAGAGGATGTCACAGAACAACGCCAGAATGAAAATATCATGGAATCCCGGTTGCGTTTACATGAATTTGCCATTTACCACAATCTGCAAGAATTGCTTCAGGAAACATTGGATGAAATCGAAAGATTGACGGGAAGTCAGGTTGGATTTTTCCATTTTCTTTCCGATAATCAGGAAAATATATCATTGAGAGCCTGGTCAAAACGGACTGTTGAACAATATTGCAACGTTCAGAATTATCAACCACGTTACAAAATCAGTCAGGCAGGCGTTTGGGTTGATTGTGTGTGGCAACGAAAACCGGTTATTCATAATCATTTTTCTGAGCTGACGAACAGAAAAGGCATGCCGGAAGGTCATGTTAAAATCGAACGCGAATTGGTTGTACCTGTCATCCGAAACAATAAAATCGTTGCCATTATCGGTGTTGGAAACAAACAAGTGGATTACACTGAGCGTGATGTTCAGATAGTCTCTCGTCTCGCAGATTTAGCCTGGGATATTACTGAGATTAAAGCCTCAACAGAATCTCTTAAAGAACACCTGAAACGTCAGGAGCAAATCGCAGCTTTCGGGCGAGAACTTGCAAATTATCGCGATTTATCCCAGATTTGCAGTATTGCTGAAAAATTTTTTGTGAATATGCTTGGGTGTAAAACTTTTTCAATAGCTTTAATAGACCGAGAAAACCAAAAACTGGAAATCATCCACACCTCTGACTATCAGTTTTCAAGTAATACGGAATTCTCCGCTTTCACCGAATATCATCACTTATCACTCGAATATCAATTGGCTATTGGTATGAAGAGACCAATTGTCCTGGCAACCCGTGAACAGATTGTTGAGGGAATTTATTTTTTCAAAAATCCTGAAATACAGGATGTTAAGATTGTCTGCCAGTTACCTTTGGTCATCGATGATCAAACAATCGGCATCATTGAGTTGCAGTGTCATCATGATCGGGATTTTCAAACCGAAGACATTGAATGGTTAAGTGTTGTCGCAAACCAGGTAGGGCTCAGCATACAAAATGGAAAACTCTTTTCAGAAACACAACAAAGAATTTTTGAACTGACAACATTGGCAACTATTGATACAGCCGTGATTGAACATTTGGAAGCTCAAAAAACTTACAGAACGATATTAGACCAGGTCATCACTGGATTGAAAGTGGATGCGGCGGTTCTCTTTTTGTATCAATCAAATGAAAACGTTCTGGAATGCGCCTGCCAGACAGGGTACCACGATGTAAATCATTTACCAAAGAGCATTCTTTTTGGAGAAAGTCTGGCAGGAAATACAGCCCTCAGTCGACAGATTCTGCATGTCAGTTTTGATGAACCCGGCATCAATGAACTTCTCCAGGATACGATGAATGAGGAGGGATTTCAAGAGTACTTTGGCATCCCATTGCTTGTTGATTCTCAATTAATTGGCGTTCTGGAGTTATTACACCGCAGCCCGCTGATGCCAGATTCCAACTGGTTCCGTTTCCTGAAAATTATCGCCAATCAAGCCGCAATAGCAGTAAAAACATTCCAGCTTTATAGCAGTGTCCAGGAAGCCAATCAGGAACTGCTGCAGGCTTATGATCTGACCATCGAAGGTTGGTCAAAAGCAATGGACCTGCGGGATGAAGAAACAGAAAATCATACCAAACGGGTGACCAACCTTGCCATTCATCTGGCAAATCGCCTTGGTTTTAAGAACGAACAACTTCTTTATATACAAAGAGGTGCGATGTTACATGACATCGGGAAGCTGGGAGTACCGAATAGAATTTTATCCAAACCGGGGAATTTAACAGAGGATGAATGGATTGTCATGCAAAGGCATCCGCAATTTGCCTTTGATATGCTGGTACCGATCGAATACCTTCATCCCAGCCTTGATATACCCTACTGCCATCATGAAAAATGGGATGGGACCGGGTATCCGCGCAAATTGAAAGGGGATCAAATTCCACTGGCTGCCCGTTTGTTTGCCGTAGTAGATGTCTATGATGCACTAACATCGGACAGACCTTATCGGAAGGCCTGGACATCTGAAAAAGCAAAAGAGTACATCCGGGAACAAGCCGGAAAACATTTCGACCCGAAAATTGTTGAGGTTTTTCTATCATTGTTGGAGGAATACTAACGATGTGGATTTTGTTTGCTTTTGGATCAGCCATATTCGCAGGAATCACAGCAATTCTTGCAAAAATTGGCATTAGAAATACGGATTCAAATATCGCTACAGCGATTCGAACTGTCGTTGTTTTGCTTTTTTCATGGCTGATGGTCTTTGTAGTCGGCTCACAAAATTCAATCCAAACCATTCAAGCAAGAACTTACCTGTTTTTAGGGTTATCCGGACTGGCCACCGGCGCTTCGTGGCTGTGCTATTTCCGTGCACTGCAGCTTGGAGATGTTAATAAAGTCACTCCGGTTGATAAATCCAGTATTATTCTGACTATGCTCCTGGCATTTATCATCCTGGGAGAAAAAATAACGCCCATCAAGCTGATTGGAATGATCGTTATCGGAGTTGGAACCTATCTGATGATTATCAAGAAACAGAGTGAAGCAAAAGCTACGGATAGGCGATGGCTGATGTATGCAGCCCTCTCAGCGATATTTGCCAGTTTGACCTCCATCTTAGGGAAAATTGGAATACAGGGCGTTGAATCCAATTTAGGAACAGCTTTACGGACTATTGTTGTTGTGATCATGGCCTGGTTAATCGTTTTCATCACAGGAAAGCAGCACACCATCAAAGATATTGAGAAAAGAGGATGGATCTTTCTTTGCCTATCGGGAATTGCAACCGGAGCATCCTGGCTGTGTTATTACCGCGCACTGAAAGATGGCCCGGCGAGTATCGTCGTACCGATTGATAAATTGAGCATTCTCCTGACTGTGATTTTTGCTTATGTCTTCTTGAAGGAAAAATTAAATCAAAAAAGTACCATCGGTTTAATCTTAATCGTTGTAGGAACCCTTTCTCTTTTGCTAACAATCTGATTAAAAAAATAGCAATTTCATTAAATACGATTATAGGAAGGTCAACCATGATAGAAATTCCAGAAGCAGCGACCATTTCGAAACAAATGGAAGCAACTGTTCTTCAAAAGACAATAACCAATGTGATCGTCAACGCATCTCCGCACAAATTTGCTTTCTACTTTGGTGATCCGGATCGTTATCCAAATCGTCTCCTTCATAAAAAGATACTTAACGTGGAAGCAATCGCAGGTTTTATTCGGATTACCTGCGATAATTTGCGATTGTTGTATAACGATGGGGTAAACATCCGGTTTCTTGCGGTTGGAGATCCCATCCCCCAGAAGCATCAGATGTTGATTCAGCTGGAGGATCAAACAAGCATTGTCTGCACGGTCCAGATGTATGGCGGATTATGGCTCTTTCAGGATCAAGAAAATGAGAATCCATATTACCTATCCGCGATGGAAAAGCCATCACCACTTTCGGATGCTTTTGATTTCGCATATTTTCAGAAAATTTTCCAAAACACAAAACAAACGTTAAGTGCCAAAGCATTCCTGGCTACCGAGCAACGGATTCCGGGACTGGGAAACGGAGTTCTTCAGGATATTCTATTCAATGCACAGATTAATCCCCGATCGAAAATTGAAAAACTTTCCGCTGGTGATTTGGAACGTTTGTTTTCATCGCTGAAAAACACATTAATGACTATGACTGAACAGGGCGGACGAAATACGGAAAAAGATTTCTTCGGGCAATCAGGCGGGTATCAAACACGTTTATCCAGCATGACTTACCAAAATCCCTGTCCAGTTTGCGGCAATCAGATTATCAAACAAGCGTATTTAGGTGGTTCGGTTTATTTTTGCCCTGTCTGCCAGCCGGAAGCATGAACATTTCTGAAAACAATCGGCAACAGCAGGTTGCAGAACAAAATCTATAAGGGCTAAACTGGAAATTAAAATCTGGTCTCATGCGAATTAAAAATCCAGGGAGTACTATTTGTTCTTCTATTTGTGCAGAAAGTTGGAAAATATTTCTTTTGACTGGGAAATTTTCATGTTATTTAAAAATTCAGACAATTCAATAAAAGAGTCCACCGTTTTATTTCGGTGGACTCTTTGTTTCGCTTTCCCGAAATCAATAATATGGATCTATCTGCTAATCAGATAGGGATAATCATGACAAATTGTGGTCATGATTGCCATGATCGTTGAGGGTACAGAAGAATCACCTGCACACACTTCACGCTCAATTCCATCCAGACGCAATTTAAACCGGGCTCCGGCAACATCAAGTACTGCAAAGCCCTCATTGGTACTGTTCTTCATATCCGCTTCGTTTGCAAAGAGAGTGAACTTATCCTTATAAGGAGCACTGTCATACGGACAAAAAGTACCGCAATTGCCACACTCATTGCACATTGGATCGATGTGAATGATCTGAGCCATTTCCACCCCTGGAACATCAACGGAAACATTCGCCCGATTCGGACAAACATCCACACAGCGCTCGCAAACGGTGGAACAGGACAGACATCGATCACTTTCCGGAAGATCTTGTTTTGATTCTGTAATAACACCTTTTTTCTTAAAAATCAGCGCCTTTGAATTGTTCTGCGCACAAGCAGTTGTTGCCTCTCCACCGATAATCGCTTCAGCCGCCTTCATGCTGTCCCGGATTCCTTCCACAATCGTAGCAGGACCATACAGCCCGTCTCCAACGACATATACATCGGGCAGATTCGTTTCCAGCGTTTCGGAGGCTACCAGCGGTTTCCCTTTCGGATCCACAGCAATTCCATTGATCGTATAAAAATCAGTTGGAACTTGTTCTCCGATAGCTGCAATGACAGAATCCGCAGGAATCGCAACTTTCTCATCGGTTTCTGTAACGCTCCTGCGGCCAGAGGCATCCAGTTCGCCTAAAGTCATTTTATGACAAATCAATTTTCCATCGTTCCAATTTGAAGGCGCCAGCAGTTCCTTGAATTCGACGCCATCCTCGATCGCCATCAACAATTCCTCTTCATCCGCAGGCATGTAGCGTTTGGTTCTCCGATAGACCAGATAAACATTTTCCACTCCATGCGTTCGCTTGGCTGCCCTAGCAGTATCCATTGCAGTATTACCGCCGCCAATCACAACCACATTTTTGCCAAGAGAAATACTCCCTTTAGATTGATTAAATTCATCCATAAAACTTAATGCATTAAGCGGTTCACACCCTTCAATGTGTAAAACACCAGGTTTGTAAGCTCCGACAGCGATGATGACTGCGTCAAAGCCTTGTTTTTTGAGGTCAGCAATGGATTCGACTTCTGTATTGGTTTGAATTTTCACACCCAATTTTTGAATGAATGCGACATCCTTCGCAACCACTTGATAGTCAATTCGGAAGTCGGGTACAGTCCACGTTACAATTCCTCCCAGTGCACTCCGCTTTTCAAAAAGCGTAACCTCTGCTCCCGCCCTTGCAAGATAGAATGCGGCCGCAATACCGGCAGGTCCACCGCCCACGATTGCAGTTTTTTTGTTGATTTTTCCAGCAGGAATCAATGCTTCCAAAACCTGTTTATACGCTTGTTCTGCACATTCCAGTTTAACGTTTCGGATATGTACGGGGGATTCGTAGAAATTTCTGGTGCACATAGTCATGCAATTATGAGCACAGACAGTACCGGTAATGAAAGGCAGCGGATTTTTATCCATGATGACTTTTAATGCCCCGATATAGTCTTTTTCGCTGGCCAGTTTCATGTAAGTGGCAACATCCTGATTAATCGGACAACCCTGTTCACAAGGAGCAAAATAACAATCGACCAGTGGAACATGCGTCTTTGTTTTCCTGACAGGAGGGAGTTTAATAGATTTTGTGTAATGCGGATCCGATATGGACTCTTCAGCAACCTTCGTGATTGCCTGGACATCAATTCCATGGAATGGCTGATATCCCTGATCTCTTATAAGTTCTGCCAATTGCTTTAACCGCTGATATCCGCCCGGTTTGAGCAGTGTTGTTGCCATCGTGACTGGCCAGACACCTGCTTTAACAATTTTCGCCAGATTGAAATAATCCGCACCCCCCGAATAAGAAATCCGAAGTTTACCAGCCAGATCTCGGGAGATTTTTGCAGCCAAAGCGATGGAAAGCGGGAACAGGGCTTTTCCAGACATATACATTTCGTTTCCCGGAAGTTCATTTTGCTTGATTTCGACGGGAAAAGTATTCGTTATCTTCACACCGAATAAAAGCCCGCGACTCTCTGTCAAAGCCATCAATCGTTTAAACATGGGGATTGCATCTTTATATTGCAGATCATCTGTGAAATGAAATTCACCAAACACCAGATAATCGTATCCCATCGAATCCAATGTTTTCCTGGCAAATTCATATCCAAGTAACGTCGGATTACATTTCACAAATGTATTCAAGTGTTTTTCGAGAATTAAATAATTCGCAATACTTTCAATTTCCTGCGGAGGACAACCATGGAGCGTAGATATTGTTGCAGAATTGCAGATCGTGGAAGGAATTGCGTCGATATCAGCTTCAGTCAGCTTGGAAAATTGGTCCACATGTTGTTTGGCATAAGCGATCGCGTTTTTGTAACTTTCTGTGTTTTTAGCTTCTATCAAAGAGTCTATAAAGGTATTGATCTTTTCGGTTTTGATACCAGCCAAATCATATCCTACACTCATATTAAATTGAAAACCATCTTGTGATCCAAGCTCGAATTCCTTCGCCATCAAATGAAGCATCACCCAGGCTTTAATATATTCATCTTGAGCCTGAGAAACATATAATTCTGTGGACCATTCCACATTGTATCCTTCATCATCTGCTTTAATACAAGGTTTTGAGACGGGCAAATCATCGCCATCTATTTTTTGAACCGTTTTAACTTCAAAAAATCGGCTGCCGGCAAAATATGCCGCAATGATATTTTGCGCTAACTGTGTATGGGGACCGGCAGCAGGACCGATGGGTGTTTCCAATTTCCTGCCAAATATTTCAAGGGGAGTTTCGCTGCCTGCCTTGTAGGGAGTATGGACACCAAAAACAGTCCCCCGGGTTCGAAATTCATCAAATACCCAATGAAATAACTGTGCAAAGGGAATGCATGTCATTCGATCACTCATTTTATCTTCTCCTTAATTTCTTTTTTCAAGAATTTAATTCTGATTCACATCGCTATTCAGTGCAGGGTTGAATCATTCGCTTCCCCTGTAATTTTGAGTACGGTAAATCAATTTTCAAGTGAAATAAAAAAATTTTTCCATATTGTTGGACAGAAAACGAAGTGAATTACGATCGTTAATCAAATTCAGTTTATCATCACAGTATTGAAAAAGCAATGTTTTTGGCTGTTGTCTTACAATTAAAATCTCAATTTTTCACACCAAAGTCATGACGTTAACAAATAGATAAACGCTGTTCAGGAAATCTTTTTTATGCCACTCTACTGATTGGTGAAATCAATCAGTACGGAACTCCGCTTCAGGAAGATGGATGAGAGGTTCATGCAGAAAACAGAACGTCCTGATTTAACGAGAAGCGTAGTGATTAAGTAATAAAAATCTTATTCAAGCTTTAAGAATAAAGAAGGGAGAACGGATCCTTCCTATATTTAGAATTGCAACAGATCAGCAATTCGAAATTTGCGAAGAAACATTTGTTGTTGTGTTGTTTTTGCGCAAAGCGCAAAAACAACACAACAACAAGTTTTCTCGATCGATTCGAAAAGTTGGTTCATATTTCGAATTGCTGAATTACACCGGATGCTTCAGACAGTTTTCGGTTTAGAATTAAGCCTGAAGAAATTGTAAAATAAGGAGATTGGATGAACACAGTATTATTCGACCTGGACGGAACATTGCTTCCGATCGAAAACAAAGTCTTTTTTCATGAATATATGTCAAAAATTGCGAAAAAATTTTCACAATTTGGTTATGAACCCGATCGGTTTATCAAAGCACTGATTGCCGGTACGGATGCAATGATTGCAAATGATGGGCAAATGAAAAACGAAGAACGCTTTTGGAAGGTTTTTAGCAGTTTATTAGGAGAAAAAATACTCGATTATGAAGATGAATTCGAGGCTTTCTATCAAAATGAGTTTAATGAGATCCGCAAAGCTGCAAATCCGAATCCATCCGCAAAAAAATGCGTTCAGATATTGAAAGATAAAGGATATACGCTGGTCGCAGCAACCAACCCGGTTTTTCCGGCTATCGCCACAAGACAGAGAATCGATTGGGCTCAACTAAACGCGGATGACTTTGATCTCATCACGACATTTGAAAATTCAAATTTTTGCAAACCCAACCTGGATTACTATCGGATGATCCTGAATCAACTGGGAAAAGATGCTTCAGATTGTATGATGGTTGGTAATGATGTGGACGAGGATTTGTGCGCAGCCGACATTGGTATGCAAACGTACTTGTTGTCTGATTATGTGATCAATCCCGCGATGAAAGATATATCGATGATTCCCCAGGGGAGTTTTGAGGATCTATATCGCTATTTTTTAACTCTTCCAAAAGCAGAACCTGTCATTTAAAATTACAGACACAGTATTTACAAAAATGGGGATCGAACAAGAGCGTCCCCACTTAGCCAACAGAAAGAAGAAACATATGGATTACGCAAAAGAATCTTTAAGAATGCACAAGGAATGGAAAGGCAAGATTGAAGTTATCTCGAAAGTACCTGTAAAAACCAAAGAAGATTTATCGTTGGCTTATACGCCGGGTGTCGCACAGCCATGCCTCGAAATTCAGAAAGATGTCAATCTCAGCTATGATTTAACTCGCCGTCACAATCTGTGTCTGGTGGTTACAGATGGCACCGCTGTTCTGGGTTTGGGCGATATTGGCCCGGAAGCCGGCATGCCGGTGATGGAAGGAAAATGTGTTTTATTTAAATCTTTTGGTGATGTGGACGCTTTTCCACTCTGCATCAAAAGCAAAAATGTGGACGAGATTGTCAACACCATCTATTTAATTTCAGGCAGTTTTGGCGGAGTCAACCTGGAAGACATTTCTGCACCGCGCTGTTTTGAAATCGAAAAGAAACTCAAAGAAAAATGTGATATTCCAATTTTTCATGATGATCAACACGGGACTGCGGTTATCACGCTGGCCGGTCTGATTAATGCGCTCAAAGTCGTCGGGAAAAAGAAAGAAGACGTCCATGTCGTCGTCAGCGGCGCTGGCGCTGCAGCGATTTCCATCAGTCATTTGCTGTTGAAATTCGGATTTCGCAATCTGATCTTATGTGATCGAAAAGGTATCATCTATGAGGGCAGAAAAGAAGGTATGAATCCGATCAAAGAAGAAATGGCGTTGCTGACCAACCACGAGAAAAAGAGTGGAAGTCTCGCAGATGCGCTGAACGGCGCAGATATCTTTATCGGCGTCTCAGCTCCCGGTGTAGTTACAACAGAGATGGTTAAAACCATGGCGAAAGATCCGATCATTTTTGCCTGCGCCAATCCAACACCGGAAATTTTTCCGGATGATGCCAAAGCGGGCGGAGCAAAAATTGTGGCAACAGGCCGTTCCGATTATCCCAATCAGATAAACAATGTGCTCGCATTCCCGGGAATCTTCCGCGGCACTTTCGATGTGCGCGCATCGGATATCAACGAAGAAATGAAATTTGCTGCCGCGCATGCGCTGGCTGACTTGATCAGTGAAGATGAATTATCCCCGGATTATATTATTCCGCGTGCTTTTGATCCGCGGGTTGGAAAAGCTGTCGCATCCGCAGTAGCAGAGGCTGCCAGAAAAACCGGTGTGGCCAGGATCTGATCAAACTTATTTGGATTTTTCAAATATCGGGCTGAGTCACCCGTCATTCGAAAAAAGCTGACTCAGCCCGATGAATCATTAAATAACAATGCTGTATACCTGTCTTTACGAACCTCAGATTCAATTTTAAGTTCTTTTATCGTATGCTTTTACCATATAATCGTTGTGGCAAAATAAATCAATGATTTTCTCTCTTGATAATATTACCCAATCAGAACCGGTGATCAGACATTCTAAAAATCACCTGCGCGATGCCGCGATCTTATTGCTCCTATTCCTGTCTGTTTTTTCATATTTTCTTCAGGATGGTTACTGGAATTCGAATTCGCGATTCGGTTTGATCTTTTCATTTGTTGAAACAGGCCACTTCTATATCGATAGCTATTGCAACGAACCTGACACCTATACGGAAGACCGATCCTTCTACAACGGTCACTATTATTCGGATAAAGCCATCGGACCAGCAATTCTCGGAATCATTTTCTATTATCCGTTATTCTGGATGCGGCAACTATTCTATTTTCCTGATCCATTTACTACCAGAGAAATCCTGACCATTCTCGTCGTTGGCTTGCCTTCTGCCTTATCTGGAAGTTTGATCTATCTGTTTTGCCTGTATCTATCACGCAACCGTTTTCGGTCATTTATGGTTGCTACTTCCATCGAACTCGGAACCATGATTTTCCCTTATTCGATTGTTCTGTTCAGCCACTCTTTTTCAGCAGCACTTCTTTTTACGTCTTTCTATCTGATTTTTTTCTTGAAAGAAAAACCAAAAAAAAAAGGCGGAGGGTATTTCTTCCTGATCGGTTTGCTTTTAGGTTGGGCTTTCATCAGCGAATATCCAACTGCAATCATCATTGCTTTTTTATGTCTATATTTCATCTTTGTGATCCGGCAGAACCCGCAATTCCATCATTGGGAAGCAATTGTCTTCCCGATTATTGGATTTATGATTCCACTTTTTCTGCAGATTTCCTATAATCGCTTTTGTTTTGGAAGCTTTGTTTCAATGGGATACTCCCATCTGGAAAACGAATATTTCCAAAATTCCATGAATCAGGGTCTGGCAGGGATAGGCTTGCCTGATTTGCGCGTGCTTTTTTACACAACCATTCACCCGCTGATGGGTATTTTCTGGCAATCGCCCGTGTTGATTTTTGCGTTTTTCGGAATCAAACATTATTTTTCCGCGAGGCCATACCGTTTCGAAGCAATTCTGGCAGCCATGATGATCATTTTTTACTTCATCATTCTGTCAGGTTATTACATGTGGTGGGGTGGTTACTCGCTTGGACCTCGTCATCTGATCCCGATCCTGCCGTTTTTCAGTCTGTTCGTGCTCTTTGTGCCTGAACGATTGAAAATCCCCTGGACTATCATCAGTATCATTTCATTTGGGCAGATGCTGATTGCAGCAGCGAGCAATATGCTGGTTCCGGATGACAAGGTTGCAACGATCGCATCATCCGGTTTCTTTGAATACTCAAATATTTACAACTATTGCCTGCAGCAGTTACTATCCGGGAGATTTAATCCGAATCTTGGCAGTATATGGTTCAATCTGGATTCCTGGAAAAGCCTGATTCCGTTATTCATGATATTAACAGGATGCATGGTTTTGTTTTTCAGAAATGAGAAAAAAGGAAGCAGGTTATATAATATCGAATGAGGAAATAATCGATCCTGAAAGTTCACATATGAATGAAGGCTGATCTCATACAGCCCTCTCAAAGAATATCAGTGCTCTGATCCATCTTTATGAAATGAATCGACGATACGGATCTGTTTCCTGTTCTGTCCGTTATAAAATCGCACATGTGAATTTTTTGATCCGGAAACAAAAGGAATCATGAAATCAGACAATCGCCACGAACTTACAGCTGCCATTTCCTATTGTGGTTTTCAGTTATCCTCTGCATTGGTTTTGGGTTGTATTCCACCTGTCATCAACCGATTGGCAACTCAAACTGAAGCAACGCTCTCAATGATCGCAGCGGCATTGTCAGTCCGGTACCTTGTCTATGTAATCACGACATTGTTTCTGGGAAGAGTATTTGATAAATTACCCGGCAATAAGATCTTAGCTGCCAATGGTTTGCTCTTGATCCTTTTTGCATCATTCTTTCCAAGAATGACTCTTTTTCCCTTGTTAGTCACCTGGTTGATTCTTTCTGGGTTTATAAGCGGAATAATGGACATGGGATGCAATACAGGGATACTATGGACACTGAAAGATCGTGCAGGACAGGCGATGAATCTGATGTATGCCTGCTGCAGTCTCGGTTTGATGATTGCGCCATTATTAATCGCGTATTCAATTCGGAAAAATGATCAATTCTCAGGAGTGTTTCTGATTCTTAGTCTGCTGTGCATCCCTTTTATATGGATGATGGTCTTTTTAAAAAGTCCTGAAAGAGAGGATTACAAACGGATCGAATTCGACGTTGAACAAATTCCTGAAAACAGTAACAAATTTATAAATCAACTGATTCTGATAACAGCGGTCTTTCTATTTTTTGAAATTGGGTGCGAATGTGGTTTTTCGAATTGGGGTCCGTCATTGGCCTTCCAATCAGGGATTTCCAGCGAAGCAGCTGCTGCAACCGTTTCGACCGCATTCGGAGCCGGATCGCTGCTGGGAAGGTTAATCAACGCTTATATCATCCGGAGAGTCAAAGCGGAAAAGATCCTTTTTTCAGCGGTCTTCCTCGTTTTTATCAGTTTTCTTTCGATTTCCTTCATTCATAATTTACTTTTCTTCCTGATTGCAGCACTATTTATCGGATTGGGAACAGCGCCTGTTTACGCAACTATTTTAGTACTCATCGGAGATAAAATCCATCTTACAGGAAAATCTACCGGTTTTTTGCTGGGGACACTGGGCATCGGTGCAATGATTATCCCCCTAATTGTTGGAACCGCATTTGAACGTGCCGGTGTTGTCGCTTTTTCAATACTTTCATCTCTTTTTATACTGCTTTCGATTTTTTTTCTGTTTCGGATGCAAAAAATTCGATAGAATCAGAATGTAAAAATCAATAAATATCCCTCATGCTTCTCCAAGGAACCTTCGAATCCATGAATGTCCTAATCCTTTTAAAACAAATATCCAGTCTTCTTGAAGGAGAGACCGATCAGACAGCCAACCTGGCCAACGCCTCAGCATTCATCATGGATAATTTCCAGAATTTGAACTGGGCGGGTTTCTATTTATTAAAAAATCAGGAATTGGTTCTTGGCCCTTTTCAGGGAAAACCTGCATGCAACCGCATCCAGATCGGAGCAGGTGTCTGCGGCACTGCATTTTTGCGAAAACAAACGATCAATGTACCCGATGTGCACCAATTTGAAGGTCATATTGCCTGTGACAATGCATCCAATTCAGAATTAGTAATACCGTTATACAACAAAAATAATCACTTGATCGGCGTACTGGACCTTGACAGTCCTTTGTTGAATCGATTTTCAGCGGAAGATAAACAAGTACTCGAAGAAATTGCGAAAATCATCGCAGACAATATTCTTTAATCTGCTCGGAGGGATGCAGCCAGAATCAGACAAAAAAAAGCCTATATTTCAGGCTTTTTGCATAATAAAACATGAGACCTGACACATAGGCTGTCAATCAATTAATTCCATGGCTGATCTGTGAAGTAGTTACTTCTCATTTCCTCCCTTCATGAGTTCAAATAAGGCCTGAGCCTCATCAATTGTCTGTGTACCGTCAGGAAGGATGAAAAATGGAATTCCGATTTTATTGGTTAATCGGGCTTTATCAAACACAGGATTCCCTTCCCGTAAATTAATAAATGCTTTCAAATGGGCAATTTCTGCCGTTATGTCTCGGAAATCCACCAAAATATCATTTTTTTCGAAAAGTTCCAGCATATTTCGACTGTCAGGACATATTTTGCTGCCATACATTATTGTTCTCATTGTCTCATCTCCTTGGTCATTTTGCAGCTTTTGAATAATTGTATTTTTTATTATACAAAAGATTAGATAAATTTTAATTCAGAATATTGAATTCTTTCGAAAGATATTCAAGGGATATCGAAGATCGAATAAAATAATGAACATTGACAGATTTAATAAATATTTGAGAGTTTTTGTTAACCAGTCAACTGGCAACAGCAACTCTCAAGTTAAGCGTTTCATGAACGGATACCAGTTCATGAATACTTCAAGTAAAAAAACGGCTGGAACTTTTCTAACCGCTTTCCATTACTTATTCTTTTTGTTGATCCTCGTAGGCGATGTCAACCATGCCTTCCAGAATAATTTCTAACGACATGGTATGGCTGCAGCGGCCTCTCGATTGGAAAAAGCTGCAATCACAACTCCACTTTCCGTCATCATATGTGACAAGATGCGGGCCGTTGGATCCTTCCACTGAAACTTGAAACGATTTGAAAGTAAAACGCTCCCTTTCCTTGGCATATTTTTTGGCTTTTTCCATTTTGCTGATCATTGAATAATCCATTTCGTTGACACTCCCTCCAGATTTTTTCTGATTTTTTGACGTGTAAAATAACTATAAGCACTGCAAGGTTTTTCGTCAATTGTTATTTGTCTCGATTTTAGATTACAGCCGACCTGAAAATTTTATCTGTTCATTTCACGCAAGATCAAGGGATCTCATTCCATGCATCCCGGATTTTATTCCAGGATATTTCTAAAGACTCGGGAATCACGCGCGTATTCGCCACGGACGTCATGAAATTCACATCCGCATTCCATCGGGGCAGGATATGAAAATGCATGTGCTGCGCAATGCCTGCGCCGGCAGCGGCGCCGATGTTCGCGCCTATATTGATACCGTGCGGTTTATATACCTTGTTGAGAACAACCTCTGCTTTAATGATCAAATCCATCACCTCGCAGCGCGTTTCCGCGTCCATCATTTCCGGTCGACAGATGTGGCAATTGGGGATAATCATCATATGTCCATTATTATAGGGATAAAGATTTAGTATCACAAAGGCATTTTTCCCGCGATGAATGATATAGCGATCCCGATCTGTCTGGACCTTTTGCGCTTCGCAGAAAACGCATTCCTCAGATTTCGTCTTTTCATGATCCACTGTGCCGGTTATATAATCGCCTCTCCAGGGTGCCCACATCGTTTCCATATTATTATCACCTGTTGTCGTGTTCATTTATCGAAATCCTTTGCTCCTGGAGACCGTCTGTCAGCTGAATTCTCATCCAGAATCGACCCGATGGCAGGAAATCAAGGTTGATGATAAATGAAAGAATATTGTTTTATCATACTCTTTTTTTATTGTTTGAACCAGCAATTCAAAATATGGAAATGCATTTCAAATAGAGAAAGAAAATTTGTAGTTGTTGTGATGTTGCGCGAAGCGCAACATCACAATTATATTTTTCATATTTCGAAAAACTCCAATTCTACCTTCGGACTTTCCATTTGCCCGGTGTAAACAGTATCTGGGAGTAAAAAAAAGAGTTCCCTTTGAAAGGGAACTCTTTTTTTTACTCATTTTGAAGCAAATCTGCAGATACAGCGGAGGAGTCTCCGGCACCATTCAGTGCTTTCTTTTCCTTTTTCTTCTTCCAGGCATGCATGACCAAAGACATGGCGATCACACCATAGCAGATAAAGACACGGAAATACTCACCGATCATCGCATCATTCATCAGAGTCTGCCCTGCCAATGGGGACACAATAAACAAGGTATGGAACAACAAAACGCCGACAATGGCTTGTTTGACAGTAGCCTTGTAGACTGAAGCTCCGCCTACCAGAAGCGCCGCGATGGAATACAATGCGACGTTGGTATGTGCGCCATATGTTGTAAAAACTCCCAGATTCTGGATATACAGCAATTGCCCATAGGAAGCCAAAACGGTGGAAATGATGATTGCAATCACACGTGTCCGGTCGACATTGATACCGGCAGAATTCGCCACGACACGGTTCTGTCCGACAGCGCGCATGTTCTGGCCTAATCGGGTCTTCAAGAGCCATTCAATGAAAAGACACAGTCCGCCAATCAGGAGATACGTCACGACCGGGATTCGCAGGATTTTTGCGAATTCGATGAAGGATGGCAGGAAGGACAAACCGAAGAAAATGGTGCAAATTGCCAAAAGAAACCAATAGGTTGTCGTAATGAGTTTCTTGCCTTTCAATTTCTGCAAAATTGCCATTACAATTCCTAAAATCACAACAGCAGCAAACAAATATTTCAGACAATCCACCAGGGGAAGTTTTAGAATATTATCAACCGAATATTTCAAACCGGTAAATTTCTTATTAGTCGCAAGATCAACAGAATTCTTAACACCGATCCCAGTCGCCAGCATCAGCGTTTTGTTAACAATCGGAATGATACCGCCTAAAACAAACAGGAAGAAAAACTGGTACAGACCATCCGAAAAATATCCGAGAATTAAACCGCCGATCATCTCTGCGCCTTTAATCTTGTTGAACAGTTTTCCTGCCAGCCAGCCGAACAGAATGGCAAGCGGCGTACAAACCAGAACACATAGCAGAAAGGCTAAAGGCGCCGGACAGGTTGGAATCCCCGTCTGAAGCCAGTGTGTAACAAAAAACACTGCAACCTGTGCAGCCATCGCTCCAACCACGATGCTGAAGTTCAAGCCCATTCCTGTAATTACCGGGATAATCAGCGCAATCACAAGAAACGTATCGCGGCCAAATCGGGCGAGCAATTCCAAAAACAAGAAGTTTAACGATTGTTTGGATACTAAGACTCCCGCAACGCTGAGAGCCAGAAACAGAATCGGAACTTTATAATCAAAAATAAAATTTAAAATGCGTTTTCCTGTTGTGTTATTCATTTTTTCCCCCTTGTGATTTTGTGAGGGCATAAAGAATGATGCCATTCGATACAATAATTCGAATCACTTCCGATAGATTCCCTTCGGGCATCAATTCATTTGCAACAGGCAAACCCAGTACTAACAAACCCTGGAACAGAAACGTTCCGATCAGAACATGAAAGATCTTTGAGCGGGTGACACTTGCCCCTCCGATCAAGACACCGGCAGCAGCCGCAAAACTCATCATCAGCGGCGCATTGTAAAGCTGGTAGAAGCCATAGCTTTGCGCATAAACAATGATGCCAACCGCGGAAAGCGCTGTGGATAATGTGGTTCCCAATATCCTGGTTTTGTTTTCATTGATTCCTGCCGCCAGTGCGAATTTTCCATTGATTCCGGCAGCGGACATCGCGATTCCGGGTTTTGAACGCAGGAACAACCAGACTAAAAAACAACATAACGCTAAAAACAGATACAAGCCGGTCGGGAATGTAATAACGCCGGATGGTGTGTTGATATTGAAGGCGAGAAAATCGTTCAGAATGTGCTTATAAAATGAAGACAGATCGACCGTAACACGCAGACCGCCACCAATGGCGAAAATCAGAGATGGACTATTGAATGGAATCAACAGCCAGAAGATGTTCATCAGCGCGATGACCGAAAAACCGACGTAGGTGGAGACTGTCATCTCCGCGCCTTTAATCCGGTTTAGCAGCATGCCGTATAAAATTCCAAGCGGAATCGAAAGAAAAACACCGAGCGCTATTGCAAAAATAAAACCACTGAATCCTGTCAATCCCAATTGAATACTTGTCACGCCTCCGAGAAGACCTGCAATAATTCCGATGGAGAGCCCAAAATTCAATCCGATACCGCACTGAATCGAAGGGATCATTGCCAGAACAAGAACACCATTCATGCCAACCCGGACTAACACATCCCCGAACATGGATGGGACATTCAAGCCAAGCAAACCCGCACTGATTAACAAAGCGAAGAAAAACAGGATAATGATGATGCGGGGCAATCCAAGGTTTTGGTAAACTGATTTGAGTCGATCAGCCATTTGCAGCCTCCTTTGTATGTGCGCCAGACATTGCAAGACCAAAATCGACATCGCTGGCATCCGGAGGCAGGATCTGGACCAATTTGCCATCGGAAACGATAGCAATCCGATCGCAGATCGATCGTAATTCAACCAGTTCACTGGAAATCATTACAATGGTAACTCCTTTTTCCCGGTTCAGTTTTAATAATTCATTCAAAACCAGTTTTTTTGCGCCAATATCAATCCCGCGGGTCGGTTCTGAAACAAACAGAATGCGCGGATTCAGCGCCAGCGCTTTTGCCAGACACACTTTTTGCTGATTTCCGCCGGAAAGGCTGCCGACATGTTGTTTTGAACCTGTACAACGGATATCCAGCGTTTTGATCATTCGCTGGGCAAAATCATGAATTTCTGTCTTATTGACCTGGGTCAGAAAGCCAAACTTTTTCAGGTATTGGTTCTGAGTCTGCATCGCGGAAAAGACAATGTTTAACTCAATGGAATCCTCAAGCAGCAAACCAACGCCGCGCCGATCTTCGGACACAAATGCAGCCTGATTTTTTAATGCTTCGCCCATGTTGTTAAAGTTCAGTTCTTTGCCAAACAGTTTGACTTGTCCTTCTGCAGGAAATAATCCCATAATTCCATTTGGGATACCGATTTTCCCTTGTCCGGCCAATCCGCCGATACCGAAAATTTCTCCCTGCCGCACTTCAAGATTGATCCCTTTGACATATTCCCCGGGCATGTCCACATAAAAATTTTTCGTTTCGAGTGCCAGCTTTTCAAAACTGATATCACGATCCGTCGTTTCCTTGCCTGCCATACTTTCAATATGCCGCCCGATCATCATCTCGGCCAGTTCTTCCACGGATGTTTCGTGGTTCCTGCGGATTCCCACCAGTTCTCCGTCACGTAAGACTGTGATCGTATCTGCGACTGCCATCACTTCTTCCAAACGATGCGTAATGAAGATGATTGCAATTCCTTCGGATGCAATTCTGCGCATCACATTCATTAACTGATCAGCTTCAGATTCAGTCAGTACTGCCGTCGGTTCATCAAAAACCAGGACTTTAATTCCGGTTTTATCAATTTCCCGTGCAATCTCAATAAACTGCTGATAGCCAATCGGCAAACCCGCAACGCGCGCGTATTCATCAATTCCCATGCCAACATGATCCAATGCGATTCTGGAATCTTCAGCCATTTTCACCATATTGATTTTTTCGAGATATTTGGTTCGCATTATTCTGCTTGCAAATCCGGGATTGCAGATTTCGCGGCCGATTTTAATATTCTCGGTAATCGTAAAGCTGGGAATCAGCATGAATTCCTGGTGAACCATGCCAATGCCATTTTCCATCGCTGCCAGCGGCGAAGCGATTTCAACCGGTTTTCCATCCAAACTGACGGAGCCATTAAATCCTCCCGTCGAATGAATAACCGGCATTCCGAATAAGATGTTCATCAGTGTTGATTTTCCCGCTCCATTTTCACCGACCAAAGCATGAATTTCGCCTTTTTGTACCAGCAGCGAAACATTTTTCAACACTTGATTGCCAAAATATTCTTTGGAAATTTTTTCCATTTTCAGGATATATTCAGGTTCCAAAGGATACCTCCAAAACAAAAGATAAAGAATTTCATTTTTATTTGTTGAAGCGCTTTTTTTACAGTCAAAAAAAAAGCTTCAATGAATAAAAAAAAAGTATGAATTTTTGAAACTTACCCTTCTAAAAGATTTATATCCGTCCGAAATCGGACGGATATAAATCATTTTTAAAAATCAGATAATTTATTAAGGATTTACTCTTTTTCTTAGAAGGTAATATAGTCAGACAACAGCATGAAGTAGTTGTCATAGGTTACGCCGTCTAAGGTCAAAGGAGAAATCTTAATCTTGCCTTCTCCGCCAGCCTGTTCATCCAGAAGTTTATTCCAATGTTCCATGTCAGCCAACGAGTCAATTTCACCATTCAGATAATCGAAGCCATATTCAACACCAGCGCCAATCATAGCCATATTGATCGGGACCGGCCAGGTTGAGAAGTGTCCAGTCATCCCGGCATCAGCAATTTTCTTGGTAATTTGTTCGACGATGAATTCAACATTACCCTGCTTATCTTCCGGAATTTCAATTCCCAATGCATCCGGATAACCATGGTACGGGGACGGGCAGCACTGCTGCGGATAATAGGCACCGGTTGAAAGCACAGCTTGAATCATCGCAGGCTGCATACCGCAGTTGGTGTTGAAGAAAGCTGTTTCTTTTCCGTATTTTTCGACCTGACGAGGTAGATCCTCAAGAATGAATTGCTGAGCACCCGTTACGCCTGCATCACCAGTCGGATCCGGCGCAGTTGCATCCACAAATTGAATTCCGAGTTCTGCGCATTTTTCCTGCATCAGTTTATGGCGTTCAACAATGGTAGGATAGCTCATGTGGCGAGCGAAGGAATAATGTACAAATGTTTTTGCACCCATTTTCGCAGCCTGTTCAATAATGGTGTATCCCATGGCAATTTCATCAGCACTGAGGATGACACCGGCTTTGGGTGAAATCACTTCAGGAGCTTCAGCCGGAACACCGGTGATGAACGGGAAATCCGGATAAATTTCATGAACTTTATCGATCGCTGCAGCAGTACCCGGAACAGATTGAACAAAAACAATCAAATCAGCGCCATTGGAGGCCAATTCCAGAGTTCTGGCAACAGTAGTTTCAACTTCGCTGGAGAAGTTGTCAGGGTAAGTAGCGGTAATGATTTTTCCGGGATATTTTGCAGCTGCATTTTGAGCTGCGCGGAATTCTTCCTCGCCTTGCGAGACAGTTCCTGTCATAATCCCGATGACAAAATCATCCTGTTTTGCCGGAGCAAAACCGACCAATGCTGCGACCAGCATAACAGCAATAATTGAAACAAGAATTGCTTTTTTCATTTTTTCTTTTCCTCCGATAATTTTTTTGAATTGTTTCATGGTGTCCATTGCACCATTAATAACCGAAATATCCGATGTTCTGATACTGGTCCTTTTCAGGAGCAGCTCTTGTCAACATCCTTTGAGAATTATTCAATAAGAGTTAATTATACTGGATTCATGCTTGAATCTGTGAAGTAAATTCAAGGCAGCGCGAAAAACCATCCGATCTAAAAATACTTTGAATGTGGAAAAAAGAGAACGTGAAGATTGTTCAGTTTGGTAAACAAAGTTATTTCTCTTTCCATAATTTAAATAATTCTTACTTCGTGTTTCTTGAAGAAACTTTTCGATTGAATTTCAGTATACCATAAATCAGAGTTCTCTATTCAGAGATAGCGATTCCCGACGTGAATCATAATTAATGTTACCGAAGAAGTATCGGTGAATCAAAATAAATTGTTACCAT
>JAPKMT010000053.1 GCA_026645735.1 Flexilinea sp.
TTATTTTTTTTCATATTTCGAATCGCTGAGTTGCTGTCATATTATCAAAAACTTACGCTGAATGGTTTGGTTTATTTCATTCCATTTTCGTAATATTTCGTATTACAGGAACAGATCCGATTCCACGTATAATAATTTCAGGAACGATTAAATTCCGGATAACTCGAATTGCACAGATTTTTTGAAATTATGGATACCATTACCCGAAAAACAATGCTGTATAAAACACAGGTTCCCGGACTGGATTACGCGATGAATCCAGTCCGGGGCTGCTCACATGGCTGCCGATATCCATGCTATGCCTATTTGATGGCGATGCGATTTGGAAAAGTCCATTCCTATACTGAGTGGATCAGACCCGTCATCGTAGAAAATACACTGGATCTACTTAAAAAAGAATTGAAAAAATGGCAAAACAAAATCCGTTGTGTCCATTTTTGCTTTTCGACGGATCCGTTTATGTATCAGCAACTTGAGATCCAGGCGCTGACATTGGAAGCAATTCAGCTCATTAATGCCGCCGGAATTCCCTGCAGCATTTTAACCAAAGGGATCCTTCCTGCGGATCTGGCAAATTTGGATCAGCGCAATCGATATGGAATTTCGCTGGTTTCATTGGATGAAGATTTTCGCCAACGCTGGGAACCCGGCGCAGCGCCATATGCGGATCGAATTCGAGCGCTCAAAGAGCTCCATCAGCATGGAGCCATGACCTGGGTCCATATGGAACCTTATCCAACTCCTAATCTGATCGTGCAGGATATCGATTCAGTATTAAATGCAATTGATTTTGTCGACCAGTTAGATTTTGGCGGTCTAAATTACAATCCTGTTGTCCAGAAATATCCTGACACACCTGGATTCTACAACAGTATGAAATCCACAATTGATAAATTCTGTAAAGAACACCATATCCGTTTTTAATGATGCTGCACAAAATGAATACGATAATTGGATACTGGAAACAAGGATATGAAAAGAAATGGCATAATAATTGCACGAAATTTCTTAGGGTTTATTTCTCTGATGGATTCTTAAGAACAAAAGGCAAAAAAAAATGAAAAAAACTTTTCGATTCGTAATCTGGTTTATTTTGATTCTGACGGCGGTTCTATTGTCCGTTTATCCGGCAGCAGCCGATGCCAGCGATGTCCAGCTTGCCAAACCGGTAATGCGCGAAAACTATATTCCTTATGGCGAATACCTGAAATGTGGTGAGACAGCAGAAGCCTTTGTCATTCTTTATAATCCAACAGATGAATCGTACCCTATCACCCTGCCAACTTCCGTGCGCCTATCCGGCGGAGATAGTCATCCTTTTACAAATTTTTCAGCAGACCAGCTGACCGATACTTCTGAATATTTTCGAAACAAATGGAAGAAAAGTGTGTCATTTACGAATCCTTTCATCCTTCCGCCAAAATCTACGTGGTTGTTATCCGGAACGATCAGCAATATGGGAAGATACAACATTCAGTGGACGGTTGATATCTTTATGACGATAAAAATCGGTGACTTGACAAAGAATCTGCAAGGAATGTTGTGGCAGCGCGGAAATGGCTGCGGAGAGGACGCCATTGTTCACAGCACCATCACTGAGGCCTATTATGACGATGATGGAAATAACGGATCTGTGACAATGCGGTTAATTAATAAAATGCCGGACGTTGCATATATCACCATGTCCGATCAAATACAATTTGCAGCCAGTAATGCGGCTGGCACTGCATCCAATGTAACATGGGATCAAACGCATATCGATCTGGCTCCAGAGGCAATACAGGTTGTCAAGGCTTCTTTTTCGTTGGAAAAAGGTGTTGCCGCTTCCAATGAGCGTTTGTCCATTAAGACAGTTTTAGATTATCCAACCAGTTTATTCTTCGGACATCTGGAAACAGACGGCTCAGCTCTAAAAAGAGGTGATTTCAGCGGACTCATCAATGCAAATTATCAGAGTGATGGCAGTTCCGGCAATGTGGAGGCAGTTTTTTCCAATAAATCGGCCAGTGCTGTCAATCTAACGCTTCCTGAAACCGGTGTAGCTTCCATTCCGGAAGCTGCAATAGTACCAAAAACTGTTACTTCCAATGTACAGATTGTCTGGAATGAAGGAAACGCTTTATCCGTTCCTGCCAACGGATCAACGACGGCTACAGGTACTTTTACTTTTTCAGATCCCGGGATTACCGGAACAAATAAGTATTTATGGTTTTCATTGGATGTGGCTTCGGCTAATTCAACAAATGCAAATTCCATCATTCACGCAGCTGGTGTAGCCGAAAGGAATCCTGATCCCGATCCGACAATTACACCGGTCAGTTTTTGCCGTGATTATCCACTAACTTCGGCAAACACATCCAGTACAACGATCACCTTCCAATATACTATTCAAAATAACGCACACATCACCATGATGGCGCAACTGGCAAAATCGATGGCAGTTCAAGGTGTGAAAAACCATGCAGCCATCCAATATACAGCCTGTTCCAACGGAACAACGAACTGCATTAATCGGATCGATGAAAACTATTATCTGACCATGGATCCGTTGGAAACGGTCACAGTCACCGGTACAGTTGCAGTCCCGGGTTCGATCACTGTGGATAACAAATGGATCTGGACATCCATGATTTATTATTCTGAGCAATCCGAAGTAGAGGCATTTTCGTTAGGTTACGCCGCAAATTCCTGCCAAAGCCCTGTCGTTACACCCACTCCGGAGGGTGACGATCCGAATCCAACTTTATCCGCAATCAGTTTTTGCCGGAACTATCAGACAGTTGAAGAATCGGCATCCAGTACCGATATCACATTCCAATATACAATTAAGAACAACTCCAAGTATGAAATGGCCGCACAACTGGCGTCGACTATGGCGATTCAGGGAACAACCGCATATCCGCCAATTTTCTATACTGCCTGTCTCAGTGAAGAAACTGACTGTATCAACCGCATCGACCGAAGAAATAACATTACGCTAAATGGATATGAGACCATCCTGGTTAAAGGAAAAGTCAGCGCACCTGTCGCTTTGACTACTGCCAGCAAATGGATTTGGACATCTCTGGTATATTTTCCAAGCGGATCAGAAAAGAAAGCGCTCGCATTGGGTTATGCCAGGAATACATGCGAATCGGGTGGCGGAGGAACTGATCAGCCGGATTCATCCGTTTCTGCGATCAGTTTTTGCAGAGATTATCAGATTGCCGGAGAAGAGGAAACTAAAACCGATGTCACCTTTCAATACACCATACAGAATAATGCCCAGACTGAAATACGTACGCAGTTAGCCACTACGATGGCAGTTCAAGGGAATCAGGGTTATCCGCTAATTACGTATACTGCCTGCACCAGCGGAGAAAACAGCTGTATGGACAGAATTGGAGACAGGGACTACATAACGTTGAATGCTTCGGAAAAAATTACATTGACCGGATCCGTTTCAGTTCCAATCGCATTGAGGCAATCGAATCAATGGATTTGGACATCCATGGTTTATTTTCCGGAAGGAGAAGGTACGAAAGCATTCTCATTAGGTTATGCGAAAAACAGCTGCGCTGGAATATTCCAATGAAAGATTCAAAAAGAATCCAGCGCATTGATAAATATGACAAATGGTTGTCCGAATGCTTCGTTTTTAAAGTCCAGCCAATCTTTCGAATAGAAGAAAAACTACAAAAAATTCTTCCGATATTTCGACTCGTTTGTCCGGTATAAAATGAAGACACAAAAAGACAATTTGGATTACTCCTTTTTGCGAGACAAAGCCGGCAGAGTGTACGATCTTCTGGTCCAACATTTTGGCATTCCGGAATGGCCGGTATTGCCTCCGCTGGATGAATTAATAAACACCATACTTTCACAGAATACGAATGACCGAAACCGTGATCTTGCATACGGAAATCTGCGCACCCGATTTTCATCCTGGGAAGAGGTTCGTCAGGCTCCTGCATCAGACGTGATTGATTGCATTCGACCCGCTGGACTGGCTAATCAAAAAGGGCCAAGAATTCAGACGGTTCTGGACCGGATTTACGCCGAAAATGGGAATCTCTCACTCGATTTTTTAAAGACGTGGGAACCTGTAAAAATTCGGGAATGGTTGACAAGTCTGCATGGTGTTGGTATGAAAACTGCCTCTATTGTGATGCTATTTTCGTTTGGAATTCCGGCATTTCCTGTCGATACACATATTTTTCGCGTATCAGGAAGATTGGGTTTACGTCCAGGCGATTTGAATATGTCAGCAGATCAGGCTCATGATCATCTGGCTTTGCTTTTTCCTCCGGAAAACTATTGCACAGCACACATCAACCTGATTCTGTTGGGAAGACGCATCTGCACTGCGCGAAATCCAAATTGTTGCGATTGTTTTCTGAAAGATGAATGTGACTTTTTTCTTTCGAAAACGAATTAATGGAGAAAGACCATTCGAATGACAATCCCAATTCTTCTGATCATCGTTTGCGGAATCATCGTAATCGCATTAAACAATCTCCGTCCGCTGACTTTGAAAAAGTGGACCATCTCTCCCTCGTTAGAGTCCTGGCTGACCCTCTGGATCAGCATCATTTTTGTCGGATTTATTTTTTTTCTTCTTTATTTTTTGATATTTGGATTAATTTCATGGATTCCGGCGAAATCGGCTGAGAGAATCTGGCTGACAACTTCATTTTTCATGATCATTAGTGGAATGGCCGGTGTACTCCTGTTGCGTGAAAAACGAAAAGGCAATTTATCAATGATTTGTTTTCTGGCAGGGTACCTCTCCTTATTTGTGTTTATTATCGGTAACTATATCTCAGAAGTTTGATCATATAACCAGGGAACACGATCCTTTTTTATGGATCTTTGAGATATCCTAATTTTGACAACCAGCTGAATCAGACAATTTTCCCGAATATTCATTTCTTTACCCATTTAATTTATTATTAATGAAACAGTTTTTTTAAAATGGGGAGATTATTTATTATTAAACGTTAATGACAGCCGAAACTTAGAATTGACGGTTGCGATTCATTGCTGTGAAATATGAAAAAAAATATGTAGTTGTGGTGTTCTTGCGATTCGTGCAAAAACACCACAACTACATATTTCGACTGCTGGTTGTGATTCGGAAGTATTAATTCCAGAGTATAATCGACACTTAATGAAGAAGCTGCTCAACAAAAACAGTTGCCTGTTTTCATCGTATGAAAAAAGCATACTTTTTTATGGGATCTTCCAATTATTTATGTTTTTCTCCATGTCCGCAACAGGCATGTCAAAAGTAAGGAGGAAAAATTGCAACCACGAGCTATTGCTGAAAACATATATTGGGTTGGATTGAATGACCGTCAGACGGAGCTTTTTGAAGGTTTGTGGCCTATCAAACAATCCGGTGTTTCGTTAAACAGTTATTTGATACTGGATCAAAAGAATGCACTAATCGACCTTTCCAGCGATTTGATGAGCGAACGTTATATACATATGCTTGCACAGTTGGTCGATCTGACAAAAATCGATTACATCATTCTCAATCATCTTGAACCGGATCATACCGGTGCATTGCTGGAAATCAATCGGATGGCTCCAAATGCTATATTTTTAGGAACTCAAAAAGCCCGCGATATTGTAGCCAATTTTTATGATCTGAGAGAAAATTTCAGAGTGGTCGCAGATGGAGAAGAACTCAGTCTCGGAAAACGGACTTTAAAATTTGCTTCAATTCCATTCGTTCATTGGCCTGAAACGATGGTGACGTATGCGATCGAAGATCAAATTTTATTCTCATGCGATGCTTTTGGCGGATATGGATCTCTGCCAGGCATCATTTTTGACGACCAGTGCACAGACCTGCCCTATATGGAAAATGAAGCGCTGCGTTACTATGCAAATATTGTCGCCGCACATAGCGCTCATACAAAAAAAGCGATTGAAAAATTAGCGAACGTTCCGGTTAAGATGATTGCCCCTTCTCATGGTCTGATTTGGCGAAAGAATCCGGGAAGAATCTTAAACTTATATACACAATGGGCAAATTATGCCAATGGAAATCGGGAAAAAGCTGTCACGCTGGCATTTGGATCGATGTATGGCAATACGCGCCAATATGCGGAAGTCGTAATGCAGGCTGTTGCGGAACAGGGTTTATCGGTCGAAGTATTTGATATCAATACAGTTCATGTCAGTTACATACTGCCTTCGATGTGGAAGAACCAGGGCATCATTCTGTGCGCTCCAACTTATGAAGGGTCCCTATTTCCTATTATGACCAATGTGATGAATATGACAAAAATCAAAAAAATAACAAATCGGACTGCTGCCTATTTTGGCAGTTATGCCTGGGGCAGTATGGCGAAAAAACAATTTGAAACTTTTTGTGCAGAACAGAATTGGACGGTAATCGAAAATCTGCAGTTTTTTGGAAAACCGAAAGAATCAGAATTTTCATTAATTCCGGATTTTGCGAAAAGATATGCAGAAGCAGTCAGGACCGCCGAATAGGATTCGAGCAGATGTCAGCGGTTTTTATTCGAAAAAAAGAAGATTTTAATTGTGAGCATTGTGGAAAAAATGTAAAGGGCAACGGGTATACCAACCATTGCCCTTTTTGTCTTTACAGCAAACATGTGGATATTCATCCCGGAGATCGTTCGTCGGATTGCGGCGGATTGATGAAACCGATTCGCATTGAAATTCATAAAGGGGAAAAAATTATCTACCATCAATGTCTGAAATGCGGATACGTCAAAGCAAACAAATCAGCTCCTAATGATGATTTCGAGCGGATCATTCAAATTATGTCAACGGGTGTTTCGTAAAGGATTTTTTTATTCTTATAAGCCGGAAAAATTTGGTAAACCAGTCCGTGTTACAATATTTTTCGCATCATTTCCTGCATGAATTTCTCATGTTCCACAGCAAAATTACCGGTTACCGTCTGATCCGGTTTCACATTGCCAATCACAACGGAACCAAGGCTGATGCGAGCGCGGTTTCCTACACTTACTTCACTGGAAATGGTTGCATGTGGACCTACCCACACATCATCGCCAAAAATTGCGGATCCGGCAATACAGGCTGAAGCTGCAATTAGATTTCGTTTTCCCATATGAACGCCATGGGCAATATGGACCAGACTTTCTATTTTGCATTCATCACCGATAATCGTCGCATGCCATGGGAATAAAGATTTCGAAACATTGCAGTTATACTGAAATTCGACATTTTTTCCGATAATCAGTTTCCCGCAATGAGAAACAGGTAAAATTCCTTCATTTCCGTTGCGGATAAACTCCAGACCGTCGCCTCCCAATATGGTTCCGGATCGTATGATACAATGATCGCCGATTGTTGTGTTTTCTTTGATACTGACAAAGGATTCTATGATGACGCCGTCACCGATAACGACATTTTTTTCTGATATCTCACAAAGTGAATTGATGGTACAACTTTTACCGATTCGTGTTGGAAGCGGATTTTGAAGATAGGCATCCTGTTTCCCTTCTGCCGCCAACTGGTTATGCAATGAGAAAAAAGCAATTCGCAGATCTGGAACAACGCACATTCCCCGATCTGATTTTCTGACCTCTTCTGTATCCAGCAAATCTGGAGAAATAAAGATACAGGAGACATCCGGATTTTTGAGAGCCCGCTTCAAATACTTTTTGTTTCCAGCAAAAGTCAGGATCGGGAAACCGGTTTTTGCATCGCATAGACCTAAAGCCTGAAATTTTCCATCCCGAACCAAAATCCAATTTTCTTTGATAACATTCGAAAGTTTCATAGTGTTTCAACCTGGTCAAATGTAAATCCGTTCTCTTTTGCACACTTTACGATACGTTTAAGAAAAGCTCTCGCTCCATTTACAGGATCAGAATTCACAAATGTTTTTAATGTCTGAATATCCTGGTTGAACGCTCTGGCATCGATATAACGGTCGATTTTTTCTGTGTTCAGAAATAAATGAATTGGATGGAAATTAAATACTTTAATTCCGCCATCGGATGATAAAACGTGCTCTTCCGGTGTCTGCGTTTTTTTTTCCAGACAGAAAGCATCATCCTCATAGAAATAAGGAACTCGTACAATACCGCTGAAATGCTCAAATGGTACCATAGGAATCCCGGCACTGAATGGTATGAACAGATTTAAATCCGAATGGATACCAAGCGCAAAAAATGCCAACAGGATCGATGTCGAATCGATGAGGCCATGCGATCTTGCACATATCGCTTCAGGAACGATGGCTTTAATCTCGTCCAAAACGATTCGATAATCTTTTTCAGACCTTCCACAGAGAAGCGGATTAAAGTTGGGGTGGATGCCCAGTGATATGAGAGGATTGTTCCGCATTCTGTCCAACAACATGGTAGGATGGGTGACAAAGATCGTGACAGGAATCATTAGCTCATCAATGAGATCCAAGGTATCCGCCAGGACCGCATCACAAGCCCAATCGATATCCATGGTTATGAAGATTTTTTTTGTAAAATCATCATTCACGAAAGCTCCATAAAAGTTTCATCTAATCCACGCATGATATAACCTTCTTTATAAGGAAAATGCGGTTCGATTGTTTCATGCAGCAAGTATTTTCGAATTAAAATATCCGGTTCGTTATAACCAACCATCGCCCGAAAAGAGGAGGTTCCGGAATATCGCGGGTTGATCTCAAAGACACAGCATTTTCCATCGACAAAGCGAAGTTGGATATTCAGAGCACTTCGGCTGCCAATTTTCTGCGCGATCTCTTCACATTGGCTGGTCACTTCCGGAAACCGTCCGATTTGCCCCTGTGAAATTCCGTTGCTGATCACCAGCAGTTCGTCAGTATAGCGGCTGCGAATTTTTAGCCGGTTACTTAATGCCGATAAAATATTTTTCTTGACTGCGATGGAATTGATTAAGACTCCCTCCATGTCGGAAAGAACACCAACCGTATACTCACAATCTGCATTACCGACGTATTCCTGAATGATAAACTGAGGATAAATATTCAGCATCCAGTTACCAAAAAGTTCGAGCTCTTTCTGATCCTGTGCAATAAAGGTATTGGCAGATCCGCCACCACCCACCGACGGCTTCAATACAACCGGGAATGTGGATATTTCCTGCAAATCTTCCGGTTGTGAAACCGTTTTTGATTCTGGAAATGAAAAACCGTTGGACTGCAGAAAATCCATGGTTTTCGATTTATCCATACAAATATCAATTACCGATTTTGGATTCATTGGCAAAAATATTCCTTCTTGCCGTATCTGAACCTGTACATCACTGACACGTTTCAATTCCGGTTCAGAACCGGTTAGAAGGACATCCACTTTCGCTTTTTTACATACTTCAACAAGTATTTCAATATAATGGGGATCATTAGCTGGCGGAAGCACGTGTTTTTCATGAACCAGCGAAAAACCTCTTGAAACCGGAGTAATATCGCCTCCAATGAGATAATATGGGTATTGAGAAAGTTTTAATGCCTTAATGAGCTGCTCCCCGTTTCCGCCGCCCCCAACTCCAGTAATCATTACGCGTATTTGATCCATCTTCATTCCCTTCTGAGGCAATCCATGACAACCGGATGAATCTTCCCCGGTGTCTGCAAGATCGGCAGCGGATCAACCGTTTGCCGAATAATCTCTGCCTTTTTTGTTATTGTATCAAGAACTGCAAAAGACGGTTGACTGCCGTGATCACGAGGTAATCCAATGGATCCGACATTGACAACCGTTGTATGTAAATTTTTTTGTATCCAGGGACGATGGGTTTGTCCAATAAAAAGAAAATCTAACCCGGGCTGATCGAATCCTGCAATCGCAGAATCTTCGTATCCATAGCCTTCCAGTGGAGAATCCGGTGTTCCATGGACAAAGAAAAGATTGATACCATCCATTTTTTCTTCCATGGTATCAGGCCAGGATTGAATAAAATCCAGATGTTTCTTCCGCATAAGCTGTTGCGTATCGTGAATCTGATAGACTTCATCTTTATTTGCTGTGATCGGGATTGCACCCGTCAGCATGGCATCATGATTACCGCGGACACAACGGATATCGTTCTCTTGCAGCCAATCCAACACCCAAACACCGTCAGGAAAATAACCTGCAGCATCCCCGAGAAAAACATACTGGTCATAACCGTTTTTATCCCATGTCTGTAGAATCGCTTCAAAAAAGAGACGATTTCCATGAATATCAGAAAAAACACACAGCTTCATGAATTTTGATATTTGACCTGGTACCAGTCTAATGTCCGTCGTAATCCGGTTTTAAAATCAATCTCCGGTTCAAATCCAAGAATGCCTTTGGCAAGATTAGCACTGGCACAAAGGCGCTGTACATCTGCGGGACGACCGGGGCGATACTCGATTTCACCTTTGTATCCATAGTAATCACTGATGGCTTCGATCACAGCCTTCATCGAGATTTCCTTGCCAGATCCCAGATTGATGGTCTTGCCACGGGTTTCTTCATTTTCATATGCCATTACAAATGCGCGAGCAGTATCGTCAACATAAATAAAGTCCCGTGTCTGTTCTCCGGTGCCTTCCAAAACAGGCGGCATGCCTCTCAGAATGCGACGCGCATTTAATGGAATGATGGCAGCCAAAGCCAAATCGTTCTGGCGAGGCCCATAATTGTTAAATGGACGGATGATCGAAATATCCAATTTCAGAACGTTATAAAATGAGGTAATCAACATATCAGCGGATGCCTTGCCGGCAGCATACGGGGTTGTCGGATTCATCGGATGATTCTCGTCCATCGGGGAATACTGCGCAGTTCCATAAGCTTCTGAGGAAGAGGAGTGGATCAGCGTCTGATACGCTCCATCTTGGAGCAAATGCAGGAGTGTTTCTGCAATATCCACATTGACACGATACGCACCATATGGATTAAAAAAAGAATAATTTAGAGCGATAGTTGCGAGATTGAAAACTACATCAATTTGTTCTTTATGGATAATCGCTTTCATCGTTCCAAGATCACGCGCATCATCCCGATAAATTAAGACATTATCAAATGCCTGTTTGGCTTCCTCTAAATTTTCTTCTTTTCCAAGAAAAAAATTATCCACCACAACGACTTTTCCTGCTCCTTTTTGCAGCAAGGTGTCTGCCAGATGGCTCCCGATAAAGCCTGCTCCGCCTGTTATTAGGACGTTCTTTCCTTTGATGTCAGCCATTTTCAATTCTCCGTAAGGATTTCTCAAACCACCTTTTTTTGTCTGTTTTCAAATATTTTTACTGAGTTCTGCCAGGTTTTCGATGACGTAGTCCTGATCTGCATCACTTAATTCGACATATAAAGGTAATGCAATACTCAACTGATCACAGGCATATGCGTTGGGCAGGTCCATAATCTGATACCCGTATTTTTTCCGATAATATCCCAGCGTATGCGTTGCATGCGTCCCCTGTCGAGTGGCAATTCCATGATTCTCCAGTCGATCCATCCATTCGTTGCGGAACCGGTTCCCTTCTTCGATGGTGCCCAATCCGAGTTTTTCCAGGTCGATCATACAGGCATAGGTCTGGTAAATGTGCGTATATCCCTGCGGTACAAACGGGATTTTTAGAAAAGGTACTGCATCCGGCAGCAAGCGATTATATCGAGCTGCCAGATCCGCTCTTTTTTGGGTGATGAAATCAATTTTTCGCATCTGTGCAATTCCGATAGCACCCTGAATATCAGTCATACGGTAATTAAAACCAATCTCATTGTATTCCGGCAACAGATATCCTTTGGAATGATGGCGTTGAATTTCCGAAAGGGATGCTGCGTGACTGCGCAATCTGCGAACGTGGTCGGCAAAATCTGAATCATTGGTCAGGATCATGCCGCCTTCACCTGTGGAAATAGACTTGCGCGGATGGAAACTGAGCGTGGAAGGATTTCCAAATCCGCCCTCATGACGATCTCCAATTTTTGCCCCAAAGGCACATGCACTGTCTTCAATCACTTTCACATGGTATTCTTTGGCGATTTCATTGACTGCAGGTATATCGGCGCACAGTCCGAACTCGTTGACAGGTACAATTCCAGATAATTTATTGCCATTTACCCGGTTTTGATACATGTCACCTTGCCTAATATAATTTTTTTCGATTAAGGATCTGGTTTTAACAATATCGATGTTGTATGTCCGAATATCCACATCGGTAAATACCGCAGTAGCGCCAGTATATTCAACCGCATTGGGCGTCGCAACAAATGTATAAGAGGGGACAATCACATCGTCTCCCGGGCCGAAACCCATCGCAATCATGCATAAATGGAGCGCAGTTGTGCAATTGGAAGTAGCTATTCCAAAAGCAACTCCTTCGTGAGCAGCGACTGCTTTTTCAAACGCTGCAACGCGAGGTCCTTGAGCGACCCAACCGGATGCCAGTGCTGCTGCTGCTTCCTGTGCCTCGTCATCATCGAAATAGGGTTTCATGATCGGAATACTTTTCATTAATGCCTCTGTCTGTTGATCAATATCTCTGAGGATTGTATCACGGAGATTTCGTTTTATTTCAGTAATTCGAAATTTGGGAAAATTCAATGAGAAATAAGAGAAAAAATGTTGTTGTGTTGATTTTGCGCTCCGCGCAAAATCAACACAACAACAAATAATTATTATCATATTGCTGAATTACTGCCTGTATTTCGAATCGCTTCAATAAAATACGGTGGGTGGCGATCGATCAAAATTAGCATGATTATCAATGCAACAGCATTTGAACAAATCCTGCTCAAAAGAGTTCATCTAATCATTGATGATCAGTTTGCGTTTTGCTTCATCAAGGATACGGGTCACTTTAACGCCGTGATCACCATTCGAGATGGATTGCAGATGGTTTTCAGCACAATATGCGAAGTGTTCAATACTGTTTCTGAGGGCATCTTCCTGTGGAATATAAGGTATGGTAATATCCCCGGATCTGGCTTTAAACTCATATTGTCCATATTCTTCAGATGCATCCACAATACCCTGATCGTAGATCGTTAATTTATCCACGGTTTTCATGTCATCAAAAATGACCATCTTTTTCGTTCCGCCGATCATGGTCCGCCGTTCCTTGATCGGAGAGATCCAGCTGGATTTCACATGCGCCAAAAAGCCATCATATTTGAGTGTCAGATAGGTCAGGGTTTCCTGATTCCCGTAATGCTTTTCCCCGATGGCTTCCACATGGTATGGTTCTTTGCCTCCCGAAATATAATCGATGACTGCCAGATCATGAACCGCCAAATCCAGCATGGCATTGACATCGAGCCGAATCGGACCCAGATTCATGCGGGATATATCAAAATAAATCAGGTCACCCAGTTCTCCGGCATCATACATCTGTTTGATTCTTCGGATGATTGGATGATAAAGCATGATGTGATCCACATGCAGCACAACTTGCATCTTTTTTGACAACTCATTCAGAGCAATGGCATATTGTACATTGGAAGCCATCGGTTTTTCAATAAACAAATGCTTTCCGGCATTCATGATTTTTTCTGCAATTTCAAAGGATGGTTCTGTTTGAATTGCAAGCGCGAATGCATCCACATTTGGATCGCTCAAATATGGCGTGAAATCCGTTTGATATTCAACAAGATTCCGAAAATTCCGTTCAGCCAGATGAAGACGGTCTTTTCGGGTATCCACTAAAGCACGTAAATTGGTTTTTTCGGACGCAGCAATATTTCGGGCAACATTCGCACCCCAATATCCGTATCCGATTTGGACGATATTGACCATGAAACAAGCCTTTGATTTAGTTTAGATTTTCAATTGAATCGATGATATAAACGGGACGTTTTCTGGATGAATCCAACGTGCGCCACAAATATTCAGCAATCACTCCTAACGAAATATTGGTGATCCCGAATCCTATCATCAGCACGCTGATCAGCGATGGCCAGCCCAACGTGACTTCTTTAATTTGGAAAACTTTCAGAATAATCAGATAGAGCGCAGTAAGAAATCCGACAAAAGCAAACAGAATACCGATCATACTGACAAGACGAATGGGAAAGAATGAAAACGATACGATTGAATCAATCAGCAATTTCAATTTCTTACGAAAAGACCACTTGGATTCACCATGTTTTCGTTCGTTATAATCGACATTAATTACAGCTTTCCGAAATCCCTGATTGAGAACCTGAAGCACAACCGATGAGTTGAGCTCGACATTCTTATTCAATTCATTTTTTACTTTTTCATTAAAAAAGATCGTATTTACGCCTTTACGCGGATATCCGGGAATAGCATATTTACGGATCAAACCAGAATAAATGCGGGAAAACAATTCTTCCGATTTCCCGACTTTCACACTATTTTTCTGGATACAAATCAGATCATAATCTTCTTTCATCTTTTCATAAGCTTTTCCGATGATATCCAGAGGCTCCTGCAGATCAGCCCCCAGCCAGATACAGTTTGGAGCAGAAGCTTGCTGAAAACCAGCCCGAACTGCCGGATGGGAACCGTAATTCTTTGAAAGAACAACAACTTTTGCCGTAAAATTGGCAAATTTTTTTTGCCGCAGCCAGGCAACCGAACCATCCGTTGAACCATCATCCACAAAGATCACTTCAACAGGAACCGGAAGGGTTTTTATATAATTTTCCAAAGCGTTGGTCAGCTCCGGGAGATTTTCTTCTTCATTTAAAAATGGAATTACAACTGAGATTTCAGGCTGCTGCATATTTCATCCTTCCACGGAAAAATATATACCATTTTAATTATAGCATATTTGAGGGCGGATTCGAGAAAACGAGAAAAAAAACAATTCTAATCGCTGAATTTTTATTGGAATGAATTCCATGTAGTATAATTGCTGCAGTTTCGTTTGGAGAGGTGCCGGAGCGGTTGAACGGGGCGGTCTCGAAAACCGTTACAGCCTCATGGCTGTCGTGGGTTCGAATCCCACCTTCTCCGCAAAACATAAACCGCTTTTTGACACGGCATCTTAAGTCAACAAGTGGTTTTTTGTTGCCCAAAGACTCCTCGCAGACGATCATCCAATGGATCTAACGATACTTCTTCAGCCATTTAGAAAATTGATCAATCTTGCGAATAACAGCGATTCGAATCGCTGATTACGAGAAAAACTGCTTGCAAAGTCTTCCCGACTTGTTTACAATATCCTAATAAAGCGCTGAGCAGCTAGTCCATTATATTGATTAAAAAATTGGAGCTGACCATCGGAATTTGAAAATTCCGAGAAAATATTTCTTAATCAAGCTCAGACCGTTTTATGAAATATTTCAACAGGAGTTTGGAATCCATTATGCCCTTCACAATCATCCGTCAGGATATCACAAAAATGAAAGTTGATGCCATTGTCAACGCTGCCAACACCGATTTACAAATGGGTGGCGGTGTCTGCGGAGCGATTTTCAAGGCAGCAGGAGCACATGAACTCCAGGCAGCATGTGACAGAATCGCGCCCATTAAAACCGCAGAAGCAGTGATTACACCGGGATTCGCATTACCGGCAAAATACATCATTCATGCTGCCGGTCCTATCTATCACCAATGGAAAGCGGAACAATGCCGTCAGGATCTGCGTTCTGCCTACCTAAATGCGCTCCGGATAGCTACGGAAAATCGTTGTGAAAGTATCGCCTTCCCACTCATATCCAGCGGGATTTATGGCTATCCGAAAGAGGAAGCCATAAAAGTGGCATCTGCAGCCATTCATGAATTTCTTGCTGATCAGGAAATGGAAGTGTATCTTGCTGTGTTTGATATGGCTTCTTTTGCAATCAGCGAGGAACTGCTGGGAGATATAAGAAGCTATATTGATGAGCATTATGTCATAACGAATCACATGACAAGGCAGAAATTGACGGATACAGAGCGGGTTAAACTGCTTGAAACAGCTCAGCCTTTTGAATCCTTCCCTCCCATGAAGCAAGCACCGCCATGCGATTTAGGACTGGACTCGCTGATTAATGAACTCGATGAACCGTTTTCCACCATGCTGCTGCAACTTATCGACGCCAAAGGCATGACGGATGTGGAGGTTTATAAACGGGCTAACATTGATCGGAAGCTGTTCTCAAAAATCAGAACCGGAAAAGGGTATATGCCCAGCAAACGTACTGCACTCGCACTGGCTGCAGCGCTGGAACTTAATCTCAACGAAACCAACGACCTTCTGAAACGAGCAGGTTATTCACTCTCCCGCAGCCAGAAGTTCGATGTGATTGTTGAGTATTTCATCATCAACGGACGATATGACATTTTCGAAATTAACGAAGTATTGTTCCAATACGAGCAACCGTTATTAGGCAGGTAACCCAATGGATATTTTTGAGATTTTCAGAAATGCAGCAAATCCCGTCAAAGCTGCACCGATGAGCGCATATATGCGGAACCAGTTTTCTTTTCTGGGAATATCGACTCCGGAGCGGAAGATTCTGAGCCAAGAGTTTTTGAATACGTTAAAACAGAACGCAATGGACTGGACTTTTGTATTTACGTGCTGGGAAATGCCGGAACGAGAATTCCAGTATTTGGCAGTGGAATACCTGACCAGGCAAAAAGCGAAGTTGACCGACAGCGATATACCAAACCTGCGCAAATTAATAATCACAAAATCCTGGTGGGATACAGTGGACGGCCTTGATATTCTCGTCGGAGATATTGCGCTGCGGTATCCCACAGTCAGCCAAATTCTGCTGACATGGAGTATGGATGAAAATATCTGGCTACGACGCGCTGCGATTGATTATCAGCTTGGACGCAGAGAGAAGACGGATACCCTGCTGCTCGAGAAAATCATCTGTAATAATTTGGGACAGAAAGAGTTTTTCATTAATAAGGCAATCGGCTGGAGTCTGCGAGAATACAGCAAAACGAATCCCGCTTGGGTTCGGGAGTTTATAGATCGCCATCGAGAAGCGTTGTCCGCATTGAGTATTCGCGAAGCCAGCAAGTACATCTGATTTGTCGCTTTGTAAGCGACCACGAACCAAATCACAGATGTTATTCTTGATTCAATAAAGAACTCAAGGAGGACATCGTGATGAAAAAAGAATTAACCGAACTGGTATATATCCTGGATAAAAGCGGATCCATGAGCGGATTGGAAGCAGACACCATTGGAGGCTTCAACGCCATGCTGGAAAAGCAGAAAGCTGTTGAAGGTGAATGTCTGATCACAACGGTTTTATTTGATGATCGTTATTTAATTCTGCATGATCACATCAACATCCAAACCGTGAGACCGATCACAGAAGAAACATATTTTGTCGGCGGTTCAACAGCGCTGCTTGATGCAATCGGCAAGACCATTCATAAAATTGGCAATGCTCAAAAAAACACAGCCAGCGATTTGCGTGCAGACAAGGTGATGTTTGTCATCATTACGGATGGAGAGGAAAATGCAAGCCGTGAATATTCAGTTGAAAAAATCAAGTCACAAATCAAACGGCAGAAAGAAAAATATGGGTGGGAGTTTATCTTTCTGGGTGCTAACATCGACGCAGTTGGAACGGCCGACCGTTTCGGAATCGGTGCAAACAGAGCAGTCAAATATTGCGCTGACAGCAGCGGAATAAACCTCAATTTTACAGTAATCAACGCTGCCGCAAAAGAATTTCGGGAGAAAAACACGATATCAGAGAATCATCTGGAAGAAATCCGCAGAGATATGAGAAAACGCGGGGAGTAAAAAACACCAGCTTTTGCGATTTAAAATATGGTGAGAATGAATTCTCACCATATTTTAAAAGGTCATACAAATTTCGAATTAATACGTTAGTATCGTCAACAACCATCAAATTTGTTAAACTTATGAACAAGGAGGATAAACATGAGTCCGAAAATTTATGAGTTTACTGCTATAATCCCAGCGATTCGAATTATGAGAGGGATTTTTTGTTGTTGTGTTGTTTTTGCGCGAAGCGCAAAAACAACACAACAACAATTTTTCTCTTATTTCTCAAAAATTTTTTCCAAATTTCGAATTAATGCTATGATTCAGAAAGTACCGGATATCGATGGCACTTATATTAAAATTCCACTGGATGTAAAAGCGGAGTTCGGCAAGGGACGCGTTCTGGTTCATGCGACATTTGACGGTGAACCTTACAACGAGCAAATTATTAAAATGGGCACACCCTGTCACATCATTGGACTCCGGAAAGATATCCGCCAAAAAATCGGCAAACAAGCAGGATACAGCGTCTCCGTCACATTAAAGGAGCATGAAAAATGACCTGGACATGCCCGAAATGCGGTAAAGTCTTCAAAAATCAGAACCAGAATCATTTTTGCATGGATGCGCCTCAAACCATCGATGCATATATCGCACTTTTTCCGGAAACAATCCAAATACATTTAAAAAAAGTCTATGAAACCATTCGGACGGCGCTTCCTGAAGTTGAAGAAAGGATCTCTTGGCGAATGCCCACATTCTGGAAAGGGCACAACATTATTCACTTTGCGGCATTTAAGAATCATTATGGAATTTATCCTGGAGATGAGGCAATTGTCCATTTTGCGGATCAATTGAAGGAATATAAAACCAGTAAGGGGGCGATACAATTACCGTATGATCAGCCCATACCCTCTGCACTGATCGCTGAAATTGCAAAATGGTGTTATGAGACTGGACATCATCACTAGCCGGAAGGAAATCCATGACGAAAACACGCAAAATGCTCAATGATTGGGATACCCCCTACATCCAGGCATTGGTAAAACAAATCGAGACCCAAAGCAAGACGACACTCGCTCACTGGGCAATTGATTATGCAGAACAATTTCTGCTTCCAATATGGAACAAGCATGCTCCGGATGATATGCGACCGCATAATGCCCTGAACGCAGCAAGGGAGTGGCTGGAAGGGCGAAAAAAACTTCCGGAAGTAAAACCTGCAATTCTGGAATGTCATACAGCAGCAAGAGAAGCAGAAGGCAACGCTGCCGCTCAGGCTGCTGCCAGAGCCATCGGCCAAAGCGCATCCACCATTCACTCCGCCCGTCATTGCATCGGTCTCCCATTATACGGAGCTTTGTCTGTTGCCTACGATACATTGGGAGCCAATGCATCGTGGGAAGAATTAGAATATCTGTCAGCAGCAGCTTGCAGCCAAATGCTTGCAGCGCTCAATGCAGTTTCTGTCGATCATGAGCCGAATCCTGCCAAAATTACCTGGACATGCTGAATGATCAACATGATCACATCTTAAGCAGCAATTCGATATATGGAGAGGATTCTTTGTTGTTGTGATGATTTTGCGCTCCGCACAAAATCATCACAACAACAAGTTTTTCCCGATTGATTCGAATGGCAAGTCTATATTTCGAATCACTATCGCTGCATCACAGGTTCTTTAACTTCACTTTTATCCTTGCGCAGCAGTAATCGGATACCGAAATATATCAGGAAGATGCCGACGAATATATTTAAAATTTGAACGAACAACAACGGCAAAAAGTCATTTAAGAAACTTCCCAGTAGTGCAACACAAGAAAGAAAGAATAAAGTGGACAGCACACATCCTGCTGCAAAGACCAGCAATTGTCTCTGATCCCAATGGTTTTCAATCATTTGCGCAGAAAACATACCGCTCCAAAACAGAATGGTCAATGGATTCGATGCTGTTAATAACAACCCCTGAACAAAAAGATTTTGGCTGGTGACTTCGGAAAACAATCCGATTTTCGGCAGAATTGAAATCTGGAAAACTCCGGAGATGGTATTTAAACCAAACAGGATTAATACAATACATCCACCAATTTTTATAAAAGTCTTAATCGCAGCTTTATCAATGATGGAAGCTGTACCGATACAGGACAATCCGATATACAGGGCATCAATCAAAGCGATCGCAATAATCAGACTGATACTGTAGACAAATCCGTAAGTTGCTGAAGTATTAAATACCATCAGACACATTGGACCAACTGCAAGCTGTAATAGCATTCCAAATCGAAATCCTTTTAAAATCATAGCAGCACCTTTATAAGATCAAAAATTTTAAGATCCATCACTTCCTCACAGTAATTCGAAATGTTGACCAGATTTTTGAATAAAAACAGGTTATTCACTGCATTTCGAATACACCGCTTTCTTAGAATTTAAAACAGTTTTTTTGCGAGTTTCTGTTTTTGCGATGTAGAGATTTTCCCATTCTGATTGTCAATTGCTTTTCAACTACTGACTTCTTCTTTCAACGTTATCAGCGTAATAAAAGTGTTCGAACTGGCGACACCAGGGATGTTTTTCAATTTTTTCGAAAGGAAAGTTTCCAGTGCCTGTGTATCCTCAAGAACGACCTTTAATAGATAATCATAAGAGCCGGCAACATGATGACATTCCAGCACACAACGTTCCTGAATGATTTTCTCCCGAAACTGATCAATCGTGTCTGTCTTTTCGATATTAATCAATATGAATGCCAGCAATTTTTGTCCGGTTTTTTGACGATTAATACGAATGGTGTACTGCTGAATGATTTCCGATTGTTCGAGTTTCCGAATACGCTCTGCAGTGGCAGGAATGGAAAGATTGACTTTTCTGCTGATTTCCGATGCAGAAGCTCTACCATTGGCTCTCAATTCATTCAGTATAGTGATATCAATTCCATCCATTTGTTGTTCCTCTTTATATAAATTTTACCATTTACTTAACAATATTAATTATATTTAATATTATAGAATAATATTTAACGTTTATTGAATATATTTTTAATAATTTTAATTTTCAAAAAAGAATCCCAATCAAAAAGTTAATATTATTAAGGAAAATCCGGAACCTTGTCATGTCACTGCGTAGATTTTTTTTGTAAATGAGAGAATTTTCATCAGCACTTAATTGTTTTCCTGAGAAATTGAAAAATCCTCAATTAACTTTCCAGCCCATTTTATTAGAGCATCTGAGCAAGTTTGGAAGGTGACTTCATCCAGGCAATTCCACTTTATTGGAGACATGAGGATTTCCAAAATTTTTCGATCATCCAAAGACAAGCGTGGCAGCAAGTCAGTCTTTTTCTGCACATAGAAACCGGTTAGGTCGAAATATTTGGCTTGTAAAACAAAAAAAGCGGATTTATAACATGATTTGAGGACTTCCCCGCTTTTTTCATGAACAAAATTATGCCCGCAGGAATGATAAATATTGCAGGCGCAAATTAAAACAGCCCTCCGCACATCCATTTTTGAAAGCATCGGTTTGATAAAATTGATACTCCCAAAAATTGGTTGGGAGTCATAATAAAACTGGAACAGGTCGGATTTCTCCCAATGATATAGTTCATTCACTCCAGAAATGAAACCACACATTTTTACAGGTTCAGGCGATTGATCAATCAGATTCCGGTATTGCACCAAATCTTCGATCCCCAATTGATCCAGAATGACTACGATATCAATATCACTTGTATCGACACCTTCTCCGCGTCCAACGCTGCCTTGTAATCCTAAAAAGATAACGCGTTCCTGGAACATTTCCTTTACATTCTGACAAAAATCCTGGATTAAGTTTTCCATAATCTCGTTCATAATGATCTCCCGTTTTAATATTTGTTTTCTGAAAATGAATAATTATAAAAACTTACTGTTTTTAAACAGAAAGAATATCTCCTGATCAGTAATTCGAAATATAGACTTGTTATTCGAATAAAGGGGTAAAAATTTGTTGTTGTGATGTTGTTGCTCGAAGCGCAACAACATCACAACAACAAGGAATTCCTCCCATATTTCAAACTGCTGGTGGATATTTCCCAAGCAAAAATTTTATTAGGATTATGATATGGAAACAATAAAATATAACCATCCGGGAGAAAACGCTATGTACCATCCAAGGCTGAAGGGAAACCATTATTCGATGGGCTTAAAAATGGGAGCAATATTTCATAAAGGTAATGTCATTTTTCCGATTCATCTGGACTCATTCCAAAAAGATTTTGGCATAAAAAGCGGAAAAATTCTTCAAGAATTCTTTCCGGAAGCAGCAGAAGAAATCCGTGGTGTAACTGACAGCATAGGCGTAAACCATGAATTATTTACAGCCTGGATGATGTGTATGGGATGCTGTCTGTCGCCCGAAGAAGGTGACTCAGTTGAAACCAGAGGATGTACCGGTATTGTTTTTTCACATAACGGGCAAATATTTTATGGAAGAAATAACGATTTGCCGCCATACATGGAGAAAATCAGCAAGAGCATTTATTACCAGCCTGAAAATCGGGCAAAATTTATCCTAAATACCTCATCATTTATAAACGGCGAGGAAGGCATCAATGAACATGGTTTGGCTGTCGCGATGACTTTTGTCGTTCCAAAAATTAAGGAAATCCAACCCGGATTGAATTCGGTTTTTCTGGTCCGCTTTCTTCTTGAAAAATGTGAATCGGTTCAATCCGGTGTAAATGCACTCTCCAGGCTGCCAATCGCCTCCAATTGCAATATTTTATTAGCAGATCAAAGCGGAGATATGGCTGTTGTCGAATGCAACCCTGAAGATTTGAAGGTGAAAACGCCGGAGACCAATAGTGTTGGAGAGCGTTTTGTCATTATCACCAACCATTTTACAACGCCAGAAATGAAAGCACACCATTCGGTGGATTATGACATTTTTTCATCGGAGATCCGATATCAGACTGTCTTGCATGCCTTAACAACATGGACCTTTGATAACGAAATTGCGTTCTTGAAAGACTTGTTGAGCGGAAAATTTGGATTCATTTGTCAGTATGATGAAAGTTTGAATTTCACAACAATTTGGTCATCCGTTTTTAACATATCGCAAAAAATCATTTTTCGTGCCGAAGGGAATCCGATGAAATCGAAATATACCCAGGATACTCGCTTAAAATGCTGATTGGATTAAAAAAAATGAAATT
>JAPKMT010000054.1 GCA_026645735.1 Flexilinea sp.
ACAATGATTCCTTCCCATAGTTCGAATCGCTGATTTTTGTATTCTGAAAATCTGAAGCGTGTTATAAATATCAGCATGAATGATCATCCGTCAAACATCAGAAATCAATCCGGGAAAAAAACTGGTCAAGCACAAATAGTTTTATTATTCCTCATAATTCTGGAAGGTCTTTTTTCTTTATATACCCTGTTTCGTATTCCATCAGAAATGGAGAATGCGTTTTTTTTAGGTTTTTCGAAAAGCCGATTAATGCTGATCACTATTAATATTACCGTTCTTCTGATTCTGATTGGACTATCAATTTCTTTTTTTGTTCCAATTATGAAAAAAATCCGTGTTGGTGCAAATGCCTGGATACAGAACCGAAATCTTTCGTTTTTCCTTTTTGTATTTTTTTGGATTGTTTTTTGGATTGGATTGTGGCTTTTCGTTCTTCGGTTTTCGCCTGCCAACCGCTATGACAGTACCATCGGTTCCATTGTTGATCGTGTCTGGGGACTTCTTTTGTGGGGTATGCTGTGCAGCTTACAGATGATGATATTTATCTATGTGAAGAATCAGCAAAACTTTCAAGGAATTTCATCACTGCAGACAGCGATATTATTCTCACTTTTCTTATTTTCCTATTACGGCTTTGCTTCCTATTATGATAAGGTAGACTGGTCATTAAGGATGAATGGATTGTTCATAATGGTGTTCGTTCCATCAGCGATTGCATTGATCTGGTCAGCCGGTTATCGCTTTCTTAACTCCTTAAAATGGTCGGTGGTTATTCATAGAATCATTCTTTGTTTTTTGATTGGTTCATTCGTGTATCTGGTCTACAGGTCTACCGGACAATGGATGGGACGATGGAATACCCCTTCAAAAGCTTATTGGGATCTTCTGGCTGAATCGTTCCTGAACGGTCGTTTAAATATTATCAATCCTCCTACAACACACGATCTGACTTTCTTTGATGGAAAATGGTATGTTCCCAATCCTCCACTGCCCGCGGTACTGTTAATGCCTTTTGTGCATTGGTATGGTGTCGAAGGAATCAACATGACGGTCATTTCAGCCTTACTGGGAGCGTGGAATGCGGTTCTGGTTTTTCTTGTTCTCCAGAGGGCGTCTGAACATTTCATGACAAATTGCAGTTTTTCTACAAATCTTTGGATCACCGCGCTGTTTGCTGTAGGGACGAATCATTACTGGCTGTCCACGATTGGGCAAATGTGGTTTGTCAGTCAGTTGGTCACGATCTTATTTGTTGCATTAGCATGTCTTTCTGTGATTGAAGGGTGGACAGGATGGATCAGCGGTTTCTTTCTGGGATTGGCGATCCTTTCCCGCCCCAACGTGTTCCCGATGGCAATTTTTTTATCAGGGATTTTTCTGTGGAGAAATGCCGCCTTCCCAAAAATTCCCTGGAAGCGATTTCTTTTTTGGGGAGTCAGTGCAGGAATTCCAGTAATTTTCTCAGGCGGATGGCTGCTTTTCTACAATTATCTTCGATTTGACGACTGGACCGATTTTGGGTATGTGACGATTCATGGCGCTGACTGGATTTTGGAGGCAGTGCAAAAATATGGGATGTTTAATTTACATTTTTTTAAAAACAATCTGGATGTGATGATTTTTCGAAGACCCAGACTGGATTTTTCCGGGGAACGATTCTTCTTTCAGCCGGGAATTTCCGGTTACAGCATATTTATTATGACACCTCCATTAATTTACCTCTTTCGAAGGTTACAGAAAAACTGGTGGATGATCGGTGCATGGTTTTCCATTCTCCTGACTGTCGGATTGTTGCTTTGTTACCATAATACCGGTGCTGAACAGATTGGATTTCGCTACTTGATGGATGCAATTTTGCCGATCTTGTTGATTCTTGGAGTCGGGACAGGCGCAAAACCAGGCGTTTTCTTTAAGACCTTGACGGTACTCGGTGTCTTTGTAAATTTCTTATCAATTTACTGGTGGTATATTGGAAGAGTATAAAAAATTGTTGTCCATTTTTACCAATAATAATAAAAATCCAAACAAATCCATCATATAAGATATCGTCAGTTGGGAAGGATTTGAAAAATGAATAGGTTAAAAAAGCTCATGATGCTGGATCAAATAAAACAGAATGCTGTTCATGATGCAACGGTTTCTTTTGCAATATCATTTCTTTTTATTATTGATTACTCTTTCTATCGACATTTTATGGGTTTTCCGTTTACAGAACTTAACCTGCCCATTACTGAAAATTATTTAAAATTCATCGGTTTGTTTATATTGACTGGTTTGCTGCTGTTTTTATCTTTAGGTGTTTTCAAAAACAGATCGCTGATTTTAGACTCAGTGCTGTTTTATGGGGGAGTCCTTACCTCAATTGTTGTAGCAGGATTGAGTCCACAATCTTTTACTTTTTGTTTGATCCTTTTCCTCATCATGGGAACGCTTTCATTTTACTATTATGTTTATCGAGGCCGCATTTCCATCTTTCAAATCGATATGATTTGGATCCTTTTATTCTTCTTGATCCTTTATCTACTTTTTTTTACCATAATTTGTATTATTCGACACCGTGTTTACTTATCCTATGATTTAGATTTGGGTTATTTTGATCAAACGTTTTACTCGCTGTCTAAGACATTAAAGCCGATATATACACTCTATGGCACAGAAATTAATCATTTTACCAATAATCATTTTTCACCAATCCTTTATTTATTGCTTCCTGGATATTTGTTATTTCAATCGCCTGAATATTTAGTATCCATCCAAATTTTTTTCGTTGTATTGGCTGTAATTCCGTTATATAAACTAAGTGCCATCTATTTTCAGGAAAAAAAAATAATTTTACTCATATGTATATCATTCTTGCTACAGCCAGGAATTATAGGTGGTTTGTTCTATGATTTTCATGAAAATGCATTACTCCCATTCTTCCTTTTTTGGCTGCTTTTTTTTATTGAAAAGAAAAGTCGATCAGGAATACTAATTTTCGTATTATTGACGATAATGATCAAAGAGGATGTTGTTATTTATGTGATCGCTATTGGATTATTCGAATTACTCAGAGATAAGGGATCAAAGAAAAATGCTATGATGATTGTCCTTGTGTCAATATTCTATTTTTTTATCATATCAAATTTTGTCCTGAACACTTCTTTCTTTTATAAACGTTATGATAATTTGATTGTGAATCCCTCCGATGGATCATATTTTGAAATTATTAAAATTTTATTTACCAATCCTTTGTACCTTTTATCTCAATGTTTTACAGGAGAAAAAATGGTATTCTTGGGTTTAATCTTATTACCGCTTTGTCTGATACCTTGCGCCGGTTTTTTGAAAATTTCCGAAATCGTGCTATTCTTGCCGATGGCAGCAATTAATCTGCTCCCTTCTTGGCATGCACAATACTCTATTGATTTTCAATACAATTTTGGAACCATCCCGTTATTCATTTTTATTTGTATCCGATTTATTTCCAAAATCACGAATTCCCGTGTAAAAAACATGATTTCATCGTTGATAATAATTTCGACGTTAATTTTTACAATATCCTTTCACATCGATAAGCTTTCTTATTTTTCCAAATATCGGGAAAAAAAGTTTGAAATTCAAGCGTTAAATGAAGTGTTGAAAAAAATTCCGGATGATGCAAGTGTATCTGCTGCCAGCCATTTTTACCCGCATTTGTCGGAGCGAAAAGAAATTTATCCATTCGGGGTTAAAAATGATACTGATTATGTTATTGTAGATTTGCGTGGGGGCGGTAATTATATCGGCGATGTATATAATGAAATCTCTTATCTCACAGAAATAAAAAGATTAATTTCTGAAGATGATTATGGCGTTGTCGACTATTGGGATAACTGGTATTTATTGATAAACAAAGGCTTTTCCGGAGACATGGATGAAATCGTGGTCGGTAACTTAGCTGCAGGAATCAAAGCAATCCAATAGTCAAAAACCAATTTATTTCATCTACATATGCAGGGAATACTTCTTGAAGATAGAAAATGATCGTTCCAGCGATAAAAAAAATCCGACTGTCATTCGTGTTGTTTTGAATGTTCCAACCAATGACGGTCTTTTTGATTATGAAGTTCCGGAGGAGCTCCAACAAAAAGCGCTGCCTGGCTGTTTGGCTGCAGTCCCTTTTCAAAACGATTTAATGCAAGGGGTTATCTGGAAAGTGGATGTAATACCCGAAACAACATCGCTGCGAAAGATAATTCAAGTCATCGATGCAATACCGGTTCTGACAAAACCGCAGATGATGCTGGCTGAGATCTTATCGGAGCGCTGTCTGGCACCGCTTTTTGAGTGCATTAATTTATTGCTGACCGAAAAATTTAGAAAATTATCACAAACTCAATTTACACTGATCAAACAACAACCGCTGGTTCAGGGCGCACAATCCACTTTTCTTTCAGAAGACAAAAAAATTACAATTCGTAAACAGGTACTGGCGGCTTTTCCAGATTTGAATGTACCGATTACACCGTCAGAGTTGGACCAGGTGGTTGGCAAAAATAGATGGCGCAATGCAATAAACAGTTTGATCTCAGATGGTTTTGTCAGAAAAGATACTGTTTTTCAGATTTCTGATTACAAACCGAAAATGGTTCGTGCTGCAAAAATAATCAGGGAACCAAATGAAAATGAATGGTCAAAGCTTTCAAGAATAGATGAAAAGAATGAAAATCGAAAAAAAGTTTTGCGTTTTCTTCTGGATCATGCTTACGCCATTCCTCTTCAGAAACTCAGCGAAGTAACAGGAGCAGAACGATCCGACCTTCTTTATTTGGAGAAAAAGGAGCTGATTTCCATTATTGAGATTGAGGTTTGGCGTAATTATGAATTCAATCTTGAAGAAAATTATCCCTCGGAACAGATTTCTCTCAATTCTGAACAGTTGCATGCCATGAAAATCATGGAAGCCGGACTCCAAAATGCAAAAGAAAAGAAGCCGATCCTGCTGCACGGAGTTACCGGTTCCGGAAAAACAGAACTCTATTTACAAGCTGCGGAAAGAACCATAGCCTCAGGAAAGCAAGTATTGGTCCTTGTTCCGGAAATATCCTTAACTCCCCAAATATTGAGCCGTTTTCAAAAACGATTTCCTGAGAAAGCAGGGATTTATCATTCTCGTCTGAGCACAGGCGAACGGTACGATACCTGGCGCCGCGCTCGCAACGGACAGTTGCAAATCGTCATTGGTCCCAGAAGCGTCCTTTCCATCCCGCTTCCGAATATAGGCTTAATCATTGTCGATGAATGCCATGATGATTCCTATTATCAGACGGAGAGTCTGCCTTACTTTTCAGCAGTTCAGGCTGCGGCGGATTATGCAAAACTGTGTCATGCGCAATTAATCCTGGGCAGCGCGACGCCGACAACAGCGCAAATGTATAAAGCTGAGCAAAGTGAATGGAAAATTGTCAAACTACTTAATCGCGCGACCGGTGTTCAGAAACCAGCTATCCGATTGGTGGATATGCGGCAGGAATTGAAGGCTGGAAACCGGTCAGTTTTCAGCCGATTGTTTTCTCAGGAATTGGAGACAACTCTTTCACTCAATAAACAAAGTATTTTATTTCTCAACCGGCGTGGATCAGCCAGCTATATCTTCTGTCATTTTTGCGGTTATGAGTTTCGTTGTCCGAAATGTGAAATTCCGATGACTTCTCATGCACAGAATTCTCAACTGGTCTGTCATTTCTGCGGTTATTCACAGCTTCAACCGGAACGATGTCCCGCTTGCGGTCATGCAGAAATTCGTCATTTTGGAACCGGCGTCGAAGAGATCGAACGGATTCTTACTGTTCAATACCCGGATGCGCGTTTAATTCGAATGGATGCGGAAACGACCACAAGAAAAGGTCAACATGAGCAGATGCTGACCGCTTTTGCCAGACATGAAGCGGATATATTAATTGGCACGCAAATGGTGGCGAAGGGCTTGGACTTTCCGGATGTACGGATGGTTGGAATAATTCTTGCGGATGTGGGAACAAATTTTCATGATTACCGGGTGGACGAACATACTTTTCAGATGCTGACTCAGGTTGCTGGCCGTGCCGGACGTGCACAGGAAAAGGGCATTGCGATTTTGCAGACTTTTCAACCAACCAGATATTCCATTCGTGCGGTGGTGAGAGGAGATTTTTATGATTTTTATCGGCACGAACTTCAATTTCGTAAGGAAATCGGTTATCCCCCATATTCACGGATGATCCGACTCGAAATTAGTGATCCGGTTTCAGGAAAAGCTGAAAGCAGAGCCTACCAATTGTTATCTGATATAAAACAATTAATGGATTCTGAACAACATCGTGCGACGAAGATTATTGGTCCGGCACCCTGTTTTTTCCCTCGGATCAATGGGAAATTTCGCTGGCATATCATTTTACGCGGACCAGATCCTTTGCCGATTGTTTCCAAAATCAACACTGAAAAAATCCGAGTGGAAGTAGATCCTCCATCGTTATTGTGAACCATGAGAATTGTTCGGAGCTGTAGCCTCAATTGAAGAATTCCCAGCAATTCGAAATATGAGAGGGATTACTTGTTGTTGTGTTGTTTTTGCGCGGAGCGCAAAAACAACACAACAACAAATTTTCTCTTTTTTCTCAAAAGGTTTTTCCAAATTTCGAATTACTGAAGAATTCCGAACTTTATTATTCTGGGCTGAAGTAGTATTAAAAAAAGGCAGTCTTTTAGTTTGAATCGCCGGACTGGAAATAAACAGTTTGCATAATGTCTTTCTGACAGCGATGCATTTTTTCTTTATAAAAGGCAGGTAAAGGATGAAACGAATCATTTTTCTTTTAATATTTCTCTTGACTGTTTTTATCTCTCCTGTTTCCGCACAGCAAGCAGCAGAAACACAGTCAACAGATTGGACAGTACGCTATCAATCCGATTTTTCTGATCCAAATCAGACCATTTGGCCGACAGGTTCCGAGGTCGTTAACAATACCACCATCAACCGTTCCATTTCTGACTCAAGCTATCAATGGAGCATCCTTTCTTTAGATAACCAATTTTCGTGGTTGAGTTTGCCTCCTATAGAACTGACACCCGGAAATCAAATGGCTGTGTCAGTTTCCATACAACTGCCATCCTTTGAACCATATTCCTGTGCAGGACTGATACTGGATAAGCAGGATGATTCATTCTATGCCTTCCTTATCTGCAATGACAGCAGTTACGGTTTATTAAAGTACGAGGATGAAACATGGGTTCAAAAAATTCCTTTTACACCAGTTTCAAATTATGAACAGGCCAAACAATCAACCATACGTGTTGAAATAAACAACGGCTGGGCTGATTTTTATCTGAACGGAGGATTGCTGGATACTTATCACATTAAAAATCAAAACGGCGTGAATGGAATACTTTCTCAGCCATTAACGAATGAGGAGACTGTAATTTCCTTCAGCGATATTCGGCTGGAAGAAGCACCTGCAAAGGCACCGGAAACTGCTTTCGCTGAAAATGTCCCGGATGCAATATCCAGAATTTTGAAAATGTTAAAAACAAAGGATCGCATTGATGACGTTGCCGGTTCTTACATACCCATTTCGGATCAGGAGCTTTCGTTGGCACAAATGGGTTATTCGGCAAAAATGGATATTGGGATCAGTGGGCAAGACTATCTGCTGCAATCAGACATTTCCTGGAAGTCTGCTTATGAAAAACCGAATTATGTAGACTCAGGTTGCGGATTTATTTTTCGAAGTGAGGATGAGTTTACTTTTCAGCGTGTTTATGTTGCTCTTGATGGAAATATCTACCTGAGTGCATTCCGCGATGGCACAGAAATTCCGATCATGACATACAATTATGGGACGTGGAGCCTGAATGGTGAAGGAACGCTTACCCTGGTTGCTGATCAGGCAAAAATATCTGTTTTATACAATGAAAATTTACTTGGCACAATTCATAATGCGTCCTGGATTTCTGAAGGAGGTACCGGTTTCGTTGTGCAGTCTGGAACAAATTTTGATTATGGAACTTCGTGTACATTTAAAAATAACCAAATTTATGCGCTGAAATAGTCTGATGGTTTTTCATAATATAAAGAAATCGAATGTGAGACATGCAACCAGTAAATTTTCTGCTATTGTCTTACAAATATTCATTTATAATTGATTAGCAATGGCGAAATAATATACGCTGAGGTTCAGGAATTGTTAGTGTCATTTGCCTATTCAGCAATTCGATACCAATTCTCTGACTCAATAGTATCCGATGCTTCTAATGTCCATTCTAATTAAAAAAAGAGCAAAAGCCTTTTGGAGGTCCCCATGACAGTATTTTATCGGCCGGACACAATCAAGAAGACACTGAAGATTTTAGGTAATCCCGATCAGAATTGTGTTCCACTATATTATCCCCCGAGAGCAAAGCATATCTCTCAATGGGATGGTGATGCTTTGATGGATCTATCGGCATTGAATTTTGATGCCATCAAAATCAGAAAAACTGAAATTTTATTCGGATCACTGGTTTCTTTGGAAACAATCGCCAAATCTGATGATATCAGAAGCCTATGGAATGGCGTTTTGTCAGAAGCTGCCAAAATCAGTACAACCAATGCAATGCGCAATTTATCCACGATCGGCGGTGTTTTGATGAATCCGTTATTCCCTGCGGAAGTTGTCCTGGTTCTTTTGGTTTTGGATGCGAAAGTGGTTCTGCTGCAAAATAACGGGAAAGAAATTCGAGTTCCTGTTGAAGAATTTCTGCAGGATGGTTATCCAGTCCTTCAAAAAGGATGTCTAATAAAAGAAGTCAGTATTCCTCTGAATTCCCGCACCCGTTGTGTGTTTGACCGTGTGGCCTGTACGAAGAGTAATGCCAGTATTGTTTCGCTCGTTATTCGTGGTGATTTAACACAGAAAAAAGCATATCATTTACGAGTCGCTGTGTTTGGAGCGAATTCATTCCCCAAACGCTATCATCAGGTTGAATCGGCACTCGAAAACGATTTGATCACAGTTCAAGGAATCCAGCAGTGTTGTAAGAAAATTTCTGAAGAAACAGCTCCAGTCAGTGATTTCCGAGCTGGCGCTGAATATCGGACGGCAATGGCAGAAGTTCTTATTCGAAGATCACTGCTCGCGTTACGAAAAATGGCTGTTGGGTAAGAAAATCGGAGGCATGAATGGAAATAAATTTTACTTTAAATGGGAAAAAGATCACCTGTGAAGCCGAAACTACTGATACGCTGCTGGACGTTCTGCGGTATCAAGGCTGTTATAGTATAAAACGTTCATGTTATACCGGAGAATGCGGTAACTGTGCCATTTTGATGGATGGAAAACTGTTACCATCCTGTGTGCTTCCGGCACCGCAGGCGGAGGGTCACCATATTCTGACGGTCGAAGGTCTTTCGGAAGGACAGGACCTACATCCAATTCAAAAAGCATTTGTGGAGACCGGTGCGGTACAATGCGGTTTTTGCACACCTGGAATGATCCTCGCAGCAAAAGCTTTGTTAGATCGAACGAAATATCCTTCATTGGATGAAGCCAAGGATGCGTTAGGAGCGATTTTATGCCGTTGTACCGGCTATTATCAACCTCTTGAAGCAGTGATGCGGGCAGCTGCTTATCTGCGCGGTGAAACTGTCCCTCCCTATACAAGACCGGATGATGCGGTAATTATGGATCCAAAAGATGCTGACCGATTCCGTTGGATTGGAAAATCAGTCAATAAATTGGATGCACCCAAAATGGCAAAAGGTAAACCGGTTTACGTGGATGATATCGAGTTGCCGGGTATGCTGCATGGCATGCTGATGACCAGCCCTTATGCGCATGCAAGAATACGAGACATTGACACATCTGAAGCTGAGGCGCTTCCGGGTGTACATTGTGTGTTGACCTATAAAAATGTGAAGCGCCAAATTTACGCTTCCGGAGGTCAGACTTATCCAAATCCAAAGCCATGGGATCAGGTGTGCTTGGACAATAAAGTACGTTTTGTCGGCGATCGCGTGGCAGCCGTTGCTGCTGACAGTGTCGACCTGTGTATGAAAGCAATCAGTTTAATCAAAGTTGATTGGGAAGTTCTTCCGGCGGTCTTTGATATGGAAGAAACGATGAAAGATGGTGCTCCCGTTATTCATGACGAACCTGATGCGTATGGTGTTGCGGATGCTGCTCATAATAAAGCTTTCGTGATTGATGCAGCGTATGGTAATCTGCAAAAAGATTTTGAAGAGTCTGATCTGGTTGTTGAGCGTGTTTATCACACACAGCAGGTTCAACAGACACCCTTAGAACCGCACATTGTGATCACTTATCTCGATGAAGATGACCGACTGGTCGTACGCACCAGTACACAAGTTCCGTTCCATGTTCGGAGAATCATATCACCATTAATCGATGTTCCGGTCAAAAACATCCGCGTTATTAAACCACGGATTGGTGGCGGTTTTGGGGCAAAACAGGAAGTTTTATTGGAAGATTTGTGTTCCTTGCTGACCATACGAACAGGACGGCCTGTTCGATTTTATTTCAGCCGAAAAGATGAATTCCAGTCCTCTCGTTCACGACATTCTGATCAAATCCGGTTTAAAGTAGGTGTAATGAAATCCGGACGAATTAAAGCAATTGAAATGGATATGATTGAGAACACTGGGGCTTATGGTGTGCATGGTTTCACTGTTTGTAATGTAACAGGGACTCGTGGACTTTCAACTTATCGAGCGGACAGCATGCGATTTCATGCGGATATCGTTTACACAAATCTGCCTGTTCCGGGTGCATTCCGCGGATATGGCGGACCCCAGGGCATCTATGCCGTGGAATGTATCATGGACGAAGTTGCCGAAAAACTGAAGATGGATCCGATCAAATTTCGTATGAAAAATGTCGTTCGACCTGGCGAAAGCATCAAAATCATGGACAAATTAGCCGAGTTCGATCCAGTTCCGCAAAAAGTCAACAGTTTCGGTCTGGAAGAGTGTATTGAGCAGGGCAAAAAGGCAATTGATTGGGATCGCAAACGGCACAAGCAATTTCATATTGACCCGCTGCGCCCCAATATTCGAAAAGGCATGGGCATGGCAATAATGATGCACGGTTCCGGAATCGCAGGAATTGATATGGGTGCCGCCTTTATGAAGATCAATGATGATGGTTCCTTTAATTTACAAATGGGCGCAACAGATTTGGGAACCGGATCCGACACGATTCTGGCACAGATTGCAGCTGAAGTTCTCCAAATTCCGGTTAATAAAATTATTGTCTATTCGTCGGATACGGATTTTACACCATTTGATGTAGGTGCATATGCTTCCAGTACAACCTATATTTCCGGGATGGCAGTAAAAAAATGCGCTGAAAAAGTCAAAGAACAGGTGTTAGACCGCGCATCTGCCATGTTAAAACAGCCGATTGATGTTCTGATATTGAAGGATGAAAAAGTATTCGCTCCGGATGGATCTTCCGTCACAATGGAAGAAATCGCATTGAACAGCCTGCATCGTACGAACCAGCAGCAGATTGCTGCGACGGCTTCTCATTTTTCTCCTGAATGTCCGCCCGTGTTCGCGGTCGAATTTGCTGAAGTGGAGGTTGATATTGAGACTGGCCAACTAAATGTTGAAAAATTGGTGATGGCAGTCAATCCTGGTACCGTTATTAACCCGGTGACAGCAATTGGACAGCTTGAAGGCGGACAGGCAACAGCCTTGGGGTATGCCGTATGTGAGGAAATGTGTTATGACGGGAAAGGTAATATGCTGAATCCAAGATTTGGTGATTATCATATTTTGCAGGCTGATGAGATGCCGGAAATGGTTTCGATCATCATTCCACAGGGGGAAGCAACTGGACCATTTGGCGCAAAGGCACTGGCTGAGATACCGACTGATGGGGTTGCCCCGGCAGTTGCAAATGCAGTTGCAGATGCAACAGGGACGAGGATCTATTCGTTACCGATCTTGCCGGAAAAAGTTTGGAAAGCCCTGCAATTAAAAAAATAATAGGATGTTGATTTGTAAAAATCGGGTGGAAGAGTAATCACAAACAACCTCTTCCACCCGATTTTTTTATTCAAAAAAATCACAGTTCATTGATGTTTTATTTTGCTTCTTCATAAATTTTATCAAATTCATCCAAAAATGCATCAACAATTTCCTCGTTTTGAATGATTAGGACCTGTTCATCATTTTTTGTATCGGCTGACCGTGTAAAGTTATAGGAACCTGCTGATACGACGGATTCATCAAAGATGAAAACTTTTTCATGCATCAAACTGTCACCAGATCCATCCATGAAAATTGGGACCCCTGCTCGCTGCAAATACCTGGCTTCTCCCCCGCTGTCTGAAAATGCTTTTTCTCCTTCAAAGATAACCATAACATCCAATCCGTCATCATATCGATCAATCAGAGCATTGCCGAGGTCATTCAAAGCGAACGAATATGCTAAAACATAGATGCTCTTTTGCGAAGCTTGAATTAAGGAAAGCAGTGAACTGCTGATGTTATCTTCAGGAGCAAACCGAACAAGAATTCTGGTTCCATCCTCTAATGTAATTGCTGGGCTTGATTTTGTCCTTGGGCTGGCTGAACCGAACTTTTTACTGATAAACATTTCATTGAATTCATCCTGAAATAATGTATTGATCTCAGAAGAGTAAATTCGAAACATGTAATTATTGTCATAAAAGAAGCTCCCCGGAGTCATGTTGGCAGATCCGCTGATGGTCAGATCATTATCAATGACAATGAATTTCGAGTGCATTAATCCATCAGAATCTGATTTTTGTACCTTTATGCCGGAGCGGATCATGTCTTTCATGACGTCGCTGTCAGAATTTTCCGAGTGAATAACGATGCGAACTTCAACACCGTGTTTGGCTGCCTGAATTAATGCCTGAGCTGATTTCGTGTCAGTAAAATTGTACGTGGCAACATAAATCCGATTTTTTGCATCTTTGATTTCCTGGATGATCATGCTTTGCAGTGTATCATCGCGATTCTTTTCATAGGGGTCATTAAAAAAAACTTCAATCGAGCTTTCTGTTCTGTCGGACGCGGCAATTACTGGCAGTAAATTGCCCCATACTAAACTGAATAAGAAAGCTGCAAAGAAACTAATTTTTCGCATGAATAGGACCTGCCTTTTCTATCATCATTGTTGGTAAAGAATTGTATCCGATTCTGTGACAAATCTCTAAGAGCTGTAAAAACTGGTTTTATGATAGCTTATACCTTCCAGATGATTAAATCTGATATGCTGGAGGTTCACAGTACGATCATTTCAGAAAATGAATTATTTGATGATCGTGGTTCCAGTAATTCGAAATATTCTTTCTTTATTCGAAAAGCCTGTTGTAGTGTTGTTTTTGCGCGGAGTGCAAAAACAACACTACAACAAATAAACTTTCTCATATTTCGAATCACTGATCGTGGTTCCCTCGGATGGCAAGTTGCATCGATACAATTCATAAGCGCCGCTTCCAGGTGTTTGGACCATCTTACATTGTTCCGCGTATTTTCCGGATAATGAATCGTCTTGCTCCCCGTCAAGTACCGTTCGAATTAGAAAATATGGGCTACCTGAACTGATTATCTGCTGTGCATCGGATCCAAGAAAATCGCAGAAACATTGCATTTCATAACAATCGCAAAGATGGTAAAAATAAAAATCTGCCGGCCACTGAATTATTATAGGTATATTTTGCTGGTTTAGGCTATTTAATGAACGAAGAAAAGAATCAGAATCAAGCTCCGTTGAAAGGAAATACGGCTCAGAAAGCGAGTTAATTCTCGCAAGATCTTTATTAGGTAAAGCAGTATGAATTCGGACAATATTCGTTCCAAATGAGAGATTTAACACAATCAATAACAGAACTCCGATGATGATTTTCCCTGTTCGGATTGGTATGGTTGAATTGAATTCATTATTTGAATTGGTGGTTTTGTTTTCCAATTGACGCAACCATAGACTGATCCACTTAGTTTTTAAAATATTTTGCGAGATTTCTGAAAATAGTATTGCATTGGCAAATGCCAATACTGGTATGAGTGGTAAAAAGTTCCGATTGAATGGCGTATATTTTAGAATTCCGCAGAGGACAAAAGGAATTCCGATAATGGAAAATGAAAAAAATAGCGAAGCATAAATTATCTTGTCGAACTTTTTGTGTAAGAACAGCAGGACAGATCCGAACAACAGAAAAATGAATAAGAAAAAACGGCCGTAAAAATAGCTGGAAAATAGCTCAGTAAAACTTCTTAACACTGTCAGATTAAAACCGGTTTGAGGTGAATAATTGCCATCCGATAAATAGGTATCCAGAAGCTGATCATAAACTGGAAAATAGAAGACAAAAACGAGGAAAATCCCGAACATTAAAGCAAAAAACAGATTTATCAAGGGATGCCTGATTATTGTTCCGAGTTTAATTTTTAGTTGGAGATTCGATTGGATAATTTTTCGGCAATCCCAAAAAACCCGGAGGATGGTGGCAATCATCAATGCTCCAACGAAGAATCCATTAAAGGGAATGGTATAAATCATCAGCGCAGCCGTTAAAGCCGCAGCAGAAAGCCGCCAATGATAATCTGGCTTTCGTTGATAAGATACCAGAATATAAATCAATATACTCATGAATAAAAAACTTAGACTATATCCTCGGACCTGAGTGGTCCAGGAATAAAAGGGAACCGTTGTTGTGAGAATCACACCGGCAAGAATTCCGGAAAAGGTATTGATTTTTCCCGCGGCAAGCATGGTAAAGAGTATGGAAAGAAAAGAAAAAATGATCGGAATGATTCTTACAATCCATGGCGACAAAGCAACTTGGCAAAAACTGGAAATTTGGGCCAGTTTGAAATATACCGAGAGAATCAAATTTAAAAGGATGTGATTATTCGGAAAGTTGTAAATCGTTGCAGGAAAGACAGGATTTTTGTCGAAACAATAATTTAACAGGGTAAAAATCTCATCCGCCCACAAAGACTGGTGTATTGAAAATCGAAACAGAAAAATAAGAAAAGGAAGAATGGTTGCAAATCCAATAATCAGAATTTTTCTCTCTATTTGGATTCTTATTGCCAATCGTCGAACGGATTTGATAAAAATTTGGAGGTGAAGCAGTAAATGGATCCATATCAGGATGAATGAAAATGCATACAGATAACGGGCTGTTCTGTTTCCGATAATTACAGGGTATTCGATGCGATATTTTTTTGTGAAGGGATTGCTGTTGTCGGTTGAAGAGAAACAGATGATACCGTTATCCCAAATGACAAAACTGCCTGAACCTTTTTCTCGTACAGTCTGTGTTGTATCAGAAAAATCCCTGCGGATTTCAACATCATTTTCAAAAAGTGATATGGGAAGCTTCCCGATTGTGATATTGGAATCGTCTGTGTCGGCAAGATAGGCATAATCCTGGTCGTGCCGGATCGAATCCAGTTCCTTTTCCTGATAAAGAATATTAAATTTACCAGCTCTGTTGAGGAATACCAAATAAGAGAAAACAACAAAAACAATACATATCCACTTCATCCAATTTTGAAATTTATTCATTGTTTTTCTCTAAACAGGACTCTTCCCAGAAATACAATAAGGTTTCCCGAATTATATCATCCGGTATTTTCAATAGCGTTCGAAATTTCGACATGTATTTCGAATCGCTTTATTTTCGATAATTCAATTTGTTGTCCATTCCAATAGGCTTGATACCTTTTTTGGAAATGCGAAATATTATATAGTCTTCTGTATTGAAGTATGCGAAAATAATTCTGCGTATTAACAGGTTTTTCGAATAATGAGTGATAAATTTATGTCTGAGGAAGATTATTTCATGCTCCAGTGAGCAATGTATAATGTATCAAAATACAATTCACTTAAAAAATTCGAGGATTCCATGATTCCTTTTATTCGACATCTTTTAAACAAAATCCGTGGAGAACCAGATCTGTCAACTTTGGTTCGAAATGGATTAAAAATTGGTAAAAATTTGAACATGCAGAATCGTTGTTTGATTGATCGATCTTTTTATTGGCTTATTACTATTGGTGATAATGTGACCCTCGGGAATGATGTACATATTATTGCGCATGATGCCAGCACAAAGAGGAATTTGGGTTTTACAAAAATCGGTTTGGTAACCATCGGGAATGGCTCTTTTATCGGACAAAACTCAACCATTCTTCCCAATGTGAAAATAGGAGATAATTGTATTATCGGAGCCGGGAGTGTAGTCACAAAAGATGTTCCGAATGATTCCGTTTACGCAGGAAACCCTGCTCATTTCATTTGTACCATTCAAGACTATCTGCAAAAGAATATTGAACTGATGAAAACGAACCTGGTTACTGATTCAAGCTGGACTGTTCAAAAGGAACTGTCGGATGAACAAAAGAAGCTGATAATACAAGGCTTGGAAAAGGGATTTGGATTTTTTGAATAATTTTTAACAGGCTTTGTTTCATTTTATGACAGCAATTTGAAATATGCGAAGAAGTATATGTTTGTTGTGTTGTTTTTGCGCTGCGCGCAAAAACAACACAACAACATGTTCTCACAATCGATTCGAAAGGTTGGTTCATATTTTGAATTACTGATTTCCTGAATGATATTTTTTGTTTGGTAGAATTAGCCTTTATAAGTCATATTGGATTATTAATAAAATTCCACCTATCTTCAGAGAAAAAACTCTGTTTTTAAAACCAAATTGGAATGAGGCGGTATTATGGAAGACGAAACCATATCTGTTGAGATGTTTAATGAATTTGTGCAGGTCGCGGAATTGGAACTGACAGCAGAAGAGTCAGAATCAATACGAAAAAAAATGAATGAACAACTGCGGGTCATCCATGAACTTGAATCTATCCCTCTGGATGATCAATTAGCCCCTGTTATTCATGGGAATCCTTATCCTCGAGATATTCAAGCGCCGTTAAGAGAGGATGTCTGGAGACCATTTGCAAACACGCAAGATATTATTGATCAGGCACCGCGTTCACAGGACGGGTATATTGTTTCGCCAGATGTCCCACATCAGAAATTGGGGTAAGAATGACAGAATTGATTGAACTTTCTGCTATTGAACAGGCTGCATTAATTCGTGAAAAGAAAATTTCTTCCGTTGAGCTGCTGGAAGCCACATTGACCCAAATTGAAAAAGTGGATGGCAGACCTGGATCACTTGCTCCTTATGTCGAACAGCCAGAGGATCTGGAAAAAGTGCATGCTTTCTTGTTAATCACCAGAGAGCATGCGATGGCTAAGGCAAAAGAGGTTGACCGGAAAATTTCTTCTGGTGAACCGGTTGGTCCATTGGCTGGCGTTCCGTATTCAGCCAAGGATGTTTATTGTACAAAAGGAATTCAAACCACAGCTGCATCCCGAATTCTTGAAGGATGGAAACCGTCTTATAGTTCGACAGTCATTGAAAAAATGGATCAGGCTGATGCTGTATTAATTGGGAAAGTAAACCTGGATGAATTCACTTTTGGCGGAACAACCGAAACAACCGCGTATAAACCGACAGTCCGAAATCCCTGGTCTTATAATAGAGTGCCTGGCGGTTCATCCGGCGGATCAGCTGCAGCGGTCTCATCCTGTGAAGGTGCAATTTCTCTTGGAACTGATACTGGTGGATCGATCCGAGAGCCGGCAGCCTTTACTGGAATAGTCGGTCTTAAACCAACGTATGGGCGTGTATCAAGGTATGGTGTCATTCCGTTTGCTTCATCGATGGATACAATTGGACCGTTAACAAGGACTGTTTCGGATTCAGCATTAGTGCTAAAGGAAATCGCAGGATTTGATCCGCGCGATAATTGTACTGTCAGAGTACCAGTGGATGATTATCTGTTTGATCTTCAAAAAGGAATCGAAGGGATGAGAATCGGAATATCACCGGATTATCTGAAGATTACCTATCTGGATGATCAAGGTAACTATGCCACCGCACCTGTCGATCCTGAAATCGAGGCGAGTGTCTGGAAAGCAGCCGAAGTCCTTCGGGCTTTGGGCGCAGAAATTATTGAAGATGTGCCGATGTCCAACACAAAGTATTCTGTCCCGGCATATTTTGTGATCAGTCGAATTGAAGCTTATTCCAACTTACAGCGGTATGACGGTTTGAAATATGGTCACTCGACTCAGCAATCGGTGAAAGATATGTATGATCTTTATTATAAAAGCCGGGGTGAAGGTTTTGGTTATCAGGCAAAACTCCGTTTATTAACTGGAATGTTTGCGAGCCAGGAAAAATTTTATGAAAAATATTATCGCAGAGCTCAACGGGCACGCGCCTTGATGCGCAGAGATTTTGACGAAGCGTTTGATCCCAATGGCCAATACCGATTGGATGGTATTCTGACTCCCTCAACTCCTTCACCGGCTTTTCGATTTGGCGATGCTGTCGCATCAGATTCCTTACTGATTCAATTTGCAGATCAATTTACGACACCGATGAACTTCGCTGGAACTCCCGGAATCAGCTTTCCCTGCGGGATTAGCCAGGAAGGTTTGCCGATTGGATTGCAGATTACCGGATACGATTATTGTGAATCAAAAATTCTACGTACTGCTTATGCGTATGAGCAGGCAACAAAAGATGCTGACTGGCGGAAAATGAAACCTGCCGCTTTACGATGACGGGGGAATAACCATGATGGAATATATTGCAACAATCGGGCTTGAAACCCATATCCAACTGAATACCAACACAAAAGCCTTCTGCAGCTGTAAGGCGGACTCCTGGGGTGATGTTCCCAATACGAATATATGTCCGATTTGCACCGGTCAGCCGGGCGCTTTGCCCAGCACCAATCAAGCCATGGTGGAGAAAGCATTGATGCTTTGCCTGGCGATAAATGCAGACATCAATATGGATTCTTTTTTTGACCGAAAAAATTATATGTATGCGGATCTTCCAGGTGGATATCAGGTGACCCAAAATGATCGATCGATTGGACGCGGCGGTTATTTGGATTTTTTAATGGATGATGGCAGGGAAGTTCGCTGTCACATTCATAATTTGCATATGGAAGAGGATGCCGGGAAGACGAAAAATGAAGGCGATATCCGGCTAATTGACATGAACCGGTGTGGCGTTCCTCTGGTTGAGATGGTCACCATGCCGGATCTGCATTCGGCTGATGAAGCAGCTACATATCTGACTCGTTTACGGCAATTGCTGCGCTGGCTGGGAATATCGGAAGCAAACATGGAAAGAGCTCATCTGCGATGTGATGCCAATGTTTCCATTAGCCCCAAAGAATCAAATGAATTGGGGAAAAAATGCGAGATTAAGAATATTAACTCGATTGAGGCAGTTCGCACTGCAATCAACTTTGAGATTGAACGACAAATACGTGAGATCAACGCAGGACGTAAGATCGAACAATGGACGATCGAGTGGGATAACGACACACAGGAATTGCGCAAAATGCGTTCCAAAGAAACCGCTGCGGATTATCGCTATTTTCGGGAACCCAATCTGATGCCGGTTCACATCAGCGAAGAATTCTTAGAATCTGTTAAACTCAAGATGCCTGAACTACCCATTCGACGGCGCGAACGTTTCATTAATGAACTGGGACTTCCTGCTTATGATGCGTCAGTGCTGACTACCGAAAGAGAAATTTCGGATTTCTTTGAAAATGCCTGTAAGATTTACAATGGAGACAACAAAAGAGTATCCAATTGGATGATGAACGAAGTTTTGAGAGTCATGAATGAAACTGGATGCACAGTCTCGGAACTCAAGATAACCGTCAGGGACCTGGCAGATATCATTCAAATGGTGGATCAGAAAACGATCAATACAACAACAGGCAAGAATTTGGTTGATATGGTGCAAAAAACCGGTAAGCGGCCAAAACTTCTTGTCGAAGAGCAAGGACTTGGCCTCGTCAGTGATGATGCTGCAATTCGGGATATCAGTGCAAAGATCGTTTCCAGCAATCCGAAAGAAGCAACCTCTTATCAGAATGGCAAAGAGTCACTGATTGGATGGTTTGTTGGACAGGTCATGCGGGAAATGAGAGGAAAAGCTGATCCGGAAAAAGCAAAAGAAATTTTATTGGAATTGTTGAAGAAGAACTAAGTAAAAGCGAAAATAAAATTCTACAGATTATATGATTGGCTGTCTGGGTAAAATCATTTTATAAATCTTTGAAGAACTCTCTGGAAAATAATTCCTGATATTCGGAAAAGATTTTTTCAACAGAAAAATGATGCGCTCTTTCAGCCAATTTTTCTTTGGATGGCAATGTTTCCGGAAAGTCTATTGCACGAATAATTGCATTGACCATTCCATCCCGGTCGCCAGGAGGAATGAGTTGACCATATGTGCCATTATCCAGAATTTCGGCCGGTCCGTACGGACAATTTGTGGAAATAACGGGTGTACCGCATGCCAGAGACTCCGCCAGCGTGATATTAAAACCTTCGTATTTGGATACACATAACAAAATATCTGCGTTTGCGATATAAGGATACGGGTTTGTTTTGACACCAAGAAGTTTTACGTCATTTTGCATTCCATTAGCAATGATCTGTTTTTCCAGGATCTGACGTTCCGACCCTTCTCCTAATATGATCAAGCGTGCTTTGCGTTTTTTCCTGAGCGTTTGAAATACATCCAACAAAAATGAGAAATTTTTTTCCTGTTCCAATCTTCCAATCGATATCAAAACCGGTATTGATTTTTCAGCCAACCAGGGTTCATTGTTTGTTTCTTTAGCCAAGTGGTGAATATGGTCAATGTCGATTGGATTATAGATTTTCATCACATTCTTAGGATTTATTTTGATTGCAGCAATCAGATTCTGAGCAGCGCCCTCGGAGACTGCAATCGTTTTATTTGCAAGTGGATACAGGTATTTTGCAAAAAAGACCAGAATGGCTTCTTTCCCTCCCCTTTCCAAATTATTGGCTGTAATGGCGCTGTGTTCGGTTACGACTATTTTCGTTTTGGCTCTTGAAATGATTTTTGCAAGAATCGATACGATATTGAGATGGGTTAGATTACTGATGAATATGTCAGGTTTTGATTCTTTGAAATACTCTATTAGCGGGAGCAAGGATTCACTTACATGTTCTTTTTCAAGAGAAACTAAAATTACTTTTGGATCGACATCAGAAAGAAAACCCCCGGCTTTTTTGATTAAGACGAGGTCAATTGAATAACCGGCATTAATAAAACGAGGCAGCAATGTCAGGATCATTTTCTCTGCACCACCAACTCGCATATCGTATGAGAAGAAAGCAACTTTTCTTTGTCGGATCATATTTTTCCGTTATATTCGTGGATGGGGCGCAATGATATTTCACCAGCGAGGTAACTTTTTCTTTCCCCATTTTGGCCTTCAACCAGAAGATTCCCCTGTGGATCCACGCCAATCAGTGTACAAACATCCGATTCCCGATTAATTGCGGTCAGACAGATTTTTTGGTTTTTATATGCCAGGTAATTTTCCCATTTTACGATAAATTCATGTGTTTTGATAATGGTACGAAGCTTTATCATATTCTGAACAATCTCATAGATATGTTGTGTGGCATCCAGGTTGGCACATCCAGCTGTTTCCAATGATCCTGCTGGAAATTTTTGGTTTTCGAACGATGGTATGGCTTCTTTTCGTAAATTCACACCAATTCCGATGACCATCCCTTCTAATAGGGATCCATTCCATGCGCTTTCGCATAGGATTCCACAGACCTTTTTCTCGTCAATGAGGATGTCGTTAGGCCATTTCATTAAAGGATTTAATTGATGAT
>JAPKMT010000055.1 GCA_026645735.1 Flexilinea sp.
ATATCCGCTAAAAATCCATACGATAATTCAAAGTATTTTTCATACACCACCAACAATACAGAAAAAATCCATATCTGCAGGATGGCTATAAATACTTGGAAAATTTTCTATATCGAGTTATTGCTTTGAGAGGATTCTGAGGATTTGTATTGCAGGACGGCTGTTTGTTCTTAATAAATTAAAAAGAAACAGCGTACAGGGTGTTTGTACGTTATTGCTGGATAATATCTTTTGAGAGAAACAAGATTCAGAAGATTTCATTTTATCTTATGCTATTTTACCAATAATTTAACTTGATTGTATATGATGAGAAAAAGCTGATCAATATACAGTTTAAAATAATAATCAGGAGCACAATTTAAAGCATATTTTCTTTGAATCGATTGAGGTCTGTTGCTTTTTCAAGAATCGAAGCAAACAAAAAAATCGTGTCAAAATTTTTCAAACGAATTGATTGAAGGATCATTTCATGTATTTTTCCAGGGTGATTTTATCTTTTTCATCCTTTCGGCTGCAACGATCCACTAATTCGCCCATCGTTTTTATGAAATGCTTTTTATCATCATTGTAAAATGAAGCACTTAACCGGATAAAGTTCGAATATTTCGCATCAGTCGTAAAAATTGCTCCCGGAGTCAGAGAAATATGTTCTTTCTTACATTCAATATATAAATCGAAAGAATCAACCTTTTTCGGAAGCTGTATCCATAGATTGAATCCTCCCTGTGGATTGCTGACAAAAGTGTCTGCCGGAAAAGTTTCAAAAATATCCGTGCGCATTTGTTTTACCCGATGCTGATATATCTCCCGGACTTTCCGCATATGTCGTTCATAATTGCCAGAACTGAGATATTCTGCAATCGTAATTTGCTGGAGCGTAGCCGTTCCGACATTGATTGCCTGTTTTAATCGCGTGACCTGATCGATGTATTTCCCAGGAATAATCCATCCGACACGATAAGTCGGGGATATTATTTTTGAAAATGAAGAACAGTATATTACCTGACCCTTTTTATCGTATGCTTTGAGAATATCCGGACGGTTCTTACCAAAAAAGAGTTCACCGGTTGAATCGTCTTCGATAACCGGAACATCAAACCGGGAAGTGAGATCGACAATTTTTCGTTTACGATCCGGAGGTATATTGCATCCCATCGGATTGTTGCAATTGGAATTCATATAAACTGCTTTAATATGGAAATTATTCAGCGCGAATTCCAGTTTTTCAATGTCAATTCCTACAGAAGAATCTGAGGGGATTTCAATTACTCTTAATTTCAGTTCTTCCATAATATGTAAAACACCAAAATAACACGGGGACTCGACAGCTACCTCATCGCCGGGTTTACAAATCGATGACAAAGCCAGATAAATCGCTTCATTACATCCGGACGTAATCAGGATTTGATCGATCGAAACATTTGTATTCAATAAAAACATCGATCGTGAAATTTGTTCTCGTAAAATACGCGTTCCTTCAGCAGCTCCGGTAACATTTTGTTTGATGGTGTTCGAAGATAGCATTTTTTTTAAAATACGATTCAGTTGCGTAGTCGGAAGAATTTCAGCAGGAGATAAGGCAGCTCCAAATTGTTCCAATGATTCATCCAAAGAATCATGCAGAACCAGCTTAACCAAATCGATAATATCAACCATTTTTGGCTGAGAAATTTCAAATTTCGTTCCTATCGGTTTGTTTAATTTTTTATAGGAAACATAGTACCCGGATTGAGGTAAGGCAGTGATAACATCGCGATTTTCCAGCTCCTGATAAGCATTCAGAATCGTTGTAATGCTTAATCCGCGTACTTCTGCCATTTTTCGGACAGAAGGAAGTCGATCACCTGGTCGATAGTAACCATGACTAATTTGATCACTCAGATCGTTTGCTAAACGAATATATAACGGAATTATTGTATCCTTATCACTTGTTTCGTTCAGTTTTTCTGTATTTTTCATTAATCATAATCCTGTATAAATTGTACCTTATAAAAAAAATATATACTGTATCTGTCTATTTATTATGGAATCCTTATAATAAAAAACACATGAATTGTTAACAAACTTACAAGTTATTTTTTACTTTTAATAAATCTGCAATTTATTATATTATTTTGATAAAAAATAAGGAGATTATTATGGAAAAATCAAAATATCAGGCAGTACAATGTTCAAAGGGCAGAGAATGGCTCTTAAGAATTACAACGGGAAATGACGTGTACGACAGCATTCAGCAATTTGCCAAAGATAATCAGATTCGTTTTGCCCAGGTCCACACTGCATTTATGGGTGGTTTTGAGCCAGCCCGCATGTTAGTCTGGACTCCTGATTCACAGGATCCCGATAATTGGCACCACGAGACAGCCATGGATGTTCAAAACCTGACCATGTTATTAAGTATGAGCGGATTTATTCACCTTCGGAAGACAGATGACGGCAAAGAAGAACCTTTCCCGGCAATTCATTATATTATCGGCGCAGCCTGGAATGCTCCCATCACCGGAGGACATTTACTGCAGGGAACTATTGCAAAAGGAAATCTGGAAGTATTCATCACAGAAATTCTGGGAATCGACAGCAAACATGAGGATGATGTGAATATTCATGCTCCTGAAAACTGGTATGTCGAAACCGGGAAAGCAAGGTAAACCATCACCATGTCAAATGGAATTATAAACCTGCCATTTTCAAAATTCACCAGACAAGATCGCACCATCTATGTTTCGGGAGCTGTCGGACGGGATGAAAGCACAGGAATCATGTCCGCCAATATCGGTGAACAAACGCAAACTGTACTGCAAAATCTCCAAAGACTACTGGAAACTGCAGGATCATCATTAAACCGTTGTCTAAAGATCAACATCTACCTGACAGATATGCGCTATTTTTCTGATATGAATCAAGCTTATCGGAAATTTTTTGACGCTGATCATTTCCCGGCACGAACTTGTATCGCAGTCATCGGACTTCCTGATCCGGAAGCGAAAGTGGAAATGGACGTGATTGCGGAGGTGTCGCAATGAGTTCCCGAAGGATGTTGGTTATTGATGCATTCAGCACCGAGCCTTTTAAAGGGAATCCCTGTGCCATTATCCCGGACGCAAATGGTTTGACAGACTATCAAATGCAAGCCATAGCGAAAGAAGTAAATTTATCTGAAACCAGCTTTGTTTTGTCATCCGACAAAGCCGATTTCAGAGTTCGCTACTTTACACCACGCTCAGAACTTGGTTTTGCCGGTCATCCTACGATCGCAACAGCTTTTATGCTGGGACAGGAAGGAATGGTCCAGCTGGATCAACCTGTAAAAACCATCCAATTAGAGTTCAATATTGGTGTGCTTCCGGTAGATATCCATGCAGTGGACGGGAAAATTGATCATGTTGTTATGACTCAATCAAAACCGGTCTTTGGAACAAAAGAAGCATCCGACGTCATGGCTTCTTGTTTCAAGAATCTTGCACCGGAGGATCTGATTCCGGATTGTCCACCGCAAATCGTTGGAACCGGAACAAATTTTATGATGCTTCCGATTAAAGAATTGGATAAAATCTCAAGTCTGGAAATGGACCGTGAAAAGCTGACTTCAGTTTTAAAGCGATTAAACGTATCGGCTGTGTATGCATTTACTACAAGTGGATTTTCAGCAGAGACTCGAATGCATGGTAGACTATGTGATCCATTAAATTTATCTGAAGATCCATTTACGGGATCCGCCGCAGGAGCAGCAGGAGCCTATATGGTTCACTATGGACTTGCTGAAAAAAATGAAATTCCGGTAGAACAGGGACATTTCATTGGTCGTCCGGGATACGGCAAACTTGAAATTATTACGGAAGAAAATCAAATTAAATCGGTAAAACTTGGCGGAGCAGCTGTCAAGGTTATTGATGGGATCATCGAAGTGGGTTAAAAATTGATATGAACCAAAACGTTTTTTTGAATATCGAAAAAAAATTGCAGCATGTTTCGGGATACGTCATCAAACAGCCTTCCCATGTCAGTTATCTGACCAATGTTCTATTCCCTTATCCTGAGAATTCACCCTATTCGGTCGCATTGGTTGCAGTTCCTGAAAAAAACGAGTTTGTCCTGATTGTTCCGATTGATTGGCTTGATGTAGCGAAAGATCAGAAATGGAAAAATTCGATTATTTCTTATAATCTAAATCAAGGATCTCCAGACCAGGCTTTTTGTGATGCAATTATTACCTGTTTGACGAACTTAAAAATAGATTCAGAAAATCTGGCAATAGATTTTCCTTCCTGGACTGTCAGCGAGATGAAACGATTATCAGCAAAAATGAATCATCTGAAGTGGCAGGATTGTGATGAGCTTTTGTGGCGAAATCGCATGATCAAAAGCGATCAGGAAATTCACTTATTACATCAATCAGCACAAATTGCAGACAGAGGCATGATCGGTGCTCTGAATCATGTCGAAGGAACAACTATGTCCTCCTACTACTACCTGTCTGAATTTCTCGAACGCGTTCGCGTTCATGCAATTGAATTCGGAACCTGTGGAGTCGGACATCTGAATATTTCTCAAGGGGCTGCCGGCAAATCTAAAATCACTCCGGTTCAAGATTTTTCATTTGTCAGCGAAGACAATCTGATTCGGATCGATTACACCAGTCAATACCAGGGGTATTGGAATGTTTGCAGCAGAATGTTGTTTGTTGGAAAGCCAGATGAAGAAAGCGAAAAAGCATTTGATGAGAATCAATCCCTGATCACCTACGCTCAGAGTATGTTAAAGTCTGGAATTGCGATCGGTGATTTTTGTAAACGAATCAAAGAAAAAGCAGATTTATCCGGGATTTCATTGTTTGATGAAACCTGTTTTGGCCATGGATTGGGACTCTCAGAAACAGAATGGCCGTTGATCACTATCGATAATCCAGAAAGTTTTGAAAAAGGGATGGTGATTGTGCTGGATATACAAACGTACGGACCCAAAGGTGTCATCATTCACTCCACGGAAACTTACGCAATTACAGATCGTGGATACAGGAAACTGAGTGATTTCAAAGAATGGAATCATTTATATCGTATCGACGGCTGCAGATCAAATCACTAAGGCAAACCTATGTGGAAAAGAAACCTAATTAATAAATTTCAGACATCATTCGAAAAACAATCCGAGTTCGACGGATTGATCATTTCCAACCCTGTAAACCTCACGATGATGACAGGCATACGAATGATGTTTCTTCAGACAATGAAGAATTACTGTGTATATGTTGTATGGAGCAGTGAGAAAAAAGTTCTGATTTGCCCCAAAACACTTTCATCGAGTTTCGCTAATGAGGGCTGGAATGATAATTTAATTGTCTATGAATCTTGTCTGAACCCCATTCAAAAAGCGACAGATATCCTGATAGCAGAAATCAGAGATCAATTCGATGAAGGAACAAATATTGGTTTTGAGGGAAGGCAATTATCCCAGAAAATATTCAGTCAATTGACGGAAGCATTACCATCCATTCGCTTTTCCGACGCAGCCGACTTTTTAACGAATTTGCGTCAGATTAAAAATAAGACAGAACTGAACAATCTGAAACAGGCTGCAGAAATTGTCGATCATGGTATCGCAGGGGCAATTCATCATATCGCTACCATTCAGACAAAGTCTGAAAAATTTCTCACAGAAGACATCCGGGTACATTCCCTTGAACGTGGATTGCATATCAGCGGATACAATGCTGTATCGCAGGCAATTTCAGGTGACAAAACCAAGAAATTATGGGCTAATTCGCCGAAATTTGGGATCGGTAATGAGACTGAGTATCGGGAAGGTGAATTGCTGCGATTAGAAATGTGCGGTATGGTCAATAATTACTGGGCAAATGATGCAAGAACACTCTTAAAAGGCAAGCTGAATAACGTCCAAGATGAGTTTTTCTCGAAAATTGCTGAGCTGCGCAGTTTTGCTTGTTCAATCATTCGTCCGGGGATTGCAGCAATTGAAATCTATTCATCAATCCTCAATAAGGCCAATGAACTGGGATTGGATATGATAAAAGAGTTTGGCTTCGGACATGGAATCGGATTGGAACCTGTCGAAGCGCCTTATATCACAGCGAGCGATTCCACCATTCTTGCAGAAAACATGTCACTAGTCCTGCAACTGTCTGCACATTACATCCACGGAGAAATCATTACATCCAAAGATACCATTTTTATTACACCGGATGGATGTGAAATTATCGGCTGGTATGAAAATTGGAATTCTCCCTATACAACAGCCTATACATTCTAAAAACCGTCTATTTGTAAGTACCGATTAAACGATTACATCCTCCAACAAGAGATTGCATTTCTGTATTGACAGTAACCGCTCATTACGATGAGCGGTTACTGTTTATCACCAGACGATAATTAAAGCTTGGAAAATCCTTCTAAGAAAAGAGGGGAAACTAGCTATTGTGTTGTTTTTTACACGGAGCATAAAAAAAAACACAACATCCAATAATTCTTCCCATATTTCGAGTAACAGAACACCAGAGAACAAAATTGTACTTCAAAAATAAAAGGATTTTTGTATCTATCACTATAGGAAGAATCAAATATACTAAAAATAGTTAATTGGGAAAACAGATTGTCGATTTGTTTTTAGATTATAACCTTTGATAAAGCCAAAATTTAAATTTCCAGTTTATTGGCAAAATAAAAATGACTACCTGAAAATGAATACGATTGGATATATGAAATTATAAGATTAAGATCAACATCATGGTAGTTTTTGAATAATTTTTTTATAACCATTGTTTAGGTTACTCAATAAATCAGTGATTGATTTATTTATTTGAATAACAGACATATTGATTGAAATTTGGAGGGAAAATGAAAGGTAAATTTTGTTTCTTGTTTTTATTTGTACTGATTTTTGTGATTTTCAGTGCATTGGTAACCGTTTCAGCCGATTCTGATTGGGAAAAAACTTTAGTCATCGCAGCGGATTCAGATCCGAGTTGTATCGATCCTGCGCTTAGTAAAGCATATCCTGTTGGAAGCGAAATTATTATTAATATTTTTGATACTTTAGTAGCATGGAAATCTCCTGACTTTTCCGAGTTAGAAGGACGTTTGGCTGAAAGTTGGGAAATTTCGGAAGATGGAACAATTTATACGTTCCAAATTCGTCCTAATATAAAGTTCCATGATGGTTCAGAAGTCAATGCTGAGACAATAAAATCAGCACTTCAACGGACGAAAGATCAAAGCTCCTATATGAATCGATATTTTGGATACATTTCGTCAATGGAAGCAGTTGATGCATTGACTTTAAAAATCACTCTTAATCAACCAATTTCAGTGTTTTTATCTTGGCTCGCCATGCCTGAAGCAGCGATTGTCAGTCCTTCAAGTGCTGAAAGTTTAGGAGAAGAATTCGCAAATAATCCTGTTGGTTCTGGTCCTTATATCTTCGAAAGTTGGACACCTGACACAGAAGTCGTGTTAACAGCAAATCATGACTATTGGAGAGGAGCACCAAAGATTGAAAAGATTATTTACAGAATTATTCCAGATGCTTCAACGCGACGGTTGGAACTTGAAAATGGTTCTGTCGATATCAGCCAACAAAACGGACAGTTGTATTCTTTGCCAGTTGAAGACATTAAAGCATTTGAGACAAATCCTGATATTGAAGTGATCTCTTTGAACAGCCAAATCATTCGGGAATTAGCCTTCAATAATAACAGCACAACGAGTCCGGTAAAGGATTTGAAAGTCAGACAGGCTATGGCATATGCAGTTGATTATGACGGAATCGTTGACTACTTACTCGGAGGAACTGCATCACGTGTAATGGGTCCTTTAACATCCAATAACTGGGCGTTTGATCCGGCAATTTTAGAGAATTCACCTTATACATATGATCCGGAAAAAGCAATTGCGTTATTGAAAGAAGCTGGATATAACGAAGGTGATCTGAACTTTAAGTTGTATACATTCCAAGGGACACTCTGGGGAATGGTTGCGACATATCTCCAGGATAATTTCTCTAAAGTAGGAATCAACGTTGAAGTGATTCAGATGGAATTCCCTGCATTTCGCGATATTGTTGTTTCAGGAAATTTTGATATCTATTTAGGTGGAAGACAGCCCTGGTACAACGATCCGGAAGCTCATATCACAATTGATTATCTGTCATCCTTAGCAGATACTGCAATGACACTTAGAATGCCTTTAAATGCGGAATTGGATCAAAAAATATTGGATGCCCAAACAGCTACCGACCTGAACGAAAGAAAGGCAATTTATACGGAAATTCAACACGAGTTAGTAAGTTGGGTTCCAGGTTTATACCTGTTTAGCCCCAATGTAATTATCTTCAAACGCGCAGAAGTAAAGGGCTTAGTAGTAAACAGTGCACCACCACTAAATGAATACTGGAGCGTGTATAAGGAAGAAAAATAGCAAGTAGAAAAAGAGAAATGTAATTTCAAAGTGCCTGTTCATTCAGTCTTGCGCACTGGATGAACAGGTTAATGAAAGGTGAAATATGTTTGAATTTACTGTTAAACGTCTTTTATATAGCATTCCTGCGCTTTTATTAGTGTTAATTATAATTTTTGGACTGGTTCGATTTATTCCGGGAGATCCAGCAGTTGCATTACTTGGAGCTGGAGCAACGAATTCTCAAATCGAATTTTTACGTGAACAATTAGATTTAAATGAGCCAGTTAGTAATCAATTTCTATCTTATGTTTCCGGTTTATTTCAAGGCGATTTGGGTGATTCACTACGGACAAAAAAGCCAGTCATGCAAGAACTCCTTAGCAGATTGCCTGCAACTATTGAATTATCGATTTTCGCAGCATTATTAGCTATTATTATTGGAATTCCTATTGGAATAATTTCTTCTCTCTTTCCCAACAGCCTATTTGATCAATTAACTAGGATTTTTTCACTCATTGGAGTTTCAACACCTGCTTTTTGGCTCGCGTTAATATTACAGATCATCTTTTCACTTAATCTTGGGTGGTTTCCCATTTCGGGACGAGTTGATGTCTATAGTGGAGCATCCTCAACAGGTGGATTTCTAATTTTGGGAAATCTTTTCGCAGGAAATTTTTCTGTTGCCTGGAATGCCTTCCAGCATGTTATTTTGCCCGCTTCTGTACTAGCTGCATTTTATGGAGCGACAATCGCCAGATTTTTACGAAGCAATATGCTGGAAGTCATTAATTCCGATTACATACGAACTGCAAATGGAAAAGGGCTGCATAAATTTAGCATCATTTTCCGCCATGAGATCAGAAATGCAATTTTACCAGTGATTACAGTTATGGGATTGAAATTTGCAGAATTACTTAGCGGATCAATTCTTACAGAAACTGTCTTTTCCTGGCCAGGAATCGGACGATTTATGTTCGAAGCAATCAGTGTCAGAGATTATCCTGTTGTACAGGGAGCCACTTTATTATTCGCAGTTGTATATATGGTGTCTTCATTTCTCGTTGATCTTCTCTATGGAACATTAGATCCGCGTATACGCGTAAATTGATAAACGAGGTATATATCATATGAAGAATAGAAAAAATAATCAATCATTAAATGCGAAGCAAAAAAGCCATTTTTCTGAGACATTGGGAACAATTACTTATTTCTTAAAAAGGAACCCATTAGCAATTCTTGGTTTGATAATTCTTGGAATTATCATATTTTGTTGCGTTTTTGCTCCTCAGTTAACATCTTTTTCTCCGACTTCAATCGCGATACGCGAAAAACTTATCGCTCCTAATGGAGAACATCTTTTTGGTACAGATCAATTAGGGAGAGATATTTTTGCCCGAATCTTATTTGGAGGCAGAAATACGCTCCTAATTGGTTTAATTGTAATTGCTGTGTCATTCTCCATTGGCGTATCAATCGGTATATTCTCAGGATTTATCGGAGGATGGATTGATAATGTACTAATGCGCATTGTTGACGCATTACTATCATTCCCTACGTTAGTTTTAGCAATAACATTTACTTCTGTTTTAGGTCCCAGTTTACGAAATGCAATGATCGCAGTCATATTTACTATGATTCCTCAGTTCGCCCGCATATCTCGAGGACTCGCTATTGGTATTAGAGGTCTTCTTTATATCGAAGCTGCTGAATCCATAGGAGTGAATACGATCAGGATGCTTTGGAAACACATTTTACCAAATTGTCTCGGTCCTTTGTTTGTCCAGGCTAGTTTGAATTTTGGCAGTGCGATTTTGCAAACTGCCAGTTTGGGTTTCCTTGGACTTGGTGCGCAACCGCCAACTCCTGAATGGGGAGTGGATGTATCTGCCGCATCGCAATTTTTAAGAGAGTCACCTTGGGTCGCCTTATTTCCAGGAGGCATAATCCTGCTTTCAGTTCTTGCCTTCAATCTGATCGGTGACTCTTTGGCTGATTGGAATAATCCCAGAACACGTAAGGGAAATTAACCACAGTTCATAAGAATTTCATTATCAATAAATATACTTCTCAAAAAGAAGATACTTTAGACAGATAACAGTAATTCGAAATTTGGAAAAGCCTTTTGAGAAAAGTGAGAAAGTTTGTTTTTGTTGTGTTGTTATTGCGCCAAGCGCTATAGCAGCTCAACAATAAATAATCCTCCCCATATTTCGAATTGCTGGAAAGATAAATATTAGCTTGACGGAAAACATAATGAAAGAAATAATTATTGGATTATCGAAATGTCGAATGTTACCAATAGGTCAGACAACAGATGCATGGGATGTCCTTAGTGTTCAAAATTTGATTTATGAGCCATTAGTTCGAGCTCGCAACGGCAGAATTTTTCCTGCGTTAGCACAAAGCTGGCAAACATTTGATAATGGACGTAAATGGATTTTTTTCCTTCGTCCCGACATTACTTTTCATGACGGTTCAGTTTGTACAATGGAAGATGTAGTCAGATCCTTTGAAGAAATGCGAAATGCAAGGGATTCATTTGGAATGCCAGGGCCATTTTCGCGTTATTTATCCGGACTCGAATTTAATATTCTTAATTCCAATACGCTTGAAGTGTTGTCGGAATATCCCAATGGTGACATTGCTGATTTTTTAAGTGAAATTTTTATTCGTAAATCTGATCATAATACAGAACAATTAATTGGAACAGGACATTATGAGTTATCCAATTATGAACCGAATCAAAAGATCATATTACATAGACAAAAGAAATATTCTTCAGATTTAATATATCAAAAAATTGAATTCCGTATCATTCCAGATGCAGAAGATCGATATGAAATGCTGAAAACCGGACAGATCCATTTAGCAATGAATTTAGATCAGCTCAAGGATAGACTAAAAGAAAATCCGGATTTTAGATGGCACAAAAGCATTAACACACTATCAGTAATCGGATTTTTAAACGGTTTCGAAGCTCCTTTTAATAATCCGGAAGCCCGATTAGCAATCAATCTTGCAGTTGATGTAAAAGGGCTCATTCACGAGGTTCTGCACGATTTGGCTGTCCCGGCTTCAACAGTTGTCAGTCCTTTTCATTGCGGTTTTGAGAGCACACTTCTACCAATTCCTTATGATCCTGATCGTGCAAAAACAATTTTTTCGAAAGTTGACTTACCTTCGGAGCTAGTATTTCGAACACCAACCTTCATGCCGGATTGTGCCGTTGAAACTTCCAATTATATTGTTAATCAGTTATCAAAAATTGGCTTGTCTGCCAAAATAGATATTAATAAAGATCGGCCTGAATACGCACGTGAAGTTGGTGCAAAAAAAACCGGTCACATTTCTTTATTTGATTCATCACCGCACAGTAGTTATCGAATTCTTTCTGATAAGATTTCGAGTGAACAAAAAGGGCTTTGGTGGCAAGGAATCAAAGATGAAGAAATTGATTCGCTCATCAGGGAAGCTCATGCAGAATATGACATCCTTCCGAGAGAACGCTGTTACGCGAAAGCATTACGATATTTAAACCAAAATCCTTTCTGGTTGTACCTCTATCATCCGATATTTGTAAATGCAAATAGACCTGAAGTCGATGATATTGAACTTACACATGAAGGATTACTTCGATTTCCAGGTACCTGGTAATTTGAAAAAAGGAGAAAATCATGGAAGTTAATTCTCAAATCACTTTTTTTTATTATAAAAACTATAAAGCTGCTTGCGATTTTTATGAAAATATTTTCAATTTTAAAATTGTTCAAGATCAAAAAATGGCAAAGATTTATCGAATCGGAAAATCCTTTTTTGGAATTGTAGATGGAGAAAAAGGGAGCCTACGTCCGCAAACGGATAATGCTGTTATGTTAACCATAATTGTTGATAACGTTACGGAATGGTATGAATATCTAAAAGGGAAAAATGTTAAAGAAATAAAAAGCCCTTCAAAGGGTGTTTGTGCGGAATCCGCTTTTTTTATGGACCCGGGCGGTTATATCATTGAAATTCAAAGATTTATTAACAATGAAATTCAGCGGGAGTTTGAATAGTGAACAGCGAATATTCTTTTATTAATAAAAGCCAAAATAAAAAAACGCTGGATTCTCTTACTGTTTTCGATGAATATGTCCCGATTTTGGTAAATTACACAAAAGAGGATGCTGCGATCAATGGACTGCGAGTTGCAAGCAGTTCGGATAATGGCTTAGAAGAATCTCATTACTTTTCAGCTATAGAAGTGTTAAGCCGCGATAAGCATATTATTCTAAAAGCTCCTTCTGGCATGGGGAAAAGTTTTTTTCTCAAAATGCTTGCTCAATGTATGGCAGGGGAAGAATCAGGAGACAAAAAATTCAACGTAGGCCGAATTACCGAATCTATTGAAAGATCGGAAACCGATGGCCTTCCTGAAAAACAAAACTGGGATGCTGGTGTTTTGAAACCATTCATATTCGAATTGAATATTTGGGTACAAAATAAAGACAATATTCATAATCTCCCTGAAGAAATTAATGAAGCTCAATTAGTACTTATTGATGGGATAGATGAATTACAAAACGAAGAATGGCAATGGATCTCAATAGAATTACAAAGCTTTTTTGAAAAGAATCCTGAATCCTATGCGGTCATCGTCGGACAGAGTGACATGCTGGATCGATTAAGTCCGAAACTGAAAGGATTCAAATGTTATTCGATTAAACCATTTACATATTCTCAAAAAAAGCATCTTTTTAAAAACATCAATCTGGAGCTCTCATGTGATGAGATCGAAAAACGACTTTCCAAACCTGTCGGCTCATTAAGCAACCTTTTGCAGATCACTCAAAATCTCTCATGGTGGATAAAAATTGGTAAGGAACCGACAACTGTACAGAGTTTTTATAGTGATGTTGGTAGATTTATGTTGCAGCAGGAAAATTTCGATGCGGATCAGTTAAAAATCAGCGCTTATGAAAAATTATGTGATCAGAAAATTGAAAAAAACATTGAATCGAAATATCATTCTATACTCGATCATACTATTTTACTGGAATACTTTGCGTGTCAATATTGTCTTTGTGATGATTTTTCCACTCATTTCAATAATTTGATCAGACATAATCAAAATAAAGCCTGGTCATTATTTCGCATCCTGCATTTAATGATTTGCGAACAGGATCCAGATAAATTTCAAAAGTTTTCTTCAGAGTTATGTCCATCTGAAGATCCTGCAGAAAATAATAAAAGCTTATCTCTTTCGGCGGTTTTTTCTGCAAATCTTCTATTTGAAGCTTTTCAAAATAAAATGTTCGATCAAGACAAGAGCAGCAAAAGAATTAAGGATTGGCTTAAAGCAATTATTACAAAAGGCTGGCTTACGCCATATGACAGGATTACTGCCGGCCGTCTGCTTTCCTGGATGGGTGATGACAGAGAGTTTCAAGAATTTATCACGATTCCTGAAAACTCATTTACGATGGGCGATCATATTCTTGAAAATAACATGCCTGTCCATAAAGTTCATCTTCAATCCTATAAGATCTGTAAATTTCCTGTCGTGAATAAAGATTATTTGCTGTTTGTGAAAGAGACTGACAGGGAGTGGAATTCACCGGAAAAAGACGATCCTGAAAAGAGGAATTATCCAGCAACAAGTTTGACATGGTTTGATGCGGTAGCCTACTGTGAATGGTTGACAGAAAAATGGCGAAAAGAAGGAGCCATTTCTTCAAAAGAATTTGTCAGACTTCCAACAGAAGCAGAATGGGAATACGCCTCTCGAGGTAGTCTTGATTCTTCAAACAATGAACTCCTATATTCTTGGGGTTATGGATGGAAAGATAATTGTTGTAACAGCCAAGAACTTGGATTAAATGAACCATGCACGGTTGGAATATTTCCTGAAAATTGCAGCCAGTTTGGTTGTCTTGACATGAATGGTCTGGTTTGGGAATGGAATTCGACACTTTGGGGCGATAATCCCAAAAAACCTGATTTCCCTTATCCATATAATGACAAAGACGGGCGCGAGAATTCAAAGAAGGCGCCGAACAAGATACGACGCTGTATGCGCGGAGGTTCTTTCGGAAGTGCAGCAGATCATGCTACCAGCACATACCGAGGAGGGTTGGAACCAATTGGTTTTTGGCGAGGAGATGGATTTCGAATCGTTATCTCAGAGAAACAATACAATGATTAAAAACGAAAATACTATTAATAATAAAAATTTTGATTTTTGTCCCAATCGCAGAGAAGAAAGCGAAAGCAATAAGTGGCGGTTTTATGAAGATGATGTTCTTCCATTATGGATCGCAGATATGGATTGTATCTGTGCTCCTGAGGTAATGAAAGCATTGCATCAACGAATTGATCACGGAGTTTTTGGCTATGGTCGCGCAAAACCTGAACTCTATCAAGTTATTTGTGACCATATGGAATCAAAATATCAGTGGAAAATTCAGCCAGAATGGATAAAATTTACGGCGGGAGTGGTAATCGGTTTCAACCAAATCATTGATGCATTAGCAAAACCAGGAGACTCGGTATTAATCCAAACCCCGGCATATCCACCAATTTTAAATGCGGCATCAAATCGTAAAATTTCCTGTTGTCAGGTCCCATTATCTTGTTCATCATCAAAATACGAAATTGATTTTGACAAATTTGAAGAATCGATTCTACCGGGAACAAAATTCTTTTTGTTCTGCAATCCACAAAATCCCAGTGGAAGAGTTTTTTCGCGACCTGAACTCGAAAAAATTGCAGCAATCTGTTTAAAACATAATCTCATTATCATATCGGATGAAATCCACAAAGACATTCTCTTTGATGACCATAAACATATTCCGATTGCTTCAATAAGCGAGGAAATTGCGAAGATAACCGTGACATTATCAGCAGCAAGTAAAACTTATAACATCGCAGGATTAAAATGTTCCTATGCGATCATTCCTGATCCCATTCTGCGAGATGCGTTCGATATCGGCGGAGAAGGTTTAGTCGATAGTGTTAATGTCTTGGGATTAACCGCAACCGAAGCTGCCTACCGTTATGGAGATACATGGTTGAAAGAGACCATTGCGTATTTAGAATCAAATAGAGATTATTTATTCCGGCAACTTGAAGATTTTGACGGTATACAATCAATTAAACCTGAAGGAACATTTCTGGCATGGCTTGATTGTCGAGGGATGAATATCAATCAAAATCCATCCGAATTCTTCTTAAAAAATGCAAAAGTTGCATTGAACGATGGAGCTTCATTTGGAAAGAATTATGATTCTTACATCAGATTGAATTTCGGATGTTCACGAAATACACTTAGATTAGCTTTAGAAAGAATGAAGTCAGCCCTTGAAAATTATCAAGAGGTGTCAAAGGAATAAGGACGAATACTATGGCCGAATTATTAAAAGTTGAAGGCCTCGAGACGCATTTTCAAACTCGAGAGGGCGTCATACATGCAGTAAATGGAGTTTCTTTTAATTTAAAGGAAGGCGAAACGCTGGGAATAGTCGGTGAAAGCGGATGTGGAAAAAGTGTTTCCATGATGTCAATGCTGCGGCTGATTCCGAGTCCTCCGGGCAAAGTAGTCGCCGGAAAGGCGCTCTTTGAAGGGAACGATTTATTGACCATCAATGACGAGCAAATCCGCAATATACGCGGAGCGAAAATCAGTGTTGTTTTTCAAGATCCGATGACTTCCTTCAATCCGGTTCTGACGATCGGTGACCAGGTCGCAGAGCCATACCGCGTTCATCACAAAGCAGGGAAAAAAGAGGCTTTAGATCGCGCTGTCAAATATTTGGAGCTGGTTGGAATTCCGAATGCGCGCGAACGATTATCGGATTATCCGCATCAATTCTCCGGCGGGATGCGGCAGCGTGCGATGATCGCTATGGGATTAATTTGTGAACCGCAGATTTTGATTGCTGATGAACCAACTACAGCACTGGACGTGACGATTCAAGCACAGATTATTGAACTGGTAAAGCGTCTGCGGGATGAATTAGGCATGGCTATTATTTGGATTACCCATGATCTGGGAATTATTGCCGGTCTGGCAGACCGTGTAAATGTTATGTACGGCGGGTATATTATCGAGACTGCACCAGTCAAGGATATTTATAAGAATCCTCAACATCCGTACACCATCGGTTTATTAGGAAGTTTACCACGTATGGATGAGACAGGGTACCGGCGGCTGACTTCAATTGACGGACTTCCTCCCATACTTCTTGAGAAACCTGCTACTTGTCCGTTTGAACTACGCTGCCGTTATGCGAAAGAGCGCTGCCGAAAAGAAAACCCGGGATTGATGCAAGTCGAAGGGGACGGTCATTTTACAGCCTGCTGGGTCAATCCAAAAACAGGTAAGGAGTACTAATGACTGAAAAACAAGTTTTATTAAAGGTAGAGAACCTCTATAAACATTTCCCTATTAAAAAAGGAATCGTATTTTCTAAACAAACCGGAGCGGTTCATGCGGTGGATGGCATTTCTTTCAATATATACAATGGGGAAACCTTGGGGCTGGTGGGAGAATCCGGATGCGGAAAATCAACTACCGGCAGGACGATCCTGCAATTATATCGCCCGACTTCAGGCAGCGTAGTTTTTGAAGGAGATGATCTGACAAAACTGAAAGGGGAGAATCTGCGGCGGAAACGGCGTGATTTACAAATGATATTCCAGGATCCCTATGCCAGTTTAAATCCGCGTATGACGGTTGGACAGATTATTGGCGAACCGATGGAAATCCATGGAACGTATAAAGGTGCAGCACAGACAAAACGCGTACAGGATCTTTTGCAACTGGTTGGATTAAATGGCGCTTTTGCCAATCGATACCCTCATGAATTTTCGGGCGGTCAACGGCAGCGGATCGGTGTTGCACGCGCTCTGGCTCTGGAACCGAAGTTGATTGTTTGTGATGAACCAATATCCGCACTGGATGTTTCTATCCAGGCTCAAGTTGTCAATTTACTGGAAGATTTACAGTCCACCCTTGGACTGACGTATCTTTTCATTGCTCATGACCTCTCGATGGTTCGGCATATCAGTGATCGGATTGCTGTGATGTACCTTGGGATCATTGTTGAACTGGCAGACCGGAATGAATTGTATGCCAATCCACGTCATCCATATACCCAGGCGCTGTTGTCCGCAGTACCATACCCTGATCCGTTTGTCGAAGAAAAACGAAAAAGAATTATCTTGGAAGGCGACGTTCCATCTCCGGTAAATCCGCCGATCGGCTGCCGGTTTCGAACCCGCTGCCAATACGCAAAAGGGATTTGTGCGGAAGAAAAACCTGCTTTTCGGGAAATCTCAAAAGACCATTTTGTGGCCTGTCATTTTGATATCTTCAGTCAGTAATCCGCTTGGCAGAATAATATCGAAAATCGCTAAATAGTTATTTATCGATATTTGTCGAGCATTAATATATATTGTTGTTACTCTAATAAAAGAAGCTGTTAAAAGAAATACCGCTTCTTTTATTTTAATCTTATGAAAAACTGTACTGCAAGAAATCCGATATTTTTGTATCTGGCTTGTTTGGAAGAAAATAATATACTAAATCAGAATGAAGAACTGCGCAAAAATTTCTAATCGCGGTTTTTTCATTAAATTTTTAATAATGATTGATTTAATAATTGGGATTCTGAAAAGACAGTGAACAACAATTCAACTTTTTGATCAGCTTTTGAAATATTGAGAGAAAATTTTATTCTCCTGATATTTTCGATGGTTGGTTTGAAAAAGTGGAACTTAGTATAAAAGTAAAGATATATTATAATTTTTTTTGATAGTTTTATTATTTTTTATACATAGAGATCAAACAGGTTCGTCATTAACACGGTTTTGAATCAAAATTCGGAAGACGAATTGAGTTTAGTTTTGACATTATTTAGGAGATATGGAATCAAAAAAGCCAAATATTGAGGAGACCAAATTATTCTCGAATGGTACATTCTGAAGATGAAAGAATCCTGATATCTGGTAATTTTTCTAAGGAGAAAAAGAATGAAAGTATATTCCCAGGTTACATTTTTTTATTACGACGACCTAAAGACTGCATGCAATTTTTATGAAAAGATCTTTAAATTTGAAGTCGTTCAAGATCAAAAAATGGCCAAGATCTATCGGATCGGAAAATCATTTTTTGGTGTCGTGGACGGGAAAAAAGGCAGTCTTCGTCCCAAAGCTGAAAATGCTGCAATGCTGACGCTTATCGTTGATGATGTTCACGAATGGTATGAATATCTAAAAGCAAATAATGTAAAAGAAATCAAAAGCCCCGCTTCTGCGACCTACATTGAATCAGCATTTTTTATGGATCCGGGTGGATACGTCATTGAAATTCAAAAATTTCAGAACAGTGATGTTCAGAAAGAATTTGAATAACAATTCATTTTGAACTGGTAGATCAGGTTTTTTCCGATCAGCAGGAGATTGTCGCGGATTGCTTTGCTGTTCTACGCTGCAGAACAAACAGTATATTCAAAAAAATAGCAGCAATCCGAAAAAGGGGATAACTGTTCATTGTTGTGTTGTATTTCCGCGAAGAAAAAATACAACACAACAATAAGTTTGTTCATTTCGTTCGAAAGGTTTTTTTATTCCATAATACCGTGTTTGCAGGTTTTGCCTTAATAATCCGCAAGTTATGAGTACCAGATATTATCTCAGCGTACTAAAAACTTTTTCATTTTTCCTCAGCAAAAGCGCCTATGATCATAGGCGCTTTTGCATCTGATAACAATTAAAAATAAATGGGAGGATCCAAAAATCCTCCCATTTATGAAAAAGCAGCAAATTACAGTAAGCGATCAATAATCCAACGTCATTTAAGAACGAAAGATATCTACTTTAGGGCGCAATTTTGCTGGATGAAATCATTCCAAGGCATTAATGATTCAATGTCTTCGTGAGATGGATTTCCTTCGAGCATCGGGAGTTCTGTAAGCAAGCGAAGAAGATAACTGTATGGATTAAGCCTATTTGCCTTAGCAGTTTCCACAATGGAATACACCACTGCACTGGCTGTAGCACCATTAGGCGTATCACTGAAAAGCCAGCCTTTTCTACCGATCACAAAAGGACGAATAGCATTCTCGACTTGATTGTTACTGATATCAATTTCGCCATGGTCAATAAAAGTTTCGAGGTAAGCTTTTTGATTCAGAGAATATCTGACAGCATCAGCAAGTTTGCTGCCATTGTCTGGAATGAAAGACTGCAACCATAACCAGAATTCATCTAAAATTGGCTTGCTTTCTCTTTTTCTTGCTTTACGTCTGTCATCATTCGAAAGATTTACATAACGTTTTTCCAATTCAAACAGTTTATTGCAATATTCAAAACCAACAACAGCTTTAGAATTCTTTGCTGTAGCTCCATTCGGCATTGCATCATGCCAATACCGGCGGAGATGTGCCCAACATCCTGCTCTGGTTACACCTTCCAATTTATTGTATCCGCTGTAACCGTCGGTGATTACTGTTCCATGGTATCCATCCAGAAAGTCTTTTGCACAATCTCCCTTCCGGGAATCATGATAATCGAAAATCCGTATCGGATGAGTTCCCCGGACTGCCGAGGCATAGACCCACATCTCAGATTTCGATGTCGCTGCCTTCCCAGGCTCCTTTAAGACTTGAACCGTCGTCTCATCAGCGTGTATAGCTTTTTCTTTCAGCAATGACTCTTTCATGGCATCATAAATTGGCATCAACCAATTTTGTGTCGAAGTAATTATCCAGTTTGCCAACGTATTTCGT
>JAPKMT010000056.1 GCA_026645735.1 Flexilinea sp.
ATACAAAAAAAAACGACCCGGTTTTCATCTGGGGCGGTGGATTGGCATCTTATGTCCTGGCAGAGCGATCAGCGCCCACTCTTTTCTTTAATGTTCGTCCTTTATATTTGTTCCCTGGTTATATTCAAAAAGAGCAATGGACACAGTTCCTGCATGACATGGAGAAGGAACCGCCGAAATTCATCATTTATACCAATGAAACCTATCTGGCATCTGTCCCATTTTCCAGTACAGGATTTTGCAGTGAACTTTCTCTGGCAGATTATCAGGTAAAAACGTATAATTTTTTATGCCGGAATTACGAATATCGCGAAACGATCAATGAAGGAATGAATGATGATTGGGGTGTTTTTGAAAGAATAAAAGGAGAATTGCAATGATTGATGCGCATAATGAAAATTTATCCGATGTTTATGCAGCTTCGCCCTCACGTTATGATACGATGATTTATCGGCGCTGCGGAAGGAGCGGTATTAAACTGCCCATCCTGACGCTGGGCTTATGGCACAATTTTGACGGGTATAAAAGTTTTGAAAATGCTCGTACTATGGTTCGTCATGCATTTAATAAGGGAATTAATCACTTTGATCTGGCAAATAATTATGGACCTCCCTACGGCGCTGCAGAACGTGTTTTCGGGCAGTTATTCGCTCTGGATCTGAAACCTTATCGGGATGAGTTGTTCATATCTTCCAAAGCCGGATATGATATGTGGCCTGGTCCTTATGGTGATTTTGGATCCCGGAAATATCTGATTGCCAGTCTGGACCAGAGTCTAAAGCGGACCGGATTGGATTACGTCGATGTTTTTTACCATCACCGCCCGGATCCTGAAACTCCGCTTGAAGAAACAATGTCAGCATTGGATCATGTTGTCCGGCAGGGTAAAGCACTCTATGCCGGAATTTCCAATTATCCAGCCGATTTGACTGCAAAAGCAGCAAAAATATTAAAGGAACTAGGCACTCCCTGCCTGATCCATCAACCATCCTATTCAATTCTTAACCGCTGGACTGAAAAAGATCATCTGTTTGATATTACTGCCGAAAGTGGAATAGGTGTTATTGTTTTTTCACCGTTACAGCGGGGACTACTCTCCGGAAGGTACTTAGATGGTGTACCGGATGGATCACGCGCTTCCCTGAACAGACATCTGAAAAGCGACTTGATTAATGAACAGACCATGGGATATATGCGGTCTCTCAACGAAGTTGCCAGAAAACGGGGACAGACTCTGGCGCAGATGTCTCTTGCCTGGGTTTTGCGGGATTCGCGTGTTACCAGCGCATTATTTGGCGCCAGTAGCGTTGAACAGGTGGATGAAAATCTGAGAGTTATGGATCAATTGTCTTTTTCTGATGAAGAATTACGTGAAATAGACCGAATTGCGGAACCATTTATTAAATTTTTGGAAAAGTAGTTTTTCTGACACATTTGTATGATTGATTTCCTGCCTGGCTTTAACCCTGTAGATGAGCCAGGTTTTTTTTAATCAGAGACGCGAAGCCGATGAGAAGAATTCTCATAAATCGCAATGATTGTCATACAACAACTGGTCGAAATTTTAGCAGTACTTTTGAACTGAAAAAGAAAATTCAGAATAATCCTTGATTGTTTTAATAATGGTTGATCAGTCATCAGCCAACGATTTGAAATATATTTTTGGGATTCGAAAAGGAAGTCAATATTTTGAATTATTGATCGGCAGTGGAATATTGAAAAAAATCTTTATAATTGAGAAATGCGGTTGTAAAACACAGACGCATCCGGATATTCGACATAGAAGGGAAATCGGTTGTGTTGATCCAGAACAGAAGATTCAAAGCTGCTGTAATCATTTCATTGCTCTGTGGAATTATTGAAATTTTTCTATTTAATGTTCGCAGTTTTGAGCTAATAGGAAGCAGCGTCCAAAAGATAATACGCTTCTCAAAATCCGAAATGATACTTTCAAATACTGAAGATGAAAATAAAATTGTTCTGACCATTCATAAAGACCAGGGAATTCCGGATGACACTCGTAATCTGGAAATTCAGTTGGAGAACAATCTGCAGGATCGAATTCGGGGAACCATCCAAACCAGTGAAATCGGATTGACTACCGGACACACTCAAAAAATCGAAATTATCCCAGGTGTTGAGCATAGCCGATATATTTTTCTGTATCCAAGCAAGAGGATCACTCAAATTACACTTGTACTGGAAAATCTGGAACCACAAGCAATCTCTTTCGTTATCAATTCTCCGGTACCGATTCGGTTTAATATGTACCGTTTTTGTATATTAATTTTGATTATGACGGTTTTTTATTGTTTTCGACCGGGTTCCGCTTTGCATCAGATGCGCTTTAACTTGACAGAAAAATATCAAAAATGGTGGCTCTTTGGAATCATGTTGTATTTCATTGGTTCGTTTTTGTTCGTTTCTATCAGTACGTATCCGAATCTCAGTACAATGATTCATTCGAACAACCTTGCGTTCTGGAATAAAGATCATTATCAATTATTGACAGAAGCCCTTTCAAACCGATCATTGTCTTTACTTGAAAAACCACCGCAAATTCTTGAAACTCTGCAAAATCCATATGATGCAACGGAACGGGCTGCGAACCAGATTTCTGATGCGGATATTTATTGGGATACAGCATATTTTCAAGGGAAGTATTATGTCTATTTTGGAGTTATTCCTGTCATTACTTTCCTACTGCCTTATAAACTGATTACCGGTCATTATTTGTTAAATGATTTTGCGGTTTTATTTTATGCGTTGTTTGGTTCTATAGGATTGATATATTGTCTCAAATGGATTTTGGAACGATTTTTTAAGCAATTATCGGCTGCAACCTTCCTGATTTGTTCAATCCTATTAATCCAGTCAACCGGTCTGATCTGGTGCGTCAGGCGTCCTCTTTCCTATGAATTGGCTATGGTTTCTGCGTTTTGTTTTTCCGTCTGCGGTTTCGCGATCAATCTTAGTTCACTCTCAAATGAAAAACATCGGAATCTGAAACTGACCATCGGATGTCTCCTAATGGCTTGTGCGGTGGGCTGTAGACCGATTTCAATATTTGCATCGCTCCTGAATATTCCGATCTTGATATCGCTTATTATTTCAAAAACAAAAAACAACAGAATGCATTTCAGAATTCAACCGCTTTTTTCAGTCCTGATGCCATATCTTTTTATTGGGTCGATCTTGATGTTCTATAACTGGCTGCGTTTTGGATCAGTATTTGAGTTTGGGCAGAATTATCAGTTGACAATCTTTGATAACCGTGCAGTCGCAAATGGATTAAGCGCCCCAAATTATTTACTGGGAATTTTCAATATGGTATTCAGACCCGGAGTCCAGTTCAGTACCAATTTCCCGTTTCTTGTTGCACCTGAGCCATTGACATTCGGTTTTGGCGGAACGAAATATTGGAAGCATTGTTTTTCGGTGGCTTCCATTTGTCCGTTCATCTTTTTGTTTTTTTTCTTCCCATACTATCGAGATGTAAAACGGAATCGAGGATGGCTGTTTTCAGCCTTATTGATTTGCTTGATCATCATCCCATTATTCATTGCCGGATATGTAGGATCTTCTGTCGGAACCTATCAGCGCTATATGATGGATTTTTCATGGATGGTTGTTCTGGCGGGTATTATGACAGCCTGTCTTATGATCGAAAAATTACGGGGAATTCATTTGGAAAAATTTTTTCAGGCCGGATTGTTGATCTGTTTACTGATCAATATCGGATTCTTTGTCGCTCTTTCCTGCGGAGAAGAGCAATTAGCCGTCAGTAATTTCTTTGAATTTCATAATCCGATTCTTTTTAAGAAAATTGCGTATGCTTTGATGTTTTGGTTGTAAAAAGAAAAAAATTTGTATAAGAGTTATTTTTCGGCTGAAAAATAACTCTCATAATTTTTGAAAATTTTCTCTGGCAATTTTTGTATAGTATTGGATAAAACTGCTTTTGGCTTGCGTGTAAGCGTCCCGATCAAATTCGAATTTTTTCTGTAATTGAAATTTTAATGAGGCGTATTCAGTTGCAATATCCGGGTGTATGCGCAAGAAATCCCGAAAGTAAATCTCGTCCCAGTCTCCCGGATAGCGTACATGCACGTGAAATGATTGTCCATAAAAACCGTTTGGAGTATATCCTTTCATAAACATCATATGAGGAGCAGGATTCTCCGGTTGCGGAGTGTAATAATACGCAAGATCTCGGAAACTGGTGATGATGAAATCCGGATCCGTTCCTTCATAAATTTCCAACAGGATGTCAATTGTCGGTTTCGCAACCATTTCTGGAACTGATGTGCTTCCAAAGTGTCTGATTCTGAATATGAAGTTCTGGGGAATGGAACGCTGGATGTTGCATGCTTCTTGTTCAAAAAGAGCAGGCCATTCCGAATTGTACGCAACAAGGAAAATGGGGAATAACCGGCTTAATTCTTGCCGGTTCATCGATTCAAGCGATGGCATATCGGTACTCATGGATTTCATGTTCTCTTTACTATTTTTTTGCTTTTCGAAGAATGGATAATCCTTGTTCGATTTGTACTTCGAAATCATGAAAGGATTTGTTGCTGTTTGAAACCAGCGAATAGTAACAGATCAGATGCTTCATCAGAATCAAATGACAATGCAGCATTCCTGAATTCTTGGCAAATTTCGAATTAAAACTAATTTTTGCAGATTATCAAAAATTATGATCCAAAAAGTTTCTCGAAGGATTTTGGTGCATATTTTGCGACATCTTCTGAATCGAGATAATTTTTATTACAGATTTCCTGATAAAAATCGACCGATGCCCTTCGGATACGTTTTTGGGTTTTATTTTCCAGTCCCCATAGACCGAAACGCTGTGTCCAGCCACGTTCCCATTCAAAATTATCCACCAAAGTCCAATGATAGTATCCTTGGACTGGCAAACTATTATTGTAAGCTCGCCAGAGCTGGTAAAGGTGATCCGCCATATATTCCGGACGGATGCTGTCATCAGTATTTTCGATTCCATTTTCTGTAACTATCACCGGTTTTCCGTAAGAAGCACCCCATTCAATTGCTTGATAAAAATGTTCCGGCTGGTTGGCGATAAATCCAGAATCACTTAATGTGGCATCTTTCGGATAACTTAAAAAACGATTTACATAAGGCCCGAGATGTACCTGACTGCAAGTGTAGTAATTCAACCCGACAAAATCAAATGTATCTTTTGCTTTTTTCTGAGAATTGGATCGCAGACCAAATTTCAGCCGTCCTTTACTGATCGCGTTCATGAAAGAACTATTAAAGTTTGAATTTAGAACATTTGTCAGCCAGCGATCTCCAATACTGTTATTTTTTGGTGTGAATCCACGGTAATTAATCGCAACACCGACTTTTGCATCTGTCTGGCGGCGATGGATTAATCCATACGCAAGAGCATGGGCTTGCACCATATTAGACAGCGCCTGGAAAGCAGATGGCAGGTCCATCTTTTTCCCGGGAGGAAATGTTCCGGTCAGATAGCCGCAGAGAATATACACATTCGGTTCGTTGATCGTAATCCAGTCTTTAACAAGCGGCTTTAAAGCAGTCACAACTTTATCAACATATTTCATAAAAACAGCCGGCGCGTCGGCATATTCCCACCCACCGACTTCTGTGAACCATAAAGGATCTGAAAAATGGTGTAACGTAACCATGGGACGGATTCCTCTGCTGATGAGTCCCCGTATGATTTCGCGGTAGTAATCTAAAGCTTCCTCATCCCATCGATTGTATTCGGGTTGAATTCTTGACCATTCGATGGACATGCGATGAGCGTTTTGTCCGGTTTCTGCAGCCCGATCAAAATCTTCTTTCCATCGGCCTCCCCACCAATCACAAGCTAGTCCACAGACATGACCATTCAGGATTTTCCCACCTGAAGATTCCCAAACCGACCAATTGTTCTTGTTTTGTCCTTCAACCTGATGCGATGCAGTTGCAGTACCCCAAAGAAATTTTTTTGGAAAATTAAAAGTAGCGGAAGGCAAGGCAGACTCCTTAAAAAATAAATGATTCAATCATATTTTTGATTTCCGAATCCAGATCCTCGGAAAAACGAATTTCTAAGGTTTTTCTCATGACACAAGTTTCTAAAGGTTGATCAATCCCGTTTAATTGGCAGTCGATTTGTTTTAGCAGGATTTTTCCTGTCTCCTGGTCAATCCAGAAGAAATAAGAATTCTCAGGCGCGTTTCCTGAATTGTCTGCAGAACCTAAGGTATGGAAAAATTGTAAACACCATGCCGGATGATTTTCAAACTCACAGTCTTTTCGTTCCACAATTTCAGCATTTGTCTTAAAGAGAGCAAAAAAATCACTGCCATAAGTGAATGGATAAACATAGCCTGTATTATATCCCTGATTTTGAATGAGAAGCCCTTGCGGCAGGACAATTTGCCGATCGGCCAAATTCCATGTTCCACTAATAATCCGGCCAGAAAGATCTCTTACCAGTGAAATATTGCTGATGACAGCTCCATCCGACTGGATTTGATCCCATGACTCTTCAACAATATGATTCATCTGAGCGTACTTTTGTGAATGGTCGACCAAATCCGGGTAGTTTCCTCCCGAAATACTCAGGTGTGTCTCATAGCGCTGCACAATCCAACCGCTTTTTGCGCTGAGTGCCTCAGAAAACACCTGGATCTTATTTTCAATTTTCTTCACCTCTGGATCAGATCCTGTATAGAAATCCATAGAACCCATATTATAGGGCTGCACAATTTGGTCATTGGAGGGATCTGATTCTGGTATGGGGAGTGGATTCCATTCAAATGCCCAGTTCCCATCGATCCGATATTCAAAAGAATTATATTGCAGGGTCAGGTCTGTTTGATCCAGAGAAACCAGCGGAACATCACAGGCGAACTGTTCAGAATCCGGCAAAAATCCACAGACTGCAGGCATGAACTCACTATCGGAACCACTTACTGAAAAACTGATGAATGATACTGAAGAATCTGTATCGAGGAGTAATCTTAGTGTCGTAACTGTGTGCTGATCTTCTGTTTTGTCCTCATAAATGGAATACCCGCTTATTTTTGAGGAAAACTCATCCAAAGGAAGCGGTACATCCAGCTTTTTGAACGATTGACTTATCGCCATTGTTTCCAGAGAAAGATTGATTTTCCCCGCAATTGATCTTTTGACGTAAATGTAGTCCAAAGAAATAGTTCGCGGCTCAGCATCATGGAGAGCTGAAAATAAATATGAATTACTGACTATGAACCGATTATCATCTGCAATATTAAATCCATAAACGAAATCCCTGTTAAGAACATATTTCTTCCCGTCATTTTGCGATAACGATACCCATCCAACACGAGAAACCTGCTCATCTTTTCTTGAAAGGCTGACTGCAGGTTGGATCATAGATATGCTGGGTGTCTGCGCAGTATTTAGGAGAGAAAAAGAAACACCATATTTTTCATCGCTGACACCTTTTTTTTCTATACGCTGCCGTGAATCACCCGCTTCAAAGTCTAATTGAATAATGGCGCCTTCTTTTAACGGCTGATCATCAAAAGGAATTTGATTAAAATCGAAAGACACAATGTCTGGTGTTTCCTTGGTCAGAAATTCCAGTAATCCGGCTACGATTAATGTGTCACCTTGATTAATCAAACTGAATCGGGAACCGGAACCCGGAGTCAGCCATTCACCGGAAGGAATTCCTAACTCGGCGGTTGGCAGGTAGCTGCCATTCAAACGGTTCTGATCGTTAATTTTTGTATCCCAGTTTTGCGGGAGTCCCCAGATAATAAAACGGATCAGGATACGACCTTCTGTGATTATGCCGTCATTTATCTCAATAACCACTTTATCATTGGTTGTTGTCAGGATCTCTGCAGTTTTGTTTTCCTTGAGAGAAAAGGACACCTGGTTTCTTCCAATCAGCGTGACATCATCCGCATTATATGCATTCACTGATTGGATAAAAAGAGAAAAAATGATGAAGAGGAGAGAAAAGCACCCTGAAATAAATATATTACGTTTCATGCTTCTTTATTCCTTCTCCAGTATACAGAAAATTTCGTTATTTTCAGCATTCTCTGATTGCTATGCCGATGTTTCAACAGCCTGATTTTTCTGTTTCAGCAGGTAGACTCTCTATGAGAATCAGTTTTCATCGTGCGTCTCATTTTCGCCCAATTTTTCAGATACCTGTCGAAATTTTAAATTACTGACTTTCAACCGGTTTCTGCAGAATCTCAGGATTAATCAAACCGGGGTATGCATCCAGGTTTTTTCCTGATTTTTGTCCGCAGATTTCACGAATCACGTTACAGACTGAATCGGCTATGATCTGACGCGCTTCAACTGTATTGGCGCTGATGTGCGGTGTTAAAACTACATTTTCCATCTGGCTCAATCTGGCAGGAATATTCGGTTCATCCGGAAAAACATCCAATCCCGCTCCATAGAGTTTACCATTTTCCAGATAATGGATCAGTGCTTCATAATCAACGATCTTGCCTCTCGCTGTATTGATCAGGACAGCTCCATTCTTCATTTTTTGAAACATGTCAGCGGAAAACAAATTATCTGAATCCTGGTTATAGGGACAATGAATTGAGATGATATCCGAAGTTTCTACTAATTCATTCATTGAAACAAAACGTATACTTTTTTCGATATTCAACGGTTTTCGATGCCGGCTTGTATAAATGATGTTCATTCTCAGCGGCCAGCAAATTTCGGCAAGTGCCAATCCAATATGGCCCAATCCCACAATGCCCAGAGTTTTTCCGCCAAGATTATGGCCAAGGTTTCTGCCGAGTTGAAAGAATTCTGCAGGGTTGTTATTCGGATTGCGGATTTTCCGATCGTTTTCTGAGACTTTTCGCATCACATCCAGCATTAAAGCAAGTGTCAGTTCAGCGGTTGTCATCGCTGTTGTGTCAGGTACATTGATAACAGGAATTTTTAATGCAGTTGCTGCAGCGATGTCGATATGATCAAATCCGGCTCCATTAACGATAATAACTTTCAGCGACAAAGCCTTTGCAATCATTTCTGAAGTAATACCGATCATTGAAACAATCGCTTTCGCATGCGGTAGAAGGACAGCCATCTCTTCATCGGAAAAGCCGGCATAATCATTATCCGGTTCAACAACAGTAAATTCCGGTTCTAATTGATGAAAATCTTCTCCGGGTGTTTTTATTGGTATTAAAACAATATTGTCTTTGTCTGACAATTGAATCATAATCAGCTCTCCTTTTTTGAATTCTAAATCAGGAATCCGAAACGATGACGGATCACTGGAATAAAAAAGAATCCTCCTGTATTTCGGAAAACCGTCTTGATATCTCTTGATTATATTTGTCTTTTCGTTGTTTCCATATCCGTGATTGATATCAGTAATTCGAATTATGAAAAAAATTCTTTGTTTTTCTTATGGTTTTGCGCGGAGAGCAAAACCATAAGAAAAACAAGTTCTCTTGAAACCGGTTTCTAATCAGCATTTTGCGATCTAAATTGGTCATTTGAATCAGCAAAGAAAAACCAGTCATCCGAATCAGATAAGTTGATACGATCCTTGCTCTACATCTATTGTTTGAAGACGGATCATGTAATGGTTCAATCTTTCAGCTTCCATGACAAAATGAAATGTGTCTACTGCACAAACAAAAGCAAGATCCTCTTCTGGCAGGTCCTTCGATGAAGGATCTGTAAAACGCATACCATTTTTTGAACTGATCACTCGTTTTTTCAGTGTCTCCAGGGAAAAAGGCTGTTTGGTTAAGATCGCTTCAATGTAATCTGCACAGGCAGTATCTTCATCTCCTTTTCCGTTATCTGTAATTCCTGTTTCTACAAAAAAAACTTCATCCGGTTGATGTGATTGAATGTATGCTGCAGTTGCTGATGCGTTTACAAGGCTGCAAGCCAGTATTTTTTTTGCATGAGTCGTCCGTATTAATCCCTGCGTTCCAGCAGTTGTTCGCATAATGATGGCTTTGCCGGACAAATTTTCTTTGCTGATTGCCGCCGGAGAATTGTTGAAATGAAAGCCGGGAATACTGTAGCCATTCATTTCTCCTAATAAAAACGAGTTTTTGATTTGTGTATTCAAATCAAAAGCTTCCTGAATTTCGGAAACGCAAAAAATTTCTTTTGCTCCTGATTGGAAGGCATAGGCAGCAGTTGTAAATGCCCGTAAAACGTCAATTACGATTGCGTAATCTGCTGCATGTTGACAATCTGCCAATGTTCCATGTCGGAAACTTGTTTTATGGCTCATTTGTTGATATTTCTCTTTTTATTCGGAAGTTATAAAAAACCGATGTGATATCTGTAAAATCCGAGTTCTCTATCTATTATAATTACAACAATGAGATCAATTATGAATGTAGATCTAAATTCGGTTTACCAGTGTCCGATGACAATTGTTGTATTGGGAGATACACATATTCCCTCTGACATGAAATGCATTTCTGATGATGCAAAGGACCAGATCAAAAAATTATCTCCTACCATCATATTTCATACTGGAGATATCGAAAAACCGGAAGTCATTCAGGATTTGAATCTGATTGCTCCTGTCTATGCGGTCAGAGGCAATCGCGATTTTTTATACTGGAATCATTACCCTGCCATCTGCAACTTTTCATTTCAGGGATTTAAAATTTCTCTCTTTCATGGACAGGGTGATTTCTGGCATTATTTACGGTTAAAGATCATCAGCCTTTTGGGCAGTATTAACCCATTGTATATTTTAGATCAGATTCCTGTGGAAGCAAAAGACGCCCATATTCTTGTCCATGGTCATACTCACTTCCCATTTGTTTGGAATGATAACAAACGAATTCTGTTGAATCCGGGATCCTTATTCATCGAACATCCAAAAAAAGAATTTCCCGAACCTTCTTTTGCAGTCATCCAATGGGATGAACCACAAAAGATGCGAATTGAAATATTCTATAAAACAACAGAATGGCATAGTTATTGCAATAAAGAATTTGACAGGAAAATTTTTAATTCTGAGGAGAGATAATATGAGTGCAGGATGGATATTTGGTTTTTTCCTGGGTGTTTTAGGTATTATCAGTCATTTTACGTATATTCGATTTGCGTCTGAGTATAATTATTGGCTGCTTGTAGTCGGTTTTTTCCTGGTTTGTATAAACGCTGAACCATAGTCAAAATAATAGACACGATTTGAGAAACTACACAATTATTTGGCTACAAAAAGAAATACAAAATTCGAGCAAAACCTCCAAAATGACAAAATGTTGAGCTGCCAGTTTCACTGGAATCTCAGCCAATCCTTGAGCAGATAGGCACTCTGGTTGGTCTTCCCACAGAGCCCTATCGTCTGAGTAACACAAAAAAATATATCAAAGCTAAAAAGACCAAAGAGAGAAATCTGAATTATGCGTCAACTATACAAAGCTTGCCTCCTTTTCGTCAGGAGAAAGCATATCGTTTGCAGAATGAGGTCTGATTGAATTATAAAATCCAACAATAAATTGGAAAAGAGAGAGTTTCAGATCCTCAATACAAGAATATTTTCTCCTATCAAGCTCTTCCTTTTTCAGGTATTTAAAGAAGGACTCAGCGACAGCATTGTCAAAAGGATAACCCGGAGCAGAAAATGATTGAGTGACCTGGCAGGAGTCTAGAAGATTACGAAAAACTTTCGATGTATATTGGCAGCCGCGATCGGAATGGAAAATGAGCGTGTTCGGCTCTGGATTGCGTCTATGAAAAGCAGACAAAAAAGTTTTAACAACAAGCTGAGTATCAGCCTGTTCACCAGCCTGATATGCAATCACTTTTCTGCTGAAAAGATCAATAATGACACAGACATAACAGAACTTTCCTCCGACCTTCACATAAGATATATCACTAACCCAAACCAGGTTTTGGGCTGGAACAGAAAAGTTCTTATTCACATGATTAGGGCAAGGAAGCTTTTCTTCCTTCGCTTTTCCTGGTTTGACATAAGGTTTCACAGTGGACATCTTCGGAAGATCCATTGCTTTCATGAGTCGGTAAATCCGTCCCAGACTTATTTTTATGCCATATTCAACGCTCAATCGTTGTTGCATTTTTCGAGCTCCCAGACGCTTTTTTGCTGCAGAATAGAGAACCAAAATCTTTGAACGTATCTCTTGATTCTCAATCGATCTCGCTGATGGCTTCGATTTATAATGCTTGTAATAACTGCTGCGGTTTACACCGAGAACCCGACATAACGTCGTGAGTGCATGTTGATATCGAAGTTTCCTTACAGCCATCATTCTCTGCTGGATTGTGGCGTGAATATGGCAATCGCTTTTTTTAAGATCAGATTCTCCTCTTCTAATTCTGCATTCCGCTTTTGCAGGGCTTTGATCTGTTTTGCGGTCATTATGGTCTGATCATCGATCTTTACCTCAGAATATGCTTTTACCCATTTACAGATTGCACTTATCGATATTCCATATTCTTTGTGAAGCTGGGCTGCTGATTTCCCGTTATGATGCAGGCTAACAATATTTTTCTTAAAATCTTCATCGTATTTCGGTTGGACCATTTTTTCCTCCTTTGTCCATTTTACCAATTTCCATTTTATTGTCTACTTTTTGAGGAATAGTCCACGCCCGCCGATAGACGGCCTAAGCATGCGATAAAAAAACACGCTTTAGGAGCGTGTTTTTGTTTTATTAATCGGTTGATATCAGTTTTTATATCAGGACACATCATCCATTCCCTGGATGATAATGGATGAATTACGAGATCGAAATCGTTAACGAATCAGAACAGAAAATCTGGAAGTCATTTGCCTGAACCAATTCTGTGACAGCAGCTGCATTGTAGAAGGGTATAGCTGTAACGACACGATAAGTTTTTCAAGAGGATAGAAAACGATCGGATCAAGCAATGTAAAAAACTAAATAAATAATCCATTTTTTATTGGGGATAATGGATATTGCAGTTAAAAAATCGATGTTAGGATGGATTCGACCTTACCCGTCTGCGGCTTTTTTCAGCAAATTGTGCGAACAGAATGCTGATAAAGTATAAGGTGATTAACGGAATCATCAGGATAGTCATGTTCACAGGATCGACTGTTGGAGTGATGAGCATTGCAAGCACCGCACAGATGACCACTGCAAATCGCCAGTTCTTTAATAATTGTTTTGCAGTGATCCAACCAATTCGGGCTGGGATGTAAATCATGATAGGCAACTCAAAGACGACACCCACCCAAAAGATCATGTTGGTTACAAATGAAATGTAATTTGCAGGACGTACTTCGGTTTCAATTCCCATAAATGTGGTTAAAAATGGAATGGCAGTCGGGAGCAGCAGAAAATATGCAAAGCTGATTCCACACAGGAAGAACAAAATGGCCGAAGGAAGAAATGAAAATAAGAGACGTTTTTCATTGGCTTTCAATGCTGGCAGGATGAAAGCAAAAATCTCATATAAAATTACTGGAAACGAAAGAATAACTCCACCCAGCAGGACAACGCGAAAAACCGCACTGATATTTTCGGTGATTTCTATTGATCGCAGTTTTTCTATTCCTCCGATGGGAATGCAAATAAATTCTAATAATTTTTCGGAAAAAAATAAACATAGGATCGTCCCAAAAATTAAGGCGATGATTCCAATGATCATCCGGTTCCTGAGCTCATAAATATGTTCACTCATTGCACTGAAGAATTGTTTTGCAGTCAGAGATTCATACGGATCATCGCTCATGAATTATTATCCGGTCCCTTATGTGTTTCTGGATTTTCCTGTGTCGAATGTAGATTGGTTTTCTGAGGGCCTCCAGAATCCATCAAATTATAATTTTGCTCCGCAATTTCCTGATTGATTTTTTTTATTTCGCTATCCGTCGTTTTTTGGATATCTTTGAGTTCTTTTTTAATTTCTTCCAGATTCACTTCCTGCATTATCTGAGAAGGATATTGTTTTATTTCCTTATAAATATCGAAGAAATTGCGCCAGGTTTCTGATCGCATGATTTTTCTGAGCATTCTTGCAAAGCGATATGCAGCGGAAGTCATACGATGCGGTCCCAGAAGAACCAGCATGATTATGAAAACAACCATTAGCTCGGAGAATCCAATATTTAGAAAATTCATTCCTTTTCCAAGTAAAACCTTTGCTTAAAAAAATTACTGACCCATCGAATGATAAAGGATATCGAACTGAAATGCGAAATACCCTCTCTTCCCAATATGGAAATTATATCTTTGAATCAGATCCGAAAAGTGTTCTCGAATGTTCTGGTTATAGAAACCTGGAACTGCAAACCAACTCCTGTAAAAAAACCGCTGATTTGGAAAATTCAGTTATCGACGATGGAAACCAATCAATAAGTTTTCTCTTTTTTCTCAAAAGGCTTTTCCAAATTTCGAATCTCTGGTTCACAGACTATGTAGATATAAAAAAGCCGTTACAATATTATCTACAAAACTTCTTAAATTCGCATGAATGAAGTGAGGAATACGTGCTAAAAGTTTTTTTGGTAGAAGATGAAATCGTTGTTCGTCAGGGTATCAAAAACAAAGTCAATTGGGTGGAACATGACTTCGAATTCATCGGGGAGGCCAGTGATGGAGAACTCGCTTATCCGATGATTCAGAATTTGAAACCGGATATTCTGATCACCGATATCAAGATGCCTTTTATGGACGGGTTGGAATTGAGCCGTCTGGTTAAACAGGAAATGCCCTGGATAAAAATTGTCATTCTCAGTGGTTATGATGAGTTTCAATATGCCAAAGATGCAATCAACATCGGAGTAACTGATTATTTATTGAAACCGATTACAAGCTCAAAAATACTCGAAACAATGCTTCTTATCAAAAAGAAGGTTGAGGATGAACGAAACCAACAATATTTAAGTCGTCAATATAAGTTAGAGATGCAGGAAAATGAAGAATTCCAACGAAGGAATTTTTTTACGCAGCTTGTGGATAATTCTTTATCAGTTAATGAATTATTGCAGAAAGCAAAAAAGCTTGATATTGAGCTTAGCGCACAAAGTTATAACATCATCTTATTCAAATGTTATCAAAATGTAGAAGAGATTCGCGAACAATACTCGGAAGTCATGATTCAGATGGAAGAACGTATTCAGAAAAGTTTCGCAATCAGAAATCATATGGTTTTATTCAGCCGATCCCTGGAAGGTTGGGCGATTCTCGTAAAAGGCAGTGATCATGAACCGGCATCGGCAGTAACACGAAGATGCATCCAGGAACTGGAGACATTATTTAAAGCGGAGCAAAATCTGGATTATTTTATCGGGTCCGGCCTGCCAGTACAACGTTTGCAGCAAATCCGAAAATCTTTTGATGAAGCCTGCCGCGCATTTGCCTACCGCTATATTATCGGAAAAAACCAGGTTGTTTTTTACGATGAAATTGCAAAAGCCCCCATTGCACAGAATGCTGGTTTGAGTCTGAAAACTCTTGATACGGCAAAGATCGATAAGACAATTATCGAACGGTTTTTTAAGAGTGGCTTGCGTGAAAATGTCGCGCATTTTGTCGATGATTATTTTGAGAGTGTTGGAAGAGAACACATCAGTTCGTTGATGTTCAGACAATACATCGCTATGGATATCCATATCAATGCTGCATCTTTTTTGGAGGAAATCGGTATAGGGAAGAAAGCATTAATTGAAAGTTGCGGGGATTTGGACCAAATTACTGCGGATCTTTCTTCGATTGAAAAAACCAAAGCAAACATAAAAAAAATTATTGACGGGACGCTCTTGCTGCGAGATCAGTCAGCAAAACAAAAATATCGAACGCTGCTGCAAGAAGCGGAGAACTTCATTCGAGATCATTATAATTCTGAAGATTTGTCCTTGAATATGGTCTCTCAGGCTGTTAATGTCAGTCCAACTCATTTCAGTACGATTTTCAGCCAGGAAAAAGGTGTGACTTTTATCGAATATCTGACTGAGGTACGGATGGAGAAGGCAAAGGAACTTCTTCGGTGTTCCAGCATGAAGAGTTCTGAAATCGGGTATGCGATCGGATACAAGGATCCGCATTATTTCAGTTACATCTTTAAGAAACTTCAGGGTTGTACACCCAAAGAGTATCGAGCAGGTAAATCGGAAAACGGATGAGACATACTCGCTTTTTTGTACGAATTCAGCATTCTTCTTTAAGCGTCAAACTGAATTCGCTGATGACTTTGATCATGATGACGATGGTTTTCATGATCGTTGTCATGCTGGCAATCTTGATCCGATCAACCAATCAATATAATTTGATTGTTCAAAATCTTGTGACAGCCAGTCAGTTCAATTTTGATTTTAAAGAGACGCTTGATTATAAGATGTTTCAATATGTGATTGGGGACGGGAAAAATTTTGAAACATTAGACCCGTTGTCGGATGTAAAAAATGCCAGAGATGTCGCAAAAAAACTCAAATTGACAACCATAAGAAATGACAGCCTCAAACGCTTGCAGAATATTGAAGATTTCCTGACGAATCTTGAAAATAAGATTATCAACATCCACAATACCAGCGGATATGAGAAAAATTACACCAGTTTGAAGTATGATATTCGCGTTTTGACGGCATTGATCCAGGAAAAAGTTCAGGAATACATATTTTATGAGACGAATGAACTGGCTGTGATTCAGCAGCGGACAAATCGTGAAATTCGGAATACGATTCTGTTATTTGCTTTGGGATCGACAATTCTTATTGGAGTCTTGTGGTTTGTTTCAATTTTGATTGCGAACAGTATAACTCGTCCCATCAAAGAATTGTCTGAAAATATTCGTCTGGTCGGCAGTGGCGATTTTACCGTTCGGTCCGTGGAAAGTTATGATGATGAAATCCAAACATTGAGTGTTGCTTTTGATGGAATGGTCGGTCAAATTGGAAGTTTATTGGAGGATGTGAAAGAAGAGCAGACAAATTTACGCCAGACCGAATTAAAATTGTTACAGGCGCAGATTAATCCTCATTTTTTATACAATACTTTTGATACGATTATCTGGCTGGCGGAAGATCATCAGGATGAGCAAGTTGTTAAGATGATCACTTCGCTTTCCAACTTTTTCCGGACAACATTGAGCCGTGGTGAAGATTTTATCAGTCTCAAAGAGGAGGAAATTCATGTTCGCAGCTATCTGGAAATCCAGCAATCCAGATATCGGGACATCCTGGATTATGAAATTATCGTTCCAAGCGATCTCTATAATTCTAAAGTTCCAAAACTGATGTTGCAACCTCTTGTTGAAAATGCTTTATACCATGGTATTAAAAACAAGAGAGGCAAAGGCAGAATTGATGTATTGGCAAAAACAGAACAAAACAATTTGATTCTTGTTGTATCGGATAATGGTATCGGGATGGAAAAAAATGATTTACTAAAACTGAAAAATTCCATCCATGTTGGTAATAAAATCGGATTTGGTTTGTCAAATGTTCAGGAGCGCATTCGGTTGTATTATGGAAACAAATTTGGCTTGGATATCCAGAGTGAGCGTGGCAATGGAACGGTTGTGACCGTTTGTATTCCTTTCGAGAAAATCGAACAAACAACTCATGATTCATAGTTGGTAATAAGTTCGAACAATGGAGTAAGACGAATTTATGTGGAAAACTTCAATAATTACCTTTTTATATTTCGGATTCTTACTATTCCTGTCAGGATGCAGTATGATCGGGAAAACGACTGAATTTCCAACAGAAGAAGTTGTACACAAGGATCTGATTAAAGTTGGATATGCTCAGGTTGGAGCAGAATCTGATTGGAGAGTGGCAAACACAGAGTCTTTCAAATCTACTTTCACTGAGGAGAACGGCTTTGAATTAATTTTTATCGATTGCCAGCAGGAATCTGAAAATCAAATAAAAGCGTTGCGCAATTTTATTCAACAGGAAGTAGATTATATTGTTTTGGCTCCAATTATTGAATCAGGCTGGGATAGTGTCCTTGCAGAAGTTAAAGAAGCCGGTATTCCTCTGATCTTATCAGACCGCATGGTCAATGTCGAAGATGATTCGCTGTACGTTTCCTGGGTCGGAGGAGATTTCTTGCAGGAAGGACGAAATGCGATCCATTGGCTTAATCGATATCTGGAAAAAATGGGGCGGGCTGACGAAACCATCAACATCGTTGAATTACAGGGAACATTAGGCGCTTCAGCAGAAATTGGCCGAACAAACGGCGTCGCTGAGATGATAGCAAAGAAAGCGAATTATCACCTGATCGCTATTGAGACTGGCGATTTTATTGAGTCAAAAGGAAAGGAAGTAATGGAGTCCTTTCTGAAGACGCATCCTGAAATTGACGTTCTTATTGCACAAAATGACAATATGGCTTTCGGAGCAATTGAAGCAATCAAAGCTGCCGGTAAAAAACCCGGGAAGGATATTATTATTATTTCTTTTGATGCAGTACATGCAGCTTTTGAAGCGATGATACGCGGCGAGCTCAATGCTTCCGTTGAGTGTAATCCGCTGCATGGGCCACGAGTGGCAGACATCATTCGGAAACTGGAAGCCGGACAAAAAGTAGAAAAAATTCAGTTTGTACCTGAGGGAGTATTCGATCAGGAAAACGCTGCGAAAGAATTACCGAACAGGTTGTATTAACAATAAATATTGCACTATCGAAAAAAGTTATCTGAGGAACTATTGTTTTTTTACAGAACAGATTTTCCAATTTATTACAGATAAGCCACGTACTTTTTTAAAGACCTTCCAAAATCCGAATTACTGAACTTTATCGCTGGTCATCATAAAGGTACAAAAAAACAAAAACGATTCAGGATTACTTAAATATTTGGACCAAAGTTATAAAAATCGAAGTGAATAATCCGCTCAATCCCATGGCTATTCCGCTGACAGCCCCTTCGATTTCTCCAAGCTCTATTGCTTTAGAAGTACCGATTCCGTGACTGCTGACGCCTATTGCTGTGCCTGCTGCAATTTTTTCTGAGATGCGGAAAACGCGAATCAGAAATGGAGAAAACAAGGAACCGAAGATTCCTGTGAGGATTACCAGAGAAACCGTGATGGATGGCATTCCCCCTAATTGAGCGCTGATTTCAATTGCGATGGGTGTTGTTACAGATTTTGGAATAATGGATGAAGTTAAAACTTCATTGAAACCAAAGATCCGGCAAAAGAAATAGACACTGACAATGGAAGCGATTGATCCGCCCATACAGCCAGCAATAATAGGAATAGCCCATACCTTTAGTATTCGAATCTGCAAAAAAACGGAATAAGCGATGGATGCGGTTGCCGGCCCGAGAAACAGATTAATGATCTGCCCTCCTTGTTGATAGTCTTCGAATGGTATATTAAAAAGTAAAAGAGTCAGAATGATGCCGATAATGGTTATTAAAAGCGGATTTATGAAATTTGATTTTATCTTTTTTCTGAGAAAAACTCCGAATAGATAATAAATAATACTGATCACAATCCCGAATAATGGTTCTGCAGCATAATTATTCATGGATTTTCTCTTTCCGTCCATTTATTCGCTTCATGGTTTTTTCGACGATAATTGCAGTTATCCAAAATGAGAATACAAATGTTACCAAAAGAATGAAAATAATCAAGTGAATATTTTTAAACAGGAGCGGTATTTCATCCATAATGGCAACTCCAGATGGGATGAAAAAAAACGCCATGTTTTTTAATAAAAATTCTGAAAAATCACGAATTGACTCTGGACTGATGACTTTTATCCATAAAAGTAGAAATAACAGAATCATGCTGATGACATTGGATGGGAACTTTGCAGGGATGAGAGTAGAAATAAGTTTTGAGATGTAGCAGATAAAAAAAATTATTCCGATTTGTTTTATTATTCGCATAGTTATTTTTCTAATTCTTGATATATTGGAATAAACCAAAAAGTTCTAAAAAACTGCTTGATTTTCTTTATCATAGCATGGATTTATTCATCGAACCTCATGGTAGAACAGTAATTCGAAATGTGAACTTGCTTTTTGAATCGTTTGAAAAAATAACTAAACCACAAAACAATTTCAACATAATTCGAATCGTGCTGGATTATCAAAGCATACGTCATGGATCATTCACTTGATACTCGTTGTGGGTTATCAATATCTGAAAACTTAAAGAAATCCGAAATCAGGTGCAAAAAAATGTAGAAAATTGGTATTAATCAATCGGGATAAAA
>JAPKMT010000057.1 GCA_026645735.1 Flexilinea sp.
TTTGGATCAGTACACCTTCATTTCTGAGGGAAGAAAGTAAACGACCTGAGGCGCTACTGGAGATTCCCAGCAAACGAGCTGCTTCCCGGACTCCTAATTCTGGCTGTTTGATTGAAAAACAATCCAGAAGAGAAAAAATGCGGTTGATGTGACTGTCTTGTCCTGTTTTCATCGATAGTTATATGTCCCTTTATAAGGGACGCTGTCCCGTATAATAACACACAAAATTATAATAGAGATATATAAAAAAACAAGGGATCGTTTTGAAATTGATGATGATCAATTACAGGAAAAAGAGAAAAATGGCAGAAGCAGTTTCTTTGATCAAAATACTGGTCCTCCATTCAAAGTACAAAAGATAAGATTTCACAGAAAATGAACAGGCGCATTTTTCCATGTTGTGCGCCTGTTCTTTTTTTTAAGGATTCTGGACTCTGCCCCAAGCTGTTTGTTTTTATGTTTTTTGAGGAGACTGTTGTTTTATTTATTGAGATTCGGTTTTCACTGATTTGAGAGCTTTGCTCAATTGATCCGGGCAGGATGTCGGTTTTCCATCACAGCTGATACCTTCCAGTTTGTGGATCACATCATCCAGAAGCATACCTTCCACCAATTTTCCGATGCTAGTCAGATTCCCGTCACAACCACAGATAAATTTTACGTTGTGTACGGTTTCGTCAATAACATCAAACTCAATCATTCTCGAACATGTTCCTTTTGTTTTATAACTGTAGTGCATAGTCTTTTTCCTTTTCTTGACGGAATTGTTGTGTATAGAGATGATAATATTTTCCTTTTTGCTTTAATAACCCGTTGTGGGTTCCTTCTTCAATAATTCTTCCATCCTCGATGACAATAATTCTGTCAGCTCTCTTGATTGTAGAAAGTCGGTGGGCAATAATAAAACTGGTACGTCCGTTCATCAGCTGTTCCATGCCTTTCTGAATCAAATTCTCCGTTACCGTATCAACGGAACTGGTGGCCTCATCCATAATGAATAATTCCGGATTGGCTAATATTGCTCTTGCCAGACTGATTAACTGTTTTTGCCCAACGGATAAAAGATTTCCATTTTCACCAACTTGTTCATCATAGCCGTTTGGAAGCCTTTGTATGAAGTCATCTGCTCCGGCAGCTTTCGCTGCCTGGCGTAATTGTTCATCAGTAGCATTTAGATTTCCATATTGTAAATTATCACGGATTGTGCCTGAAAACAGATGAGGCACCTGCAGAACCATCCCGATGCGAGATTGAATACTTTCCATTTTATACCTTCGATAATCATTTCCATTAATTCGTATGACACCTTTTTTTGGTTCATAAAATCTGCATAGAAGATTCACAATGGTCGATTTCCCGCCTCCTGTTGATCCAACCAACGCGATAACTTCCCCTTGTTTAACCTTTAATGAAAAATCTTCAAGAACAGGAGTACCATCACCATCATCGTAGTAAAAACTGACATGATCAAATTCGATATCGCCGGCGATGCTTTGCGGATCGACGGCATTCGCAATATTTGTGATCGCCGGTTCTGTATCCAATAATTTAAAAATTCGTTCACCGGATGCGATGGATTGCTGCATTTCACCGTAAACTCTGGCAAGATCCTGTACTGGCCAAAGCATGGAAGTTACATAATTGATAAATGCCTGAATGCCGCCTATCGTGATAATTCCTGAATCCACTTTTTTGTGACCCAGCAAAATAATTGAAACGAGGGCGACAGAGGAAAGAATCTGAATGCATGGCAAAAACAGTGCATTCAAACGGGCTGCACGATATGCTGATTGAAACATCGGCGAAGTAAGCTCATTGAATTCGCGCAGGTTTTCCTGCTCTCGGAGCAATCCCTTAATGACCCGAATTCCTGAAATGTTCTCATTGAAAGACCCAGTTACTTTTGAATTCAGCCGCCGGACATTCCGGTATTCTTTTAAAATTCTTAATCGAAACTGCCATGCTGTGTAAATCATAATGGGTGTGATTGCGAGAACGATCAAAGCCATCTGCCAATTAATTGCCATCATGAAACCGATAGAAACCAGGATGTTCACAATGGAAAATGAGGAATCGACCAATCCCCATGTGACCAGGTCGGATATGCGATAACTGTCTGAATTGACGCGGGACATGATCCAACCCACAGGAGTGACAGAAAAATAAGATAATGAGAGTTTTTGCAGGTGCATAAACATTTTCTGGCGCAGGTCATACCAGATCCGTTCACCGATCATACCGGCAATATAAACAAACCCAAATACACTGACTGCCTGAACCAGTATGGTTACACCGTAATAACGGACGATCCGCAAGGCCTCTGATTTACTGCCTGCAAGAATTGCCTGATCAATCAGGAATTTGTTGAGAATTACCTGGACTGAGTCCATCAGCGTTGTAAGAAGTGTGAAACATATAAATGCAAAAAACCATTTGCGATACGGAATAGCAAACTGGAAAATTCGTTTTATAGTATTGCGATCAACTTTTCCCTGGAAATCTTCTTCATCAAAAAAATTTTCAGTCACAGCACATCTCCTTTTCCAGTTCTTCTTCAATCCTGGTCTGGATCTTGAAAATCTTTTGATATAGCCCTTCCTGGTTTGAAAGTTCCTGATGGGTTCCGGATTGGATAATTCTGCCTTGGTCCATGACTAAGATTAAATCCGCATCCTGAATGGTTTGAATTCGATGTGCAATGATAAAAGTCGTCCGATTCAACATTAAGTTTTTGAGGGAAGCCTGAATATCTGATTCTGTATCGGCATCCACAGAGGAGGTTGCGTCATCCATAATCAAAATGCGCGGATTCTTCAACAGAGTCCTTGCGATTGCGATTCTTTGTTTCTGTCCACCGGAGAGTGTCACTCCCCGTTCACCTACCATAGTGTCATAGCCTTTGCTGAAGGAGCGGATATTTTCATGAACTGATGCAGCTCTGGCCGCCTCTTCGATTTCTGTCAGGGTTTTCTTTTCACTGACACCATACGCAATGTTTTCACCAATTGTGCGGGAAAAGAGAAATGGTTCCTGTTCAACAATTCCGATATATTTTCGCAAATAACTGCGCGGCAACTGGTTTAATTCAATTCCATCTATTTTAATGCTGCCGGATGAATATTCATAAAATCGCGGCAGCAGATTCATTAATGTAGATTTCCCGGATCCTGTTGAACCGATAATGGCAACTACCTGTCCCGGTTTTACAGAAAATGAAATATCTTTCAGAATTCCATCCTCAGACTGATAAGCAAAACAGACGTTTTCAAATGTGATGCTGCCCTGAGGTTCTTTATCCGGAATAACGCTGCCTTTTTCCAATTGTTCCTGATCCTCTTTGAAAACATCCATAACGCGCTGAAAACTGATTAAGGCACGCGACATGTGAACAATCAATCTTCCCATATTTCGTATTGGCCAGATAATCCAGATAATTAATGACAAAAATGCGACATAATTCCCGACTGAAATTTTTCCATCGATGGTAAAGAAAGCGCCGATAATGAAACTGACTGCCATCTGTGCACCGCATAATAAGTCTGTCGATGGCCAAAAAAAAGCTTCCATTCGAAGCAGACGTTTGCCTAATTGATATTTTTTCCAATTTTCCTGATCATATTTCTGTATCTCGTAATCCTGGCGGGCAAACGCTTTGACTACTCTGATTCCGGTGAGATTTTCTTGCAGCATGGTTGAGATCACGGCATCCTGGTTTTGGTACAGATCATATTTTTTTGAAATGCTGCGAAAGAAACCAAGTGCTATCAGGAAAACAAATGGAACGATGATTAAGGTAGAAAAGGCCAGAGTCGGATGAATGCGATAAATTGCAGTAAAGTTGATTGTAAATAGGAATAAAATTCTACCGACGCCAATGGCTTCTTCGGAAAAGAATCGTCGGATTGCGTCCACATCCGATGTTGAACGCTGGATCAAATCCCCCGTGTCAACTTTCGCGTGATACGCAAATGTAAGCCTCTGAATATGATTAAATAGATTGTTGCGAATTCGCAGGGCAATGCGTTCCGCAGTGTAGTTTGCCGTACTGTTGGCAAAAAATGAAAACGTGCCTTCCAGGGCTGCCAGCAGGATGAGCGCTCCGACAATCATAAGAATCGGTACAGTGCGAACTTTTAAGATCAACCAGTTGTCAATAAACCAGGAAAGCAGTAAATAGACGCTGGTTTTACACACAGTCGAAAATCCTTGTGAAAGAATAGCGAAAAGATACCGCATGCGATATCCACTCATGCAATACCATAAATTCACAAGTTTGTTTTGCGATCTGGCGGATGTCAAATCGTAATCAATAATCTTATCTGTACTTGTCAAACAATTACCTCAAGTTCCCTGCATACTGATGCTTTCTGGATGGAAAATTATACAGTATTTCCCGGTTGTAAAAATAAATCGGAGAAAAAACAGGACTTTTTCTTCCTGAATTCGCGCATTTCACTCCAATGCAGTTTTTGGATAAAAAGGATGACAATTCGAAAAATGGGGGGAAATATTCGTTGTTGTTTATATATTAAACGACAGACCGGCATAACTACGAGCTTTATCAGTTGATTGGAAATGCAAGGACATATTTCGAATGACTGAACAAAGATTCAAAGGAAAGATTATTTGAGAAATAAAAAAAAAGGATCGATGCTATAGCATCGATCCCAAAAATAATCAGAATGTCATTAGAAAAGATGCAGCTTGGCAATTACCGGTGCGAATGTTGATGCAACCAATGACATCACCGTAATCAAGGTATTTAATGAAGGGCCGGCTGTATCTTTGAAAGGATCGCCGACAGTATCGCCGATTACAGCGGCTTTGTGAGCATCTGAACCTTTACCGCCAAACATACCCGTCTCGACGTATTTCTTTGCATTGTCCCATAATCCACCAGCGTTAGACATAAAGAGGGCAAAAATAACACCAGTGAGAATGGCGCCTGCTAAAAATCCGGTCAGTCCTTTAGGTCCGAGCAAACCACCAACCAGAAGCGGCATCAGGATTGCAATGGCTGCAGGCAGAATCAATGATTTCAAAGCTCCGGAAGAAGCTAATGCAATACAGCGATTGTAATTTGGCAGTACAGTTCCCTTAAGAATTCCAGGTTCGGCTTTGAATTGAGCACGAATTTCTTCGATCATTTTAAATGCATTCTTGGTTACTGAAAGCATGGTCAAAGCGCTGAAAAGCGGGGGACACATTGCGCCGAGGAACATTCCAGCCAGAATCAAAGGATCCAGAATAGAAATATCTGCTGCAGAGAATGATCCGCCTAGCGGTTTTACAGCCATATTCACTTCGCTGACGAAGGCCGCAAACAATGCAAGCACCGTTAAGGCGGCTGCTGCGACTGCGAAACCTTTGGTAATCGCTTTTGCTGTATTACCGGCAGAATCGAGAACATCCGCACGATCAATGACTTCCTGATCCATACCGGACATTTCCGCAATACCGCGGGCATTATCTACAATTGGGCCATAAGCATCGGCTGAGACGATCATACCGGAAACGGAAAGCATTCCTACGGCAGAAATACCTACTGCGAAAATGCTCAGATCAAAATTGCTCTGTCCGCCACATACGAAGAAAGAAATCACCATGGCGATTACAATTCCGATGACGGAGGGCACAATGGAAATCAAACCATAGCTGAACCCGCTGATAATTGTAATGGCTGCTCCTGATCCGGAATATTCGGCAGTCAATTTGACCGGTGAAAATTCATCGGAAGTGAAGAATTCCGTGGTCTGGCCAATAATGACACCGACGGATGTACCGACAAGAATCGCCCAAATCAAACGATTATCAATTTCTGGAATCAGCAGGATGGCGATGGCCATCAGCACTGCAAAAGCACCGCAGGTGATGAATGTCCCCATATTGAGGGATTTTCCAGGTTTGCCGCCTTCACCAACCTTGACCAGGTAAACACCAATTAAGGACGCAAGAATGCCAAGTGCGCACAGGAGTAATGGAAGGACAATATAGTGCACTTTGCCCATGGATGCGCCAAGGAGCATAGCAGCAACTGCTGACGCAACGTAGCTGTCGAAAATGTCAGCACCCATACCGGCAACATCACCGACATTATCACCCACATTGTCTGCAACAACGGCCGGATTGCGGGGATCATCTTCCGGAATACCAACTTCAACTTTTCCAACCAGGTCGGCTGCGATGTCTGCTGTCTTTGTATAGATACCACCGCCGGCTTTTGCAAGCAAAGCCAGAGAGGAAGCGCCAAGTGAGAATGCAAGAACTAACTGAGGATTATTGGTAATCAAATAAACCGAGCACATACCGATGGTAGCAACACCTACGACTGCAAAACCCATTACAGCTCCACCACGAAATGCGATATTAAAGGCTTTTGGCAGGCTGATACCGGATGCAACGGCTGATCGGACGTTTGCCTGGACGGCAACTTCCATCCCCAGGTATCCTGCGAGCGCGGAACACAATGAACCGATCAGGTAACAAATCGCTGTTTGAATTCCTCTTCCGCTGCCGTCGATCGTGTAAACAACTGCCAGAATAATTGCCATAATCGCAGCGACAATTACTAATGCTGTGTAAAGCTTTTTCAGGTATTCGCGGGCACCGGCATGGATCCAGCCAGCTACTTCTCGGGATCGATCATTACCGTCATCCTGTTTCTTTACCCAGAAGAACAACCATAACCCTACAGCAAGTGAAATAATGCCGCAGGCTAAACCAAAAATTAACCATCCAGTAGTATTACTCATTACTACACTCCTAATAATAATTCTGATAGGATACTGAAAATGCAGCGTTCAGTGATCCAAAATAGGAAAAAGGCTGAAAGGGAATTAATTGCAGGACCGGCTGAAATTTGTCTTACAACAATAACAACACAAACAGCCCAAATTAACCAGTTTATATTTTATCCCATTATTTGCTTTTTTTGTGTGGATTATTTAAAAACAATACAGTATAAAATTAACCTGAAAAAAATTACCAATATCATATTGAACGACCGACTAGCCTCAGAATCGCCTGAAAATTTTATAGTATAAACATGACTTTGCTAGCAGGAGCAGTGTTCCTTTCCTTTGAATTTTTTCGTGACAATCCTCTGATCCAATGCAAAATCAGCAATCGATACGGTCTTGATTCGAATCGGTTATGCAAAATGTTGATGAAAAAAAAGAAAATTTCCTTTATAATATGGAAATGGATTCTGATTGATTGCGTTTCTTATTGAAGTTCACTGACTATCAACGATATCCATACAACCAGACTTAGAAAAGAAATCAGAAATACTATGAGGGAATTTCCCGGAATTATTTTGATTTTTGCGATCATAAATCCTTTTTACAGGATTCAAAGAAATTCGAATTCTCAGGTATTTTTTCCCTTAATTAATGATGACAGTGCGAAAGTATCGCAGGTGTCATGAAGATACATGCAAAAAAACCACTTAAATAAGGAAACTTTATGGAAATAGAAATCCTTCGCTACCCAACGAATGATGACTGGTCGCGTTGTTTGTTTTTGGCGCGAGTGACACAGGGAAGAGATGGAATAGTCACGCCCTCCGATGATTGGAAAAAGAAAATATTATCAGCTGAGCATTCTCCGATCCGCACATTAATGTATACGATTGCGATGTGGCAAATTCCCTATTTCGCCAGTGTTCACTTTGTGAGACATAAATTTGGGGTGGAACACTATGTCAAAAGCCAGCGTGTTAATCCAAATCGCGGAGAAGACCGGCAAGACTCAGCAGTGAACCATGTGATGGATTTAAATGCACAGGCCTTGATCAACATCAGCCGCAAACGACTGTGTTACAAAGCTGACCCAAAAACACGTGAAATTATGGAAAATATCACCAAAGAAATTCTCAAAGTCGATCCTGTCATGCACAGTTTTTTGGTTCCGGATTGCGTTTATCGCAGCGGCTGTCATGAATTTCAATCTTGCGGTTTTTATGAAAAGAGGATGCAATGAGTGTGATCTGTGATTCTGGAATACTGCGAATGATTGATGATGGATTGGTTGATTTTAAACGTTCAGAAATTGATCCTCTGACGTTGCGGTTGCAAGTTAACCCAAATACCATGGATCTTTCTCTCGGTAAATTCGTCCGCTGGCCAAAATACTCGGAAAATCCGGTAATATTTGGTAAATCATACGATGCTGAAGAATTCTGGGAGTTACGAAGAATTGATCCTGAGGTTGGAATTCTGCTGGAACCAGGCGATATTTTTCTGGGATGTTCACGAGAATTTTTACGAATTCCCAAAGATGTTTGTGGACAGGTTTTTACAAAATCCAGTTTAGGTCGCGTATTTATCAACCATATGATGGCAGGTGTGATTGACGCAGGATTTGAGGGGACGATTACGCTTGAACTGAAAAACGAAGGGAAACACACGATTATCCTTCCGTATGGAGCCCGAGTTGTCCAAATTCAATTCAACAGACTTGAAGCGATACCAGAAAAAGATTATTCACAAAGAATCAATCGCTATCAGGGACAGATTCAGCCGGAACCGGCACGTGAGGAACGGTTGTAATTGCTGCGTCAAAAACAAAACCGTTCATCCATATTGTAAAAACATTTTTAGTACTGCTTCTCTGCTCAACGAAAGGAGAAATCAATGGGACGATCTGATCAAAAAATATTTTTGTCGATTTCATTGATAATAATTTTTGCTTTTTCCTTTACTTTTTCATCAGTTGCAGGATATGCCGCTGATCCCGGAGCAGATGCAATTGTTGATAATTTTTTAACCGTCAACCTTCAAACAGACTCTCCTGATCCTATAAATTTTTCCGGAAAAACCGGTGATGATGTGCTCCTGTTACTCTCTGCTTCACTTTCTGAAACTACCATCGGGACAGCAAGCGCTGCATCAGTGAAAATTTTTATAGATCAGGATGATATCCAATTGCCTACATTGGCAAGCGGAAAAATGTTTTCCAACGGATCCGAAATATTACTGAAAACTGATTCTGAATCCGGTCATCGATATATTACATTCGATATTAAAGCCGGGGAATCGGTGAATGCGCAAATCTTTTTAACAGTTCCAAACGGAATTTCTCAGAATGGAATTTCTACCACTCTGACGACATTTGCTTACGATGCCGAGGGTAACGAAATTGCGGATGCACCAAATGTTAGCATTACAAGAAAAGTGGAAATTACATGGAATGCTTCTCATCAATGGGATCCGGTTGAAGAATCCGTTTCCCATACGGTTATGAAAATTAATGCTTCTCAAAAATTACCAGAGGCAATCACCTATTCAATTCATGCGGCTTCCCGCAATACGGCAGAATCCGGAGTGATTTTCACGAAGAATTGGACTGTTGAAAATACGCTTACATTGCCGCAAGGAATCTCTATTCCGGATGGAGAGCTTTCTGTCAAGGACGGCGTATATTTTCTGCAAAATTTACCTTTAATCGAAACAAATTGTATTGATGGAAGCTTTAAACTTATCAAAGATTCCAATCAAATACTGGTGCAATGCAATCTTCAGAATCTTTCGCTGACTGCGGAAAGCAGTAAAAAAGAAATTTCCAACCCTGAAATTAAAATAGTTTTCCATGTGGAACGCCTGGATTTAGATCTGAATTCCTTTCAAGCGGATGATCCAAAAGTTATCCGTAGTGATGTCCGTTTCTCAGAGATCTCCTTTTTTGATGCTGAGACGGTGAGTTCTGCTTTCCAGAAAACAGAAATTCCAAAACCAGCTCCGAATTTCCTGATTACAAAAAATGCAACACTTCTCAATAGTCAAAAAGAAAACTATTCCTTGGATATTCGGACAGTCATCCTCAGCGATATAATTCGATACGATATAACTGTGGAAAACCGGGGCGCCATTTCCGGAAAAGTGGATGTTATTGATTCCATCCCGTTTTATACTGTGTTTTCAGGTTTTGAAGATGGAGATTCTACTGGAAAAATACTGACGGCTGGTGATCAATCCCTTAATGTTGTATGGTCAGACCAGACACTCGCAGCCGGAGAAGCCAGACATTTTATTTTTTATGTTCGGGTAAATCAGCAAGGCTCAAATCTCGCGCAAATTGAAAACTACGCATATACAATAGCTGATTCAGGTGAACAGTTACAATCGAACTCCATAACGCACAAGTTCGCTCAGATTGAACCAAGCATCCGAATCTATAAAAAGGCAATTGATCGGAATGGAAAGGAAATCGCAACTGTCAGTGAAAATCAAATTTCCTCGGTCTATGCCTATTGGATTGAAATCAATAATTTTGGTATGGAAGAAGCGCTCAATCGGAAAGTAGTGGATCCGCTTCCTGCTTATTTCGATTTTCAAGGCGCTGAAAAAGCGTACTGGATCAATCCAAATGGTGAAAAAATTTCTGTTGGAACTGATCCTGTTTATGACACATCAACCCATACAGTCACTTGGGAAAACCTGAATATACCTGGTTCCCGTTCTGGTACCAGTGTTGTCTATTTGATGGTACAGGTCAAGTTGAAACCGGGTGGTTCGCTGGAAGATGGTTTGATTGTTACCAATGAAGCTGTCATTTATAAAGATGAAGGAATCGAGGACAGAATCACCTCGCAAATTGTTTACAAGGAAAATCCGGTTGGTTTGGAAGATCAGGATGGACAGGATATTGAAAATCAGGATCAAAAATTATCGCTCGCCCTGCAAAAAAGTGTATTTGCGATTGGAAAGCTCGATGAAGAGAATCGACAACTTGGAAATTTCACGGACAGTCTGTTTCAATACGAATCAGGTGTAGACGATGGTATCCTCTACAACTTTTTCCTCTGGAATGATACAGACAGCACGAAGCTCCTTCCGGTCAACCAGCTTATTGATTTATTGCCGGAAGGTTTCCAGTATCGCGGGATAACGCTCTTAACCGATCCCAAAATTGGTGATGATTCAATCATTACCCTTTCTGAATCAGATCCAAATTACCCGGTGCAATCTGAGAAGGCATTTTCCCGAATCTCTGCGATTGTCCAGGCACAGTATCGTAAGGATGAAAATGCTGTTCTATTTTCAGTTCAAGGTTTGTCAGGTGAAAAAGTCTTGCTGGAACCGGGACAAAGTATCGAATTTGGGATGATTTGTCAGATTGAAGGAAATGCTGCAAATATTCTTTCTTCTCGAAACCATATTGCACTGGGTTTGGATCCAAGTCAAACAGATTTGTTAATTCCAGAAATTACCGACCAGGCTGTTTTTGTGAACTCCAGAGATTCCATGATCTCCAATATCAGTGAGACAGCAAAGAAATTATCAATTGAAGAGTCTAACCTTTATTCAGACATAACAGGAAATCCTGATCTGATCTGGTATGAAGCATCGATTTCGGTTGCACCTTCTATGATTCTGCCTGGTGTGAAGAAAACAGCCACACTGCAGCGGCATGGCGGCAGTACTGCCTCACTGGTCGAAGAATCAGAAATTGGTGATGATCGTCAGATAGAAGCACAGGCTGATGTGCATTGGAAAATTACAATTTCGAATTTAGCGATTCATCAAAATTTGGAAAATTTGCCAATTCGGAATTATGTCGTTAAGGATGTGGTTCCGGTTCCTTACTCGATCCCATCCATTTCAGAAAACTATCCTGAAGGCTTTGTACCCTCCTTTTCACTTTTTGATTCATCCGGATTCTTAATCAAATCCATCATCATTCCTCAGTCGGCACAGACAGTTGAATACCGAACAATCGTTGAGGAAGTTGGCAGTGAAACGATGATACTTCAAGTTCCTACGCTCAACTGGATGCTCACAGGTGATGGATTTGAGATTCCAGATGGCTGTTATGCTGAGATTGATTTTTGGACCATTTACAACAGTCCGCTTCAGGAAACCGGCAGTTTTACGAATTCAGTGAATGTTACTTTTTCACAGAATTTCGATGCAGATCAGGTTGTTACTGGTTCAGTCCTTGAAGATGGCAGGACAATTTCGGCGAGCGATACAGTCTTTTTCCGAGGAGCCTACCAGTCTTTTTCATATATGATGGTGACTGACCTTTCTGAAACCAATTCAGGCAGCGGATATGGATATGATGCAGATAATAATGTGATTGAGATTCAAGGTCCGGGTGCACCGATTGAATATACGATCAACATATCCAACAGCAGTTCGAGAGAGTTCAATAATCTGGTCGTGATCAATAAATTACCTGCAGCCGGAGATTTTGGTAACATCAATCTACAGAGCCGACGCGGCAGCGATTATTCGATTCTGATGGATCCGGATAGTCCTGTGGCAGTATCTGTCATAGACGCTGTCGAAACGGGTTCAAAACCGATTGTGATGATTGACCCCGATCATTTCCAAATTGAATTTACAGCAAACACTGCTTTTACTAATTCAGAGTGGAGCGGACAGGCCAGTCCGAATTTCCATCCTGATTATGACCCAAGTCGAGATACCGGTTTTCGCATCGTATTTGATGAGAGCGTGAGCTTGCAGGAAAGACAAAGTTTGATGATTCAATACAACGCATTTGTAGGCGATGATGCCCGTCCTGGAGAAACCGCATGGAACACTTTCGGATATGCTTATCAGGAAATTTCCGATCAAATCGTTTTCGTTCCAGAACCGACTAAAGTGGGCGTTCGAATCAACCAGCAGGCATCCGCTTCATTCGGCAGAATTCAAGTGGAAAAAACAGATCAAAATGGTTTGGCACTGCCCGATGCAGGCTTTACGATATATTCCGATTTCAGATTATCGAATCCGGTTGAGTTGATCACAACAGGTTCTGAAGGAAGTGCTGTTTCCAATTTGTTGCCCCTGGGAACGTATTGGGTTCGAGAAACTGTTCCACCTACCGGATACCTGGGTACGAGTCGAATTTGGACCGTTGTATTATCCGTGCCAAATCAAACAGTTCTTGTAAGCGGACGGTCGATCCGTAATTTTCCCGTTTCACCGACTTATCAACCCCCCATTTCACCAACGCCTCAGCTACCTATCGCAACACCTCCCAACCTGCCGACACCCGGTCCTGAAATTCCATTCTTGCCCGAAACTGGATTTCCTGCAAATCAAATAACACTGCTGAGGGAAAAACCTGCCAGCCTCCTGTATAAAACAACCGGTTTTAGACTGGAGATCCCAGTTCTTAATGTAATGGCTGATATTGTAACGATTCCGGTTTTTGAAGGGGAATGGGATGTCAGATGGCTGGGAAATCATGCCGGCTTATTTAACGGAAATGAAATCCTTGATGATGGACCGATTTATCTTGCCGGCCACAACCATCTGAATTCTTCTGAAGTTGGTCCCTTCCTTATGATTCAAGAATTAAAAGTGAATGATCGGATATTTATCAATGATCAAGAAGGAAATCTGCGACAATACACAGTGTTTGAAAATCGTCTTTTCGATCCTGATGCATTTACTGAAGTCAAACAAACAGCCGAATCCAGTAATGGTACCTTAACTCTGGTTACCTGTGAGCAGGAAATGGAGACTGGCGGATATCAATATCGCAGAGTTGTTTTTGCCCAGCCTGCTGGATAAATTGGTTTTCATATTCTCTTCTAAAATCGAAGCATAAAGTATAAAAAAAGTTCGTTTTGGGATGGTTCCACCCAAGTACGAACTCTTTTTTTTACGCGTATAATTGGTTGTGTCCTCTCACACCTCAACAATTTGAAGAGCGAAAAGAATTATTAGCTGGTGTGTTGTTTTTGCACTTCGCCTAAAAAACAACACACCGGCAAGTTTCCTCTTTTTATGAAAGACAAGTCAATATTCCGAATTGCCGATTATATCTTTTGAGCAACCTCATCTTTGCATAATGAGACAAATTCACTGATTTTCATGGGTCCTGGATTCTCTCCTGATCGTTTCCGGAGTGCTACTTCGCCATTTTCCATCTCCTTATCGCCAATCACCAGCATATAAGGGATTTTCTGATTCTGGGCGTCCCGAATTTTTGCATTCATCCTGTCTGAGCGAGAATCAACATGAACCCGGATTCCCTCCATTTTCAATTGTGCTGCAACTTCGTTTGCATAATCGACGTGTCGATCTGCAATCGGGATTAATTCTGCCTGAATGGGAGCCAGCCAGGAAGGGAATGCGCCTCCATAATGCTCAATCAGGACGCCAAAGAAACGTTCCAGACTTCCCAGCAATGCCCTGTGAATCATGTAAGGACGGTTCGGTTGTCCGTCTTCTCCGATGTAATTAATATCAAAACGCTCGGGCTCATTGAAATCAAACTGGATGGTTGATAGCTGCCATTCACGTCCGATTGCATCATTCACTTTAAAATCAATTTTCGGGCCATAGAAGGCGCCGCCGCCCGCATCTACTTCATACGGCAGATTGTGGCGTTTCAAGGAGGCTTCCAAAGCTGCTTCTGCTGCGGCCCAACGTTCCGGATCACCCACTGATTTTTCAGGCTTTGTGCTTAAATAGGCTTGAATTTTCTGGAAACCGAAGGAATGGAGCATATGGAGCGAAAATTCAACTGTAAAATCAATTTCTCCCGGCATTTGGTCAGGTCTGCAAAAATGGTGCGCATCATCCTGTGTGAATCCTCTTACGCGGGTTAATCCATGCAAAACGCCGCTGCGCTCGTAGCGATAGACGGTGCCTTCCTCTGCATAGCGGATCGGCAAGTCGCGGTAGGATCGTGTATTGCTCTTGTAGATATAAAGATGAAACGGACAATTCATCGGTTTGATGTAATACTTTGTCCCTTCAATGTCGATCGGAGAATACATGTTTTCATTATAAAAACCTAAATGTCCTGAAGTCTCCCACAACTGAGATTTGCCGATATGCGGTGTATAGACAAAGTCATATCCCCATTTTTCATGTTCTTCGCTCCAGAAATTCTCGACCAGTTTCCGAATTTTTGCTCCTTTAGGATGCCATAGAATCAGTCCTTGTCCGACTTCATCGCTGATACTAAACAGGTCCAATTCTTTACCGAGTTTTCTGTGGTCGCGTTTTTTGGCCTCCTCAAGCTTCCATAAATAATCTTTTAGTTCTTCCGGTTTTTCAAATGCTGTTCCGTAGATTCGCTGCAGCATCGGGCGTTTTTCATCTCCGCGCCAATAAGCACCGGAAACGTTCATTAATTTAATCGCTTTTGGATTGATTTCACTCGTATTGTCAACATGAGGACCACGGCACAGATCCACAAAATTATTCTGAAAATAAAGACTGATTTCGGGCTTTTCATCGGTCGGATTGCCGTCTTCGTCCAATCCGCCTTTCTCCAAACCTTCGATTAACTCCAGTTTATAAGGCTGGTCTTTGAAAACGCTTTTTGCTTCCTCTGCTGAGACGGCATTGCGAGTAAAAATAAATTTTCCTTTGATGATTTCTTTCATTCGATTTTCAATTTCGTCCAAATCCTCCGGTGTTAGGGTTCTTGGAAGATCAAAATCGTAATAAAATCCATCGGCAATAGCCGGTCCAATTGCTACTTTTCCGTTTGGAAACTTTTCCAGAACGGCTTCAGCCATGACGTGTGCGGCGGAATGTCGAATTTTGTAAAGCTCTGACGCCTCGTACTCTGCATTATGTTTTGCTGCCATTGTTCCTCCAAATAAAATAGCCTCGTCCCATATTACTGGGGCGAGGCTTATAAATTTCTCGTGGTTCCACCCAGATTGATAACTCATGAAATGAGATATCCACTCTGTAGATCGATATCGGGATACTTGTCCGGCGCCTTATTGTTTCGGCTGCAGCTCACGGGTGGTTTTCATCAGATTTTTCGGCAGGATTCTCACTCCCACATCCTGATCTCTGTGCGAATTTTTCTGGTGCTTTGTCCCGATCAACGCTTATTGTTTTTGATTATACCTGATTCGATAAAAAATTCAAGGGCGTAACTCTTTTTGCAGTCATTCAAAATTTGAAAAACATTTTGAGAAAAAACAACACAAAAATTAATAATTCTCCCCATATTTCGAGTCGATATGGTCCTCTATTGGTGTTCGATTATTAAATATCCAGATTGCGGACCTCGTGGGCATGCGTCTGAATAAACCGGGTTCGGGGCGGAACTTCCTGTCCCATAAGCATGTCGAATGTTTTCGATGCTGTAGCCGAGTCCTCGATTGTCACCTGAAGCAGTGTTCGGAATTCCGGATTCATCGTTGTATCCCACAGTTGTTCAGCATTCATTTCACCCAGACCTTTGTACCGTTGGATGGATGCTTTTTCTGCTCCCGTACCTAGTTTCTTTAACAATGCATCTCTTTCATCATCGGAATAAGCATACTGAACGTTAGAGCGGTATGCGATACGGTACAGTGGCGGTTGCGCAATATAAACATGGCCTTCTTCAATTAATGCCGGCATGTAGCGGAAGAAAAATGTTAAGAGGAGCGTACGGATATGCGCTCCGTCAACGTCCGCATCCGTCATGATGATAATTCTGCCATAGCGTAAACCTTTGATATTAAAATTATCTCCGATCCCGCATCCAATTGCAGAAACCATCGCTTTAATTTCATTGTTGGCCAGCATTTTATCCAGACGGGCGCGTTCTGTGTTTAAAATTTTTCCGCGTAAAGGTAAAATGGCCTGAAAACTCCGGTCCCGGCCTTGTTTCGCCGAGCCGCCTGCAGAATCTCCTTCTACGATATACATTTCAGTTTTTTCCGGATTACGTCCGGAGCAATCGGCAAGTTTTCCTGGCAGCGTCATACTTTCCAACGCGGATTTTCGGATGACCAAATCACGGGCTTTTTTAGCCGCATCCCGTGCGCGCGAAGATGTCAGACACTTGCTGACAATGGCTTTTCCTGCTCCGGGATTATTTTCCAGAAAATCTTTGAAACTTTCTCCGACAACCTGTTGGACATAGGTGGACACTTCCGTGTTCATCAGCTTAACTTTTGTCTGGCTTTCAAACTGAGGATCCGGATGTTTAATACTGACCACTGCAGTCAGGCCTTCCCTGGTATCATCGCCGGAAAAATTCGGATCCGACTCTTTCAACAGATTTGAACTACGCGCATAATCATTAATCACACGGGTGATGGCAGTACGCAGTCCAGTCATATGGGATCCACCGTCAATGGTATTGATCGTATTTGCGAACGAATAAACGGTTTCATTAAAAACATCAGTGTATTGCAGCGCAAATTCAATCCCGATATTTTCAATTTCTTTATCTGCATGGACAATTGCATGCAGCGATTCTTTGTCCTTGTTCAAATAATGCACAAAGGATGTGATCCCGCCCTGGAAGTAGAACGTCATTTCTTTATTCGATCGTTCGTCCAAAAGATGAATTTTCGTCTTTTTCGTTACAAATGCCATTTCCCGGAAACGGTTTATCAGTGTTTCATAGCGATAACCGGTCTCTTCTTTAAAGATGCTCTGATCAAACCGAAATGTTATTTCAGTACCGGTTTTATCTTCCGGACAATCACCGATAATTTTTACACGCGCTTCAGGTTTTCCACAATGGTAGCGCTGAAAATATATTTTTCCATCCCGATAAACGCGTGCCTCAAGCCATTCTGACAGGGCATTAACCGCTGAAGAGCCTACTCCATGCAGGCCTCCTGATACTTTATAAGAAGATGAAGATCCTCCGAATTTACCACCCGCATGAAGTGTTGTAAGAACAACTTCCAAAGCAGAAATTTTCATCGTCGGATGGATATCCACGGGTATTCCGCGTCCATTGTCCAGAACGGTTACACTTTGATTTTCATGCAAGATAATGTCGATTTGGGTACAATAACCCGCTAAGGCCTCGTCCACAGCGTTGTCAACGACTTCATAAACCAGGTGATGCAGTGCTTTTGAGTCTGTTCCTCCCACATACATACCCGGCCGTTTTCGTACTGCTTCCAATCCATCAAGGACTTGTATGTTTGATGCATCATAGTGAGAAGTTGAGTTCATTTTTTCGGTCATTTTCGGAAAAATCCTTTTTTAATGATTTCTGCATTTTCAATCAGCCATTTCAGGTTTTGCTGATAAAGAATAAAACTGGCACAGATGAGTGCAGTTGCAATAAATGCATGCCCAAAAATCCCGATCAGCAGCAGCCAGGATTCCGAGGATGGAATTGTCCAAATCAGGTTGAGACCCTGAAATAGAATCACACAGGCAATAATGAAGAAACTTGTCGGGCCAGATAACCATCTGGACATGCGCCAGCTTAGCTTGACAGCATCCAAAAGTCGTAAGTTGCTGATGAAAATTGCCTGCGGTGTAAAGAATAAAGGAATGATTAACCAGGCTAAGCTCAGAAAAAGTATCAATAAAATAATTTGTGCCACTGATATGGAGATAAATGCTAATAATGTAAAAAGACAGGATACCGGGATCATCAAAACAAGTGTTGCCGCAAAAAGCGCAATAAGAAGCAGTACGATGTTCGATGCGTTTTTTATAAATCTTCGCAGGGTTAACTTCCCGTCTGCATAAGCACAGGTATGGCCAAGAATCGAATAATAAAAGATCCCGCAGAGCAGCCCAAGAATTCCCAATAAAACGACCAGGAGAAATCCTGAGAAAAACGACTGAATTTCGGTGATTTTCGTCTCTGAAAGCGGACTTCCGGATAAAATCACTCCGCCCAATAAACTCGGAATACTGAATGGAATCGATCCCATCATACTCATCAGATTCGATTCACGGATGATCATTTCCATGGATTCATAGAACATGCCAATTTGCATGCTCAATTCCTGTGGGGCATTCTTGTTGAGTTCGGTGAAGACCGCATCAATCTGATTGCGGAAAAGTTCATAAACCCGAAATTTTGGTCCTAACCAGATCAGTAAATCTACCATCACAGGTAAAGTCAGCAGATAAAGATGTTCTGCTGTCTTGTTAAATCCTTCACCTAATGCTTTGGTAATGCTTGGGAAGGTAATTTTTATGATTTTTTCGTTTGCTGCCATAACTTACTAATTCTACCACAGGCGTCATCCGCTGAACCTGAAGAGTGAGTACCGTCTGCGTTTCAAATTTCCATAGTCAAGGAAAAAGCAGCAATTCGAACTATGATGGGGATTTTTTATTGTTGATTTA
>JAPKMT010000058.1 GCA_026645735.1 Flexilinea sp.
CAGCTTTCTCTTTTTTCGAAAGGTCGATGAATAACTCGTACTGCTGCTATCAAAAAACAAAATCAATGTCTGGTTATAATTGCACATGAGGACCGGATGCAGTCTGCAGGGATGGCATACATTTTTCTATTCCTGAGAAGATGGAAAATGATATTTTGAAAAATAAAAAATAAATTTTCCTGGAAAGAATTGTCGAACTAAAATGATAAAAAACAAAAAAAAGCCCGATTGGATTTTACTTTTCATCTTAGTTTTAATCACTACGGCAATTGTCGGGGCGATTTTCTTGTCTCCTCATTTGAGGACACCAACCAGTGTTGAAACACAAAAAGCGCTGCTGATTCTGACCGAAGCAGCCGAAACAGCTCTATCGATGCAACAAGCTGAGTCACAAAAGGCAGCAATACAGGATCAGGCCACCCAGGAGATAGAAATCATTCCTTCTCCAATCCCGACACAAAAAACCGTCAACGCAGTGGAATATTTCAGAAATAATATATCCCAGGAAAGTTATGCTGACTGGATTCGGAAATTATCAGGTGAAAAACCTGTCCTGATTGGCGGCCAGGAATATAAAATTGAAACGCGTTATAGTTATGCCATGTTTACCGGGCAGCAAAATGCAAAAGCCAAAGAGTTTCTGCTGGAAACCATCCGTCAGTGGATGCCCGAAAATCAGATCACCCAGGAAGAATATGTTTATATCGATGCAACAAGCGAAAACAAATGGATCAACATCATTGTTACATTTCCGGGTGAAATCAAACCAGAGGAAGAAGTCCTTTTTACTGCTCATTATGACAGCTGTGTTGTTTTTGAAGGTGATCCGATGAAATATGCTCCCGGAGCCAATGACAATGGTACCGGTGTTGCAACAATTCTGGAAGCCATACGGATTTTCAGTCAGATGAAGTTCGACCGGACTGTAAAAATCGTTTTATTCAGCGGCGAGGAAAACTTCCAACAGGGAAGCAAAGCGTATGCAGCCAGGCATGCTGCGGATAATATCATTGGAGTCATCAATATGGATATGTATGGCACGGATAAAGATAACGATCGCTGTTTTGAAATGTATGTGGGGGAATTGAGCGGTTCGCATCAGCTTGCTGATTTGATGATTCAGACGATACAGCAAAATGGTTTGAATCTGAAATACGACTACCTCACCGGCGATGCCTACTCACTTGCTGATCAGACTTCTTTCTGGAACGTCAATATACCCGCAGTTACAGCGATGGAAAATTTCTTGCCTGAAACTACGGAAGGTGGCTGTGGCGTTCGGGATCGTACGGATTTCTGGCATCTGCCCGGAGATACGACCGAATCCATCAATTTACCCTATGCTTTTGATATCGGACTGGCAGGAACATTTACTGTTCTAAACCTGGCTGGAGCGCATCCAGTACCGATTATTGAGTAATGTTTCATTAGAATTCCAACAGAAGGTCAGCATGTTGAAAATCCGAAAATTCTTATGGCAGCAACGAATGATTTGGCTTTCTTTTCTCATTCCGAGTGTGATTTTGCTTGGGCTTTATGCAAAGATCGGTATCTTTCCTTTTGGCAGCCTGACACTTTTGATCAGTGACATGAATTCGCAATATGTCGATTTCTTGGCTGAATATCAGCGGATCCTGCATGGCAGCGGTTCACTGTTGTATTCCTGGCATGCCGGGATGGGGCTCAATTTTCTGGGACTTTTTGCCTACTATCTTTCCAGCCCGTTGAATCTTCTCCTGTTTTTCTTTCCGGAAAAAAACCTGTTAGATGCGATTACGCTGATCACCACATTGAAAATCGCCGGATGCGGACTGACTTTTGCTGTATTTTTAAAAAATCATTTTCATCAAGAAAAACCTGACTGGCTGCTGCTGATTTTCAGTATCTTTTATGCGTTAATGGGCTATACCATTGCTTATTCCTTCAATATCATGTGGCTGGATGGTGTGTTGCTGCTTCCGCTGCTGTGTTGGATGATAGACCGCCTGATTCGTGATCAAGGATGGACAGGTCTGTGTGTGGTTTTTTCCATCCTTTTTCTGTCGAACTATTACATCGGTTATATGATCGGTATTTTCAGTGTGATCTTTTTTCTTTCTGAGCTAATCAGTCAGCAAGAATCTCTTCCTGTCAAAGATCTCCTGAAAAAAAGCGATAGATTTTTCATTTCTGTTATCCTGGCTGCCGGCATCAGTGCATTTCTTCTAATTCCTTCCTATTTTGTCCTAAAAGACGGTATGGGTTTGATGAAACAGACAATTCCGGCTTTTTCGGGACAGTTTCTGATCGCTGATCTTTTCAAGAAACTGTTGATCGGATCATATGATGGATTACGCGGAAATCTGCCCTATGTGTTTTGTGGTTTGCTGCCTCTTTGCTGTCTGCCGCTCTTTTTGTTCAGCAAAGCGATTGCTCCAAAGAAAAAGAGGCTGATTTCGCTTCAGGTTGCATTTTTGGTCGTCAGTTTTTATCTCGCTCCACTTGATTTTCTGTGGCATGCCATGGACTACCCGAGTTGGTTTCCATTCCGGTATGCATTCCTCTTATCATTTGTTTTGCTGACAGCTGCGTATGAAGGCAGTCAGTATTTCAATCCGTCCCAACGGAAAATTCAGTTGTTTGCAGTTGCGCTGCTGGGTTGTCTTGTTATTTTGTATCAAAAGCTGGATCCGGCGATCTGTCAAGGCGGATTTTTACACATCAATTTGCTGTTTCTGTCGCTATATGCAATCTTTTTCTCTTTCCCGGTTTTTCGTACCAAAGCCGGTCATTTCTTTCTGCTGGTTGTATGTGTACTTGAATGTTGGTTTAATGCCGATGTTTTTCTGACGCAATATCAGAAATCCTATACAAAACGGACCGATTATGCTGCATTTCAAAATCAATTCCGAAAAACAATGGCAGAAATACCTCAGAAACCGGCTTCATTCTATCGATTAGAAAAAACCGAGATTCGGACTTACAATGATCCGCTCAATATCGGATTCGCCGGGATCAGTCATTTCAGTTCGACAGCAAGCATCAGCCAAAGCCGGTTTCTGAAAAAAATTGGTCTCAATTGTTATGCAACGTGGTGTACCTATTCTGGTGGAACGATTTTTTCTGATTCTTTCCTGGGAATCCAATTTGTCATATCCGACAGGACTCCCAATGCTTTTTATTTGCCTCAATCGGATTCGATCTGGGAAAATCCTTATGTTTTCCCGGCTGCTTTTTTCACAGACCGCAAAATTCTGGAGATTGATCTTGAAGAAACGGACGATTCTATACTGCTGCAGCAAAAGATGCTGGCAATTTTTGATTCATCGGAAGAACCGTTTTTTGTCCCGATCCCGGTTCAGAAAACTCTTATGACCAATCTCGAAGTGATTGAAGATGAGGCATCGGTTCCGGTGTTCAGACGCGTCGATACTTCTCAGACGGCAGAGGCTGATTATCAGCTTCGAATCACAGATAATCGGCCGCATGTGCTTTTTATGCCCAATGTGAGTCTGAATTACAACGTTTGGGTGAATGAGGAACAGGTTTTTGATCAAAACGAAAACTATACTCCCTATCTGGTGAACCTTGGCGGATATCCGGCAGGTGATGAATTAACAATTCATATTGAAACCGGAGAAGAAGATCTTTATTATGAAGGTGTCTATGCGTATGCATTGGATATGGATCGATTTGCTGCGTTGGCAGTGAGGGTACGTCAGTCAGCTCCATCGATTGAAAAGACCGGTAACACTGGTGTGCAAATGACATTTTCCGATAGCTCAGACGGAGGCTTCCTGCTGACTTCAATCCCTTATGATGCGGGTTGGAAGGCAATACTGGATGGAAAAGAAATTGCGGTTGCTCCGGTGATGCAAAGTCTGATTGGTCTGGAAATTCCGGAGGGATCAAAAAAACTTGTATTGCGTTTTATACCGCATGGCTGGCCAACGGGTTGTGTTGTCTCGATTCTCAGCCTTGTGCTTCTGCTGTTTTTCATGATTCAACCGCGATATGCAAAACACAACAACAGAAAATAAATTTAAACTTTTTGTAAAAGATAATTGGATTAAGAAAGAATCTCTGGAAAGAGATTCTTTCTTATTTTGTATGGTTCCGCTTTCGGAAAAAACAGTCCGTTGTTTGTCTCCGATTGGCTCTAAAGCTCGATTGAAATCACGTAATCCAAATTATTAAACATCAGCATAACTTCATCCGGGTGATAATTGTGCGGGAATTTTGCCAAAATATCGATTCCGATGGTTCGTTCACCGATTTTCTCGACTTTAATGTTGACAATTTCGATATTCTGCTTATGAAAAATTTCCCGCAAATCTTTTAATACATCCGGACGGTTAATTACTCTCAATTCAATAGATTCAGTCATTGGAATATGAAAGAAATCAGCATTTTTGTGCAGGATAGTTTGCAGCAAAATCAACAGCGCTGCAGAAATCATTCCGATGAAATAAAGCCCGCTGCCAATTGCCATGCCGATTCCTGCCGTTGTCCAAATACCTGCTGCTGTGGTCAATCCATTGACCGTTTGTTTCCTTACGAAAATCATACCGGCTCCCAAAAAACCGATTCCGGATACTATTTGCGAAGCAACTCTAGTGGGATCTACTTTAATTCCGGCAAGATTGACGATATCCTCGAATCCATACTTGGAAACAATCATCATTAGCGCTGAACCAAGACAGACAATCAGGTGTGTCCGTACTCCGGCTTCTTTAACGCGTCTTTTGCGTTCATAACCAATGGCAGCGCCAAAAATTGCTGCAAGAATGACCCGTAGTAAAAACTCTATTTGCTCATGAATTGGAACGATATCCAATATAAAATCAGGCATATTTGTCTCAATATATAAAATATTCCAAAAAATCAATTCTGATGATTCGATTTCAACGATTCGAAATTTGGGGATAATTATTTGTTGTTGTGTTGTTTTTATGCGGAGCGCAAAAACAACACAACAACAAGTTTTCTCTTTTTTCTCAAAAGGCTTTTACAAATTTCGAATTACTGATTCGATTTTACTATTTCTTCTTAAAAATTGAGGAAGGAAATTCGAACCAGAAAAAAATTCTCTGCATTCAAAAAAAAAGACATGTATTCTCTTATTTCTTAAAAGATTTTTCCAAATTACGAATTACTGCCCCTTATTTTAAATTGCTGATGGAATCCATATCATTTCGTGGAAACCGATTAATAAGGAAATTAATAATAATCCGAATTGTTCCTCATTGTGTCATGTTTTATTCGGATATTCATCACTTTTCTATATGGATTCGATAATTTGCTGGACCTATTTTTCTGGTGCAAAAGGTTATATAAATTTTAAATATTTATTTTAATGACTTCGTATATACCTTTTTCGTGGTTTTTGTTCCATTCTGAAACACACAGATAACGCCTGATTTCCACACAATAAAATTTAAGATGAAAATATCAAAAAACGACTTGTCAGAATAATGGAACCATGCTAAAATTTTCAAACCACAAATAGAGGATTTAAAAGATCAAACCATGCCATATATAGTGTTTTGATAAATGATTAACTATTTGTGAATGACTAATAAATGGTTTGTTTTAATTGGTTCTGATGGTTACCTGAAAACAAACCTTTTTTATTCCGAATTTCAACTGAAAATCAGTATTGGAAAAAAATGAATTGTCCTTTTTGCGGAAATCAACATACAAAAGTCATAGACACAGACAAGGATGAAGGTGTTCGAATTCACAGACGCCGACAATGTCTGCGCTGTGGAAAACGCTTTAATACATATGAACGGCCATATCTTAATACTCCGGTGATTATTAAAACCGACGGAACCAGGGAAGAATATGATCGCGAAAAATTGATCAAAGGAATACGAATTTCCTGTGCAAAACGTCCAGTCTCTGCTCAAAAAATTGAACAGCTTGTGGATGATATTGAGCGGGAACTGCAAATGGAAGGGAAACGAGAAGTGTCCTCACGATTCATCGGAGATAAGGTGATTGCGGGTCTGAAGATACTGGATCATATTGCTTATATTCGATATGCCATTGTTTATCTGCAGTTATCTGATTTGCATTCGGTGCGTGATGAAATCGATCGGCTGCTTGCTGAAAGTAATTAAAGAGAGGAAAATATGGGGAACCAAAAAACTTTATTAAATAACCTGAGTACACCACCACTTCCGGAGGGACTGCCATCGATCTCATTGACAGATAATTCCATTCAGGTGCTGACAAAGCGTTATGTTCGGCGTGGTGGAAAAGGAGAGCCGGTAGAGACGATTGATGAGATGTTCTGGCGTGTTGCATATCACATCGCGCTCGCGGAAGAGAATTACAGCGGAAATGTGGAGAATACCGCAAAAGATTTTTATCGACTCATGAGTTTAAAACTGTTTTTCCCGAATTCCCCAACTTTTACAGGTGCTGGTACACCGCTTGGACAGCTGGCGGCGTGTTTTGTTCTGCCGATCAGTGACGATATGGGAAAAAAATCAACCGGTATCTTTCAGACACTGCGTGATGCCGCTTTAATACAACAGACTGGCGGAGGAAATGGATTTTCTTTCTCCAGGCTTCGTCCAAAAGGGACGATTGTCAAATCGTCATCCGGACAGGCAACCGGTCCGGTTGGTTTTCTAAGAGTATATGATCATGCGTTTGGGGAGGTCGCCCAGGGTGGTTCACGCCGTGGTGCCAATATGGCTACACTGCGCATCGATCATCCGGATATCGAGGATTTCATCAGTTGCAAGACGAACGAAAATTCGATCACGAATTTCAATATATCGGTAGGCATCACAGATGAATTCATGCAAGCGGTGAATGATGACATGGATTGGGATCTCGTTTATCCGGATCTGACATCCCCGTTATGCAAAGACTTTGATGGAGATGCTGATACTGCCCGCAGACAAGGGATTCCGCTGAAAGTGTTTAAAACGGTGCGCGCACGGGACCTGTTTCAAAAGATTGTGGAACAGGCACATCATAATGGTGAACCCGGTGTGCTTTTTATCGATCAGGCAAATCGCTACAATCCCGTTCCCAATTTGTATCAGCTTGAATCAACCAATCCTTGCGGTGAACAATGGCTTGGTCCATATGAAAATTGCTGCCTTGGATCCATCAATCTGGCTCAGCATACGTTAGAGGATGGATCGGTGGATTGGAAGAAGCTGGAACAAACAACAGTTCTTGCCACCCGCTTTTTGGATGATGTGATTGATGTCAATGCATATGTCCCTGCTGTTCCGCAATTAAAAGATGCCGCACGGAATGCCCGCCGCATTGGATTGGGCATAATGGGTTTGGCAGATCTGATGTTTTCTGCCGGGATCCGCTATGGATCTGAAACAGGTCAGGAATTTGCTTCTCAGGTTATGGAATTTGTACGATTCCATTCCATGAAAACCAGCATTCAGTTGGCAAAAGAACGCGGTGCTTTCCCTGCAATTACCAATTCGATCTATGATCCCGCAAATATCACCTGGGAGATTCCACAGCCCCTTAAGCCTTATGCGCATCATTGGAACCGTCCAGACATCAAATGGGATGAGATTTTCCAGGGAATTCAGAAAAATGGGATTCGCAATGCAGCACAGACAACGATTGCACCTACCGGAACCATTGCAACAGTGACTGGCTGTGAGGGGTACGGTTGTGAACCAGCCTTTGCGTTGGCTTATATTCGCCATATGAATGACAACGGAAAGGATGTGTTGCTCTCCTATGCCAGCCCGCTTTTTGAAAAAGCAATGCTGCGCAGCGGTTTGAATAGCCAGGAAATCTCTGAACTGGTGGATGCCATCATGGAAAATGGCACATGCCAGAATTTAGAAAAAGTACCTCAGAATTTACGGGATGTATTTGTCGTTTCCTCGGATATCAGCGCGGAAGAACACGTCCGTATGCAGGCAGCACTGCAAGCTTTTGTCGACAACAGCCTTTCCAAGACGGTGAACTTCCCAGCAGGGACCAAACCAGACGAAGTAGCGGCAGCTTATCAGCTCGCATGGGAATTAGGCTGTAAAGGGATTACTGTTTATGTAACCGGATCCCGGGAAAAAGTGGTTCTGGAAACCCGCTCAACTGCAGAGAAGAAAGTCGATACATCCACACAATTACTGCCGATGATCTCAGGGGAAGAAAAGGAAGACAGCCCACAAATTCCGCTCTGGCATGAGAGCAAAAAGCCGCGTCCGCGAGCGCTGCGCGGATTTACTTATCGCTCGGAAACTCCGTTAGGCAGAGCATTTATTACGATCAATGAAAATGGCGGTAACCAGCCTTTTGAAGTTTTTATCAATACGGCCAAAGCCGGTTCAGAAACATCAGCAATTTCTGAAGCTATTGGCCGCCTGATTTCATTTACGCTGCGATTGTCATCTCCGGTGGAACCGGTCCGCAGGCTGGGTGAAGTCGAGAAGCAATTGCGCGATATTGGCGGCGGACGCAGTCTTGGTTTTGGACCGGGGCGTGTTCGTTCACTTCCGGATGGATTGGCACAAGTTTTGGCAGAATACATGGAAGAACGAATGGAACGAATTACACAACCCGATGATCATCCTGCTGTGATCCATGCGGAGGATCCCGCTCCGAAGGAAACTGAGCGAGTCAAAACACCGATGCTGAAAATTGGCGACCTATGTCCGGAATGCGGGCAAGCTTCGGTGATCAATGAAGAAGGCTGCCGAAAGTGTTACAGTTGCGGTTACAGTGAGTGCTGATCCGATCATAATCAATTTGGGCAGCATGGGAATCTCCGTCGATTTCGATGATGAGTTTGTATTGAGCAAAGTAAAAATCGACAATAAATTTTCCAATCGGGTGTTGTCGGCGAACTTTGATTCTTTTCAGCTGCGCGTTACGCAAGTGATGCCCGAGGATTTTCGCTGCAGGAGTCAGGGGGCGGCGCAATTCGCGTGCATGTTTGAGTATTTCAGGTTTGATTCGATGCATAGCATGTTTATCTTAATCTGACAAAAGACCCACATCCTGCCCTTCTCCCTTTCAGGGAGAAGGGATCGTATCCCTCTCCCCTTTGGGGAGAGGCAAGGTGAGGGGGAATAGTTCCTTCAAGGAATCATTCATTTCCATTCATTTTGAGGAATTGTTTATTTTCATACATTTTCGCATCCGCCCGTTTCAATGTGGCAATCAGATCGGAGTCCTTCTGCGGATCGAAAATTGAGGATCCGCAGGCGATCTGAATCTGGTAAGGAATTCCTGCGTTGATTCTTTCTTCTCCTGCTCGCAGCTCCTCCATACAAATCTGATAATCAGCATCAGAACAATTCCAGAGAATACTGCAAAACTCATCACCGCTGAGACGATAGCTGCGTCCAAATTCTTGAAATACACTGGAAATCAGTTTCGCTGCCTGAATAATGCAGGAATCTCCGGTAGAATGACCAAACTGATCATTTATGAATTTCAGATTATTCATATCCAGCATGATGAGGCGGATTTGAGAAAAGTCTTTCAGATGGATTTCTTTCAGATCCTGCATGAAAGCAGCCCGGTTACGGATACCGGTCAGCACATCCACAAAGGCCATTTTGCGGATCGTTTCTGTTTGAATTCCCTGTGCCATTAAAACCTGGCTCTCATAATTTTTCTTATAACCCAGAAAACACAGAAAAATGAATACGGAAATGCGGAACAATCTGGCATTATCGGCTGAAAAAGCCTGATAATAATGAATAGTATCTGCGGCAGAAGCGAGTGTTATCAGCAGCGTACCGATGTAGTCTATCCATCGCCGCCAATTCTGATGTCCCCATTCCCGGTGAATCGACTTCAGCATCACCCAGAGGATAATCAGAAGCGTAAAAAGGTAAAACAAATGGGTGACCGGCAGCATTCGTCGGAAATTTGTGATTCTTGTGAAATGCAGGAAGGATTGGACAACGATGAGTAACAAATTTATTCTTAATGCATACTGAATCAAGCGATTTTTTTCTTCCGTGAAGGATTCTCTGGCATATAAAAGCAGCGGATATGGCACAAATAAAAATCCGGCGTACTTTATGTAATTATTCAAAACCGAAACATTCAATAACATCTGCGGAAGGTTGGTCAAAGTTAATGACCATACTGCGACAGCCGTTGCAAAGATGCCTAAATAAAATATTTTTCTGAAATTTCTTGTTTTTCTTCGAAAAAAGAAGGATCGCGCAATAAACAACAACCCGAAGATGAGGGTAGCCACACAAAACAGAAATGGGACGAATCGTTCTGAAAATTCTTTCTCTGCAACTTCGTAGCGACTTCCAATGCGAAATCCGATTTGATATCCCAGAAGGTCGGAAAAGACAGGCTGAAAATGAATTTCAATTGTTTTTCCTCGTAATTGGTGTGGGAGGTCAATGCGGTTCCAAACTACACCCGGTGTTATGTTGAATGGATCACGCGACAGATCAAGCTGATAAATCAATTTTCCATCGATATATGCACGAATCAGCTGGTGATAGGAGAAAAAGGCCAAAACCAAATCCTCCGTATCCGTATCTGGAAGCGTATTCCTCAAAATGACTTCATCCTGGTTTTGTACGGCGATTTGTTGCGGAAAGGCGTCAGCGATTTCAATCATTACACCGTCTTTTTCATACATCCAGCCTTTATTGAAAGAGGCCGTATAACTGCCTGGCATCACGTCGGGTTTGGCTTGATATCGGACTTCAATCCAGGTCAATATGCCGATTACAAAAAGCAATATCAGAAAAAAAATCAGTTTGAGTTTTTTTATCATAAAATCAATCAGCTCATTCCTTTATTCTGTTGTATCCATGGCACCAGATCTTCAGATCTTTTTCGCATTTCTGCCTTGTTCTGAAACATGAGTCCATCAGCCCGGCTCAGAGTGCTCATCAGATCTCTGTCCAACGAAGCTTCGAATTTTGCGTTGCCGACTGCAACACTATATGGAAAATCTGATTTTTTAGTCATTTTATCGGATTCCTGACGCAAATAACGGATACAAGATTGATAGGAGGTATTGCTGCATTTTCTTAAAATGCTGCAAAATTCATCTCCGCTCAAACGATAACTGTAACCAAAATCGGCAAAGGCTTCTGAAATAATTTTTGCGCAGTTGATAATATACAAATCTCCTGCAGAATGTCCAAAATGATCATTGACCTTTTTCAGACCATTCAAATCCATCATGACCAGCCGGTAATCCTGGAACACATTCTGATTGACGGCTTCAAGATCTTCTTTGAAAGCCATTCTGTTTCGAATTCCGGTCAGAATGTCCCGATAGGCCATCTGTTTGACCATATCCATCTGGATCCCTTTTTCCATTAATCGCTGATTTTCAGTTTCTGTCTCAAAACCAAGAACCGTTAGAAAGGCCATCAATCCAAAACGGGTGAATAAGGAAAAATCGTCCGGGGATTGTGTATAAGCCCGATATATATCGATGAGAACAGAAAAAACCAAGATGATGGAAATCGTATAATAAATCCATTTCCGATGTCTTTCAGGAAAATTTTGAGTCCTGAAAGACCGAATCATTTGGATGGCTGCAACGAATGCTGCATAGAAAAATACACTTTGTACGATCAAACCCGATTCGTGAAAATCGGCAATCCCCAGGAAAAACAACACGATCTCAATCAGACACGCTGTCAGATTAAGGATCAAGGCAGAATCAATCAGTGTGTTTTTCCCAGTTGGAAAAGTTTCCCGGAAATAGATAATTATTGGAAAAGGAATTACCAGTTGTCCGATGTAAGGGACATAGGAGAATAGAAATTGATCCTTGAACAACAGCATAGTGATACTTTTCTCGGTTGCGGATAAAATTGCAAAAATGATGGAAAAAAGACCAAGAAAAAGAAACCGCTGGTTGATTCCATTGGCTGTTTTGAGCGTCAACCCATGAAAAATATCGATGATACCGATGATCAGGATGAGGACACAGGTGATAAATGGAATCGCGGAAGCAGCAGCCTCATGCCGTACAATATCAAGCCGGTTGCCAATGAAGAATTCGTTGATTTGTCGAACTTGTTTTGGGTATGCTGGAAAAAAATGGATTTCAATCGGTTTTCCCTGGTCATCTGCATTAAGCCGGAGCATGTTCCATGCATTGCCCGGTGTTTTTTTCAGAGGATCCCGCGATGCATCCAGTTCATATATCAGACTTCCATCGATGTACACTTTCAATGCCTGGTGAAAGGTGCGAAAAGATAATATCATATCTTCCGTCTGGTATTTCGGAAGTGTGTTGCTTAAAACAATTTCACGCTGTCCGGGAACGCTGATGGTTTCCGGCAGTTCGTTGATTGGCGTGTATGTTCCTTCCTTTTCCGCCATCCAACCTGTATTAAATGGCTGAAAATCTTCTCCGTCCAGCATGCTAAGAACTTTACCGGATTGATTTGCAATTTGAATCCAGCATAATAAAAGGAACGACAGGAAAAGGATGAAGTAGTAAACCTGATTCAGTCTCTTTGCCATTTTATACTCTTTTGATGGAATTAAATTCGTAGAACATTTTTTGAACAAAAATTAGAGTATCCAGATACCAGACTTTTCAGTTATGCACTTCATCAGTAATTCGAAATATGGAGAGATTTTTTTCTCTTTTCATGAGAAAAGACGGTTAAAAAATCGAATTGCTGATACGACATGAAAATCATGTTGGCTCACCTCATTTTATCGTATTCTTGATGTTTCGAAAAGATGGATCGGCGACTCCAGCAATTTGAAATATTGTGCTTTTCTAATAGAGAGAAAATGAGTTGTTCTTATGGTTTTGCGCGAAGCGCAAAACCATAAGAACTACATAGAATGTCATCCTGCCCTTCTCCCTGAAAGGGAGAAGGAACCGTATCCCTCTCCCCTTTGGGAAGAGGCAAGGTGAGGGGAGCGTCATTGTTAGTATTCTGCATATTGCAAATGATCAAAAAAATGGCATGATTATTCACAATCCTTCATTGTATGAATCGCTCAGCCAGATTTGATCATGAGCATCCAACTGTTTTATTCCCAGCAGGTAACAGCGCGGTACGTATAAATCCGAGGTAAAAATGATTGGATTGGATTCCTGCGGCAGATTCACCGTTCCCCAGCATCCATTCTGCTCAGAAAGCTCTGGATCCGGAGGCTCAGCAAAACAATTCAGGGGTTGAAATTGCTGAGAACAGAACAGGCGAAATTGAATTCCGCCTGCTTCGGCACCTGCGGCATCGCCAAATCCTATCTGACCGGAATCCTGCCAAAGCTGCTGCTCGATCATCGAAACCACTTTTATAGGATAGGCTAAATTTTCAGACTGAAATGGAACTTCTGTTGCGACAATGAATGGATCACCTGCATAGCGGATGCTGATTTTTTCAATGCTCATGATTTGCGCCATTTTTTCTGAAATCACACTACCATCCTCTGTCGCCGCATTCTCTCCGAAGTTCATTTCAAAGCTCAGATGATGACCGGATAAATCGATTGAAACGGGCTTCAGCGAAATTATTTCTTCAGAAATCATTCCAAAGTTTGATTTTTTGAAGGTGATTTCCAATGAGAAAAGCGATGGATCCGGTGCAATGGCGGGATTGGAACATTGAAAATCAGCCTGAATCGGATAAGATCGGTACTGGATTCCCGAAGAAGTGGAGCGGACATCCCGAATCAAAAAGGTATCCAGACCCCAGTCTCCTGCCGAAATCGAAACGATATTCCAGCTTTGCCCGTCTTCAGCGCTTTGCCAAATATGATGGAGGAAATCTTTCGCAAACTGGTCATCCGGTGGTGTTATGATATCCAATGTATTGCGGACAATGGTCAACCCCGGTGAACTGATTTCAGCAGACTGATGGACAAAATCTCCGGGATAAATCGCATGGATGGTCATTTCAGCGCTGCACTTTTCCGGGTATGGGGTCGTATCCGGAAAAGGCGCTCCATCTGTACAACTGGCAGGAATGCGGCATGTTTTCGTGGTCCCGTTATTCAAACAATCCAGCATCTCGCCGGAATTGGTCTGTACTACCAACCCGTCCGGATTGTAAGCAGCAGGGTCTCCTTCAAAGTAACAATCGATGGCAGCTTCAGAACCGACAGGGATTTGTGTATCCAAAAGCTCATTCGAATTTCCTGTCCGATAAATCGGGCTGAAGGAAAGCATCGGCTGCTTCTTTTGGATTTGACCCGGCATCAGGAATGGCTGCCCCTGTGGCAGCATCACGGTTTCAAAATCCGGGTCGTCCAAAATGACCGACATAACCTTTTCTGCCTCTGTGAGCGGCAGGTCACCCTGGATGAGTGAAAAATTGCATTCGGCAATCCACTGCTGCGAGGAATCATTAAATTGAAACGGAAGCGAAACCGACCCGGCTGGATCCATGCAGCTTCCAGACAAAGCCGGAGAGGCCAGCAGCGGCCAATTTATCCTGACAACGGTATTCTGCATGGTCACTGGCGGAACCTGGTCAGCAGTATCTGGAAATTCTGCCAGAATTTGCAGCGTATAGGGATCCTGGATCAAAAAGACGTCTTCGTTGTTTGCTGGAATCTGCATCTCTGTATCCAGATGAAACAGCTTCGTGTGGAGTGTCAGATTGATTCTGGAAACGGGCGGCATGGAAAATACATCCTGACGTTCCGCAGTTGAAGCGGATTCCAGAACGAACGAAAGCAGATCCGATGGAATGGCGGATGAAATGGCCAACGAGATATCCGATTCCGTGTTGATCTCCGGAATGGAATCAAAGCGAAAAGCACAGGAAGTCCGAAATGATTCGTTCAACAGATTCGAATCACTGCATGCCAGGACAGACTGATGAATCCAGACCGGTGTAATGAGGAGAGACGGATCATACCGCAGCAGTGATCGGGCATATTCTGACAATGGCGCTGATGCAGGATTCAAATTGACTTCCAGGCTGTAATCAGTCGATAATTTAAGCTGTTCCGGTACGGAGACAACCGCATGCACTTCTTCCCGATGAAAAGGGTGTTCAGCGATTGAGATCTCGATGGAATCCTCAAAAAGAACGGATTGTAATCGCATCGAAAGTATGCCGCCGGCAGTGTTTTCTGCAATCGAGGAAGGAAATTGCAGCGGACAGGATGATCGCCAGGTTCCGTCGCCTCCGGCGGATAAAATTCCAAGCTGAAACCATCCATCTCCGGCAGGAGAAAAACAAGGCGGCAATTCTCCTGCAGCAAATAATATATCAAGCAAGTTCCAGCGGACCAGTATCTGATCCGAGGGCAGTGGATCATTCCCCTGTGAAATTCCGCTGATCGATCCGGATAATGTATAGGCTGCAATCCCCCCTGTAAATGCCATTTGACCGGGGGAAGGATGAATGGTCCGGTAAAGGCGGTTCACCTGATTGCTGCTGATTTCTTCCGTTACCGGGCCATTTTCTTCCGGATTCATCTGCAGAGAAAGCGATGAACTCAGCGTTACAACACGTTTTTCCACAATACCGGGAAAAAAGAGCTGCGCATCCTGGAATTGAAAACGGGACGATCCGATGGAAAACTGCAGCGCTCCGGCAAAACCCGGAAGGATTTGTCCGGGGACAAAAAGACAGGCTATCCGACCGGAAGCGGTACCCGTTTCATGGAAAACTGGCAGAACGGTCTGATTGCTGGCATCGATGGAGCACAAGCCCTCGATGCCATTTTGATTCTGAAGGACATGCGAAATGCGAATACTTTCAGCCCAATCTTCCGGCCAGGTGATGACCGCTTGTCCCAGTTCTTCATGATCAGGCAATTGTCTGATGAGGTTTGCCGTGATTTCATCTGAAACGGCTGGTATTTGTACGGAAAGCTGATAGACATCACCGGCATACATGCTGCCGCAAGCAGGATACATTGAAGAACATAACAGATTTCCGGCGTTGTCGCGAATCTCCGCAAGGTAGGTCAGACTGTGTCGGCTGACAACGGCCGGCAATCCGCTCCAACTGAAAGGCGTCATTTGAAATGGAGCTGCTCCTTCTGACGAGGATTGCAGATCAAAATTCATCGTCTGCAGTCCTGACTGGATCGTCTCCGATGAAAAGACAATTGAACAGGTGAATGTATTCAAATGTTCACTGGAGAATTCACTTCCGGGGATGATCAATCTGGAAAAATCCGTATTGAAGAAATTCTGACAGGTGCTTTTCTCCAAATCCAGTAATGCGGCTGATAAAATCGGCGGCACATTGGCACTGAGAAACGCATCAGCGGTCAGCGGCACACTGGCAGTGAGTTTGAGCAGGTATTCATCGCCTGTGAAAAGCGTGTATGCAGGTGAATCGGAAGCGGTATTCACCAAAGACGGAAGTAAAGTCACCGGTTGCGGAACAACAGCCGTTTCTACAATCGGATCGGGTACCGTTGTAGCCTCATAAGTCGGATCGGGTGCTGTGGCAGTCTCAATGTGCAGATCCGGCATCATCATCAGGCGTGTTCCGCTGGCAGGAGGATTGACATCCAATGTAATTTCTTTCTGTGAACCTACCACGCTATCGTTTCCGGAAAAACTGGCAATAACCGGCAGTCCGTCGGCAGATGCGGCAAAGCTGAGCTGACAAAAGGAAGAGGAAACGTTGACCTTGATACCGGTTCCGTCATTACAATCAACACCATCCGACAACGTGCCGCTGAAAGAAGTGATGAGAATCGAATTTTCACCGGATACAGAACAACCGTAATTTTTAATCCTGGCTTTATTGTTCAAATCAATAATCTGTCCGTCAGCGGTATATCCGTAATAGGGCAGCAGTACAGAAAGCGGGGCAATTCCCCCGGATGCACTGATGGCTACCGGCGCTTCAATAGAAGGAGTCCGATAGGGCGACAAAGGATCCATTTGTGAACGGGAAAGGACGAACGGCGTCAGGTTGATGACCTGGCTGGCGGGTTCTCCATGGGCATCGAGCAAATAATACGAAACGGTACGGGTTCCTGTCGGATTGATGATATCAGAACAATACTTGCCGACAAATTTGTCAAAAACGGTGCCCTTTCGGTAATTAATCCAATAAACTGTGTCTGCAGTCAGCGGCTGTGTCAGATGCCCGACATCCAGAAATGATAAATATTTGCCGATTTCGGCTTGAATCCGAAGATCCGAGTCACGGTCCATATCCTCCGAATCAAAAACCTGGTAGTTCGGATCCTGTTCATCGGCGGAATATGTCAGGGTGGATGGCTCCATGATACCAACCTCGTCACAGCGGATCTGCCAACTATTGCTGTTGTTTTGCCAGGTACACGCAGCGGGCAGCCAGTCCATGAAATTGGGCTGCAGTCTGGCGATCACTTCAGATTCATAGCCGCTGGAGGTCAGCAGTGACTGCCATGCGTTGTCCGTCTGATTTGATCCGAAAACAGAATCCGCCACCTGGACTTTGATGTGAAATCCTGCGGGTTTTGGAAACGTGTCAGCGTCCAGTTTTATCGGGCAGTCGGTCTTCCCGCCCATCAAATAGTACGCGTTGAAGAAGTAATCTGTTCCGCGCAATTCGGAAGCAGTGATGTTTGGCCATCGAATGGATGGCGTAGAAAAATCTGCAGGATTCGTCACTTCCGCTGGGATGAGCATCAGGAATGCTTTCTGAAAACCGCGCACTTCAAAACCAGCGCTGTTTTCTCCGAAGAGAATACCATCTCCGGAATAACTGATCTTCAACTTAAAATTACCGCTGTAATGGATAATTGGGAATTCGATAACTGCCGTTGCCTGGGTAAAATTCCAGGCGTCCCGGGCAACCGTCCCCATAGATGAGCTGATGCAGTAATCCGGATTGGTCTGACTGCACAGCGAACCGGCAACCGTTCCGGGATCCGCTCCGAATTGTCCGCTTTTCGCATTCAATGTGACCTGGACAAAGAAACCGCTGCCGGCGAGAAAGCTGGAATCCAGCGTGAAGTAGCGCACGGCTGGTGAAAGGGATGGATCTGTCTGGCTCATGATGTGATGATCCGGATCGGCAATGTACATATCGCAGTCGATAAATTTCATCGGCTGCAGCGATGCACTGATATTTACCATGGAAATCGTAACCGGGAATGGTTCAGACTGAGACGCGGCAAAGATCTCGTCTCCGGAGAAAACCGCGATGATTTCTGTTGCCAGGCTGCTAATTAACTTCAGCGTGCAGAAGTTATCTTCTTTCGGTTGGATGGTACAAGAGGAGTAACCGTCTGTGACGGTGATCGTGCCACTCAGGCTCTCGCTTCGGTTTTCCTGCGGGACGACATTGACGTAGACTTCCAGTTCCTCCCCGATTTCATATGTTTCCTGATCCGGCAACACCCCGCTGATGATTGTGGTCGTCGGGACACCGGCATGTTGAGCCACCTCGATCGGATAGGGACCCGAAGCGGAAGGTGCATAATTTGAATCTCCGGAATACGCGGCCGTTATGGCTGTGGACAGACTGCTGATGAGTTTCAGACTGCAATGATTCTCCCCGCCCGGCTTAATGGTGCAGGAGGAGTAACCATCTGTGACGATGATCGTGCCGCTCATGCTCTCCGCTCGGCTTTCCTGCGGGATGACATTCACATAAACTTCCAGTTCCTCCCCGATTTCGTACGTCTCCTGATCCGGAAAAACTCCGCTGATGGTAGTGGTCGTCGGAATACCCTTATGGGCAGTAATCTGAATCGGGAAGGCATCCGAAGTGGAGAGTGCATAAGTTGCATCTCCGGAATACGCTGCCGTTATGGCTGTGGACAGACTGCTGATGAGTTTCAGACTGCAATGATTCTCCCCGCCTGGCTTGATGGTGCAGGAGGAGTAACCGTCTGTGACGGTGATCGTGCCACTCAAGCTCTCGCTTCGGCTTTCCTGCGGGACGACATTGACGTAGACTTCCAGCTCGTCCCCGATTTCATATGTTTCCTGATCCGGCAACACCCCGCTGATGATTGTGGTCGTCGGGACACC
>JAPKMT010000059.1 GCA_026645735.1 Flexilinea sp.
TTTTTCTCAAAGGGCTTTTCCAAATTTCGAATTGCTGATGGCGAAGTCAAACTGCTTTTCGAAATATTGAGAAATCATCTTCCCTGTATTTCGAAATACAGTTTGAGTGACAGATGCAATAAATTTGCACTGGTTTAAACTCATAATTTCTTAAAAGCCGTTTTTCTGAATAATGTCGATTATAATATTATATATAATTGATATGTGTGATGTTTTGGAAAATGATCCGAAGAAATTGTTTCCAAATATTAATTGAAAGCTAACTTTTTTCTCAGCTTATAATAGAATTTATATAACATTGGAAACGAGAATCACGGGGGAAAGGAGAATCGAATGGACAAAATAGGATTTTCTGTGTTATTGATGATCATTTATGCTTTTGGTCTCGGTAATATCGATATGCTGAATATCTCAGGAATCAGCATTCAGATATCGACGATCACCTATATCTACATTCTGTTTGTTTATATTATCGTTTTTGTCTTTGATCCTCCAAAATACCTGACGATGTTTGCTCAGACGTTTCTTTGTGTGATCTTTTATACAATGATTTATTACATGGCACACACAGCGCTTGGCGACCTGAACATCACCACATTTTTAATCGAACTGCTTTTCGTTTTAATAGGCATGATTTTAGCCAGCGATATGAAGAATTCCTTTGAGGAAATCGTCAGTGCATCCCGAAAACTGGCATTCTCCAATGTCCCAACCAATGTTTTTGATCATAACGAATCCGACCGAATCATCAATTATGAAATCAATCGTAGCCGCAGGTACGAATACCCGCTGACCTTACTCCTGATAGAACCTGATTTTCAATCTTTCGAAACGATCAAGAAACGATGGAAATATCGGATTCTGGGCAAATTTTTCAAACAGTATTTAGCCAATGATGTATTAAAGATTTTTTATGCAACAATCCGCGAAACCGATGTGTTTGTGGAGATGAATGATTATTATGTCATCGTTCTTCCGAATACACTTCAACGAAATGCCCATTTTCTAATTGACCGCTTGCGCCAAAATTTTACTGAAAAAATGAAATTATCCATCTGCATCGGCATCTCCCAATTTCCGGATGATGGTTTGTTGTATGATGATTTAATTCGGGTTGCAAAAAAGAAACTGGAAAACAAAGAAGAACCGGAAACAGAAACTGAGGACAGCGAAAACATTACGTAATTCAGTTTCAAAAATGAACCGCACTCTTCTGTCTGTTCAAAAATTTGGAATTGATCGTGCATAAACGATTAAGAAGATTAATAAAAGCGAAAATGAATTTCCAATGAATTCTGGTTTCGCTGTTTTTTTTAAATGCACTATACCTTTAATCTTTTCGATCAGGTTCCAGGAAATAGCATATCAGATTTTTTGAACAACGCTACGAAATTTCGCAGCATTGAATGCCCATACACAAATATATGAAGAAGAAGAATAATTTCTTTCCAGGAGTTTTTATTTCTTCGAATCCAAACGATGCTAAAATCCCAGCAATTCAAAATTTGGATTGACTTTTCGAATAGAGAAAGAAAATTTATTGTTCTTATTGTTTTGCGCAAAGTGCAAAACAATAAGAACAATAAAAAATTCTTTTTATATTTCGAATTACTGCTAAAATCCAGGATCAAGCAGTCATCTATTAAATTGAGGAAACACCATGAAAGCAACGGAGCGATTTATTAATTACGTCAAAATTAACACCACATCGGATTCAGCTTCCGATACGTCCCCATCCACGTATATTCAGTTTGACCTTGCAAATAAACTGGCAGAAGAAATGAAGAATCTGGCTATGAGCAATGTCTCAGTTTCGGAACATTGCTATGTGTATGGGACATTAGAAGCTACGCCTGACTGTGAAAATGCACCTGTCATTGGATTTGTTGCCCATATGGATACAAGTCCGGACTTTTCAGGCAGAGACATTCAGCCGCAGATAATTGAAAATTATGATGGAAACGACATCTTTCTGAAAAAAGGGAACCGGTGTCTGACAATAAATGATTTCCCACATTTGGCTTCTTTAAAAGGAAGAACGCTTATCCTAACAGATGGGACAACCTTATTGGGTGCTGACAACAAAGCCGGCATTGCAGAAATACTGACCGCATGCGAAAAAGTCACACAGCGAAGTATTCCCCACGGAAAAATATGTATCGCATTTACTCCTGATGAAGAAATTGGTAAAGGAACTGATTTTTTTGACAGAAATCTTTTCACAGCGGAATTTGCATATACAGTGGATGGTGGGCAGGAAGGCGAAATCAATTTTGAGAATTTTAATGCATGCGAAGCAGTATTCCAGATACAAGGTGTCAATGTTCATCCAGGTTCCGCCAAAAATATCATGCTGAACGCTTCGTTGGCAGCGTTTGAAATCAACAACATGCTCCCTTCTGCGGACACACCCAGAAATACGGAAGGATACGAAGGATTTTTCCATTTGACGAAAATGGAAGGCACAGTTGAAAGTGCAAGATTGGAATATATCGTCCGAGACCATTCCCAAGAGAACTTCGCAATGCGCAAAAAAATGCTGCAGCACATTGAAAAAGTGATGAATGAAAAATATGGTGATGGGACCGTTCAATTATCGATCACGGAACAATATGCCAATATGGCTGCGTTAATCGAACCACATCAGCATCTCATTGATTCAGCCGTTAAAGCGATGGAAACTGTCGGTTTCAAACCGATCCTGGTCCCAATACGAGGAGGAACAGATGGCGCCAGGCTGACCTATCAAGGTCTTCCCTGTCCGAATTTATGCACGGGCGGTTATGCGTTTCATGGTCCGTTTGAACACATCACAGCAGAAAGCCTGGAAAACTGCGCCGAGATGATCGTTGAAATAATAAAAATTTATTCAGAAAAAACAATCCTTTAATCAAAAGAAGCTGCCCGGGCACTGCCGTATGCTGCGATGAACAGATTGTGAGCATATAACAGTGGAATTCGTGAGCATTCCTGCGAAATTTACTGGATCAATGACAGATCTGATTCTGCTTTCTTAACACTTGGAACACAGACAAGATTTGTACAGTGTTGATCAGGTCATCTCAATGATCCAGGTTTCGTTAATTATTGGAGATCGGTTCGTAGGCCTTTATTCATAAAAATATATTGGTTGGATCAGCATTAACACTCTGTCAAACTTTTTGGCATCGCTTTTTTTCTCAATTCCAAAATCCACATTTCGAATAAAAATTGAATTTGTCACATTCTATGAAAAGGATATTGACGCTTTTTATATATCGATATATTATTATCGATATAAATTTATCGATAATAATATATCGATATTTCAAGGAGAATAGCATCAGTATGAAAGAACAAAAAAAAGCTCCGATATCCAAGCAAACATTAAATCGCATGCCGGCATACTTTTTATATTTGAAAAAACTGGATTTCCAGGAACACCAGTCTATTTCAGCAGCTGCAATTGCCAACGATTTAAATCTGAACGAAATTCAAGTACGGAAGGATTTGGCGGCTGTCAGTTCTTCCGGCGGAAAACCGCATAAAGGTTTTGATATCTGTACACTCATAGAGGATATCAAAGCATATCTTGGCTACGATGATGTCAACAATGCGGTCATCGTTGGTGCAGGGAAATTGGGACAGGCTTTACTTTGTTATGATGGTTTTTCAGAATATGGATTAAATATCCTGGCAGCATTTGATGCAGATCCGACTGTGATTCATCGAAGCATCAATTCAAAATATGTTTATCCGATGGAAAAAATACCGGAAATATGTCATCTGCTAAACATCCAGATCGGAATTATCACCGTCCCTGCAGCATATGCACAGCTTGTCTGCGATCAGCTTGTCGACAGCGGCATTCGTGCCATCTGGAATTTTGCACCGGTTTTATTGAATGTTCCGCAGAAGATCTTAGTTCAAAATGAAAATATGGCCGTCTCGCTTGCAATTCTGTCCAAACATCTGGCGGTCAAATTACAAGAAAAATAATGGTTTTGAGGTGGAGGGGAACAAAAATGAAAACAAAATCAAATATTGAAACAGATATGATTGAACCGAAAAAAATGATCGACACATTGGTTCAGAACGCTGAAGAAGCGCTAAAAGAGTTCATGAAAATGGATCAGGAGAAGATAAACGACATTGTTCATGCCATGACTCTTGCAGGATTAGAGAACCACTTCAAACTGGCGAAAATGGCATTTGAAGAAACCGGACGTGGAATCGTTGAAGATAAAGATATCAAGAATATCTTTGCGACAGAGTATATCTGGCATTCGATTAAAGATCAAAAAACTGTTGGCGTCGTGGATATAAACGAAATGGAAGGGTACATTGAAGTTGCGGAACCTGTCGGAGTTGTGGCAGGTGTGACACCTGTGACCAATCCGACATCGACAACGATGTTCAAAAGTCTGATCTGCATTAAAACAAGAAATCCAATTATTTTCGGTTTTCATCCGTCTGCTCAAAATTGCTCTGCAGAGGCAGCTCGCATTCTCAAAGAAGCAGCTATTAAGCATGGGGCACCGGAGCATTGTATCCAATGGATAGAGATGCCTTCAGTTGAAGCGACAAACTTATTAATGAACCACCCGGGAGTCTCCATGATCCTGGCAACGGGCGGATCCGGGATGGTCAAGTCTGCATACAGTGCCGGTAAACCCGCCCTGGGTGTCGGTCCGGGGAATGTACCCTGCTACATCAACAAAAATGTCGATCTTAATCGTGCCTGTACTGATCTGATTTTGTCTAAATCCTTTGACAATGGTATGATCTGTGCTTCAGAGCAGGCAGTGATCATCGATCAGGAAATACAGACAGCCTTTGAAACTTTCATGAAAGAGAATCGCTGTTATTTCTTAAATGAGGAAGAAACAAAAAAAGTATCTGACTTTATTTTCCCTCCTGAAAAAAATTCGCTTAACACAAAAATTGTCGGTCATCCTGCTGTTGAAATTGCTGCACAGGCGGGAGTCATTGTGCCTGCTGACACGAAGATTCTACTCGCAAAATTGCCTGAACCATCGCTGGATTATCCACTCTCTTTGGAAAAACTATCTCCTGTTTTGGCATATTTTGTCTGCAAAGATTCGGATCAGGGATTTCAGTACGCAAAAAAGATGCTGGAATTGGGAGGTCTCGGTCATTCCGCTGTCATTCACAGTAATGACCATGAGTTGTGCGTGCGCTATGGCCAGGAGATGAAAGTCGGACGGGTCATTGTCAATTCACCCTCCTCTCAGGGAGCAATCGGCGATATTTATAATACCAACACACCCTCGCTCACTTTAGGCTGCGGTTCCTATGGACGAAACTCGACAACAGCCAATGTTTCCAGTGTAAATCTGATCAATAAGAAGCGGTTAGCGCAAAGGAGAGTGAATATGCAATGGTTTAAAATTCCTCCAAAAATCTATTTTGAAAGAGGTTCGGTCCAATACCTGGAGAAAATGCAAAATATTACCAGAGCATTTATTGTCACAGATCCAGTTATTTTAAAGTTGGGATATGTAGAAAAAATAACCTATTATCTCGGAAAACGTCCGGATCACATTCAATATGAAGTTTTTTCGGAAGTGGAATCCGATCCATCCATTGAAACGATCCAGCGCGGAGTTGCGGCAATGAATCGCTTTCAACCGGATGTTATTATCGCATTGGGCGGTGGCTCCGCAATCGATGCAGCAAAAGGGATGTGGTTGTTCTATGAGAATCCCGATACCGATTTTGACGGGCTCAGATTAAAATTTATGGATATCCGGAAACGTGCCTTTCATTTTCCAAATCTGGGAAAGAAAGCACAGATGGTGGCGATTCCGACAACAAGTGGAACCGGTTCTGAGGTGACATCCTTTGCAGTCATCACGGATAAACAAAACGGCAATATTAAATATCCTCTGGCTGATTATGAATTGACACCGGATGTTGCGATCATCGATCCGCAATTTGTTGATACAATGCCAAAAAGCATTGCAGCGGATACTGGATTGGATGTTTTAACCCACGCGATTGAAGCTTATGTATCTGTCCTTGCATCCGACTATACCGATGGTTTGGCACTCAAAGCGATTGAATTGGTTTTCCGGTATCTTCCGCGAAGTTGGGATAATCCAAATGATGAAATTGCCCGTGAGAAAATGCACAATGCTTCGTGCATAGCCGGTATGGCATTCACCAATGCTTTCCTGGGGATCAATCATTCATTGGCACACAAATTAGGTGGTGAATTTCACATTCCCCACGGAAGAGCGAATGCGCTGTTGCTGCCACATGTTATTGAATATAATGCGCAAAAACCTACCAAATTCACTTCATTTCCGAAATACTCAGAATTCATTGCTGATGAAAAATATGCGCAAATTTCACGATTCATGGGTTTTGGAGGCGAAACAAAAGATGAACAAATCCAAAACCTGGTGAAAGCAATCAAAATTTTGATGGAACGCGTTGCGTTGCCAAAAAGCATAAAGGAATGTGGCGTTGAAGAAAAGACGTTTCTCGCTGTTTTGGAGAGGATGTCAGAAAATGCTTTCGAGGACCAGTGCACCAATGCAAATCCCAGATATCCATTGATCACTGAACTGCAGGAGTTGTATAAAAAAGCTTACTATGGTTGATCAAAAGGAACGCGCTTATTAAAGCGCGTTCCTTTTTCTTTTTACTCGAGCAATCGAAGATAAATTCAGAATCTTCAGGAGGAATCGTCAGATCCGCAAGTTGTTCAAATTGAAAGTAAGATATTTTTCAATCATTTCAACTAATCCATCATATTTTTCGAATCAGGCACTTATTTGCCGATCTTATAAAGATTCCTGTTTTTCCAAAGCTGCACGCACAAAACCCAGAAAAAGCGGGTGAGCTCGATTCGGGCGGCTCTTAAATTCAGGATGGAATTGAACTCCGATAAAGAACGCATTGGCAGGAATTTCAGTTGTCTCGACAATGTGTCCATTTGGAGAAGTTCCGCTGATTTTCATACCCGCTTTCTCAATCATTTCACGATATTCATTATTAAACTCATAACGATGGCGATGCCTTTCTGATATCATTTCTGTCTGATAGCATCGCGCCAATAAAGTACCTTTGATAATTCTGCAGGGATAACTGCCAAGCCGCATGGTTCCGCCTTTAGCGATTTCATTGCTCTGGTCCGGCATAAAGTCAATTACCAGATTCTTTGAATTTTCATTAAATTCCCGGGAATTTGCATCGCTCAAACCGCACACATTACGGGCATACTCAATCACTGCAATTTGCATCCCCAGACATAAACCGAGATAGGGAATATTCTTTTCACGGGCATATTTTGCAGACAAAACCATACCTTCAATACCACGATTACCAAAACCGCCGGGGATGATGACACCGGAACAACCGGAAAGCAATTGATCGATGGTTCCTTCACAAACGCATTCTGAATCGACCCAGTTGATTTCCACTTTCGATCCCAGTTCATAACCGGCATGCTGCAGTGCCTCCATAACTGAAAGATAAGCATCATGCAGTTTGGTATATTTGCCGACCAATGCAATTTTTACTGTCTTGTTGCGTTGTTCAATGCGATCCACCATCTTTTTCCAGTCAGAAAGGTCCGGTTCGGGTGCTTTAATGGCCAATTCTCGGCAGACAATTTCGGAGAAATGGCTTTTTTCGAGCATCAGAGGTGCTTCATATAAAACAGAAATGGTTTTATTCTCAATGACGCAATCAGGTTTTACATTACAAAAAAGCGAGATTTTATTGATAATTTCATGTTCAATGGGTTCGTCGCAACGCAGCACGATGATGCGGGGAGAAATTCCCATCGATTGCAATTCTTTAACGGAATGTTGTGTCGGTTTGGATTTTTGTTCTCCTGAGCTCTTTAAAAATGGGACCAGCGTAACATGAATAAAAAGACAATTTTCCGAGCCGACTTCAAGTGCCACCTGCCGGATCGCTTCTAAAAATGGCTGGCTTTCGATATCGCCGGCAGTTCCGCCGATTTCGGTGATGACAACATCTGCATTTGATTTTGTCCCCACGTTGTAAATAAAGGATTTGATCTCATTGGTAATATGAGGAATAACCTGAACAGTCTCCCCTAAATATTCACCGTTGCGTTCTTTATTTAAAACATTCCAATATACTTTTCCGGTTGTAAGATTTGAATATTTGTTCAGATCTTCATCAATAAACCGTTCATAATGTCCCAGATCCAGATCAGTTTCTGCACCATCTTCGGTTACAAAAACTTCACCATGTTGATAGGGATTCATCGTTCCAGGATCGACATTGATATATGGATCCAATTTTTGTGCAGCAACTTTCAGACCGCGAGTTTTTAGCAAACGTCCCAGTGATGCTGCCGTGATACCTTTTCCCAGTCCTGAAACTACGCCTCCAGTTACAAAAATATATTTGGTCATAAAAATATCTCCGGTTCTTTGTGCACCTGATGATTAACATGGTTCTGAAATAGTAAAAAATACAGAAGGATTATACCTGTTCCTAATTTACTTAAGACACGAATTTAAAAAATTTAAGAAATTGAATTTTTATGAAGTCGAAAATTCAAAATTTTATCAAGCAACATCACTTACAAAAATATTTAAACTGTTTTTTAGACCAGTTTTTTATATTTTATGAATAGAAATATGAGAAGAATTATAAGCTATTGTGTTATATTTCTCAAACGATTCAAATGGCAATCAACAATTCGAATTTTAGGCTGGCTTTCCGAATAAAGAACTACTGTATGGCAAATCCATGTTTCGAATCGCTGTTTTCAACGGAAGTAAATTCCTGATTTCTTTTATAATCATTTTAATAAAAAATGTAAGAATGAAACGGAGAAAAATAAAATGCTGACAATCGGAATTAAAGGCAGTCAGATTGAAATAGTAACGGTTGAAAAAGCAGCCAGCGCTCTGGGAAGTGGCGGCTTGAATGTTTATGGCACTCCAGCCATGATAGCGCTGATGGAAGGAACTGCCCTGAACAGTGTTCAGCCATTTCTGGAACCGGGAATGACAACCGTTGGCACCCTTGTTAATATTCAGCACAAGGCGGCTGTACCAATTGGATCCACTGTCACTTGTGAAAGCGAACTGATCGAAATTGATCGTAAAAAGCTCGTTTTTCATGTCAGTGTTTTCGATGAAAATGTCGAAGTCGGAAGCGGTTTGCATGAACGATTCATCGTCAACATTGAAAGATTCCTCTCAAAAGTGCAACAAAAAAAATAAACCTGGTCGTCCTCAATTCATCAAATTCACACCATAGTCTTTCGACATAAAAAAAAATTTACAGATTTATTACAAAAAGCTGATTGTTCCTTTGTATAATACAAATAGAAAAAAGAACGTATGGGTACAACAAATCAGCGATTCGAATTTTGAGATGGATTTTTTTATTGTTGTGTTGTTTTTGCGCGAAGCACAAAAACAACACAACAATAAGTTTTCTCTTTTTTCTCAAAAGACTTTTCCAAATTTCGAATTGCTGACAGCAAATTGTGCATAAGACCGGCCGTATAAATTAAGATAAAAATAAACCGCTCGTTATTTCAAAAATTAGGATTTGGGAAAATCACTCAATGAAAAAGAAGACTTCGTGGTATAAAATCATACTCATCGCAATCTTGCTGATATGGACATTATTTCCCATTTATTGGATGATTTCACTTTCCCTGCGAAACAGCGCCGAATTACGATCTTCGATCCCGTTGATACCTGAATCTTTTGCAACCGAACATTTTTCACGATTATTTAATGAAAAAGATTTTGGAAGAGCTCTGATGAACAGCCTGCAGGTGACAGTGATCTCTTTATTTTTTGCTTTGGCATTTGGATTGGCCACCGCTTACATTCTGTCACGAAAACGATTAAAAATTACCGGAGGAGATGCCTCATTGTTCTGGATTCTGTTAGTCAGAATCCTGCCGCCTATCGCTTTTGCAATACCGCTCTATCTCATCATGACCCGGTTAAATTTGATCCAAACAAAAATACCGATCATATCAGCACATATCATGATCAACATCGCTTTTATTGTGTGGTTTATGATCACCTTCTTCATCACACTGCCTGAAGAAATGGAAGACAGCGCACGAATTGATGGCGCTTCCGAAATGCAGCTGTTGACTAGAATAATTTTTCCATTGGTGATGCCAGGTGTCGCCTCAGTAGCAATACTCGCATTTATGACATCCTGGAATGAATATTTATATGGGGTTATCTTTGTACAAAGTCCGCAAAATTATACGATTCCTCTGGTTCTGGCGACTTTGAATTCAGAACAGGAATTAGCTGACTATGGTTTGATCGCAGCAGGCGGGACAATTTCTTTAATTCCCATTCTCCTGTTTGTAATTTTTGCTCAAAATTATCTGATCAGCGGTCTGTCAAGCGGTGCTGTGAAAGAGTAATGAAGCAACGGATTTCTTGGATTCCTTATATCAGGAAAATAATAAATATTTTATAACATTTGAAAGGAAGAAAAAATGAAAAAAATCGTAGTTGTCATGATCATGCTTTTGTCCGTTATCCTTCTGACCAGCGCTTTTGCACCAGCCAGTCAGGAAAAATTAACCATTGCTGCCCGCGGCGGATCTCATGTGGATGCAATGGAAGCTGTTAAAGGCGAATTTGAAACCGCCAATAATGTCAAAATTGAAATTTTAGGTCTTGAAAGTGCGGATCTTAAACAAAAAATCGGTCTGGATTCTGTCAACAAGACCGGACAATTGGATCTGATTATGATCGATGATCCATGGATGCCGGAATTTGCTGAAAGCGGAGTCATGGCTAACCTGACAGAGATGGGTTACGTGGAAGATGAAGATTTTGCAGCACCTTCCCGCGCAATCGGAAAAGATCCCTATGGTGAAGGCGATGTCTATGCGCTTCCCTTCTCCGGAAATGTTATGCTTTTCTTCTACAACAAAGATCTTTTCGATTCAAAATCACTTTCTGTTCCCGCCGACTGGAAATCCGTCTTGGAAATTGCAAAACAGATGAAAAGCGATGGGAAGATTGGTTATGTGATCCGCGGTCAGCAGGGGAATCCGATCGTAACCGATTATCTGCCAATTCTCTGGTCCTATGGGGGAAATGTATTTGATGCGGATTGGAATGTGACAATCAATACTCCGGAAGCAAAAGCAGCGCTGGAACTCTATATGGAGCTCCTCGCCAATGGCGTAAACTATGAAAAGAACGACATCGTTGCAGCAGTCTCAGAAGGAAAAGCCGCAATGTCCCTGGGATGGCCTTCATGGTATATTTCCGGAGCAGATGCAAAAGCTGCTTATGCCCCGATCCCTGGCAAAGTAGATGCAGATGCTGAGTTGCATGGTTCCGGTATGATTGGTAACTGGATGATGGCAGTCACCGCCAATTCTCATAACAAAGAATTAGCACTCGAATTTTTGAAATTTGTCACTTCGGCTGAAAATCAAAAAGTTGAAGCGACTTTCGGAGGTGTTCCGACACGAGCAAGTGTCCTGACTGATCCGGAATTAACCGCGAAATATCCATATTTACCAACGCTTCTGGAAGCAACCAACAACTCCGTTGTTCGTCCGCGAACTCCTCTTTGGAGTAATGTGGAAACCGCGTTGGGTACTGAACTTTCCAGTGCTATTTCGGGTGTCAAGACCGTTGATCAGGCTCTGACTGATGCGGCAGCCGCGATCACCGCTGTCATGGCTGAATAGTTTACTTATCGTAGCAACCCTGTCATCTTATATAAGATGACAGGGTTCCCTGATTGAGGCTGGTTTTGAAACAAAACAAAACTTTCTCCTATTTAATGTCGCTTCCAACCATCATTATCCTGGCGTTTCTGACAGTATTTCCGCTTGGATATACGATCTATTATAGTTTTACAAATTTCAATATGCTGAAGCCAAAAGCATTGAAATTTATCGGACTGTCAAATTTTGAAAAAATCCTTGCGGATCCCTATTTTCAACAGGCGCTGCTGAACACATTGAAATTTATGGTGCTGGCAGTCATTCTTGAAACAGGAATAGGTTTGCTGGTTGCTTTACTCATTAACAGCCTGTCCAAAGGCCAGAAAATTTTCAGAACATTGCTGCTGCTGCCTGTTGTATTACCTCCGGTCACTGTAGCATTAATCTGGAGGATAATGCTTTCCAATAATTATGGAATCATTAATAAATTGTTGGAGCTCGTTGGTATCGCACCGGTCAGTTGGTTGAATGATGTCAGAACAGCATTCTATTGCATTCTCGCAATCGATGTCTGGCAATACATGCCTTTTGCTTTCCTGCTAATTTACGCTTCGCTGCAATCCGTACCTGAATCCCAATACGAAGCGGCACAGATTGACGGAGCCAACGCCTTCCATCAATTCTGGTACATCACGATTCCCAATATTATGGGAGGAATCGTTTTGGTGATTCTGCTGCGGTCGATCGATTCGATTCGCTTATTTGACAAGGTCAATATCCTGACAAGAGGTGGGCCGGCAAATACGACAGCCACGATTACCCAATACATTTACAATTACGGCGTCGGCAACTACAGAATTGGTTTTAGTTCTGCCGGTGCAATTGTGATGACACTGATTGTTTTGCTGATTTCTTCTTTATACGTGAAACGCGCTTTTCAAAGGAATTGACCCCGCATATCGACCTGAATCCCAGAAAATTTTTAATGAAGACCGAAAAGAATTGCCAGTATTCTGCAGCGATTCTTTTTTTATTTACCATACAATGTTCTAATTACGATTCGCGATAATACAGACAAATCAAAAATAAACCAGCAATTCGAAATATGAGAAGGATTATTTATTGTTGTGTTGTTTTTGCGTGGAACGCAAAAACAACACAACAATAAGTTTTCTCTTTTTTTCATAATGCTTTTGCAAATTTCGAATTACTGAAAACAAATCCATCGATGGTAAAATATTCTCTGTTATGACACAAGACACATTCTCTTTTCAACTACTTGCTGCGGAAGGAAAAGCACGTGCCGGTATTTTTCATACACCGCATGGCCCGATTCCGACACCTATTTTTGCGCCTGTAGGCACACAGGCAACTGTCAAAGCGGTTACTCCGGCACAACTGGAAGCGTTGGATGCCAGCCTTGTATTAGCCAATACCTATCATCTTTATCTCCGACCTGGCGCCGATCTGGTTGCTGAACTTGGAGGACTGCATCAGTTCATGGCATGGCCGAAACCAATCCTCACCGACTCCGGTGGATTTCAGGTTTTTTCTCTGACCGGATTGCGTAAAATTGATGATGACGGTGTCACATTCAAAAGTTACCTCGATGGATCAATTCATCGTTTCAGTCCTGAAATTTCAATTGCAATTCAGGAAAAATTGGGTGCGGATATCATCATGGCATTTGATGAATGTGCTAATCCGAGCGATTATGCCTATAACGTCAAATCCATGGAAAGGACGCATCGCTGGCTGGAACGCAGTATCGCGGCCAAAAAGCGGGATGATCAGGCGCTATTCGGAATTGTACAGGGAGGAATCTTTGAAGATTTGCGAAAAGCATCTGCTGAATTTGTTTCTTCTTTTGACTTGCCTGGTTATGCAATTGGCGGTCTTTCTGTTGGAGAAAGCAAAGCGGACATGAATGCCATGCTGGATTTTGTGCCGGCAATACTTCCGGACAACAAACCACGGTATTTGATGGGAGTTGGCTCTCCGGAAGATTTGATCAATGGCATTTTACGGGGAATTGACATTTTTGATTGTGTACTACCGACAAGGCTTGCCCGGCATGGAGCTGCCATGACTTTTTCAGGGCGTATGAATATGAATAATGCTATCTATACCAGTGACCCCAGGCCAATTGCAGAGAGATGCAATTGTTACACTTGCCGAACTTTCAGTCGCGCCTACATTCGCCATTTGATTCTTTCCAAAGAAATGCTGGCGGCGACTTTGCTTTCCATCCATAACCTCTCCACATTGGAAGAACTGGTCAAACAATCGCGAAAAGCGATCATCGATGGAACTTTTACGCAATTTGCAGAGAACTTTCTAAAAAAATACAAAATTGTATCGTGAAAAAATCTGATCATCGAAAACAAAAACAGACTCGTCAAAATGGGTCTGTTTCTTTTTCGGGGGGAATCCAGCCGATTTTTTTCAGTTTTGCATAGTCAGAAGCAGAGAGTGTCGCTTTCTTGAGTAAATCAGGGCGACGTTCCCATGTCCGTCTCAACGATTGTTCGCGCCTCCAGTCCGCAATCAACGCATGATTTCCGCTGAGTAAAATTTCGGGAACCTTCCAGCCTCGAAAATCCTCCGGTCGTGTGTAATGCGGATATTCCAATAAATTTTCCGCATGTGAATCATCCTGTGCTCCATCCGGATCACCCAGTACTCCGGGAATATTCCGACTGATCGCATCGATGAGAACCAGAGCAGGAAGCTCTCCTCCTGTGAGGACATAATCACCGATTGAGATTTCATCGGTCACCAGATGCTGACGAATCCGTTCATCAAAGCCTTCATAGCGCCCGCACAGAAGAGCTACACGGGATATTTTGGCAAATTCCTGCGCATCTTTCTGTGAAAATACTCTCCCTTGCGGAGTCAGCAGGATAATCGGACACTCCGGAGGCATACCCAATACACCTTCAACCGCATGAAATACTGGTTCCGGTTTCATGACCATGCCACCTCCCCCGCCATAAGGCGGTTCATCGGTGACATGATGTTTTCCGGAAGCCCATTCCCGGATATCGTGCACATCCACCTCAATCAATTGATTCTCAATCGCTTTCAACAAAATGCTGCTGTTTAAATAATCATTAAAAACCTTGGGTAAGAGAGAAAAAACATCAAATTTCATGTTTCAATTGTATGTTGAAATGCATGAAAGTAAAGGAAATCATCATCAATGCAGTAATTCAAATGATGAAAAGAATTCATTGTAGTTCATATGGTTTTGCGCAAAGCGCAAAACCATATGAACTACAAATTTTCTCTATTTATCCAAAAAGCAAATTCTATTTCGAATCATTGAACTGAAAATGACACAGTAATGAATAATCAAAAAAAGGTATAAATAAAAATGAACCGGGATTTCAAGCGGCAATTCGAAACATCAAAAGAATTATTTGATTTTTATGTGTAAATTTTATGAATCACACAAATTACTGGATTTCACTGGAGAAAGTATCAAATGAAGAAATTTCACACATCACTGCCTCAATTGCCAAAACCTATCTTCCTTTGGAAATTTATGCTAATCTTTTTCTTCCTGTTTTTTATACAGATGGGTTTTGAGAAGGAATTCATTACGAATGCTGAGGAAGGAGCCATCATAACGACAGAAGACATTCAAAAATTCGAATCCTTTCTGACCGATCAAAAAAACACTGAACCAGATTTTTCGGATCAGCCCAAAGGGAATGGTCTGGATACATCCAAAATGGTCTTCATTCCAGAAGGAATATTTATCATGGGCGCTGATACAGAGAATTTTCAGGCGATGTCCTGGGAAAAACCGGCACATGAAGTTACTCTGGACGCTTTTTGGATTGACAAGCATGAAGTGACCAATGGTCAGTTTGCTCAATGCGTCGCCTCCGGTTATTGTGTTCAGCCAAGATCGGTAGCCAGTAAAACCAGACCGCAATACTATGGAATCGCTGATTTCGCCGACTATCCAGTCATCTATGTTGATTGGAATCAGGCTTATTACTATTGCGCCTGGGTAGGAAAGCGGCTTCCAACCGAAGCAGAATGGGAGAAGGCAGCCAGAGGGACAGACGGCAGCAGCTATCCTTGGGGCAATGAAGGAGAAGCGGCTGAATTGATGAACAGCGGTCATTTAGCAGACGGTGATACCCAAAAAGTCGGATCATATCCGGATGGCGCAAGCCCATATGGGGCATTGGATATGGCAGGCAATGTCTGGGAATGGAATGCTGATTTATTTGACAGAAAAGCCTATACTGAAAGTCCGCGTGAAAATCCGAAGGGTGGCACAGAAGGTCAGATACGTGTTGTACGCGGCCTTTCCTGGGCTTATACTACACCCTATCATGAAATCACAATCCGCAACAAGGCCGATGCATATGCCTATTCCTACGATTTAGGATTTCGCTGTGCATATACTGAACCGATTCAGTAGAAAGTAAAAGAAATAAGTATTATTTCGGTTGATTGACAGTTGTTCGTAAAGAAGGAAGAATTTCTGCTTCAGATTCAACAATTCGAAATTTGGATTGACTTTTCGAATAAAGAAAGAATTCGAGTTACTGTTTCGGATTCAAAAGACCGGATTTTATTATAAATTGAAGGCCGACATGATCTGATTGTCCTGTTTTCCCAGATTTATTTATTAATGTTTTGTAAGAAATAGTTAAATAATCTTGACAATCCTCTTTTGGAGGATTATTATAGGGTTTGAAATTAGCACTCACTATTTTTGAGTGCTAAAATAATGAAAAAGTCATATAACAGTCCATATTTGGAGGAAAAAAATGAATTTAAAGCCATTAGGTAACCGTGTTGTTGTTGAACCAATCGAAGAAGAGGACATCACCGCCGGAGGTATTGTTCTTCCTGAAACCGCTAAAGAAAAACCGCAAAAAGGGAATGTAATTTCAGTTGGTCCTGGTGAAAGAAATGAAAAGGGCGATCGCATTCTGATGGACATCAAAAAAGGTGATGTCGTCCTATATGCAAAATATGCTGGAACTGAAATTAAAGTTAACGGCAAAAAACTGCTCATCCTCCGCGAGAGTGACGTACTCGCAATTGTAGATTAATTTTTTCGAAAGAACTCTAAGGAGATAAAGAAATCATGGCAAAACAATTAAAATTTGGTGAAGAAGCACGAAAAAGTCTGAAAGCTGGTATTGATGTAGTAGCTTCAGCAGTAGCAACCACACTTGGCCCGAAAGGCCGCAATGTTGCGATTGACCGCAAATACGGTTCTCCTACCATCACCCACGATGGTGTTACTGTAGCAAAAGAAATCGAACTGCCTGATCCATTTGAAAATATGGGCGCCCAGCTTCTGAAAGAAGCTGCTTCAAAAACTAATGACATCGCCGGTGATGGAACTACCACTTCAACAGTTTTGGCACACTCCATCGTATCGGAAGGTCTCAAGACCCTGGCAGCCGGTGCAAATCCGATGCTCCTCAAAAAAGGTATTGAATCTGCAGCCAAAGTTGTCGCCGATGAAATCAAAGCACAGGCAATCGATATTACAACCAAAAACGATATTGCTAACGTTGCTACCATTTCCGCACAGGACGAAAAAATTGGTAATCTCATTGCGGACGTCATGGATAAGGTTGGCAAAGATGGTGTTATCACGGTTGAAGAATCGAAAGGTTTGGAATTCGAAACTGAATTTGTCGAAGGTATGAAATTTGATCGTGGCTATATCAGCTCCTATTTCATGACTGATCATGACAAAATGGAAGCCAACATTTCAGATCCTTACCTGTTGATCTATGACAAGAAAATTTCCGCTGCCCAGGATATGGTTCCTGTACTCGAAAAACTTGTCCAAACCGGCAAACGCGATTTAGTCATCATTGCTGAAGATATCGACGGCGAAGCGCTGGCTACATTGGTTCTCAACAAATTGCGCGGAATGCTGAACGTTTTGGCAGTAAAAGCTCCCGGTTTCGGGGATCGCCGCAAAGCCATGCTGCAGGATATCGCTACACTGACCGGCGCTTCCGTTATTTCCGAGGAAACTGGCCGCAAACTGGATACCACACAACTTTCTGACCTCGGTCACTGCGAAAAAGTCATTTCCGACAAAGACAATACCACCATTGTCGGCGGTAAAGGAGATGCTGCTGAAATTAAAGCCCGTATTGATCAGATTCGTGTTGAAATCGACAAAACCACCAGCGATTATGACCGCGAAAAGCTGCAGGAACGCCTTGCAAAACTTTCCGGTGGCGTTGCGATCATCCGAGTTGGTGCTGCAACAGAAGTTGAGCTCAAAGAAAAGAAACATCGTGTCGAAGATGCCCTTTCCGCTACACGTGCAGCCGTTGAAGAAGGTATTGTACCTGGCGGCGGTGTCGCACTGATCAATACCATTACCAAAGTTGAAGCGCTCAAATTCGCTGACGAAGACGTCCAAACAGGTGTCAATATTGTCCGCAAAGCGTTGGAAGTCCCGATGCGTAAGATCGTTGAAAATGCCGGCAAAGACGGCGCAGTGATTGTTGCAAACATTCGTGCACAACAAAAAGCCAAGAAATCCAAGAATATCGGTTATGATGTTTTGAAGGATTCCTATATCAACATGGTTGAAGGCGGTGTTATCGATCCTGCAAAAGTCACCCGCGGCGCACTGGAAAATGCCGCATCCATCGCTGCGATGATTCTGACCACCGAAGCACTGGTCACCGACATTCCGGAACCGGAAAAACCGGCACCGGCTCCAATGCCTGAGTACTAAAAATTTCGAATAAAAAAAACCTCCGTGTAACAAGCGGAGGTTTTTTTAGAATGACAAAATATACTGCAATTCGAAATACATACTTGCTATCCGAATAAAGATCAGCAATCCGAAATATGGACAATCTTTTGGAATAGAAGAAAAATTTTCCGTTTTTTTTTCTT
>JAPKMT010000005.1 GCA_026645735.1 Flexilinea sp.
TTACACAATGGGGCAGGGAGATTGCCACGCCACTCCAGGGTAATCACAATGACAGGTTACATTCATTTCGAATTAAGAAAGAAAATTTGGTGTTCTTATAGTTTTGCGCGAAGCGCAAAACTATAAGAACACCAAAGAATCCTCCCCATATTTCGAATCACTGATACCGAACTGGATGATTACCCATGATAAAATAGAATCGTATTGTAAAGAATTCGTCGGTTGAGGAAATCATACATCCTCGGAAAATAACACTGCACTTAAAAAATAAACACCGATTATCGGGAGGAAAAAAAAATGTTACTCAACATGAAAGATCTGTTGAAAGTTGCAAATGACCACAATTTTGCTGTTCCGGCATTTAATATCGGAACCGGGCAAATACTCAAAGCAGTTCTCGAAACCTGTGAGGAATTGCGCGCTCCGGTTATCCTGGCAATTCACCCGTCAGAACTTGAATTTCAGGGTGATTCCTTTCTGGAAAGCGTCAAGTCAGCAGCGAATCATGCCACGATTCCGGTCACTATTCATCTGGACCACGGATCCACGCTGGAGCAGGTTTATCGTGCCATCCGCACCGGATTCACTTCGGTAATGATCGATGCTTCACACTATTGCTTTGAGGATAATGTTGCCATTTCCAAAAAGGTGGCTGAGATCGCGCATCCTCTGGGGATTTCTGTAGAAGCAGAACTTGGAACGATCGGAACCTGCGGCAATGACACAGAAGGTGGTACCGGAGAGATCATATATACCAGACCGGATGACGCAGTAAAATTCGTCCAGGAAACCGGAATCGATTGTCTGGCAATTGCAATCGGTACAGCGCATGGAATTTATCCGAAAGGTTTCAAACCGGAACTGAAGCTGGATCTTCTCAGTGAAATCAAGTCAAAAGTAAGCATCCCGTTGGTGCTCCACGGCGGCTCCGCCAATCCGGATGATGAAATTGCGGAAAGCGTCAAACGCGGCATTAATAAAATCAACATCTCCTCAGATATCAAGGATGCCTTCTATCAACAGCTTCGGAAAACACTTTCTGCAGACCCGAAGGTTCGAGAACCATTTGAGCTCTATCAGGACAGCATCAAAGTCATGAAAGAAGTTGTCATCCATAAAATCAAACTGTTTGACGATGCGGACAAAGCCAAATTCTATTCTTTATAGAGATTTACTAATTTTTGAAAACTGTCCCAAAATTTGAAAATGCATCACAATTACCAAAACAGGAAAAAGGAGGATTGATCATGAGTAAAGGAAAGATACGTGAAACATTTCAAAATGGAAATGGAGTGCTGCATCTCACTCCAACCTGGGTACCAAGAGGCTTTAATGAACCCGGTCGCAGAATTCGATTACACCCGGATGATTATTTTGCCTTTGGGATGGATCGCGGAGGTATCAGCGAACGCTGGCTCGGATCGGTGACAGTTGCTTTGAACGGTCCGAAAACCGGACCAACAGAAGGCATGAGTTTTGTACTTACCGATGAATCCGGGATTGAAAAAATTCTGTTTGCCGATGTTGTTGAAGAACTTGGCGCAGACGTGATTGGTAAGGATTTGTTCGATCGTTATGGCACCTGGCCTACATTTGCCAAGCTTTATGACTATGATAAGCCATTATTCCATCATCTGCATTTGACAGAAGAAAAAGCAAATAAAATCGGACGCCACGGAAAACCGGAAGCATATTATTTCCCGGTTCAATACAATGCCTACCTGGGGCGTTTCCCGCTGACCTATTTTGGATTTGATCCGTCCGTGACCAAAGAAGAAGTCATCAACTGCATCCGCAACTACGATAAATTCGATACCCGGATCACAGAGTTATCACGAGCCTATCGCGTCAAACTGGGAACCGGTTGGTACACACCGGCAGGAGTCATCCATGCACCGGCTTCTGTGGTTACTTACGAACCGCAATGGAACAGCGATGTGAATACGATTATGGAAAATGTCACCATGGGTGAAATCAATCCGCATAATCTGCTCACAGACTGCCAGCCGGAATCCGAAAAAGACAACATTGAAAGTCTCTTTGCACAAATCGACTGGGAAGAGAGCACCCGCCCGGATTACAAACAAAAATACTTCCGCCCGCCCAAGTCCTTAACGGAAAAACAAAGAGGCATGAGCGAAAAATGGGTTGCCTACGCCAATGAGTGGATCGCGGCGAAAGAAGTTACGGTATTGCCCGGTGCTTCGGTTACACTGCATGATCAGGCGTGCTATTGCGCACTGGTCGTCCAGGGACACGGTCGATTTGGCGCTTTTGAATGTGAAGCGCCCGGTCTCCTGCGATACAACCAAATTTCCGGCGATGAATTTTTCGTTTCGGACGAGGCTGCAAAGAAAGGCATCGAGATCAAAAATACTGGCAGCTACGAACCGTTGGTCATCCTGCAGAATTTTGCCAACAACAACCCGGAAGTGCCGGCTGTAGTTTAGAAGGTGTCCCATTATTAGGCTCGAATATCGAAAAATCGAGATTTTTGAATTCTCATCACATATAAAAAAGAGTTTGTCTTTATCGAAAGGTCGAAAAAAGACAAACTCTTTTATTTTTAATTTCGCGCTGATGATAATTTACGGATATCGGCTCGATCATCAAGAATTTGGGTTAACTTTCCATCTTTCATAATCAGAACGCGATCAACAAATTCACACATTCTCAAATCATGCGTGACCATGATCCCGGCTCGATTCTGTTCATGAATCAACCCCGCAAAGGTTTCCACAACCTGATAGGCGCGTTCCGTGTCCAGACTGGCAGTCGGTTCATCGGCCAACACCAGGCTGGGATTGTGGATCAGAGCGCGGGCAATCGCAACGCGCTGCTGTTGTCCGCCGGACATTTGGCCAGGGTAGTTATTCAATCGTTCACCCAAGCCAAGACGCGCCAGCAATTCCCGTGCCCGCAATTTTCCGGCTTTATCCAGCTTGTTGTTCAAGCGCAACATCAACTCAACATTTTCCACCGCGCTGAGATAAGGTACCAAATTGTTGGCCTGAAAAGTGAAACCAATTTTCTCTCTGCGCAGGTTGACCCGCTTGAAATCATCCAGACCTGAGAGATCGACCCCGTCGATCAGCACTTGTCCGGAAGTTGGTTTCAATAACGCGGCAAGAATGGACAACATGGTGGTTTTTCCGGAACCGCTGGGACCGACGAGGGCGACAAATTCACCGGAAGCCACAGTGAGTGACACATCATCCACTGCGGATATCAGACCTGAATCGCTTTGATAAGTTTTAATAACCGATTTTGTTTCAAGTGCATTCATTGTTGTCATCTTAAGATCCCTGTTATGAAGATAATCCCAAAGCTTTTAGCGGTTCAATTCGCACAGCATATCGAATGGATACCAAACCGCCCAGAGGTCCAATCAGTAATAGTGCAATGATTGCAATAGCTGTCGTTGTACCATTGAAGACAATCGGTACCTGCGGTGGAAAAGATAATGAGAATAAAAAGGTCAGTCCGGTACCAATCGCTACCCCAATGATTGTGATCATCGTAATCTGAATAATGGATGCCCATGCAACAACCGAATTTGCTGATCCGATCGCTTTCAAGACACCGATTTGCGAAATTTTCTGTAATACCTGGATTTGGAAGAACCCACCGATCACCAGGATACCGATGAACAAAGTAAATCCGCCCTGTGTATTCAAAGTGCTCTGCTGTGCGGAATAGCCTGGCAACGCCTGGATCGCTTCTTTCCGGGTTGCAGTCTCAACATTTGCGATTTCTTCTTCGATTCTGTCACGGATTATTTCAACATTTTCCGGTTGATCCACTTTGACAATGAAAACATTTGCGACAGGATCTGAAAAATTGATCTCAGCCTGTGATTTCGGTCGAATACGATCCCAGGTAAAAAATGGAACGAACAGCGCTGGCTGCAACGCATACTGCTGACCATCCGTAATACCGACTACCTTCAGCGTGAAAATTTGATCTTCAGTACCTTGTGTTACCCGGATGGTGATGGTATCGCCAAGCTGAATACTGCTTCGAAGAATTACATTTCGATCCAGAATGACTTCATCCGCATCAGCAGCACTTAATTGGCTGCCTTCGATAACTTTTGGTTCGCCCACATGCCCCGGTTCAACTCCCAGCAAGGCGGTTTTTAGAAATTTATCGTCACCGGACAATAATAATTGACTGTTTGCCGTTCCCAATAATCCGACATCAGAGATTCCCTCTACGTTTTTAATCTCGGAATAACGATTCAGATCCAATCGACTGGCAGGAATCAAAAAATCTGATTTTGCCTGATATACAACCAGTTCACCTGCAAGTTTTGAAAGATATTCCCGGTTTCCATTTCCTAATCCTTCACCCAGCGCAGCAATAAACAAAACCAGAAGTGTGATTAAACCAATCACCAGACTGACCAATAAAAAGCGACCGCGAAATTTCCAAATTTCTTTTACTGCCAGATAAGCAGCAATGGATATTTTTTTCATAATTTCTACTCCTGATCTTTTGATGCAAGCTGGCCAATGGGACCTTCGAATGGCTGATCCCAGCGTGTATAAAGAACCCCATGCAGGAGCAGATCGATTGCCGGATGATCAGCGATGTGGTCAAAGTAATACGGCAATTCAATATTTCCTTCTTTGCTGATAATAAAAATACCGGACATTTGCATCGCATCCTGCCCTGCCGGAGGTGGTTCCACCTTGAAACCTTTTTTACGCGATTCTCGGATTGCTCTCCAGACTTTGATGTTAAGAAACGTCTGGAAGAGATTTCCACGCTGTAATCCGTAGGCTTTGTATGCATTTCGATCCGGATCGGCAAGACAAACAATACCAGGAGCAAATTGCGCAGCAAATTCTGTCGACGCTTTGACGGTTCCCTGTAAAACAATCACAAGATTTAATCCTGCTTGATTGATTTTTTCTTTTTCTGTAAAAAATTTTTGCAGCATTTCTTTGCATTGTGTGCATCCAAAATGCCGAGAAAAGACCAATAATAACGGTCGGTTTTTCCAAAAATCCGAAAGAAGAACCGGTTCACCATCAGTATCAAATAACGTCAAATCGGGAGCTTTGGATGAAAACGTAAGTTGCTGATTTCTGTTCATAACCTCTCCTTATTGCAAAGGGTAATAATGTTTTGTGATCAAAAAACTATTGAGAAAATCGGTTATTATTTTTCCCGAACTTCCCATATGAATTGCAATCGCATTTGAATACGCATTAATGAATTTCAACACATAATCGGAAGATTGTTTTTCACGAAGGATCCGTTTATATTCATCCGGCATCCATGTCTTTGAATAAGAATCTTCGATCAGAATCGCATTGGCTGTGTTATTTTCATGCCGGGGATAAGACATCATTCCCAACAGCCATTCCAAATCTTCTTTTAAAAAATTCATATCGCCAAATTGAAGTGCAGAAGAAATCTGCTGATAAAATCTGAAGTTCGCTGATTCCAGAACCGGTATCAACGCTGATTCACCCTCAAATTTGTGGATCACTGAAAGTTCAATTTGTCTTCGAAAACGCTGATAAAGTTCATTCACTTGAACATAAGACTCATCCACCTGAAAAACAGCAGGTATTGGCTGAGGATCAGTGAAATAAAAATTAATGCGTTGTATACTTTCTAATAAATTATCCGAAAGATAATAAGCCGGAATCCGTAAACATAGTTCGGACATCTCCATGAAAATACCGCCGCCGTATGCCAGAGGAGTAGATGATTCCAGGAAGGATCTGGCTGCGGACTGTAGTGTCGCAGCAGTATGAAATTGTTGTGCAGACAAAATCACCAGGCTCGGTTGAATTAATTTTGCAGCATTCAATAACTCGCTCGTTGGGATACCAGCACCCAAAAATACGGTTTTATAGCCTTCTCTTCGCAGAAAAAGGCTCAATATCAAGATCGGGATGGTATGGTTTTCACCTTCAGGGCATGCCAGCAAGATCGTTTCAGAACGATTGGATGAAGGTGAGATTGAAATTAGCGTCTGAAGATGACGGATAACCAGTGCTGCTACAAAATGTTCCTGCTGAACAGTAATCTTTCCCTGATACCACTGTGTACCGATAACATTTAAGCCCTTTTGCAGAATATTGGAGCATACACTCTCGACAGAACTGAGAGCAAATGCCTTCTTCAAAACTTCATCAGCCATCACCTCATCGAAGTTCAATCCATAATTCAACCATTGAGCCCGCAAATCATCCATGACATTTTCGTGATCAGATAACGATCCTTCAAAAGAAGGTTGTGAAATCTGGACAGTCAAGGGATCTTTACCGTTTTTTGCCAATTCTTTCCAAAAATCAACCGCTTGACCGATTCGAATTCCTTCGCGAGTTCGATTCTGGAGCCATTTGATTGTCTCGATATCATGTTGAGAATATAATCGGTGTCCACCTTTTGAACGTTCAGGAGAAGGAATATGATAACGTTTTTCCCATATACGCAAGACATCGGCTGTCAATCCGGTTTCCTTGAGGACTGCTTTGAGATTAAATAACGGGGCTCGATTGATCATATTCTTTTTTCCTTCCTGACGGTATTTAGTCTACTATTTTGTCTATTTTTTGTCAATATATTTTTCTGGTTTTTATGCATCAAGATCCATAAAATGAGACATGAAAAAAAATGATGGAATTATTATGCGTAATCGACAGGAAAATATGGCTCATAAATACAGTGTCGCATTTTGTCATATTATTGTCCATATTTTTCAAACAATATATTGACGAACAATTCCAGATCGATTAACATAATTTATGAAAACATCATAATTATTGATAAGGCTAAAGGCCAACCGTAGAATATGAAAAAAATAATATGAGAAACAGCAACTCGAAATCAGGAAAAATTTTTTTGTTGTTCTTTTGTTTTTCAAATTACAGTGTAAAAAAAGGAGAACCAAAATGAATCTGCTTATGATATTAAAAGGGATTGCAGCCATCGGCACTGCTGCGACAGGATTATATTCGTTGATCTCACCAACCGCAATCTATAACTTTACAGGGATAATGGCCAGTGGACCTCGCGGAATAACGGAAATTCGATCAATCTTTGGCGCGTTATTCATTGCGTTGGGTGTCGCCCCGTTCCTGTTCGGAGAAGATGGGTATCGCATCCTTGGTTTGGGATATCTCGCAATAGCCATCGTTAGAATTGTGTTTATTTTCGTCGACAAATCAGCCGTCTCATCCAACTGGATCAGTCTGGCAGTTGAAATTGTCTTTGGTTTCATCTTAATCATCAGGGAATAATATGACTGTACGCATCGTAACAGACAGTACCTGTGATTTGCCCGCTGAAATCACAAAAAGCCTGAAAATCTGTGTGGTGCCGCTTTATGTTCGAATCGGAAATCACGATTTTCTGGACGGGATTGACATCAGTCGGGAAGAGTTCTATGAAAAACTGCTTTTCTATGAAGATTACCCGACTACGGCAGTACCTTCTCCGGCAAAAATTCGGTCATTGTATCAAACATTGTATGATGAGGGGGCAACAGAAATATTATCCATTCACATATCGGCTTCATTAAGCGGGGTCATGGACATAGCACAATCAGCAGCGCAAGATACTTCGTTTATAACGGTGACTGTTCTGGATTCACAATCCTTAAGCATGGGAACTGGTTTTCTGGTCCAAAAAGCAGCCCAACTTGCCCAGGAAGGACGATCGGTCAAAGAAATTTTGCCTATATTGGAAGATCAGATCAAACGAACACATGTGTGGGCTGCATTAGATTCAATGAAGTATCTAAGGAAAAGCGGGAGAATGAACCGATTCGTTTCAACGATTGGAGATCTGCTGCAAATCAAACCAATCCTGAAAATGCATCAGGGAATTTCTGGAATTGAAAAAGAACGTACCAAAAAGAATGCAATCCAACATTTGATCAACAAAATCGAATTGTTGAATCCTTTTGAAAAATTGGCCCTGCTCTATTCCGGCTCAAGAGGTCAGCTTCAGTTGCTTCAAAGCCGAATCACAGGATTGTTCCCGGAGAAGGAAATCCTGTATGGGATCGTTAATCCGGTTTTAGGAGCGCACCTGGGATCGGAAGTTCTGGGATTTGCCTGTGTGCAGAAAGAGAAACAGGAACCGATATGATGAACTTTCAAACAATCTTCGCCATTAACCTGACTATAATTCTTGTTTTCATGACGATTTTATGGGTGATCAGCCTGCTTTTGAAAAACTCCAGCATCGTCGATATCTTTTGGGGAGCTGGATTTGTGATGTCGGTCTGGATATATTTCTCTCTGACACCAGATGGCTTTCCGGAAAGAAAACTCCTCATTGCCATCCTTGCTACTATTTGGGGATTGCGCCTCTCAACCCATATTTTTATTCGAAATTTTCAGAAACCTGAGGATTACAGATATCAAAAATTTCGTTCTGACGCAGGAAAAACATGGTGGTGGCGAAGTCTTTTTCAGGTTTTTCTGCTTCAGGGATTGCTTCTTTGTATCATCTCCGCTCCGCTCCTGGCTGCACAAATTCATCCTTCACCAAACCATTTCATTTTCTTCGATTTTCTTGGTGTCTTTTTCTGGATGGTTGGATTTTTCTTTGAAGCTTCTGGCGACTATCAACTGGCACAATTCCGCGCCAATCCGCAAAATAAAGGCAAAATATTGGATACCGGCGTTTGGCGATTTACCCGCCATCCAAATTATTTTGGTGATTCCATGCAATGGTGGGGATATTTTTCAATCGCAAGTGCTGCTGGCGGGTGGTGGACAGTTTTCAGTCCGATTATCATGACAACATTGCTGGTTCGGGTATCCGGAGCAAAACTGCTTGAAAAAACGATGGGGCAGAATCCGAAATATCAGGAATATATCAAGAACACGCCATTCTTCATTCCCTGGATTCCAAAAAAGCGAAAATGAAGCAAAATCCTTCCTGTAGAGATTTTGCAGTCAGGTTTTGTGTCATATAAACTTGACGCACAGCAGCGGGATTAACATCCAGTAATTCGAAATATAAAAATAGTTCTTTGTTGTTCTTATGGTTTTGCGCTTCGCGCAAAACCATAAGAACAACAAAATTTCTTTCATTATTCGAAAAGTCAATCAATATTTCGAACAGCAGATGAAAGAAATTACAAATCCGATAATGAAAATTTAATTCGATTTTCGTAGGAATTGCTGATTAATATCAGCGATACGATTCTACTGCGAGAAAATTGGAAATAAACAGTACTTTTTATTAAGATTTGAAACGACTTTCTTAATTTATCAAGAATTTAATCCGTTTGAAATCTTTTTTTAATTTCGGTTCATTGAAACAAAAAAATCCGTGATTTAAAATATTGTAAGGATTTCTTGAGGAAGTGCCATTTCTGCGTTTCATATAAAAACAGCACTTCCATAAGTTTTCTTGATTGCTTCAACAAGAAGGTGGATATTTCAAATGGCATCTGATTATTTTTATATCGTTTTATCTACGCATAAAAGACTGTACAATGGAGGTATAAATCATCACTTTCTAAACGCCCGATATTTCACAACCTGTGCAACCATGTGTCCGGTTTCTGTTGGAGGATTTTAAAATGACTACAAATAAGAATCTGTTTCTTCAAATTATTCTTAATGCTTTGTTGTTTTTATTCTTTTTATCTACAGCAGCAATTACATCAGCAGAAGGAGACGAAACGCAAGAGGATCCATTCACTTTAAGTATTCGCCTCGGTGAGGGGAAGCCACAAGTGCCCACAATTACTGCTGAAGTACAAACGGGTGGCGAATTTTTGACTCAGGAAGAAATCAATCAAGTATTAACCAGACTTCCAAAATTCACAATTTCCGGATCAGAAATTGTGGAATTTAAACTACCTGAAGAAAGTCTGCTGCCACCGCTCAGCGGAACAACGATCCAGGAACCGTTCCCGCCGCTCACCGTAACACCTGTTCCGGAAGAGACAGGGAACGAGCCGCTGGAAGTATTACGGTATTCACCGGAAGGTGAAATTGAGATAGCTCCTGTCATTAGCATCACCTTCAACCAGCCGATGGTCGCAATTACGACCTTACAGAATCTGGGATTAGAAGAAGTTCCGGTCAAAATTGAACCGAATCTTCCCGGGACATGGCAGTGGCTCGGCACAAAAACATTAACCTTTCAATACGATTCTGAATCGATCAACAGGCTGCCAAAAGCGACCGAATACCAGGTTACGATTCCCAAGGGGACCAAATCTGTTTCGGGGCAGGAACTTCAAAAAGATGTGGCCTGGACATTTACGACACCTCCGCCCGCCATCACCGATATCTGGCCAAATCCTGAAACACCGCTTTCCCTGGAGCCCTTGTTCTATTTGGCATTTAATCAACAGATCGATCCGGCTTCTGTTTTGAATACCATTACCCTGCAGAGCGCTGCAGGAGAGGGAACTGTTCCAAAAATCTTATCCCTTACTTTGGTTGATGAAGGCGAAATCGATTCTGAATCGCAGCTTCAGGAACACTTAAAAGATGCCGTACAAGGCCGATGGCTGGCATTTCAACCCGATGAACCGTTGGAATCAGCTACGAATTATTCTCTGATCGTCGGCCCCGGAACCCCATCCGCCGAAGGTCCGCTGGTTGCGGAAGAATCACAAAACTATTCTTTTAAAACCTATGAACCCCTTGCAATCTCAGATTATTATTGTTATTGGAATAATGAGACATGCCCGCCGCTCTCGCCGCTGACATTTGAATTCAACAATGAATTGGATCAGGATCTGTTTAAGGAAGAATGGATCCGATTCGAACCCGAAATTCCAGGGTTGACATACTCCAACTTTAATAATGTGGTTTATTTACAAGGCCAGACAAAAGGCAGAATGATTTATACGGCCACCATATCAGCGGATCTGCAAGATATTTACGGTCAAAAGCTCGGAAAAGATATACAAGTAACCTTTAAAATCGGTGCTGCTGAAAAAGACGTTATTGGTCCCGATTTGAATTTTGTTACTTTAGATCCTCATTCGAAGCAACCTGTTTTTTCTTTCCATGCGATTAATCACGATCAGTTGAATGTACAAATTTATTCTGTCCAACCCTCCGATTGGAAAGATTTCCAATTTTATGCACAGAATTGGCAATATGCAGAAGTGCCACCAAAGATGCCGGGGATTTTACTGGCTGACCGGAAATTAAATCTTGATCTTCCAGAAGATGAGCTGACGCAAATTAATATCAATCTTCAGGAGTTCATGTCTGGTTCCAGCGGACACTTCGCCATCCTTGTCCAACCACCCAAAGCTTTTTTTGAATCCGATGAGGAATTATGGAAACGGTTTTATCAAACTATCATCGTATGGGTTCAAATCAGTCAAATAGGTCTGGACGCATTTTTCGATCACAGCGATATGGTTGTCAGGGCGACCAATCTGCAAACCGGGGCACCGATTCCAAATGTGGTAATCGCCTCGGATAACGGTGAAGTTTTGTCCGTGACAGGCAGCGATGGTCTGGCAAAATTTGCGATTCCTTCCGGCGCTTCGTTCCTGACAGGCACATCCGGTTCCGAAACCGCCGTCCTGCCGCGATCACCCTATTATTGGTATCAGGACGCCTGGCAAGCCTTGCCGCCGCAGGACGAAATCAGATGGTTTGTATTTGACGACAGAAAACTGTATCGGCCGGGAGAAGAAGTTCATGTCAAGGGTTGGATTCGCCAGATCGGAGGAGGTAAGGACGGAGATGTTCAGGCACCAGTTCGATCGATAAAAACGGTCAACTACTCCGTTTATGATTCACAAAATAATGTGATCGCCAATGGTCTTGCTGAAATCCACGGTCTGGGAGGATTTGATTTTGCAATCCAGGTACCGGAAAATGTAAATCTTGGTACTGCAATCATTTCTCTCACAGCTGAAGATGTATCCGATCAAATGCCCGGGAAAAATACTTCCCATTCATTCCAGATTGAAGAGTTTCGGAGACCGGAATTTGAGGTGAAGGTACAAAATGAATCTACCGGTCCTTTTTACGTCAGTACCAATTCGGATAATGAGCGGGCGATCACTTCTGTAAAAGCTGCTTATTATGCCGGAGACCCTCTGACCAATGCCGATGTCACCTGGAAAGTGACACCATCAATTACCAACTATTCTCCCCCCAATTGGCCGGACTATACATTTGGGACGTGGAAACCCTGGTGGACATTAGTCTATGATTACGGAGAATATGGATATGTGGATGAAACCAATCGGCTGACCTACGCAGGGAAAACCGATGCGAGTGGTACGCATTACCTGGCAATTGATCTGGACAGCAGCGGTGATAAAGCAATCGACCCCGGTCCCTATACGATCTCCGCTGAAGCAACCGTCATGGATGTTAACCGTCAGGCATGGACGGATTCAACATCTTTTATCGTTCATCCGGCAGAAGTTTATATCGGTTTGCGCAGTGATCATTACTTCGTTCCGATGAACCAACCATTAAAAATTGATTTTATCGTCACTGATGTCGACGGTGTTGTTGTGCCTGACCAATCGGTAGAAATGATCACGGGACGATTAACCTGGAAAAATAAAAAAGGAAACTGGGTTGAGGAGTTGACGGATCCGGTCACATGTTCCATGATTTCAGACGACAAGCCGGGTACCTGCGAGTTTGAAACATCCTCCGGCGGGACCTATCAGATTACAGCCATTGTAACGGATAGTCAGGGAAGGAAAAATCAGACTCGTATCACGCGCTGGGTCTCTGGCGCCGGTTCATTATCATCCGGGAAATTGCTTAAGGAAGAAGTGACCTTGATTCCGGATGCAGAAATCTATCAACCTGACGATACGGCATCCATCCTGGTACAGGCGCCATTCAGTCCGGCTGAAGGTCTTGCGATCATCAACCGCAGCGGAATAATTTCCACACAAACGTTTCATATGGATTCGGAATCCTATACATTGGAAATTCCGATTCTGGATGCTTATATTCCCAATATCGATATCGAAGTGGAACTGGTTGGAGTATCCGATCGGGAGCACGATGAGAGTATTGCTGCTGAAGATCTCCCCAAACGGGCAGCATTTGCGAGCGGAACGTTGTCGTTAAATATTCCGCCGTTATCGCGAACCTTATCGCTGGATGTTACGCCCGATGTCAATGAGTTGGAGCCGGGAGAAGAAACCACACTGACGGTAACTGTGAAAAATGCAAAAGGCGAGCCGGTCCCGGATGCCGAACTGGCGATTGCGGTTGTGGATGAATCAGTGCTTGCTCTGACAGGATTTCAACTTCCCGATCCGGTTCAAATTTTCTATTCCTATCGGTTCCCTTCTTTTGAAGGTATTTATGGACGTTCCAGCATCATTCTTACCGATCCCTGGACGCTGACCAAACAGAGTCAACAAAAAAGCATGGATCGGTTGATAGGAGGCCGCGGTGGAGGCGGTGGAGAAATGGCCATGATGCCGATGTTTGCATCCGGTCCGGAAGAAAAAATGATCGAAGGAGGAGAGGAAGAAGCTGCGATTGAAGTCAGAACCGATTTCAATCCGCTGGCAGCATTCGTTCCTTCCGTGCGAACCGGTTTGGATGGTACAGCCAGAATACCGGTACAAGTTCCGGACAATCTGACACGGTACCGGATCATGGTCGCAGCGGTAGACCCGGATTGGAAGAAATTTGGGATGGGCGAATCAAGTCTTACAGCCCGTCTGCCATTAATGGTTCGGCCTTCCTTGCCAAGATTTCTCAATTTTGGCGACGTATTCAAAGTGCCGGTGGTAATCCAAAATCAAACCGCAGCATTGATGGACGTCATTGTCGCTGCCCAATCTGAAAATTTAGACCTGCTTCATCCAGGAATGCGTGTCAGCATCCCCGCTCATTCAAGAATCGAGGTGCAGCTTGATGCCTCCACGGTATCTCCGGGAAAAGCGCGTATCCAAATTGCCGCTGTCGCAGACACCGGAGCTTCCGATGCAGCGCTTGTCGAATTGCCTGTCTATACGCCGGCATCGTCCGAATCGTTTGCCACTTACGGCGTATTGGATGAAGGTATAATCACACAGGCTATCGGTTATCCTCCCGATGTCTTCACACAGTATGGCGGGTTGGAAATCACAACTTCTGCCACAGCGCTGCAAGCCCTGACAGACGCCGTAATCTATCTGACAAATTACCAATTTGAATGTTCGGAACAGCTTTCCAGCCGTATTCTGGCGATTACTTCACTGCGAGACATTCTTTCCGCATTCAAAGCGGAAGGGCTGCCGCCGCAAGAAGAATTGGAAGCAGCGGTGAAACGTGATATCAGCCGGTTGGCTGGTATGCAAAATTCTGATGGCGGATTCCCTACCTGGCAGCGCGGTTTTGAGTCGAATCCATTTAACTCTGTTCATACGGCATACGCCTTATTGAAAGCGGCTGAGAATGGGTATGTAGTTCCCGCTGAAATGCAGCAAAGCGTATTAGGCTATATGCAAAACATGAACAACCATTTTCCTGAATGGTATAACGAACAAACGAAAATTTCAATTACCGCATATGCGCTGTATGTGCGGGATTTGATGGGGGACCGGGATTCCGCAGCAGCCGAAAACCTGATCCTTTTCTATGGATTGGATGCAATTCCCATCGATGCCATCGGATGGCTGTGGCCATTGAACGATTTACCGGATCTGATCAGCAAAATTCAAATTTATGTGATGAATCACACGGTTGAAACAGCGGATGCAGCAAATTTCGTTACCACTTATGACGATCAATCTTATCTGCTGCTCAGATCGGATCGCAGGACGGATGCAATCTTGCTCAACGCATTGATCAAAAACGATCCGGACAGTGATTTAATTCCAAAGATTGTCAACGGTCTCCTTGCATCACGAAATCACGGACGCTGGGGTAGCACACAGGACAATGTGTTTGTTCTGCTGGCTTTAAATGAATACTTCAGGAAATATGAAGCCGTAGCGCCTGATTTCGTTGCGCAGATGTGGCTCGGAGACAGCTATGCCGGCAAAAATGAGTTCCGCAACCGAACTACAGAACAGCATGAAATACTGATTCCGATGGAGTATATCCTTTCCAAAACTGCCGGAGGTCAAGAAGATTTAATTCTAAGCAAAGAAGGTCCGGGCCGTTTGTATTACCGTCTGGGATTGAAATACGTTCCAAATGATTTGAATCTGCCTCCACTGGATGCAGGATTCTTTGTATCAAGGATTTATGAAGCATTGGATGATCCTGCTGACGTCACACAGGATGCTGATGGAACCTGGCACATCCGCGCAGGCGCACGTGTCCGCATTCGAATATCCATGGCTGCAGACAACCGCAGATACCATGTAGCTCTGGTGGATCCATTGCCGGCTGGTCTGGAGATACTTAATCCGGAATTATCGGTAACCGGATCATTACCGCAGAATCCGGCAGACCGTTCCGGAAATTGCTGCTGGTGGCAGCCCTGGTATGAACATCAGAATATGCGCGATGAACAAATTGAGGCCTTTACCTCATTACTCTGGGAAGGAGCTTACCAGTACAGTTATTTCGCCCGGGCGACAACTCCCGGTTCCTTCATCGTACCACCTGCAAAGGCAGAAGAAATGTATTCACCGGAGGTATTTGGAAGATCCGGAACTGATTTGGTTATCGTTGAATAAACTCATTTAAACAAGTACCGATCATCGTTCCATGTGGTCATAAAACGATGATCGGTACTTTTGCTGCAGTCATTCAGCTATTCCAGCAATGATTCGAATTATGAGAGGGATTATATGTTGTTGTGTTGTTTTTGCGCTCCGCGCAAAAACAACACAACAATCAGTAAAGTTTTTATATATTTCAACTCACGAGTTTATTTTGGCTTACCGGTTTTCTTTCTACCGCCATCAGTACGAAAAGAAGGTTTTGATGGAAAAGATTTTTCCCGTTTTTCGGAACTCCTTGATCGTTCAGATGAAATTCTGTTTTTTTTCTCGTCTTTTCCATGAAATACCTTCTGTGGTGGCCTTACTTTTTCACGGGAGGCTGGTTTCTTCGAAACAAGGTCGCGCAATTCCTGAACTTCGGAGTCCTTCAGGAAAGCCCATTCGCGCGGTTTTAATTTTCCCAGTCTGAGTGTTCCAATTCTTACTCGGACCAATTTGACAATCGGTAGCCCAATGAGTTTGCCAATTTCCCGAATTTCACGTTTTCTTCCTTCATGCATCGTGATACTGACCCATGCACCATCTCCCTGAAATCGCAGAATTCGGACATCTGCAGGTGCTGTTTTTTCTCCATCAGCCAGAACAACGCCTCTGCGCCATTTTCCAAGTTGATCCTCATCCGGCTTTTTGGCAAAAAGGACATGGTATTCTTTTTCTTTGCCATATCGCGGATGAGACAGTTTGTTGGACAAATCGCCATCATTTGTCAACAAAATCAATCCTTCACTTTCAAAATCAAGTCTCCCAACAACAAACAAATCGTCTGAATTTGGCACCAGTGAAAAAACAGTCTGACGGGGATCATTGGCTGGCCGATCGGACAGAACAAAACGCGGTTTGTAAAGTGCTATGTACACTTTTTCAGGTTCTGAATATTCCAGGAGGGATCCATCCACTTTAATCTGGTCTTTGTTGGGATCTGCTTTTGTTCCAAGCACAGCTGTTACACCATTTACACTGACGCGTCCTTGTTGAATGATATCTTCACTATCCCGGCGGGAACCAAATCCGGATCGTGCCAAAATCTTTTGGAGTCGCTCTTCCATTCGTGCCTTCTTTCTTACTGATAAATCAAATTTTCAATCAACATCAAACGCTTCTGTAAAATCCAGCAATTCGAAATACACACTTGTTTCTTGAATAAAGAGAGATTGATTTCAAATTACTGGCAAAAATCATTGACATCTTTTTTGCATTTACTGTTTGTCAGGACATAACAAAAATGCAATACAACGAATCGTTACTTCTTGTAAAGGTTTCGAATCATTCTTTTAGCACACGCTGCTCTTTCGAATCAGGTAATTCCATTTCATATGGAGGCAACTCTTTGATTGAAGAAAGACCAAAATATAAAAGAAAATCTTGCGTTGTTGCATACAAAACCGGTCTGCCAGGAGTATCAGCCCTGCCAGTTTCTTCAATCAAACCCCGGTTCATCAAACCGCGTAAAACGCTGTCACTGTTAACACCCCGAATCAGGTCGATTGCCGGACGGGATACAGGCTGCCGATAGGCAACGATTGTCAGCGTTTCTTGTGCTGCACGGCTGAGTTTCTGGGATGATTCAATTCCCAAAAATCTTTCCACTGCATCTGCAGTCTCCGGAGCAGTCACCAATTTTACTCGATCCTCATGAAATTGAAGATGAATTCCGCGTTGCTGTGACAGATAGTATTGCGACAGTTCATGGGATAATTTTCTTGCATCTGTTACATTGCACGATAATACTTCTGCCAATTGCGCATACGATACAGGTCCGGATGCCACAAACAAAACAGCCTCCAGAACTGTCAGGGAATCAATGTTACAATTAGAATTATTTTCGGTCATACTGTAATTTCCACCGGTTCGCAGCAAATAAAAGGAGTAAAAAATATGAACTATCGCAAAATAATTTTACCAGTTATTGTTTTTGCATGTTTTTTCATGACGGGCTGGTATGCACAGAAGCCTTCGGAAATTGTGAAGAATCAGCTTTCTACGCTGGAACAACTTCAGACGGAAATCTCAAAAATCAGTCAGATGGAACCGGGTACTGAATTTACATTAACGCTCACTGATACGGATTTGACACACGCTGCAGATGAAGCTTTAAAACAATATCAGTCAGAAGTAGAACGAATTATTAAAAACTATGCGGGTGTCGGAGTAAAAATTTCTGAGCCCAAAATTGAATTTACAGAAAACAATTTCTCTTTGTCTGTAAAAGCTGGTGTCAGCTTTATCAAAGTTACTGCAAGCGCAGCAGGTACAATCAGTGCCCAAAATGGACTCCCTTGGATCACTTTCAGCGCGATTGACACTCCGATCGGAAGCATTCCTGTTGAGCAAGCCAATTCATTTGTTCAAACGGAAATCGGTGAATCGACCAATATGATCACAGCAATTTGTACCTTTTCAGACATTCAAATTCAGGAAGGGCAGATTGTTATCCAAGGCAAGAAGAAATAAGAATAAAAATGACTGGTTGTCTGTTGAAAAAATTGATTGCTTCACAATTCTCTGCTCTCTTACCAAAGAGAGCTTTCCTTTTTCTTCTCTGTATTTTTTTGTCCACGGGAATCCTATCATGCCGGCCGATTCAATCCCTCCTGTTGGAAAATGAACAGGCACTGTTGTCGATTACGATTGAAAAAGACAGTCAGGTAATTCAGAGCAAATGTCAGAAAGGATCTACGGTGCAGCAAGCCTTGGATCGTTCTACGATCGCCTATTCTTTGCAGGATGTGGTAACCCCCTCGCTTGCAACTGTGTTATCAGAAAATACAACCATTAATATTATTACAGTTACGTTTGATGAGACCAGAAGTCAAAAGATTATTCCATTTGTCAGTCAGACAATTCGGAATGAAACGTTGCCGGAAGGCGAAACATACATTATTCAAAGCGGACAAAATGGAATCGAGGAGATCACAACCAGAGCCACGTATCATGATGGAATACTGGTATCTCAATCCATTTCTGATCGATCCATTCTTAAAGAATCTGTTCCGGAAATTCTGATGTTTGGGGTTCAGGCTGAACACGCGCCAATACAGATTCCCGGGAAAATTATCTACATTTCAAATGGCAGCGCGTGGCTGATGCAGGGAACGACCAGGGATCGCACGCCTTTATTAACCAGCGGTGATCTGGATGGCCGCGTACTGGATCTTTCTTCAAACGGAGAATGGCTGCTTTTCTCCCGTGTAACCAAAGATGATGAAATCAACTCTTTATGGATGCTGCATATCACGGACTGGGAAGCAAAGCCGATCAGTCTGAGAATATCGAATGTCATCCATTTTGCAGCCTGGTTGCCAGGTGATACCTTGCGATTCTTGTACTCAACTGTGACACCACAGGAAAGTGCTCCGGGCTGGAAAGCGGATAACAATCTGGAATTACAGGTTGTCAGTGACAGCGGGATGATTATGTCAAAAGAAATCCTCGTTGAATCGAATGAGGATGGAATTTACCATTGGTGGGGAACCGAATTCTTATTATCAAAAGACGGAAGAACTGTTGCCTATGCGAATTCTGATAGTATCGGATTAATCGACCGCCTGACCGGTAAAAAAAACCGGTTGCTCACAATTCTGCCTTATGAAAAAACGCGCAGTGACTGGGCATGGATTCCGGGATTGAGCTGGTCAACGGATGAGACTTCACTTCTCTTCGCCTTTCACGGGGATATCTCCGGAACTGTCCAAAGTTATAATCCGGCAGAATTTCATCTGGGTATCTATGATCTGAAATCCGCAAAGAGCAAAATAATTCAAAACGAAACCGGATTATTTTCATATCCGGTTTCTTCCCCGACATTTGAGGATAATACATCCTTTATCGCGTTTCTTCAGGCAATAACACCGTCTGAAAGTGAAAACAGCCGATATCGAATTATGATGATAAATGCGGATGGTTCAGATCCAAAAACCGTTTTTCCCCTTGAAGGTGGCGGTACCATCACACCGCAAAAAGTTTGCTGGGCGCCTGTAAATGTTGAGAATAACGCCTGGATTTCTTTTATTTATCAAGGTAATCTTTGGTTGGTCAATCCGTTTACAGGGATTTATAATCAGATCACGATTGATCAGTCCATCACGGACTTTATTTGGGAGTAAATCAAAACACGGAGGGATAATGCGCGTATTAATCACAGGTGCAGCGGGGTTCTTGGGAAGTCATTTGTGCGATTATTGTCTGCAGCAAGGACATGAAGTCATTGGTATGGATAATTTCATCACCGGAAATCCAAAAAATCTTGCTCACCTGGCAGATAACCAAAACTTTTCTTTCATTCGCCATGATGTATCAAATTTTATTTTTGTACCAGCCAAGGTCGACCTGGTTCTCCATTTTGCTTCTCCTGCCAGTCCGAATCCGCAATCTCCTTACGGATATACTAATTTGCCTATACAGACCATGAAAGCCGGCGCGATGGGAACACATAATGCGTTGGGTGTTGCAAAAGCAAATCAAGCAAAATTTCTATTGGCTTCCACCAGTGAAATTTATGGCGATCCGCTGGAACATCCCCAAAGAGAATCCTATTATGGTCATGTCAACACGATGGGCATTCGCGCTGTTTATGATGAAGCCAAACGGTTCGCCGAGTCGCTGACGATGGCATATCACCGATTTCATGGCGTGGATACGCGTATTGTAAGAATTTTTAACACATATGGACCTCGGATGAGTCTGGATGACGGGCGAGTCGTACCGAATTTTATTCAACAGGCTCTCCGGAAAGAACCCTTAACCATTTATGGAGATGGATTGCAGACCCGCAGTTTCTGCTACGTCAGCGATTTGATCAGAGGAATCTGGAAGTTGGCAATGTCAGAGGAAAATATGCCGGTAAACATTGGAAATCCCGTTGAAAATACTATGATGGAACTGGCTGAAGTAATCAATCGTTTGACAGACAATGCTGCGGGAGTTGTATTAAAAGAACATGAACGTGTTGGAGACGATCCACAGCAACGAAGACCGGATATTACACGTGCCCGTTCAATTCTGAATTGGGAACCGGAAGTATCCCTCGAAGAAGGTTTATTAAAAACTATTCCCTATTTTAAACAGGCCATGAAACATGATTGATTTTATTCAAAAACCTGCAGAAAGAATTCGTTTTCTGAAATTTTGTACCGTGGGTATTTTTGGAGCGGTTGTTGACTTCGGCGTTATGAATCTTCTCTTGCAATTAACAGAAACAAGTTCGAAAGTAGCCAGTACCATTTCGTTTATTGCAGCGGTTATCAGCAATTTTATCTGGAATCATTTTTGGGCTTATCCTGATTCGCGTCAAAAGCCTTTACTGCGGCAGTTAATCCAATTTTCGGTTGTCAGTGTAATCGGACTGGGTATCCGTTTTTTCCTGTTCCTGACGATTGAAAACCCGATTATTCAGCTCAGTAAAAAAATCGTACCGGAAACGTTCGTCCTTTCCCCATTGACCGTGGGTCACAATATCACATTGGTGATCTCCATCGGAATTGTGCTGATCTGGAATTTTTTTGGCAATCGCTTCTGGACTTACAACGACGTACAATAACAGTGATTCGAATTATGGATTAATCTTACGAATAAAAAGAGGAAATTTGTTGTTCTTATGGTTTTGTGCGTAGCGCAAAACCATAAGAACAACAAGGATTCTTTTATATATCGAATTACTGATAAATAAAAAATACTTCGAATCGTTGGTAAAATAGTCACCATGGCAAATCCAAGAATTATTAGTGGTATTGTGAAAGGAATGCGGCTGCAGGGCGTGCCGGGCGACAGCACACGCCCGGTTACAGACCGTGTGAAAGAAGCGGTATTCAACATCATCGGAAGAGATATTGAAGACGCATCCATGTTCGATTTATTCGGCGGAACAGGTTCGATCGGTATTGAAGCCCTCAGCAGAGGTGCCTCATACGTCCGGTTTTCAGATGCCAATAAAAATGCCTACAATACAATCCAAAATAATCTGCGTCTTACCCATTTTGAAAAGCAATCGAAAGTCTTTTTTGGTGATGCATTCAACCTCCTCAAGTCAATTCCGGATCGGGAATTTGAATATATCTACATTGCTCCTCCCCAATACAAGGGAATGTGGCAGAAAACGATGATGATTTTGGATAAAAATGACGGATGGCTCACGGACGATGGATGGATTATTGTCCAGATCCATCCGATTGAAAAAGAAGAGCTTTTACTTGAAAACTATACATGCTTTGATGAAAGAAAATACGGAAGCACGTTGCTTCTCTTTTATGAACGAAAACCTGTTGAATCCTGATGATTCGGCAGTTCTATATAACAAAAGAACATCCATCATTTAGAAAATATCGATGGATGTTCTTTTTTATATTGTTTCAGATCAATGATCTTTAAGTGCAAGACGGTTCAGACAACGTTCTACGATGATGAGCATCCGTGGAATATGGAACGGACCTTTGAAGAGGTTGCCTTTGCATGGCGGCAGTGTCGGAGTTCCGTCACGATGCAGGTACCCGTACCATTCCCCGAATTCCGGATCAGCAAAATGGGAAAACGCGTACTGATCGATTTTTTTAAACCAGTCCAGATACAATTCATTCCCGGTCTGTTCATAGAAAAGAAGACTTGCGATGAGGGCTTCTGTTACCGGCCACCAAAGTTTCATATCGTGTTCCAACTGTTCCGGAGGAAAGCCTAAAATATCAATAAAGGAGTAAACACCCCCGAACTCATTGTCCCATCCCAATTCTAAAGAATTTCTGAAAATCATCTCTGTTTTTTTGGCCAGATCAGCATCTTGTGTCAATTGCGCCTGCCTGAGCAAAAACCATGCGGCTTCCATGGAATGCCCGGGATTGACAGTCCGTCCGGAGGAAATATCCCGCAAAAACTCTCCATTCTTGCCGGTTGTCTCAAAAAGGACATTGTATTCCGTATTAAAACTAAATCGAAGAATTTCATCTGTCAATTCTTTTGCAGCAGCGGCATATATGCTTTGATGCTCAGGATCATTTTCCAGAAGGATGTGACAGACATTCAACAGGATCATTGGAAAAGCCAATGATTTTGTCGGTCTGGTTTCCTGATAGAATTTCGGTGTAATTTTGTAAGGATCTTTGGCTGGATCGTGGAAAATATCCATTAAGAACTGGAAATATTTATATGCCTGATCCAGCAGATTTTGTTCCCCAAAAGCTTTTCCCGCTTCAGCAGCGGCAATGATATAAAAAGTTTCACTGAAGTAATACCGGCGTTTCCTCAGCGGTTTCCCGTCAGCAGTAACCGTGAAATACATCCGATTATCTTCCGGATCAATACAATGATGACCTATAAAATCTAAGCAACTGTTTGCAGCATTTTTCCATTCCGGTTGCATACCATATTGATTGCAGAGATAAGCAAAAATCCATGCGCTTCGTCCCTGAAACCACACACTCTTATCCGTTCCGTACAGCGTCCCTTTCCGATCCAGACAAGTATAAATTCCGTTATGAGCGGAATCCATACCGTTTTTCAACCAAAATGGAATACAGTCGGTCAATAAGGCATCAGCGTATTTTTTTTGAATTGAATAAATCCATTCTTTTTGCATAGAAAAGCTCCTATCGATATTCTTTTTCCTGTGCGAATAAAAGAGCAGCAGCTCCGATGACGCCCGCAGTTTCTCCTAACCGAGCTTTCTCAACAGGAGTATTTCGAGCTGTCCAGATTACCTGATTTTGAATTACTTTTCGCACTGGATTCAGCAGAAGATCGCCCTGTTCCGCAACACCTCCTGCTAAAATGATAATTTCCGGATTGACTGCATGCACCATACTCGCAGCGGCATATCCCAGCGCCGTTCCGCAATCCTCGATGATTTCATTTGCCAGAGGATCTCCGTTTCGTGCTGCATCGAAAACCATCGGACAGGTGATCTGATCGACCAATCCACTGGAATACGATAACAGTCCGGCGCCTGATTTCGGATTTTTCTTCACACGCTGCTGCGCAATATCAGTAATACCGGTACCCGATGCAATATCTTCAACGACACCCGGAACTCCTGCCCTGGACATTTTCCCAGGGTAATTAATAATCAAAAAACCAAGATGTCCCGCAAGCCCAATTCCCCCGCGACAAATTTTCCCATCCACAATGACAGCGCCACCAATACCTGTTCCCACCGTAAAGCCAACGATATCTTTACATCCTTTACCAACACCAAATTTTCCCTCGCCAAAAATGGCAGCCTGAGAATCGTTGATTACCGTTACATTCATATGGAAACGGTCACGGAGGATGCTTTGAATTGGAATTGGTTTAAATTCAAAATCCGGCTCCCGATTGTGGCCAAAAATCTCCCCGTTCCGATTAATTTGTCCCGAACATCCAAAACCGATCCCGGTTATCGGATATCTTCTCACCGTTTCTGTTTCAAGGAATTCATGAATCATCTGATCAAGATGGCCCATAAACTCATCAAAATCTAATTGGCGGACACCGATGTTTTTTTCTTTCCGGAATTGAATTACATCCCCTTGATCGGAAATGAGCCCGATCCGGATGTTCGTTCCACCAGAATCAATTCCTATTGCGTATTGATTCATATTATTTTTCTTGATGGTGTTGATATTTTCGACTGGCCCGAACAAAACGTTCTGTGATCAGCCAGGGGCGGGTCACTGCAGATCCGATGACAATTGCATGCACACCCAATTGAAAAGCACGCGATATATCTTCCGGATTCCAGAATCTGCCTTCAGCAATTACAGGTTTCGGCTGCTTTTGGATGAGTGTTTCGATGAGCGTAAAATCAGGAGTGTAGTCATCGGATTCATCACTTAGTGAGAGGGTTGGGGCAACAATGTCCGCTGAAGTTCTTACAGCATCATCAAAAATATGGCAGTCCGCCATAACAGGAGTATTTAATTCATCTTGAATTTTATAAACGAGTTCAATAACATCTTCATCATTCTGACGACGTCTTGCTGTGGTATCCAGTGCTATCAAATCGGCACCTGCTTCAACCAGTTGCCGAGCATCCTCAAAAGTCGGAGTAATCATGATGCCGTGTTCATCCACACCTGGCCTTTTCCAAATTCCAATAATCGGCAAATTCACCCGTTTTTTTATGTATTCGACATCCGCAGCACTATTAATCCGTAGTCCGCTCGCACCACCCATCATCGCACATTCAGCAAAAACGCCCATATATTCTGTGGAATGTGTCGGATCACCCAATTTGGATTGGCAGGAAACAATTATTCCCCCATCAAGCTGCAAAAGTAAATTTTTTAGTTTCTCATCCTTTGACATAAATAGATCCTAACTCGTTTCAATATAGTTTTTTATCCTTTTACAGATCCAGCCGTCATGCCCCGAATCAATGACTTTTGAGCGATAAAAATAAAGATGACAGTCGGTATCGATGATATGGTTATTGCGGCTGCCATCGGACCCCATTCAACCTGATACGATGTAATGAAGAAGGAGGTTCCAACTGTTGCAGTAACGGAATTCTTGAAGCTCAATACGCCGCTGAAGAGGTATTCATTCCAGCTTGTAATGAATCCTAAAATCGCTGTTGAGGCAATACCCGGTCGAAGAACCGGAATGATGACCTGAGTCAAAACTTGAATGATATTCGCACCATCCATTTCGGCTGCTTCTTCAATTTCTATTGGTAAATCCTGAACATATCCAATAAAAAGCAGCAGCGAAGTAGGAATAATAAACAACGTATGCATAAAGATAATCGCAATATGTGTATCAATCAAATGAAATTTATTGAAAATCAGGAAAACCGGGATTGCCAGAGCCAGTGCGGGCATCAAGCGTAACAACATGGTCGCTCCCAATATCTTATCTCCTAATCCATGATAACGAACAATACTGTAGGCAGCGGGAATACTGACCAGTGTAGCAAATAAGGTCGAAATAATGGCAATGATCAAGCTGTTTTGGAGGTATTTGCCAAAGTTATATCCACCTTTTGAAAACACATGCAAATAATGATCCAGTACTGGTTTAAAAATCCATTTGGGAGGTGAAGAAGAAATATCTACATTACTTTTAAAGGATGTTAAGACATTTGTAAATACACCGATGTTGAAAATAATCAGAATGACAAGAACCAAAAGAAGAACGAGTATGACTCCAAAGATTCTTTTCTTTTTTGCGTCCATGGCTACTTTATTCCTTTCAACATTCGTTTTACAAGATAAAGTGAGGGTATGAGCAACATAACAGCCAAAGTAAATGATGCTGCACTTGCCATACCATAATCACTTCTTTGAAAAGCACGCCGATAAATGAATATGCTGATACCCTGCGTAAAAGATCCCGGACCACCTGCAGAAAGGGCAAACACTAGTTCAAAAATGAGAAAAGATGCCAGCAGTTTCTCCAGAAATGTGACCCACAGGATTGATGAAATCAATGGAAATGTCACGTGAATTAAACGCTGAAAAGCATTGGCTCCATCAACTTTTGAAGCCTCAATTAATTCTTGTGAGACTCCCTGCATCGCAGAATAGACATTAATAAAAACAAATGGAGTCCGATTAATGGCATCCGCGCCGAGTATTGTTGAATTAACAAAAGCGACACCGAGCATGGCTGTCGTTCCTGTTATTCCACTGAGCAAATAGGCGATCGGACCGACAAATTCATTGAACAACAAACGGAACATCGTTCCCATCAGAAACGGAGAGATTACCATCGGCAGCAAAAACAATGTAATGGCAGCACTTTTCCCGGGGAAGCTTCGATTGTACAACTGGGCAATTAAAATTCCCAGAATCATTTGGATTGACGTCGCAATCAAAGCAAAACGGAGGCTCCACAAGAGAGAAGCCCCAAAATCCGCACTCTGAAACAATTTTATATAATTACCGAAGCCGATAAAATCCGGATTATTAATGTTATTGATTCTTGCATTATAAAAACTTAGCCGCAGACCATAAAGCATCGGCGCCAAAGCAAAACAGACCAGCCAGACAGTTATCGGTAACAAGAGAAGCCATCCGATGATTTTTTTGTTTTTAATCCTATGACGCCTCATTTTCAACTCCTTCTGATTGAAATAATTCTTTTAAAAAATCCGCTTCATAATCTCAAAGAAATTTTTCCTGTCAATCAGCCTGACAGCTCCTGCATCGATCCATCCATGATTGACGATTCCCATCTGTCAGCAGGCATTGAAAAAACTCGAATCAGCCTGCTTTCAGATGGGAAATCAATACAATCAATTTTTCAAATGGTTATCTGGAAAAAAATCAAGGATTACCAGTTTGCCATTTCATCTTCACAGTTAGTCTGAAGGCTCTTTAATGCATCTTCGATCGACACAACACCGGACCAGGCGTTGGAAAGATCCTGGCACGCCATGTCTTCGATAATGCCGGCTGTCGGAGGCAGGTTCTTTCCATATTTACCGACGATATCAACCATGTATCCAAAATCAGGCCGTTGTTCTGACATCGCTGACAAAACTGTTGTATGAGGAGGAATTCCACCTGCTTCACCATACAGTTTGGCAGCTTCTTCTGTATATAACCAGGCTATCCAGCGGGCAGCTTCTTCCTTATGGTTGCTGAATTTACTGATACCGACACCCAATGTATGGTTATATGCAAATCGACCATTCGGTCCTGCTGGCGGAGCTACAACAGCAATTTTGCCATGAATCGGAGATTCAGCTGCATCTAATGTGGCATAAGCTGCATTCCAGTGAACGGAGAGGGCAACCTGTCCAGCCATCAGCGCTTCATTATCTTCTGCATATTCACCTGTCACTGAGCTTGGAGGAGTTAATCCCTTCTCAAAGCTTGCTTTCCAGATTTCGAGTGCTTTCACAGCAGCTTCATTATCGAAGGAGACCTTTCCATCAGCATCAAACCAGTCACCGCCAAAGCCCCAGTAGCAGTTTGTCCAAAGGAACGCCGTCGGTCCCATTACTTTACCATGCGTAAAGTTACCATACTCAGTCGGAGAATCCGGATTATATTTCTTTGTGAAGAAGAAGGATGTGGCAAGATAATCTTCCCATGTCCATTCATCAGGATTCTTGGGTGTCATTTCAACGCCCATCTGTTCCAGACTGATTTTCTTGAAGGTTTCTTGCCAGGCAGGATCTGAAAGCAGTTGGTCGATAAGATCGGAACGATAGTAGAGGAAGTGAGCCGACATATCCATCGGGACACCATATAATGTTCCATCCAATCCGCGGAAGCCATCTACTGCTGCTTTAATTCTTCCGGAAGTATCAGAACCCCAAATGTTTACTTCAGGATTATCCAGGAATGGTTGCAGTGGTTCCATAAAGGTATAATATTTACCCAGCCAGCGCGAAGCCGTGAAGAAAAGGTCGACGTCGGAGGATCCTGCAGTCATCAATGCTTCCTGTTTCAACATAATCTGATCGCGGCCAAATAGTTCCTGTTCCACCTTGAATCCGGCTTTTTCAGCAAGATTTGTGTTGAAGTAATCGAGAAGGACCTGCATCGCATCGGATTCCGGTCCGGGCCAATAAACCATGCGGACGGTATATAAATCGTCTGCAGCAGAAACGGTAATGACAGATGCCAAAAGCACTGCCAAAATTAGGAAAATAACTGATTTCTTCATTTCTTTCTCCTTTACAAAAATCCCGGATTTATTAAATAGAAAATCGTCCGGGTTGTTTCTAATCCTCCCATCGAAATCGCAGCGGGAAATCCCGCGTATAAAACGAATGGGTATACTCCATAATTTGCTGTGCTTTTCCCCACACCGAAAAGAAAACCTCCGATAAAGGCGTACCTTCGATTATCGCATACCGTTCATATTCTTTAACAGTGGAAATATATGGCAAAATAATCGATTGTGTAAAAAGTCGTTTCACATGATATTTATTAAATAGGAATTGATAGAGAGAGGTTTTAGGATCATACTCGTCAGAAAGTGCAGGATATAATCCCAAAGGAAGATATGCTGTTTCAAAGGCTACACTTTTTTGTTCGATTTTACGGATTCGCTCCACCTGGTAATAACGATTATCCGGATAATTATCTTTAGAAAAATTTAGTTTTTTAATGAAATAATTTGGCAAGTCATCGATGATGCCTGTATTGACTACTTCGTTGGATGTTTCCAAACCCAATTTTTGACAACGTTCTGTAAATCCGCCAAAACCAAATGTATTCATCTGTGGATAAGGAGAAACAAAGGTCCCAATTCCATGTCTGCGATAAATGAGCCCTTTTCGCTCCATCTCGCTGAGAGCTCTGCGAATTGTCAATCTGCTGACTTGGTATTTTTCCACCAGTTCATTTTCAGAAGGCAACTTCTCACGAGGCGAGTATTTTCCTGCAATGATGTGTGATTCCAAATCATCTGCAACCTGAAAATATATCGGGGAATGTCCTTCCATTCTGCCTCTTTCTATCTGACTTGTTAACACATTATAACAAGTCTAAATTTGATTCTCAAGGAAGTTCATCCTGTCTGTCAATGACATCTATCAATTTTTTTTATAACGTATAGGATCTCAACTGTTTTAAATAAAGAAAGCGTATTTTCCTGAAGATTTTTACAGGAAAATACGCTTTCTTTCTGCTTGATCTGCGAAAGTCAGAACGGATCCATGTGTTCCACAGAGATTAATGGATTGCTGTTATATCATAAGGAGTTTGCTGATAGACATAATAATTCAGCCAGTTGCTAAAAAGTAAATTGGCATGACTGCGCCAATACATCATGGGAACAGCCTTTGGACTGTTGCCCGGGAAATAATTATCCGGGATTTCCGGATGAAGCCCAAGTTTTTCATCTCGCTCATATTCTTTCGCCAGCGTCAGGCGGTCGTATTCAGTATGGCCTTGAATAAAGAATTGTCTTCCGTCTTTGCTGGCAGAGATCGCAACGCCGGCAATATCCGAAATTGCCAATAGTTCCAAATCACGGCAGTTTTCGATATCCGACTGACGGACTTCTGTATATCGGGAATGTGGCATATAAAATATCTCATCGAATCCTCGCATCAGAGGGTGGTTGTTTACTACGGGACGATGTGTGTAAATTCCAGATATTTTCGTATCACGGGGATATTTATTTATTCCATAATGATGATAGAGAGCAGCCTGCGCGCCCCAACAAATATGCAGCGTTGAATAAACATTGGTTCGGGACCAATCCATCAATGTACAGAGTTCTTCCCAATAATCGACATCTTCAAAAGCCAGGTTTTCAACCGGAGCACCTGTAATAATGAATCCGTCATATTTGTTACTTCGAACCTGTTTAAATCCTTTATAAAAAAGCTTCAGATATTCTGGAGATGTATTTTTTGAAACATGCGTTACAGCCTGAAGAAATTCGATATCGACTTGCAGCGGTGTGTTACTCAACAATCGCAGAAGTTGCACTTCGGTTTCCATTTTCGTTGGCATTAAATTCAGTATTAAAATTTTCAGCGGCCGAATATCCTGATGGATTGCCCGCTGGCCATTCATCACAAAAATATTTTCATTCTCCAGCCTCTCAGCTGCCGGATGGTTATCAGGAATCGTTATAGGCATCGAGTTCTTCCTCTCATTTTAGTATTATCGATTTGACTAGTCACTTTAAAATGCCTGTTCCAAATCTGCGAGCAAATCATCGATGTGTTCTGTTCCGATGGAAAGACGGATGGTGTTCGGCTGAATACCCTGTTCCAGCAATTCGGATTCATTCAACTGGGAATGGGTAGTACTTGCAGGATGGATCACAAGACTTTTTAAATCTGCAACGTTTGCCAGCAGAGAAAATATTTTCAGACGATCAATAAACGACATAGCTTCTTCAGCGCCACCGCGGATATTGAACGTAAAGATGGAAGCCCCGCCTTTTGGAAAATAACGCTGATAAAGCTTATGGTTGGGATGTGCTTCCAACGACGGATGATTGACACTTTCGACTTTGGGATGAGTTTTGAGATAATTCACAATTTTCAGTGCATTTTCAACGTGTCGCTCCACACGTAAACTCAGTGTCTCCAAACCCTGCAGAAAAATAAAAGCATGGACTGGGGCAATCGCTGCTCCGGTATCTCGAAGAATAATCGCACGCGCCTTGGTAATATATGCCAAAGAACCGGCTGCTTTTGTAAAACTGAGTCCATGATAGCTGGGATTTGGTTCGGTTAATGATGGGAATTTACCGCTTTCCTCCCAATCGAACTTACCACTATCTATGATGACTCCCCCAATGGCAGTGCCATGACCACCGATAAATTTCGTCGCAGAGTGAACAACGATGTCGGCTCCAAGTTCAATCGGACGAAGAAGATATGGTGTCGCAAAAGTGTTGTCGACGATCAACGGGATTTTGTGTAAATGAGCAATTTTTGCCGTCTTTTCAATATCAATAAGCGTAGCATTTGGATTTCCGATCGTTTCTACAAAAATTGCTTTCGTGTTTGCGTTAATGGCTTTTTCAAAACTTCCTTCTTCATCCGCATTAACAAATGAGGTTTTAATCCCGTAATCCGGCAGTGTATTGGCAAGCAAATTATATGTCCCGCCATAAATTGTTTTTGCTGAGACGATGTGATCTCCAGCTTTACAGATATTCAAAAAAGCATAATAGACGGCCGCAGCGCCGGATGCAACAGCCAACGCTCCGACACCGCCTTCAAGCGCTGCAATCCGTTTTTCAAAAATTTCCTGCGTCGTGTTGGTTAATCGGCCGTAAATGTTGCCAGGTTCTGAAAGGCTGAATCTTGCTGCAGCCTGAGCGGTATTTTTAAAGACATAGGATGTGGTTTGGTAGATCGGCACTGTACGTGCATCGGACGCCGGGTCTGGTTCCTCCTGACCAATGTGCAGCTGTTTTGTTTCAAATTTCCATTCATTCAATGCGGCCATAGTATTTTTCCTCTTTTTCTGTAATTCATAAAATACGATTCGACACAGGATGGGCAAAAAAAAACAGAATCCTTCTTTTTTGGAGGATTCCGTTCATTGAATAATACCATCTATCCCATCTTAACAGGTAATTTCAGAATGGAATCCTCCCGCGCATATCCATAGGCAGTGATACCATCATTTTCTTTTGAAAATCATTCAAGAATAAATGACTTGGAAACATTCCAGAATTACCTTTCATTTGTGTCGAACCTTAGTTGTCCAGACTTTAACCGATATAAGGATTATATAAGACAGCTTCCCATTGTCAAGGGCAAAAATTTAGAATATGAGGTTCCTGATTAAATCCATCTGCTATTCGAAACACCGAGAGGATAATTTGTTGCAGCGATTCGAAATATGGTAAAAAATAAATGGGTCGTTGGCTGTAAATCAAAAACTGTTTTATGAAATTTTACAATTTTTCATTTTCGCCTGTAACACGATCTGTATGAGAATCACAGGGTACAATCACTTCAGGCTGGTGATCAATACGAACATGCATAAAACCATCCTGATCTGACCAAGAACAGGCAAAAAAGAGAGCATCCCCTGGCATCCAGCTGCGAATTCGCGGGAAATAACAGGGAATATCCGGCACTACATCCAACTGCCCGACTTGATCCGCCGGTATCCAATGCAAGCTGCCCTCATCCGATTCGCTGAGAAAATCGGGTTTCTGATCCAGGAATGCTTTGAATATCGATACTTGAATTCCGCAAGTTTCTTTTTCATCTACATGAAGGACGCCGCATAAATACAAAGCCTCCATGCGAATGCCGCTTTCTTCCAGGAGTTCTCTTCTGGCAGACTCGTGGATTGTTTCGCCGCGTTCGATATGACCGCCAATCCCGTTGTAATAATTCGGGAAAAACCTCTTTTTCGGAGATCCTTTTAACAACAAAACTTGATTTTTGCAGAAAACAAAAATCAAGTTTCTTGGGATTACTTGATAACGCATAACTTAAAAACTGAATTGAGTGAAATCGGTGTTAAACAGAATTCCGATCACAATAATCACAAATACTATAACAAACACACATCCACAACCGCAACCAAAACATCCATTGCCATACCCAAATCGCTTTTGAAACCAGTCATAAACCTGTTTCACCAGAAACAACTGGAACAATCCGCTAAAACATCCCTGCCTGTCATCGTTCATTAAACCACCCCATCAATAATTTAACTTTCCAAAAAGAACCGATATCGATTTTTTGTTGCCAACCAGGCTATGAAACGGACTTTTCAAAGGAAAATTTATTGCTGAGTCCATTCAGTTATGGACAGATTCCCATTTAATTAGTCCAAATAGATCCGGATTTTTGCAGACTAACGAATATCCACAGTCAACGAATAAGCGGCCGGATTCATCTGACTGATAACTTCAATCAAATAATCTTGAGTAGCCGGCAATGACATACTCACTCCTGTCTGATATGCGGTTTGATCCAAATAAACCGTACCTGTTCCTATTCCAGATATACGTAAAAACGCCTGGGGTGTTGCACCACTGTTTAAATTAACACTCATCATTTTGCCCGCTGCCGCATAAACTGAGTAGCTGACAACACTGTTGCTTCCAATGGAGCCGCTATAAGACTGCCAGTATGTATTAGCCGGGAATACAATCCGTGCAGGTATGATCACCTGGAAAGCAAAATCGGTACCTTGATCTAAACCAACAACGTCAATATTGTATGTTCCGGTTTTTGGCAGAACCATATTCCAATAGGTATATTTATTCGTCGCAGATAAATATGAAAGCCCAATATTATCAGAGATTCCCAGAACAGCAGAATTCTTTGATGAGCGAATCATCACAATGAAATTTTGATTCGCCATTGCATAAAGATTATATCGAATTGATCCGTTAGCCGGAACAAAACCGGAAATAATGGCTGAGGTTGTCCCGGGATTGAATTGAATTACTCCACCACTTTGTTGGAAATTGGGCTGGATTGGCATGGGTTGAATCCATGGATTTAGATTTTGCTGAACCGGTGGGATAATCACCTGAAAAGCGTAATTTGTCCCGTGAACCGATCCGGAAGTTGGTCCATAAACATCGATATAATAATATCCTGTATGAGGAAGAATCATACTCCAATAGGAACTGCAGCTCTGAGGATTCAAATACGCGTTTCCATAACCATCCGTGATTCCAAGAATTGCTGTACCGGATTCTGACCCCAGGGAAACAATCATATTTTGTGATGCCATTGCATACAGTTGGTAACGGATCCGTGAGTTCTCCGGAACATAACCTGACTGCCAGGATGAAATTTCACCAGTATTAAATTGGATCGACAGCGGTGTCGAAGTATCCACTCCTTCTGTTTTTTGAACTGCAAAAAAACAAAAAACAAAAAGAAAAGTACCTAATAAAAAAATACTTTTTGATTTCATCAGATGCTCCCTTAATCCTAGAAATTTTTTTTATCGTCAACCTGTTCAAATTTCTTTCCAAACCTCAGATCTTAATCATTCATCGAATCCATTAAAACTGGAATTTTTTTTATTATCGCCATTTCTCGAAATAACAGGCTGTTTTTTAGCAGCAATTCCAATTATGGAAAGGAATAACTGGAATTGCTGGTTTTTTAGACCAGTTGAAAAAATCGTTAATAATATAACGTTCAATTCAAAGAATCGATTCAGAATTATAAGGTTTTTGCCGTTATTTGCAATTTTTTGTATCATCCAAAAAAAAGCAGTTGCAGAAAAATCACTATCAGTCGTGAAGACCGATTATAACTGCGTAGGAGACGGGTTCATTTTCAGACCTGATTTCAATGAGATAATCTTGCGTGACGGGAACTTCGATGCTCCAATCAACGGGAAAATCCATCGAATCCTGATAATTAATGCCTGTTTCAATACCGATGATACGGAACCATGAATTCCGATTTTCACGATTCTCCAGATGGAAAATTAGTTGTTGTCCGACTTCTGCTGAAACCAGAAATCTTCTGCTGGTATTTGGTAATATCGTCCCCGTCATGAAACCCAATTTTGTTTTTTCATCGATGTGGATCGCTGCCGGAAGTCTTTTTAAAGTATCTTCTTCATATTTGGAAATCGGTTGCATCAAAATTTTTTGAACATCCGAAAGTCCTGGTTCGATTGCAATACCAGACTCGGAATTTTGCGGGGTTATTGAAATCCTTTCAATTTCAATATGCGCCGTAGAAGTCGCTGGTTGCAAAATCATCGGGAAAATTTCTGCCGTAGGAAGTTCCGTTTCTTTCAGATCATAAATTCCAGATTCAATTTTAACTTCCGGTTTAATGGGTGTGGTCTGAATGATCGGTATGGGTGTATTGGTAACAACAAATGAACTGATTTGGTAAGTCTGAGGTGTTGTTTCAATTTCAATAACCGGGATTGGTGTCTCAGTACCATATGCCCTTGCTGTGGGTTGTGGCAATTGCACTGGAAGGGTATTATCGAAGTTAACTGCCGCATCTGCATCGTGTGGGGATTCAGTGGAGAACATGATCCATTCTGCTATCAATAAAGTTGCTGTTGGTTTGATCGGAGCTGCAGTCTGAGTGGGAATTATCATTCTCGTCAGTTCAATCGTCGCAATGTCGGTAAAAGGTACTGTTGCAGTTGGCACAACGGGTACAGCAGTATCCGAAGGAGCCATTGTGGCTGCAGCTTTCAGTATTACAGCAGTTTGTGTTGGAAGCATCGTTCCCGTCGGTTCAATCGTTGCAGTGTCTGTAAGAGATATTGTTGCCGTTGGCTCAACGGGTATTGCAGTATTCGAAGGAGTCATCGTAGCTGCAGCTTTCAGTATTGCAGCAGTTTGTGTAGGAAGCATCGTTCCCGTCGGTTCAATCGACGCAGTGTCTGTAAAAGATATTGTTGCCGTTGGCTCGACGGGTATTGCAGTATTCGAAGGAGCCATTGTGGCTGCAGCTTTCAGTATTGCAGCAGTTTGTGTTGGAAGCGTTGTTCCCGTCGGTTCAATCGTTGCAGTGTCAATAATGGCAACTGTCGCTGTTGAATTCATTAGAATATCTGTTTCAGTGGATGATGGTATAAAAGGGATATCCATCAATACTTCAGTATTTTTCGGATCAGAAACCGAAGGAACCGTTACCGGCGAAGATGTAACGGATAGGAAACTTTTTTCAGGAGTCAAAAGAAACGTACTGGTTTCTGCGATTACTGGCCAGGTATCAGTTTTGGCGTCCACAGACAGTTCTGTTTTCTCAGCAATTTCTGCCATCAATGTTGCTTTGGTTACAGAATTCGAGACTGCCTGCTCAACAGAATTGATTACACGCTCCCAACCTGAAGACACGGTCTCCTGTAACACACTGCTTGAACAAGCAGATAAAAAACAAATACCGATCAGCAGAGAAAAAAATGACAACTTCTTCGCAAATTTTTTCATTTCCATAAACCACCTCACATGAATGGTATTTCAGATTGCAGGGAGGATTATTTCACTCTTTATTTGACATACCAGCCTAAATTTCAAATTACAGCTTTCGGACAATATGGACAGAAATTTACTTTTGATTTTTTATTTCTGCTAATGTATCCTGAATTTGAGCCCAGATTTCTGGAATTTTCTCGTAAAGGGTTGAAGCATTAAAGGCATTGCCAAAACCGTCTGTCAGCACCAGACGGCTGATATTCCAATCGACGGGGAGTTGAACAGGTACAAGGTACTTTCGCATCTCCAATGACTGGACTATTTTTGAATTGGCATTTTCCATATAATAACGATCCGAATCATCGGAATCCTGAACCGGCCAGCCATCGGCCGTCAACGCCAATTCGTCGATTTGTCTATCTTTCATCAACCAGGAAAGAAATTGCCAGCTTGCAAATTGTTCTTTTGCAGTTGCAGTAAAGATGCCAATCGACACCCCGGTTGAATATATCTGCGGAGTTTGAATATTTCCTTGGTCGGTCATTCTCGGATACGGGATTAACTCCCATTCGTCATCCTGTTTCACAGCTTGATTTTGAAAAGCCATTCGTTGAAGTTGAATATCATCAAACAAACCGGAATAGAATAAAGCCATACGATCGGAGAAATAATCATACGGTTCAGACAGTCTGCTCTGCCAGATGCAACCCTGATTATAAAGATCTCGCAACCGTTGAGAAACAGCAACAAATGAATCGGCTGATGAATCTATTGAAAAATTTTCAAGGCTCGAATTCTGATATTGATGATTGAGGAGCCAGCTCATCATTGTCATTTCATTGGTAGATAAAATCCAACCGCCTGTTCCATTATTTTTTGGATCCGCGTCATTATTTAGAGCATCCCGGGCCGCACAAGCTTGTTTTGAAAAATCATCTATCGTGACAGGTGGATTCGAGAATCCAAGTTCCTGAGCCCAGGTCTTGTTGTAAAACAGCCAACCCGGGTTATGCCATAAGGGCAACCCGATCAACAATCCATTGTAACGTTCCTGACTTAACATGAGATCGATTATCGGAGCAATTCCCATTGCATCAAAACCCCATGCCGGATGATCCATATATGCTTCCAGATTTACAAGAGGAATTTTTTCTGACTGCCATTGCCTGAACCAGAAAGAATCCGAGATGATCAAATTTGGCAGCGATCCAGAAGTAGCATTTTCTACTACCCGCTCGTTTAAATCGATATCTGACAGTTCACCCGTCAGAATAACTTTCAGTCCATATTTATTTTCATCATTAAATTTTGCAGCCAGGTATTCTAATTCCTGTCTAATTTTATCGCGCTGCCCATGCCAGATTTGAATTTCCATCCCTGAAATTTCTTCAGTACTCAAATTCAGATGAGGTGGAAATGGAGTCTCCGTTGAAAGAGGTGTTTTGGTTGGTGAAGGTGTATCAGTTGAAACCATCGATGTAGGGGTTATTGACAAAATTTTGGTTGGTACGGATTCAACAGTACGGCAGGCTGAAAACATGAAAATTGAAACAAAAAGCAGAAGGAAGATGCCATGGTTATTGTATTTTCTGATCATCATACCGAATAAAAGAGCCTTTCATGCTCTACGGAAGTAAAATCATTATGTCCGGGAAAAATGATTGTCTCATCAGGAAGCGTCAGTACTTTTTCATGAATACTGCGAAATAGTGCTTCTGTGCTGGAACCAATCAGATCGGTTCTGCCATAGGACTCATAAAAAACAAGATCTCCGCTGAATAACCATCCTGCAGACCTGCAATAGAAACAACAACCCCCGGCAGAATGTCCGGGTGTGTGCAGAGCAATGAATTGGTAGCTGCCCACATGAAGCGTCATTCCGTCGGTTAAATGAATGGAAGGTTCTGGGCAATCCACGTGAGTTCCCGGATTGCCATTTTTCGCCACACCACGGGCTACTCTAAGCGCTTCATCCCCTGGATGCATCGCGATAGGAACCGGCGGATCCATCTCATTGGCTAAATAGGCCAACATGGTATGGTCAAAATGAGCATGCGTCAGCCAAACTTCCTTTAACATCCATTTTTCATCCTCGATTTTCTTCAGAGCATCGCGGAATCCATAAGATGGATCGATTACAACGCACTCCCCTGAACTTACATCTGCCAATAAATAGGTATTGTTTTCCAGAAAACCGGCAACAAATGGAAACATCTTCAAATTTTCATATGAGTACGGTTGGATGATCATAAAACCCTCAGTTCTCGTGAATAATCCGTAATATTTCTGCAGCCGTCTTCCGTAATGACAATATCATCTTCTATACGAATTCCGCCGCGTCCTGGAACATAAATTCCTGGTTCATCGGTAAAACACATTCCCGGCTCCAGGATCTGCTGACTTTCTGCAAACATATAGGGATCTTCATGTGCTTCCAATCCTAACCCATGTCCTACTCTGTGCGTGAAATATTTGCCGTATCCAGCTTCCTGAATCACGTCTCGGGCAGCTTTGTCAATACTGCCACAGGTGACGCCTGGTTTGGCGGCTTCCGAAGCAGCCCGATTCGCCATTTCAACGGCGCGATAGATTTCCCGCTGGCGTTCTGAAAAATCACCCAGTCCAAAAGTACGAGTAATATCAGAACAATACCCCTCATACCGCGCACCCCAGTCAAAAAGAAGCAGATCGCCACTTTGGAGGATGCGATCGCTGACCGTAGCATGCGGATCAGCAGAATTCGGTCCGCTGGCAACGATCGGGCTGAATGGGAAATTCGGATCACAGCCTGCCTTCAACAATTGAATAACCAATTCAGAAGCGATTTCTTTTTCAGTGACACCCACTTTTACCATTTTTAAAGTTTCATCCAAAGCGGATTGCGCGATTAATGCAGCTTTTCGCATGTAAGAAATTTCTTCCTCTGTTTTATGCAATCGAAGTTGTTTGAACAAGATTTCACCTGAAACAATTTCACAACCGGGAATCGCCCGTTTCAAAAAGTCGGTTTCAAGAAATCGAAAGTGAGTCGGTTCAACAGCAATTCTTTTTCCGCTAAGCCCTAACGCTTCACCAGCTGCACGAAATGATTTTTCCCAGTTGGAGGGATTGTCGTCAAAAGGAAAAGGCGTAAACGGAATCGCAGATTGTTCCATGGAACCAAGTTCAAAGCCTGCAATGACCAATGCCGGTGTTTGATGGGGAGTGATGAGCAATGTGGTCGGTCGCTCCATTAAATGCTTGTCTTTCCCTGTAAGCCAGATGAAACTTGGGCTTGGAATTAATGCGATTGCATCAAATTTTTCTTCACCAATCAATTTTTCAATTTTTTCTAGTTTTGGATTGTTCATCATCTTTTCCTGATTTAATTAATGACAGAATTCATTCACCAGCCATTGTAAGCCGTCTTTTGCATCTGGTGACTGGTAATTCTGCTGAGCTTCATTTGAAAAATAATTACACGTTTGAAATTTCAAGTAATCATCAGTCTTAAGAATTTCTCCATATGGTTTTGCTTCATCCAGTCTCCCGGTCAACGCATAACCCATCACCAAAGGAAGCCACTCTACCCGGTCTTCGGCAGATTCACCCTGGGCCAGTGCCTCATCTGCAATCTCAGCCAATCCTTCCCAATCTTCAAGCTGCTGAGCAAGAGACATCTTTTCATAATAATAGCACCATCCATGATCCGGTTCTTTGCCAAAAAAAGCTTCAGCAGGGATGTGCGGATCTGCATCCGGAATGATTCGATCTATTTTTGAATAAGTTCCAATTTCAACAATTTTTGACCACTCATCAGGGGAATAAACAGGATTTAAACCATCAATCACCTGAAGACACGATTTCGCAGTAGGTTTCGTCAGTGCCAGCAAATTGTTATAATCTTTCCAGACATAGATTTCCCGTACAGTCCGGTCCGTGATCAGTCCCATCTGTGCATTGCGAATAGAACCTGTATTGAGCACCTCACTTCCAACAGCCGTGTGATCCCTTTCAGGATAATAAATCAGGTTGATCGGTGAAAATATTTCGTAATCCTCTTCCGGCGAAAAACCGCCCGGATTGGCAATCACCATCGTATATTCAGATATATCCGGAGCACGCCAGGAAAGCTGCCACCAAAAATCCTTTGTTAAACGAGTCTGCAGCATATGATTCTGCTGGTTGATTCGTTGCGTCATCACTGCGGTCAGGACCATCCATGCGATGACTGTGGTTTTCACCCATTCCTTTGAAATAAGACCGATTAATCCAAGGATCAATAAAATGGCACAGAGCGATCCAGGATAAGCAAAACGATCCAGGCTGGAACTGAAAGTGATTTCCCTTTCCGCAATAATTAATGGAGCGATGGTCAGCACAACCGCAAAAAAACCTGAAATAATCCATTGAATTTGCCAGGGAAGTTTCTTATCTTTTTGTTCTTCAACATCTTTTTTATCAGAAAATTCTAATTCATGTTGAATAAGAACTATCACAGGAAGCAGAATAAGCAGCGTTAAAACCATTGCGATAGCAGCCGCCGGCCAGAAATCCTTCACGTTCGTTCCATTGAGAACATTGTAAGGAGGAACAGTCCAGGATCCAAAAATTATTTTCGCCGTATTTTTTATCAACTTTGCAAGCAATGAGAGTCCAACATATTTTGGATGTTGAAACAATGGGGTCAGGACGCTTTCCACATCCGTACCATGACGCGAAGCTTCAAATAGAAAACTGCGCCAATAAAAGAAAAAAGCTGCTCCAGTGAGCCATGGGATATATACAATAACGGTTTTTCGAAAGGTTTGAAAAATTGTTCGCTGCGAATGATTGTAGAAGTAGAATCCGAATAAAAACAAACGGAAAGCTTCCAGTCCAATGTAGTATTCCATCAGAAACATCTCAGCCAGTGCCAGAAGAATGGACAAGAATCCTGTGATAATTTTTAGATAGTTTTTATTAATTTTTAAAACGAGAATCGAGAGCCAGATCGAAGCGCAGATGCTCAGCATCGCAAGCTGATGCGGAAGATAAGCTATTCCATCTACCTGACGTAAATATCCGGGGAAAACCAGGAAGAATGCTGCTGCACAAAATGCTGCAGCTTTTTTTCGCGGCCAAACCAGAATCAACATTCCAAAAAAACAAAGCGCACTGAGAAAACGGCAGGTTAAATTGCATAACAGATAAGGAAATGGATTCGGGCCGAAGTATGAGTAAACCCAGCTTAATAAATAACCGTCAGCCGGTCTGTCGCTTGAATAATGCCGGATCAGCATTTCAGCACCCTGTGTGAAAGCATTGTAGACATTATTCCAATCATCCCGGTAATAGCCAATTTCCCGCAGTCCAGGCAGATAAATTAACGCTGCAAAGATCAAAAGAATCAGAAACAAGATTGAGTTTTTGGTCAGAATGTGATGGATTTTGTCTCGCATTAATTTTTATCCTTCTTTATTTTTCTAGTTCCATTATAAAACAGCACAGCATCACAAAATGGTTTTTCTTTACAGTATTAAGAAATACGGATTTGCCGTTCGAATCTCTGGCACAGAAATGCCAAAGCTGATGATGATATAATCCTTGATAAATCCCGTCAAACCTGTTAAGCATGTTTCAGGATTTCGAATTCATGGGAGAATTGTATAAATTTTCTCTCATCTTTCAAAAAACAGTATCTTTATCGAAAAACTGCCTATGATTTTGTATGGAAGGATGTTATTGGCATGAGTTATATTCCGGAAAACAACAAAGAATATCTTTGGTGGCGGGATGGCGTAATCTATCAGATTTATCCACGATCCTTTGCCGATTCAAACGGTGACGGAGTTGGAGATATCAAGGGAATTATCAGCAAACTGGACTATCTCGCTGACCTTGGAATTGATGGAATTTGGCTTTCACCGATTTATCCCTCACCGGATTGTGACTTTGGTTATGACATATCCGATTATCAGGGGATTGATCCAAAATACGGTACACTGGATGATTTTAAAAATTTATTATCCGAAGCGCACAAGCGCGGCTTGCATATCATCATGGATATGGTTCTGAATCATACTTCCACTGAAAATTTCTGGTTCCAGGAAGCCAGAAAATCAAAAGATAATCCATATCATGATTACTATCTTTGGAAAGACTCCTCCAGGAATGAAAAAAAACCAAACAATTGGCTGTCAATTTTCAGCAATAGAACAGCGTGGGAGTATGTGGAAGAATGCAACCAGTATTATTACCACATGTTTGCAGAAGGTCAGCCGGATGTAAACTGGAGAAATCCGAAAGTTTATGAAGCGATGATGGAAGTGTTCCGCTTTTGGGGAAATTTAGGTGTAGACGGATTTCGGCTGGATGTCTATAACATGTATTTCAAAGACGACCAGTTCAGAAACAATCCAGTCAAATTCGGATTCGCTGCTTTCGATCGGCAGCGGCATATTTTTGATTGTGATCGGCCTGAGATGGACAAAGTTGTCAGAGATATTCGAAGCATCATTAATTCTTATAAGGATTGTTATGTCGTAGGAGAAACTTTCATCAGTTCAAGCGAAAAAATTTCCAGATACTGCGGTAACGACAAACTCATTGCAGCGTTTGATTTTTCATTTACGCATTGTAAATGGGATGCAACAGGATTCAGGAAGATCATTTCCAAATGGGAAGCGATGGAGAAAGAGCCCATTTGGCCGACTTACGTTCTCAATAACCATGATGTGATCCGATCTGCAACACGCATTGGTTTAGGGGAATATGACGAACGATTAAAGGTTGCAGCTGCCATGACGATTCTACTCCGTGGAACACCTTTTCTTTATTATGGGGAAGAAATCGGGATGCGCCAGACGCGCTTAAAACGGGAGCAGATCATGGATCCAATCGGTTTACATAACTGGCCATTTAATAAAGGCAGAGATGGATGCCGGGCACCCATGCAATGGAATAATCAGCGCAATGGCGGTTTCAGCAGCGGAACTCCCTGGAACGCTATTCATCCGGATTATCAAGAAAGAAATGTGAATGCGATGATCCATGATCCGAAATCGCTGCTTACTTTTTACAAGAATCTGATCTCCCTGCGAAAACAAAACCGCGTGCTTCAAATCGGCAATCTGGAGTGGGTTGATGCCAAAAATGAATATGTCTTATCATTCGTGCGCAGATCCAAATCGCAGACAGCTCTCATTTGCCTGAATTTTAGCCAGCTTCCTTCAAAAGTCAATCTGAAAACATTGGAATCTGTCAAAAGCTGGAATAAAAAGTTTTCCAATAAACCGGACAAGATCCGGACTGTTGAAAATGGAATCCTCAAAATAGACGGAGAACAGGCTATTGTTCTTATTGGAAACGTTTAACATCCAAGAATCATAAACAGCGGTGCAGTATATGTATGACTGGCAGCAGCAGGAATAAACAGAGAATGACAATTTCTTTCAGAGAAGGAACACACATGAAAAAGAAAATCATCCATTGGGGTATTCCGGTTTTGCTGACATTGCTCTTCATCGCCGGAAAAATAACAGCCTACGGTCCAATGAATGATTCTGTTGCGGCTCATGACACAGAGTCTTATTATGCTGCCGCGGCTGCTGACTTTCCATCGATTGAATTTTTTGAACAAATGCGATCTGCCACGTTGCCGCTTCTTTTTAAAATTCTTAATCCGAGCCTGGAACACACCATTCTGCTCCTTTCGGAGCCCTTTTTCGGTACAGAACCGAAACTGGCAATTCAGCCTGGAACCGAATCAATCATTCGTTTTCAAACCATTCTTTCGATAACTGCATGGATTTTTTTCATTCTCATCCTTTGCAAGCGTTTGAATCATCCGCTATCAAAAGCATTGTTTGCAGGTATTCTCTATCTTTTCGCATTCGTACCTCAGGTCGCAGATTGGGATTCAATTTTGCTTTCTGAATCGGTTTCATTTTCCATTTTTATTATCATGATGGGGATGCTGGCAATCCTGCTTCCGAAGATTAAGAAGAAATCTTTTTGTTTATCTGACTTTCTGCTCAGTTTGTTATTCTTTCTGATAGCTATGCTATGGCTTTTCACACGGGATACTAATGCATATTTTATTTTATTTCTCGCTGCCGCTTTTCTTATGATTTCAATCATTTTATGGTTTCGTAACAAATCGTTTCCGGTTATTGCCATGCTTCTGGCCATTTTTTTAAGCGGAGTATTCCTCTTTCAACAGCATACTTTCAAAAAAAGCGAGCGCTGGCTGCTTCCTTTTTTGAATAATATGTCCACGAACGTCTTCCCATATCCGGAACGAACAGCTTTTTTTGAAAAAAAGGGGATGCCGGTCAATGATGAAATTCTGTCACAAACCGGATCAGCGGAATATAACAACCTCTATGATCAGACAGAATTCATCTCCTGGGCGAAAGAAAATGGACTTTCTGCTTATACAGCCTTTTTACTGGACATGCCGCTCTGGTCTGTCCTGCAGATCTATTTGAATCTCGATCTCTTTTTTGAAGAAAACTTACAACCGTTCTTCTTTGGAGGTTCCACTGAGAAACCACATTGGGCTGATTCCATCGGGAACTTGCTTCACCCGCTTTCTGCTGCAACCATCCTGATTGATTTTCTGCTGATTTTTATCCTGATTCGAATCGATTTCTTGAAACAAGATGACACTCTCAGAAATTGGACAATATTCTGCATGATTTTATTTTTGGGAGGTATTTTGCTGATGTCGTTATCCTTTCTTGGGGAAGTGCGTTCCATCTGGCGGCATGTTCTCTCCGGAGTCTTTCCACTCCGATTGGTCCTTTGGATTCTGATTGTCGTAATTTTGGATCAGACATTCAGTTTAAAATCTGCATGTAAAACCACCGGGGAATGAATATCTAATTTTTCACTCAATATATCGCGATTTTATCCAACCGTACAAATCACGCGCAAAACAACAACGACAAAGATTCTTCCTGTCCATAGAGTTAAAATACTGTTTTCTGCAAATGAATGCAAATCTGACTGCATTTTCTGGTAGAATTCGATCAAAGTTTTTACAATTTCATCCCGGATGGGATCGACAGGAGTGAGTAAAAATGAGAAAACCAATGATTGCAGGCAACTGGAAAATGAACAAAACCGTTGCTGATGCTGTGAAACTGATTAATGAATTGCTGCCGGAATTACAGGCACAAACCGCAGTAGATCGCGTCGTATGTCCTCCATTTACCGCATTGTACAAAGTTTCGGAGCTGCTGAAAAACAGCGGCATCGGATGCGGTGCTCAGGACCTTTTTTGGGAAGCGAAAGGTGCATTCACCGGAGAAATTGCGCCTGACATGATCGCTGAACTCGGCGAGTATGTCATCATCGGACACAGTGAGCGTAGAACTTACTTTGGTGAAACCGATGAAACCGTCAACAAAAAAGTTCTTGCTGCATTATCAATCGGATTGACCCCGATTGTTTGTGTAGGAGAGACACTGGCTGAAAATCAGTCAGGAGAAACTGAATCTGTTGTTACACGCCAAATTCAAAATGGTTTAAAAAATCTTTCTGTCGCTGATGCAGAAAAGATCATCATTGCTTACGAACCAGTCTGGGCAATCGGTACCGGCCTGGCCGCTACCGGTCCGCAGGCGAACCAGGTCATTGCGGATTACATCCGAAAACCGTATTCTGCGATGTACGGCGAGGTTGCTGCACAGGCAATCCGTGTCCTCTATGGTGGATCGGTCAAAGGAAACAACGCAGCGGAGTTCTTCGGCCAACCGGACATCGATGGAGCTCTGGTCGGAGGAGCAAGTCTGAAGAAACCTGATTTTATGGAAATCGTCAACGCTGCAGCCGTTTTATAACCAGCGCTGTGCTCTGATATATGGGGCGGGAAACCGCCCTTTTTTATTTAAGAAAAACAGTAAAAATTCAGCGTGATCCGATTTTTGGCACAAATATTGCTCCAGTATTGATAGATCAGAGTATTGATCAATTCTAATCGGGGAGTTGATATGGCAAAAAGAAGAGCCCTGGGCGTCGACATCAGTCATTGGCAGGGAGAAGTTGATTTCACAATGACCAAGAGAGCAGGCGCTTCTTTTGTTATCGTAAAAGCATGCCAGAATCTTTGGCCAGATGACCAATTCGCTCGAAGCTGGGAAAACGCGAAGAAAGCAAATTTACTGCGCGGAGCCTACCATTTTTTTGATATGCGAGATGGCTCAGCTAATGCCAAGCAGCAAGCCAGATATTTTGCTGATCTGTTACAAGATGATATGGGTGAGCTTCGGCCAGTTCTTGATTTTGAAAGTCCCGGCATCAACGGTTATCCTGAAATTCCAGAACATGATGAAGCAGTCCGCATTGTGACGCAATTTATGGAAGCATTCTATCAGAAGACAAATGTCTATCCTATGCTGTACACGAATCTTTGCGGGGTAGAAAGGCTTTCACCGCTGACTGAATTTTTATCCACGAAAGAACTCTGGATTGCCTGGTATTACACAAAATCCAGAACGCCAAAATATGGCAGTTGGCCAAATTGGCGAATCTGGCAGTATAAAGCGACGGGGAATGGACATCTGTTTGGTGTTGAATCCAACGGATTGGACATGAACGCTTTCAATGGGACCGAGGAAGATTTATATCAATATGCAAATTCTTTGGGAATCTCCAAATCAACCTTAAAGATGCAGAAAAGTTTCTTTTTCCCAAAGCAATCAGCAACCGAGTCGCCATTTTTTATGGATCCACAGCTAACAATACCGGAAGTGAATTCTTCGAATAAAACAGCATCAAAAAATAAACAAAACTTCATCAGTAATATGTTTTTCTGACAACGACTACATCCTCCTGTTCAATTTCGAACAAGTTTTCCAACATTGCAAGTAAAGCGCCTCCTGAAGGGGGCGTTTTACTTTTCGGATTGCTGACAGGAAACCATTTAAAACAAAAGAGCCAACAAGGAGGATCGAACTCCTGACCTGACGTTTACGAAACGCCTGCTCTACCAACTGAGCTATGTTGGCTTGGTAAAAAAATTTTTCTTTTATCAGGCCCCAATTATACCAGCTCATTTCTCAAAAATGAAGAAATCTGACAAGCGTTGAGCGATTCGAAGTAAGGAAAAAAAATAATTGTTGTTGTGGTGAATTTACGCTTCGCGTAAATTCACCACAACAACATATTTTCTCTCGCTATTTGAAAAGCATACCCTTATTTCAAATTGCTGACAAGCGTTTACCAAACTTGCACCATCGATTTCCAGTAACCCAAAAGCCTGTTTTTTTAACCATCAATTCATGAAATGGAAAATGGAAAGAATTGAATTCTTTCCGTATTTAGCGTTTCCTTGTTTCGGATATTTCCTATGCTCAGGATTCTTTTTCAAGGTCGATTCCGCGTTTTAGACTTTTTCTGCCATATTTATTGCGGATCTGATCAACTGCCTGCAGCAATCGGTCCTCTTTTTCAGAAGGCGATTGAAATAATGATAACTGTGCTGTTTCATCTTCAAATCCAGATACAGCCAGACCAATCAATCGAACCGGCCTTGGTTCATGCTGCCAGATCTCTGAAAACAATTTTTGAGCCTGGTCGTTGATCAGTGAATCCTGACAAATTTTTTGTCCCAATTTAATTTGACGTGAGATGGTAACAAAATTTTCCCATCGGACTTTAAGGCGCACTGTATCTCCGCGCAGATTCATCTGTCGCAACCGGAATCCGATCTGTTCGGATTGCTGCAAAAGTTTCTTTCGCAGAACTGCCTCATCAGTAACATCATGAAAAAAGGTTGTTTCCTGGCTGACAGATTTAGCCGGGGCGGGATCAGAATTTACGATGCTGGTATCAATTCCGTTCGCTCTTTCATGGATCTCTGCCGCATTTTTACCAAAAATCTTTTCCAGCTGATCTACCGGAAAGGAAGCCAACTGCCCAATTCGGTATATGCCTCGGCTCTGCAGCAGTTTTTCGGTTTTATCACCGATTCCCCATAATTCTCCAACCGGAAGCGGTGAAAGAAATCCAGCTTCATTGCCAGCATCAATGCAATTGATGGAATTCGGATATGTGTCCTTTTTGGTCTGTTTTTTTCCTACTGTGTTAGCTACTTTGGCAACCAGTTTATTGGTTGCTGTCCCAAATGAACAGGGTAAGGACGTTTTGGCATGGATTTCTGATTGAATCGCCAACGCAATCTCGCGGTTCTTTTCGGGAAGGTCGGATACATCTAAAAAAGCCTCATCAACGGATACTTGTTCCATCAGTGGAGTCCAGTTGCGTAAAATATCCATTACTGCTTCTGATTTCTCCTGATAGAAGTGAAATCCGCTGTGAACAATTACCAGATTGGGGCAAATACGAACAGCTTGTGCCATCGGCATGGCGGAATGAATCCCCAACTTCCGCGCCGGATAGGAACAGGAAGAGACAACGCTGCGATGGCCTGGATCTCCGCCCACAGCAAAAGCTTTTCCCTTCAATGCCGGATTCAGTTGTTCCTCCACAGCACAAAAGAAAGCATCCAAATCCACATGCAAAATCTTTCGCTGGTGTCCCATATGTTCTATTATAACAAAAATTAGAACATTATTGCAGCTTTCCCGGTAATTCGAAATCCAGACTGGGTTTTCGAATCAATCAGGAATAACTTGTTGTTGTGATGTTTTTGCGCTTCGCGCAAAAACATCACAACAATGATTCCATCTTCGATTTTAAATTGCTGCCTTTGCCCCAGCTCAGACCGCCTGGAGAACCTGCAACACTTCGCCCATATACATACGATGATAATCTTCTTCGGGATAACTCAACGCAATTTTATCGTCCAGGAAAAGGGATTTGTCGAAATCCTGATAATAGAGTTTCCGGCAGATCATGACGAGATTGGCTTCCTGAATGTAAGGGGTTTCCAAATCTCCAAAACTGACAGAAAGCCCGCAGGCCTGCAATTTATCCATATCCCGACCGCTCTTTGTCCCACAGAGCGCTTTTTGTTCTTTCCATTCATCTCCAAGCACCGATACGGAAAAGGAATCATACCGATCCATGAATTCTTTGGTATAGCGGGAAGGGCGGACATAGACGGTACAAACCGGCCAACGCCACAGATACCCCAATCCACCCCAGCCGATCGTCATGGTATTGTATGCGCTGCGGCTGCCCGCAGTCAGTAAAGGGGTACCTTTTGAAAAAAATTGAAATATATCCAGAGACACATTCTTAATATCTAAGGATTGCAGAACCATTTTCCGAAACTCCTCTCGTTTTCGTGGTAAAAAATAAAATTCTTGATTTTTAAATACAGAGATTCTTTAATCATTATAATAAATTCAATAAAACTATTGATCGTGAATGTAGCTAATAATATTTTTTTGTAGGATGAAAACGTTTGTCAACAACCAGACGGAAATTACCATCATTTTGCCCAAAGAAAATACACAATCAAGAACGCGAAAAACGGGATCTTTTACCTCTTTGTTATAAATGTGATCGATGATTTCAAACAGCTCACCCCAGTTTGATTTCTTCGCTCTGAAAGACGCCTTCGATTTTCAGCGATTTTAATCCAAGAACGGAGCTCAGCTCGATGCGGAAATCCCGATTTTGCGGGAATTTGATCTTATCCGAATAGTAAACCGCAATCCCATCCACTATCTCCATCCGGAAATTTACCTTGTCGGTAGGTTCTCCCATCCGAACTTTCATATAATTCAAATTGGAGCAACTGCAGGTATGCGTCTGAACGACCTGACGTTCCAGAATAATCGCCGAACAACCTTTTTTGTCCAACCATTTTTTAGCTTCAGGAGTAATTATGAGCATAAGTTCATCCTTTCGGACATGGTCTGATCGTCAATTAGCTAAAAGCCACATCCAATAACATCATTACGGCAAAACCAACCATCAGCGCCAAGGTAGGCAAGTCAGATCCTTCTGATTCAGCCTCCGGTATTAATTCTTCTGATGTAACAAATATCATCGCCCCGGCTGCAAAAGACAGTGCATATGGCAGCAGCGGTTGGATGAAATAAACAGCAGCGGCACCGATGACAGCGCTGATAGGTTCAACCAGTCCTGAAAATTGTCCCCAGAAAAAGCTTTTCCACCGGGAAATGCCTTCCCCGCGCAGAGGAGCAGAGACTGCCAGGCCTTCAGGAAAATTTTGAATTCCAATTCCAACAGCCAGTGAAAGCGCAGCAGCGATATAGGACGCATCATTATGAATTGCAGCTGCGCCAAAGGCTACGCCAACTGCCAGACCTTCCGGGATATTGTGAAGCGTAACTGCAAGAACCAGTAACAAACTGCGGCTTAGACTGGACTTCGATCCTTCCGCCTCTTCCGTATTCATATGCAAATGCGGGATATATTTATCCACTGCCCACAAAAAAAAGCCACCCAACAAGAAACCAGTCACAGCAGGAAACCAGGCCGGCGCGTCGCCTCCTCGAGAAGCCTCAATTGCAGGCAACAGAAGCGAGAAGAAACTTGCTGCAATCATCACACCTGCTGCAAAACCAAGCGCGAGGTTCAGCATCTTTTTAGAAATCTGTTTGGAAGTAAAGACAATCCCTGCTCCCAGAGCTGTCATTCCCCAGGTGTAAGTCGTTGCGATCAGCGCTTGGACGATTGGCGGGTATTGGGCAAAAAATTGGATCATAAAATTTTTCTCCTTTTTTCGGCAGTTTTGCTTTTATTAACTTTACTCAGCATTTCAAAGAAGCTGTTGAAACTCTGTATCTTATTATCATAAACGAATATTTATTAAATTAGCCTAAACATGAAACAATAATTCGAAATTTGAAACAACCTTTCGAATCGATTGAAAGAACTTGTTGTTGTGTTGTTTTTGCGCTTCGCGCAAAAACAACACAACAATATATACTTTTTCGCATATTTCGAATGGCTGAACAAGAAACATTCCTATTCAATCGGAATGCGGTTTTAAATCATTGCTCCAGAAAAACGCATTTTATTTCATAAGGACACAAAGTGCTGAAACTTTTGCAGTATTCGGTTCTGTGTCAAAAGGAATGATGCTTTTGATGGAAAAACCACAGGGCAGGAAGCGGGCAAGATCTCTCGCAATCATCGCCGGATCATGGCCAATATAGAAAATCGTATCCGCCTTACACCGGTCGATTTCAGTAATGGTTTCCTTGGATAACCCGGATGATTCTGTTTCACAGACGACAATCTTGACTTTGTCTTTCAATCCCGGGATGATCATCTCTGGTTTTCCAAGATACAGATCGACATTATCAAATGCATCAAGATTTAAAACAAAATCCTCAGCAATCGATTCAACCTCATCCTGTGCCATGACTTTTCGACAGCGGCTCGCGAACCATTTACTCCAGAAGCCTGTCCTGCAATTCAGATTTAGTACATTATAGACGTCGTTAGATGGAATCCAAACGGAAAGTTCCTCACACAATTGATTCATAATGTCAGGATTCGGGTAGAAAATGGCATCATCAGATGCAGCAACGGTGGTCCCGGCAAAAGTTTGTTCTATAGTACTGTCACCAGCGATCACATAGGAATTGGCCGGGCTCGAATAAACGATCGAGATTGGGATATCGACTTCCACTTCATTTTCCGGTTTTTCCGTATCGCCGCGCAGAATTAATTGAAGCTCCTCTTGATCTCCCTCTCGGATCTCGGCTTCAGCAATACCGGTTTCCGGATCAAAGGATAAGATCGGGATTAACTGATTGATATTTTCAGAACAGATCGGACAGGATTTAATGGAAAGCCATTCTCTTTCGTCCAATGTGGGCAGACACAAACTCCCGTCTTCACCGACGAAAAAGCGGATATTTCTGCGGTAATTAAATACCTTCGGAGAAGGTATAATCGGCTGCAGCAAGTTTTCAGGATTTGCAATTTTCCCGATTCGCGCTAATTGATCGGATAATATTTTCTTTTTTTCCGCCAATTGTTCAGGGTAATCCAAAAATTGCAGTTGACAGCCGGAACACATTCCGAATAACGGGCAAAGTGGATCGATACGTCTGTTTGAAGGTTCCAGGATATCAATCAGCTCCCCTGTGACAAACCGGTTTTCCGATTTAAAATACCGGATCAATGCCAATTCCTCCGGTATAATTCCTTTTACAAAAACAACTCTTCCGTCAGCCAATCTTCCCAAAGCAGCCCCGCCATTCGACAACGTATGAAAACGTACTTTTTCGATGATTGAGTCTGTCATAACTGCATTTCTCCTATGATCTGAAAATAAAAAATCCAGATCCGAAAAAGAATTCAATTTTTAAAAGAAAACACCGATTCGAATCCAGTTATGGTTTACTGCAATAAATCAGGATAACTTTTCCAAAAAATGGATTGCAGAGAAACTGAGGAAAATTATAATTGCTATCATGATGAGATTCAAAAATAAGTTCATTCAAAACAGCAATTCGAATAACAGGCAAGCTTTTCGAATCAATCGAAAAAATCTATTGTTGTGTTATCGTTGCATAAAATTCATCAAAAGCGCCATAACAAATATTTTTTTTCCTATTTCGGATCGATGCACTCAGTTTTTTCCCCGGAAAATGGGGAAAATTATTTGGAAACCTGTTGTTTTTATCCTGATCAGTACCGGTTTTCTATCCTGCTCTTCTCAAATCGGAGCTTTGAAGAATCAACCGGAAACGCAAAACCAGACTGCAATTGGCAGTCTGATTGAGACCCAAATCGCCGAGATCAATAAGACGGCCGAATTTAGTCGCTTTTTCGCAGAAACTAACGCAGTAAAACCCACTGTGACAAAAACAGAATACAGAACAAAAACTGCGTCACCCACATCGAATACACCAACGCCCTCACTCATTCCCAAAACACCGACTCCAACGTTGCCCGAAGGATACTTTCGTGGATCCTATGTATATGATCTCCCACTTATCACTCAATCTAATCTAAAATATCGGGGGGTCCCAACAAAACTGGGCTGCACCGCTGCATCCGTGGAGATGATTCTGGACTTCTGGAACTCTTATCATAATGATTACCAGACAATCAGTGCACAGACTTTGATCAATCTCAACGTATCCCAAGGCACTTTTCATGCAAAAACCGGATTATCCATCGCAAATGTTGAAGACGAGCTTAAAAATATCGATTACTATTTGGGCATTCAGCGTAACAGCAATAAAGAAGACCTGCTTGATGCTTTGATCCGATATGGACCCCTTGCAGTATTAACAAAAACCGAATGGACTCCCTTTGGAGCAAATCATCTGGTTGTACTGTCGGAATATAACCCTGAATACAATACTGTCACCTTTCTGGATCCCTGGTACGATTGGCCGGTCACCTGGGATTGGGAAGCGTTTGATGGTATCTGGAGCCTAAATTATTCCGAGGAGGAAAATGGTTATCTGACACGAACCTTCTTCTTTATCGTCCCTAAAAACGAAATCCGTCCGGAGAAAGATCTGTTTATCCCCGATACGGATCACCTTTGACAGTTCTCAATGCAATTCCTCAAAATACTGAAAATACGCGCAATACAGTAATTCAAAATGCTTACTTGACTTTAAATCGAGAGAAAACAGGATCCTCACAACGCTTCAATAATTCGAATTATGGATTAACTATTCGAATAAAGACAGAAAATTTGTTGTTCTTATGGTTTTGCACGAAGCGCAAAACCATAAGAACAACAATGAATTCTTTTCATATTTCGAATAACTGACAACGCTTCGAAAAACTGCACGGTATCTTTAACGAACAATAATTGCTCTGTTTTCAAGTACCTGCCAGGAAAGCAGGAAAGTATTAATGTTTCGTGTATATTTTTGTCCGCCATCCTGAATCGTTACATTCAATTCATCATAACCAATTACGATGACTGTATGCTGATAAGGAACTACTTTTGTCGTGTTGCCGTTTGACGGGGTATAGGAGATCGGAGTGCCGGCTTCCGTATTGCCTGCCACCCAAACCATGACTGGCCTGCCAGAAGCAATTTCTCTGCGCAGCTGGTCCCAGGTGAAATTTTTATAGCTGACTGCCGGTAAACCATATTGTTGAAGCAGCTCAGCCACCGGACCTTGATATACACCATAAGAAGCCGGAGGAATTTTTCCTCTGGGATCCCAGTAATTGCCGACGAAACCTTCATTGGGATCATCCGATTTTGGTAATCTGCTCAAGAAATCCATGGGATCAATGGTGATGCCAAAAAAAGCTGCCAGATCCACAGCAGAACGCGTTTCACAATCCAGAGTATAACTTTGCGGATATCCGACAAAGCCAGTGACTGATGCCCGTGCTGGAACCATACCTTCATAGAAGGAGGAATCTCCAAAATCAGATACCGGCTGATTGGGGGATTCAAACGATAAGTCTTCTGTATTTTCTTCTGAATACCAATACCAGGATGAGTAGTCGTCATTGAATGTTTGATCAGACCAGTAAAAATCCGGCGTTACTTCCGGCAAAATACCGAAATCACTCTTTCCTAATTCAGAATTCCAGCCTTGCGGATCAGGAATATTTTTGTCCGCCTGCCAATAGTCATTCATCGAATCATTCCACCAGTCTCGATTCTGTGCAACCGGTTCAATGGAAACAGACCCGACATCTGTAAAATTGTCAATTACAAGACTTCGATAACCCAATACCGACCAGGATGCTTCAAATTCAGCAAACGTGCGGTTGTATTTCTGCCCATTGTCCCAGATCGTAAGATACCCATCGTCAAATCCAACTACAGTGACAGTGTTCATATATTGAGCAACCGTGGTTGTCTTTCCACTGGCAGGTGTATAAGAAACTGCGTTCCCGGATTGGGTATTGCCGATCACCCAACAAATTACCGGGATTCCGGAACGCAGATAGTTTTTCAAACCCTCAATGCCCAACGATGAAAAACCGATTGCAGGAATTCCTTGTGATCGCAGTGCTTCTGCCAATGGTTCCTGATAAACTCCATATGAATTTGGCGGAAGCGAAGCAGGATCATCATAATTTCCGACAAAACCGGTGTTTGGATCATCGGTTACCGGTAAGGTTGTAAGAATCGTCATCGGATCAATAGAATAACCGTAAAAACTTGCCAAATCGCTGGCTGTCTGTGCTTCACTGTCCAGTTGATAGGTCCGTGGATGGCTGACAAAACCGTCGACCATGTAAGGATTTTCTGTCCTCCCGAAAACTCGGAATGGAAACATATACAGAAAGAACAAGACAAATAAACAGCAAATTTTTTTCATATCCGAATTACCTGTCTTTCAAATTTTTCATGGCACAAAAAATCGGTCAAATCCGATCTCTTTGTGTACTCATATTCTTTTATATCCTGATGTTTTTATTTCGAAATAAAATATTTAATAATTATCTCCGAAAAGAAAATCTCGATTATCATTTGACGTTTCAGCAATTTAAAATATGGAGAGAATTATGTTGTTCTCTATGAAAATCAATAAAATAAATATTCTCCCTTAATTTTAAAGATCAGTCCGAAATTTCGAGTTGCCGGTCACTCATCTGTTTTTACATTGGTAACGACGATGTCTACAAAGAAATCCTGTCCAAATGTTTTGCCTTGCGCATTATATGCCTGCCATTGGCTATAGTAGCTTCCCGGTTCGTCCGGAGCGATAAAAGTGATTTCAATTTCACCTTCTTCCCCAGGCTTGAGAAGTCTTAGCTTTTGTTTTGTCTCAGCGCCCATACTGCTGCCGCTGAGCATGCGAACAGAATACTTTGAAATCCATTCACAGGTACCTGAATTTTTCACTTTCCATTTTTTGATGATTTCTTCGCCAGGCTGAAATACGGTTCCATCCGGCACTGTAACATCATCCACAAAGTCAAGATTATCTTCACAAGGACCACGAGGATCCTCAGTGGGTCGAAATGGATCGACCGTTGCTGTTTTCATGGCAGTGGCGACCAGTGTCGGAGGAATAAATTCACTGCTGGTAACGTCTCTGCTTTGCGATCGCATGCAAGATGAAATCAGCGATACCATCAGAGTCATCAGCAAGCTTAAGAAAAATCGTCGTTTCATCATCAATGTGCCTACTCTCATCAAATAATGCAAGTTTCATGCCAGAATTTTCCATAAAAAAAACATGCCACATCTATGATTATGGAATCATATTGGTACATCATTCTTTTTTTGCTACAATAATTCAAAATTTATTGCGTTTATGAAAAAAACTAAAAAATCTGCTGATCTGTTTTTTTTGTGTAATAAATTAAACAGATCAGCTAAGAATCATCCCCATCATTCGAACTGCAATTTTTTCAAGGATTCTCAGTAATTCACTTTTGTGTTTGGAGAAATAACTGGAACTTCAGTGCAATTCCCATAAATTCGATCAGTCATCATGAGGATTACCTGCAATCTGTTTTCAGGATTCCAGATCATCCTCCGAGTCTGCGTCCGATGTAAAGGACATAATCGGTACATCGCCTCCCTTGGCTGCATTTCGAATTTCAACCTCAATTTCGGAGGCCAACTCCGGATTTGTCCGCAAGAAGTCTTTGGAATTCTCACGCCCCTGTCCAAGCCGCATATCTTTATAGGAATAGAAAGCACCACGTTTTGTGATAATTTCCAATTGGGCTGCTAAATCTAAAATATCGCCCGCTTTTGAAATACCTTCGTTATACATAATATCGAATTCAGCAGTCGCAAATGGCGGTGCCACTTTGTTTTTCACGACACGGACACGAACACGCCCTCCAACAATTTCAGCACCGGATTTGATAGAATTTATTCTGCGGATATCCAGTCGGACAGATGCATAAAATTTCATTGCCAGACCGCCAGGGGTTGTTTCCGGATTTCCAAACATGATACCGATTTTCTGTCGAAGCTGATTTGTGAAGATCACAGCTGTTTTAGTCTGGTTGATAGCACCAGATAGTTTTCGCAACGCCTGAGACATGAGGCGTGCCTGCATACCCATCGATGAATCACCCATATCCCCTTCAATTTCGGAACGTGGAACGAGCGCAGCAACAGAATCGATTACTACGACATCCACTGCACCGGATCGAACCAGCGTTTCACAAATTTCAAGCGCCTGTTCGCCTGTATCCGGCTGGGAAACATATAAGTTGTTGATATTCACACCCAGCTTTGCAGCGTATACCGGATCCAGCGCGTGTTCCATATCGATAAATGCAGCCGTTCCACCCATCTTTTGTGCTTCCGCAATAATATGCAGACATAGCGTTGTTTTTCCGGAAGATTCCGGTCCATAGATTTCTGTGATCCGTGCACGCGGAATTCCACCGACACCCAGCGCCAGATCCAATGATAACGAGCCAGTGGGAATCACTTCCACCTGCATGTGTTTTGCTTCTCCTAACCGCATGATAGATCCTTCACCATATCGCTTGGATATATCCGTTAATGCTTTATCCAGCATCGCCCGTCTTGCATCGGGATCAATCTCTCCAGGTCCGGAAACAGAATTAAATTGATCAGCAGACTTTTTTGCCATTCATCCTCCATCAAAATATCTTGGATTAATTATAGTACATTTGTTCAATTAACGTCAAGTTGCGCAAAACGCAGCCAGCAATTTGAAATATGGATAAGCTTTTCGAATTGAAAGAGAAAATATGTTGTTGTATTGTTTTTGGTCGAAGCGCAAAAAAACAATACAACAACAAAGCATTCTTTTTATAATTCAAATTACTGAAACCCGGCCAATGATTTGAAAGGCTGATTTTGAGTTCGCATCACTGAGAACAAATTTTTGGCCCAAACAGCATCGTCCTCACTTCCTCCATGATGACCACTTCTTCATCGGTTGGAACAATCCAAATTTGAACTTTAGAATGTATCTGATTGATGCGAGATGGTTCAGAACCTGTCGCCTTTTTGTTTAGCTCCTGATCCAGCATCACACCCAGTCGATCTTTATCTTCAAATAATTTTCTGCGCAGCTTCCAACTGGTTTCCCCGATATCATCCGTAAATACAATTGCATCCGCTCCGTTTAACAACCAGAAAAATGCGCCGATATATTCCATCAGCCGTTGCGAGTAAACATCAAATGCAATTTGACAAGTTTCATTTCCTCCTTCTGCAGCATCGATAATTTCAGCCAGATTCGAAGAAAAACCGGACAAACCGATTAAACCCGACTCCCGATTAAGAATTCGGCTGACCTCATCTGCTGAGTATCCGGATCGGACCAAATCCAGGATAATTTCCGGATCTAAATCTCCACATCGCGAGGACATGACGAGTCCGGCAAGTGGTGAATATCCCATCGAGGTATCGACTGATTTTCCATTCCGTACAGCAGTGACACTGGACCCGCCAGATCCCAGATGGCATAAAATAAATTTCGAATTTTGTAACGGAATCCCGGAAAGTTGTGCGGTTTTAGCTGCAACATACTGATAAGACAATCCATGAAATCCATATTTGCGAAAACCAAATTTTTCAGCGATGGATCCTGGAATTGCATAACATGCGGAAGATGCAGGAATTTGCGCATGGAAAGCCGTATCAAAAACAGCATATTGCGGAATAGAAGGAAACAATTGTTCGCAAATCTCGATAACGCTGAATGAATTTGGATTGTGAATCGGCGCCAATGGGAGACATCGAATCAACAGATCACGAGTTTTGGAATCGATCCTGGTTGTCTTTTGGAACAAATTCCCTCCATGCACAAACCGGTGCCCAATAGCATCCGGTTTGATCCCGTTTAAATTGAGAACGCCAATTATCTCCTCGGCTGCCAGGCTGTGTGAAGACAAATCACAAGATTTCCGCTCCATTTTCCCATTCATATTCCAATATAGATAAGGCTGTGACTGTGTCCGGGCAGCAACATTTTTTGCTTTTCCAGAAATCAGTACTTTTCCAGTATCATTTTGATCTACTTCGTAGACCTTGAATCCTTGCGATGAACTTCCACAATTAAATACAAGTATTTTCATTTATTATTTTACCTATTTTTAACATTATATTATATTGCAATTACTTATTAATTTTATGAAACATATCAGAATAGCTCCCACTGCGGCAGGATCAGGACAGGATTTACACAACACCGGTTACAATCAATTCAACCAACATCCAGACTCTCAGACTGTTGATTCCAACGACTAATAATCTTAATCCCTATCCGTATGTTTTTCAACGTATGATCCAGCAATCTGCAATTCGAAATATGCAAAGAAGTATATGTTGTTGTGTTGTATTGTTGCCTTTGTCGGAATCGCAAAAATAACGCAATACATACAATTTTTCCTAGGTTTCGAATTGTGATAAGTTTACCGATTTTCACTCAGTATGATAAAAATTTAAGACCATACGCATCATCAAGTCTTGACGGACTTGATGATGCGTATGCAAAAACGGGATTTTGTTTGTTAATTTTCCAGAATCCCTGAAATAGGTATCAGAGGACCTGAAATTCCAATTTGTCAAGGATACTGGGAATAATCCTTTAATATTTTTTCTTCAACACAAACCATAGTATCCAATAGAGGAGAACCTGGAAACAAACGACAAATCCCAGCAGCGTTGACCATTCAGGTTTCTGCATGATTCTTGTAACAATCACACCGACGCTCAGCACTAAGGTTGCGTAAGAAAATGCGCTGGATCGGGCTTTCTCCGATAGCCATTGATTTCTTTCATCGTGGTTCTGAATGTCAATTTTTTCCGCATAATTGCCATCCCGTTTGTACCGGCTCAGTTGGAATAATCGCAAAATACTGATAGCGAATAAAGCAGAACCCATACCCGCCCAAAAAGAATCCATCCTGCCTGTTCCTGAAAGAAAGAACAGCACAGCTCCAATTACCATGAATAGAATATAAATAATGAGGCGATTATTTGTTTTTACCATTTTGATCATCTTCCTTGAAAATAAATACATCCTCAATTGTCAGGTCAAACAAGCGTGATATCTGCCAGGCCAGTCGAATTGAAGGGTTGTAACGTCCTGTCTCCAGTGAGATAATTGTCTGGCGGGATACGGACAGCTTTTCAGCGAGCATCTGCTGCGTTAATCCTTGCTCCTGCCGTAGTTGAGAAATTCGGTTTTCCATTTTTCTCACTCCATTCTCAAAAATGTAAAGCGCGCTTTACTTATTATTATATGCAGATTAGTGACATTGTCAAGTTAGCTTTACATAAGACAGCAATTCGAATAGAGAAAGAAAATCTTTTTCATATTTTGAATTACTGGCAGATTATCATAAAATTGGACGGACGTAAAAAAACATATTATGATTAATAAGTCAGGTTAATCAGATGATCGCGGTGTGGCGTGTTCGCACCGAGGAAAGTCCGCACTCCTTAGAGCAAGATGCCGGATAACGTCCGGGGCGGGGAAACTTGCCGGAAAAGGGCCACAGAAAACAGACCGCCTCATGAAAATGAAGCAAGGGTGAAAAGGTGGTGTAAGAGACTACCGGCGTTAGTGGTAACACTGCGGCCGGGCAACCCCCATCTGGAGCAAGGCCAAGCAGGAGCAAAGCATATCGCGTATGTGCGGGGATCTGCTCGATCCCCTCGAAGCTCCGGGTAGGCTGCTAGAGTCGTACGGTAACGTGCGTCCCAGAGAAATGGTCATCTAAGCGGGAGAACTCGAGGTCTCCTCTGAACAGAATGCGGCTTATAGATTAACCTGATTTTTTTCTTTTTTTCAGAAACAATAAAACGATTCGAAAATAATACTGTTTTTCGAATATTAAAAAAATAACAGATCATCCTCCCCGTATTTCGAAATACTGGAAATGAAAACATATTGTTATTTCCTGGAGATTTCCGAATACAGAGAAATCATCTTCATCTTGTGCCTGTATAAAATTTGTCCGGGAATTTCTGATAATGAAAATTGCTATTTTATCCGATACACACAACAACGGTTTTGGGATTCAAGATGCGCTTGATAAACTCGCAGCCATGAATATTTTTGACATTATTCATTGCGGTGATATGACTCGTGGTGAGACGGCAGAACTTTTTAAGAATTTTTGTATTCACCATGTCTGGGGTAATGGTGATCTGGATACTTTATCGCTCCAATTTGCAATTCAGGAATGTAAAGCAGGCAGTTCTACCGGAGAAGTCTTTACAGACATTGTCGATGGAAAACACATCGCAGCGTTGCATGGACACAACATTGCGTTGCTTACTGCACTAACCGACAACGGCCGCTATGACTACATTTTTCACGGTCATACGCATCGTACAAGAGATGATACCTATGGCAAGACTCGAATCATTAATCCTGGAGCCATCGGTGGTGCCTATCGCAGCGCTCGCAGCTTTTGCGTTTTAGATTTTATTTCCGGGGACTTGACGAATTACCCGATCGGCTGACAATTAGCATATATGGAAATCATAATCACTCACGAACAGGCTGACTTTGATGCAATTGCTTCAGTATTGGCTGCCTGGCTGCTTGAACCGGATCGATATCCGGTTCATCCGAAACGGATGAACCGCAATGTTACAACGTTCTTAAATGAATTTAAGAGCGATTTTCCTTTTAAAGGATGGGATGAACTCCCTGATGAAAAGCTCATCACAGCGCAGCTGGTAGACACGCAATCGATTGGAAATACTTCTATCATCGATGAAAGCACAATAATATCGGTTGTTGATCATCATCAACCGCGTGCAAATCTTCCTGAAAATTGGAAATGCTTTTTCGATCGCACGGGAGCCTGCACGAGTATGTTTGTCGGAGCTATCCGAGCGAAAAATATTTTTCCCGATCCGATACATTGCACGCTATTGTTGATGGGTATTTATGAAGATACAGGGAATCTAACCTATGGCAGCACAACCCCACGCGACTTGGAAGCTGCAGCCTGGCTTCTCAGTCAGGGAGCTGACTTGAATATCCTTCGCAGGTTTTTGAATGCACCTTTGACGGAAGCACAAAATACACTTTGTGATCGTCTGCTCCAAAATTGTGAAACAATCTCGATTCTGGGACAACAGATCATCATTTCTACTGCAGATGCACGGGATATCAGTGATGAATTTTCGACAGTAGCTCACCATCTGCGAGACATGCTTTCTCCCGATGCAATTTTTGTCATTCTGGCTACCAAAGCAGGCATTCGATTAATTGGCAGAGCCACCAATGACAGAATTGATGTCGGTCAAATCATGAAACGATTTAATGGCGGCGGACATTCCAGAGCAGCTGCCGGGCTGATTCCATTAAAAAAAGATGAAAACCTGCTGGAGCTTTTTGCTGCCACGAAAAATGATTTACTGGATCTGCTACCCGGTTTTATCACACCACCTGTCACAGTCGAACAAATCATGTCTACACGTCCGTTGACGATTTCCTCAGAAACGCCGATTCGGAGCGTTGCAGAACTGATTCACCGTTATGGCTATGAAGGGTATCCCATAACGGATACGAACGGGAAATTGATAGGTTTACTGAATCGTCGGTCTGTCGATCGGGCGATCGCTTTTGATATGGATCCCTCCATAGAAACGATGATGGATCCTGGAGACTACACCGTGAAACCGAACGATTCGATTGACTTTCTGAAAGAGATGATGAATCTCTCCGGATGGGGACAAATCCCTGTGGTCAACGAACAAAACTCTGAAATTATCGGCATTGTCACCCGGACAGATCTGATTAAAACACTAACTGGTAGCAGCAGTATACCCGGCAACAGAAATTATGCTCAAACTTTACAACGAGTTCTTCCTCCGTCTTCTCTGAAATTGATCCAAATGGTTGCACAGGCAGCATATTCTTGCCGGTATCCGATTTATATCGTGGGTGGATTTGTACGCGACTTGATTTTGGAACAACCGGTGGTCGATTTTGATATTGTCGTCGAAGGAGATGCAATTCACTTAGCTCGTACATTAGTCAATATCTATGGTGGGACAGTTCGCACCCATTCTCGTTTTGGCACAGCCAAGTGGATCATCAGCAGTATTCATCCGGAGATCATATCCAATTCAGACCAGCAGGACAATACGCAGTTTTATATGGAGCTGCCGAACTCACTGGATCTGATCAGTGCCCGAACTGAATTCTACGATTATCCGTCTGCGATGCCGAAAGTGGAACGGAGCAGTATCAAGCTGGATCTGCATCGCAGAGATTTTACGATCAATACGTTGGCATTAAGGTTGGATGGCGATCATTTTGGTGATTTGCTGGATTTTTGGGGAGGATTCCATGATCTTCAAAGCGGACTGATCAGAGTTCTCCATTCACTCTCATTTACGGATGATCCCACTCGCATGTTGCGCGCAATCCGATTTGAGCAGCGTTTTGGCTTTACGATTGAGAAACATACCATGCTGCTGTTAAAAGAAGCGCAATCACTGCTCAAACAGGTATCCGGTCGACGAATTTTAAATGAGTTGGATCTCTGTTTTCACGAAAACCGACCGGAAATCAGTCTCAGCCGGCTTGAAAAATTAGGTCTTATTCAGCAAATCCATCCTTCAATGCATTGGAATGAGCGATGTACGAAGGATTACCGGAAATTGGTGGAAGCCTCTCCCGGAGCCTATTGGAGAGATCTCATCCCTGACCACAGTGATTTTATTCAAAATATCGGGAAATATCTTGTTTGGTGGAGTAATTATTCTCCTGAAAATATCTCGGAAATTTGCAAACGGCTCCAACTTTCTCAGACGACAGAAAAAATTCTGCAGGCTTATAACCTATTGAATCGAAAAATGTCAGAAATGACAGCTGCCTGGCCAAGCGAAATGACTTTCTTTTTGGAAAAGTTGCCAGTTGAGGCAATCTATTGCTATGACTGTCTTGCCGATAGTCCGAAAATGAATGAGCTGATTCAAAAATTTATAACGAAATGGCGATTTGTTAAACCGTTTACCAGCGGAACAGATTTAAAAGCTTTGCCTTATCCACCGGGAGAATGGATATCCGGCGTTCTAAAACGGCTCAGAAAAGCCTGGATCGATGAAGAAATCAGTTCCCAGGAAGAGGAAACGAAAACACTATCGTTTATTTTGCCAATTTTTATTAAAAATCTGGAAGCAAGAGCGCAAAAAAATGAGAAAAAGGATATAGCGATCCAGTAATTCAGAATATGGCAGCAATTCGAAATATAGGGAGGATTCTTTTTTGATGTGATGTTTTTGCGCTTCGCGCAAAAACATCACATCAAAAAGTTTTCCCTCATAATTCAAACAGCAAGTCAATATTTCGTATTACTGAAAATATGGTGAATTATTTCTGTTATTTTCTTATAATTTGTAAAACAGATGAAAATTTCAAATTGCTGATTGGATCCTGATCTGAATTTTTATTGTAGAATGAAATGACGAAGCATAAATCGTATTCAGGAAAAAGTTTTTTTAAGTAATAAGCGTTGACGCTTACAGGAGTTAACATGGGATCCTGGTTAGATTCAGTGAATATTCGCTTGATGAGAGAATCCGACCTTCCGATTATTGAATGGGATGGAGAATACACGCGGTACCGAAAAGTTTATCGTGAAGTTTATCGCGGATTATTGGCTGGCCGGGCTATACCCTGGATCGCAGAAGTGAATCATATCGGTATCATCGGCCAAATCTTTCTGACCGAAAAAAATCCGCATCCGGATTATTGTCCTGATCAGTCGTATATGTTTATCAGTTCTTTCCGGGTCAAACCTCTCTACCGGAATCAGGGTCTGGGAACCCTCCTTTTGAAAATCTGTGATATCACATCAAGCGACCGAAACATTCGCAGTATTTTTTTGAATTGCGCCAAAACAAACCGCCGCTGTAAAAAATTCTATGAAAGAGACGGATTTTCAGCTATTCGTGAAGATCCGGGCAAATGGACGTATATCGATCATCAGGGTAATATCCGTGAAGAAAATGAACCTGCCTGGTTGATGAAGAAAACCATAGTCTAATCTCAGAACCAAATCCATGTTTCATAAAAACAGAGCTTTTTTCTATTACATCAGTTTATTTTTATTCAGTTTTGCTCTGAGCACCAATATTTTTTTCTCATCGCTTTTCTGGAAAAAATGCACAATATATGAGAAGATACTGGAAGGAACAACCTTTCTCTTATTGTTTATTTTCGTTATTTTTTTAATACAGAAACTTGCCGCACCGTTTTTTTTGAATTGGGAAATCAGAAAAAAGTCTTTTTGGATTCTGATCTCTGGAATGTTATTATTCACTGCAGTGATCACCTGGTCGGACTTTTATTTTTTCCCCCATGCACTGCAGCCTCAAAATTTTCTCCAAATACAATACAAAAACTCCGAAACTGTTATTCATCCGTCTCTAACCATTTATACCTTTAATAAAAAGAATATTCCTGAAATTTTCAATGGAACAGAAGCTGGAATCCCGGGTTTTGCAGAACTGAAGAGAATCGATGATCAACAGATACTTGAGGGATCTACAAATTTTCGAGGATATGCAGTGCTGGATATTCCAGTAAGAACCCGGGCATTGATTACATCGATACTTTGGAATGACGAGCCTGTCGATTTTTCGACAAATGACCGCCTCATACTGCCCGCCTCCAACCAACTCCTTGCCAGACAGTCTCACACAATCCGATTCGTTACTCTCGTGCTCCTGGTTGCCAAATTTATTACGCATTTCTTGATTCTTGGGGCGGTAACAACCTTCATGCTTTTTACAATCGATCTTTTTACCAACCTGCAAATCATTAGATATTTTCGGAACTGGCAGCTGCTTTACTTATTTATGGCCGGATTGTTATGTTTTTCTCCGCAATTTTCATATCATGCCACGGAAAAAATCCTTTTTTTCGTCTGGACAATCAGCTGCTCCGTCCTGCTCCAACGCTGGAAAAACAGCATATCGACCGGTAAATATCAAACGAAGAAAATTCATTTTCTCTTGATTATTACTGCATTTATTCTGTCATTCCAGTTCTTTGGAAACCGCACTCTCATTCTTAACCAGACCTCAATATTGCTGCCAGCAGAAAATATCCTGTTTTTCATCACTGCAGCGCTGTGGTTGATTCCTTCCATTTTCTGTCTGCTGATTTTTCTGGAGCTGCTTTACGAAAAATCCAAAAAAAAATCCGAAACTGGGAATTTATTTCTGACATGGTTCTTGTTTTTCGGATTTTTCATCCTGATCTTTGCTCTCTATCTGATCGCTTACAATCCTGCCATTTCATCCATGGACTCCCAGGGGCAGTGGTGGCAGGCTGTCGGTGAAACTCCGATCGATGATGCGCACACTCCATTTCATACCCTCTATCTGCGCTTTTTGATCGGAATTGTCCCGTCACCGCTGTTTATCGCGATCATACAAATACTCCTTTTTGCAGCGGTCAGCAGCAGTTTCCTGACCTGGCTGAATCAGCGAGGAATACCAAAGTATCTGCTCACATTCTTTGTCATTCTATTTTCAATCCTGCCAAATAATGGCCTCAGTGTGATTACTATTTGGAAGGACATCCCTTATGGAATTTCTTTTTTGTGGCTGACTCTGATTCTTTCCAGAATCGCCTCTGATCAGAAATCCTATCTCAGAAAAATTACGATCATTCCGGAAATAACTGTAAGCCTCTTATGTGTCTGTTTGTTCCGGTATAACGGACTGTTACCCGGATTAGCAGTAGCAATTTATATATTAGTAACAGGAATCCGAAAAAGAAATACCAGACTGGTGATACCAGTTATCCTTTCCAGTTTGCTTTATTGGATCATTACAGGTCCGATTTACCGGTCTATTCCTGTTATTCCGATTGAATTTGGGAAAAACACACTGGATCGCATCATGGTGAACGACATGATCGGAGTCGAACGCATCGGAGGAACACTTTCGGCGGAAACATCACAGCTTCTCAATCAGATCACAGGAAATTATCGCGATGTGCCCTATTCGCATTATGAAATCGATAACACCTGGAAACAAAATGCGGACTGGACGAGAATCGATAGCGGAACAATTCCCCTGTATTATGGCAAAACGATAGTTACTAATCCTGTTCACTTCCTGCGAACCTTTTTGTTAAGAACCGAATTCATCTGGGCAGTCAAACAAATCCCCTCAGGCGGGTTTATTGACAGTATTATCTGGAGGGATGCGGACATTTTTGGATTTCCCAGAATTGTAACCCCATTAATCGGTGTATTGGATGCCTTCTGTCAAACATCGATCCTGGATCCTTTCTTTATCTTTATTTGGAGAATTGGAATCCATATTGGCTTGATCATTACTGCCTGTATCTTTCTGGAAGCCAATCACCGCCGCAGTCTGATTTGGGCAGCGCTACCTTTCTGGATGGATCTTATTTCTCTGTCAGGTGTAACATTTCCATCTTATCGATATATTTGGCCAAATGAAGTGACCTCCGGATTCCTGCTGCTGTTTTTCGTAATACCATTACAAAATGATCAGAGTCTGCTCGATTGGGAAAAAAAATTTGATTATCGATAAGTGATTTCGATGATTAACCTTTAATAAATTTTATATTTGCAATAATTAATAAGGTTTGCCTGTCTTCCAAATGAAAAACACGCTATTTCCTCGATAGATTCGAAAAACAAATTGATATATCGCTTTTCCGGAAATTTGCCAGCGATCCGAAATTTGGAAAAGAATTCTTTGTTGTTCTTATGGTTTTGCGCTCCGCGCAAAACCATAAGAACAACAAATTCTCTTTCTTTATTCGGAAAGTCAATCCATATTTCGAACAGCAGATGAAAGAAATTACACATCCGATAATAAAAATTGAATTCAATTTTCGTAGGAATTGCCGGGAAAATTTTGGAATAAATCACAACCAATCTCTTGCGCGTTATAATTATTAGTTCGGGAGATGACAAAATGATATCTAAAAAATTTGAATTAGTTGCACCATATCATCCGATGGGTGATCAGCCGGAAGCAATTGAAGAACTGGTAGAAGGGATCCAGAAAGGATTACGTCATCAAGTTTTGCTGGGTGCCACTGGCACCGGGAAGACTTTTACCATGGCGAATGTGATTCAGCAGCTCCAGATGCCTGCTGTTGTTATGGCACACAATAAAACATTGGCTGCCCAGCTATACGCCGAATTCAAAGAATTTTTTCCACAAAATGCCGTGGAGTATTTTGTCTCCTATTATGATTACTACCAGCCTGAAGCCTACGTTCCGAGGCATGATCTTTACATCGAAAAAGAAACAGATACCAACGAAGAAATTGACCGTTTACGACTGGCAGCAACTGCCGCACTCTCCTCCCGCCCGGATGTAATTATTGTCGCATCGGTTTCGTGCATTTACGGTCTCGGAGATCCGGAGACATACAGCAAAACGGTCATTAATTTGACATCCGGAACCATTAACCGCAGAAATGCGCTGCTCCGGAAGCTGGTCGAGAGTCAATATCAGCGCAGTGACATGGAGTTTCGTTCCGGTACCTTTCGTGTCCGTGGAGATACACTCGAGATTTTTCCAGCTTATGAGGATCATGTTGCATATCGGATTTCTTTCTGGGATGATGAAATTGAAAAAATAACAGAGATTAATCCACTGACGGGAGAATTAGTGGCGGTTCTAAATGAAGTCTCCATTTTTCCAGCCAAACACTATATTGCGGAAGAAAGCCGTTTGAAACAGGCGATTCTGGATATTGAATCAGAATTAGAAGAAAGAATCAAATTTTTTAAAGAAAATGAACAATATTTGGAAGCTCAGCGAATCGAACAACGCACAAAATTCGACATTGAAATGATCAAAGAGACTGGATATTGTTCCGGCATCGAAAATTATTCAAGGCACATGGATCAACGTCCTGCCGGCAGTCATCCATGGACACTGATGGATTATCTGCCCTCCAATTACCTCTTGTTCATCGACGAATCCCATATGACCATCCCGCAAATCAGAGGAATGTATCGCGGAGATCAAAACCGAAAAAGTGTTCTGGCTGAGTATGGTTTTCGTCTGCCCTCGGCATTAGATAATCGTCCGCTCACATTTGAAGAATTTGAAAAAGTGATGGGACACACGATTTACACCAGTGCGACTCCGGGGTCTTACGAATTAGAACATTCGCAGCATACGGCAGAACAGATCATTCGCCCGACCGGTTTGCTGGATCCGGAGGTGGAAGTCCGTCCAATTCAAGGACAAATAGACAATCTGATTGCCGAAATACGCAAACGTGTTGCCGTTAACCAGCGTGTTCTCGTCACGACGCTGACTAAAAGAATGGCAGAAGATCTTTCTGAATATTTAAAAGACAATGATATTAAAGTGCACTACCTGCACTCGGAGGTTGATACGCTCGAAAGAATTGCCATTCTGAGGGATTTGCGGACAGGTATTTACGACGTGATCGTCGGTATCAATCTACTGCGGGAAGGGCTCGATCTTCCGGAAGTTTCTTTGGTAGCCATTCTGGATGCGGACAAAGAAGGATTCCTGCGCTCAGGGGTATCGCTGATACAAACGATTGGACGTGCAGCAAGGAACGTGGATGGAAGAGTTATCATGTATGCAGATAAGATCACAGATTCGATGCGCTTTGCGATTGATGAAACAAACCGCAGGCGGAAAAAACAACAGGCTTATAACGAAAAACATCAGATTCAACCGATGAGCATTATCAAGGGAATCTATGATATTTCTGCACGGCTGACTATGTCCAGTGAAATTGCAGAAGACAAAGCCGATTATCAATCCATGCGCAAAGGTCTTCCCAAAAATGAATTAAAACATACGCTTGCTGAGATGGAAAGAGAAATGAAAGAAGCCGCCAAAAATCTCGAATTTGAGAAGGCGGCTGAGTTACGGGATCAGGTTTATGAATTGAGAGGTCTGCTGGCTGATTTATCCAATGCAGCCCCCTGGAAACGTGCAAAACTGCTGGCCGGAGAAATTGATCTGGAATCAGAATAAACCGGATTTTCAGAAAAGCTGGGATTCCTCATCCGATTCATCATCCACCCAACCATCCTCTTCATCGATCAGGTTGGATTCCTTTGATAAATCTTCAATTATACGAAAATGAGCCCAATCCAAATCGTGGTCATTTTCATCATGTAAATGGATATTCGATGTGGAATTTTCGTCTTCTTCATCATCGAGCCGCTGTGGCAGATCCTCAATGCGCTGACGAATCAGCACCAGGTAATCTTCCTCATCCGAGCCATCGTCATCCTCTGCATCCTCTACGGATTCTTCAGATTCCAGAAAAGGCTGAAATTCCGGTTTGTTAAAGTTTTTTTGCGAAAACTCACACAGATCAAGGTTATCTCTGGCTTCATCAAAGAGATCCATCATGTCCGTTTCATTCGCAAAAACTTCTTCCAATTCTTCGATGACTTCGCGAACTTGATTGCCGCCGATTTGAGATATCGCTAAAATCGCCGCATCTAATACATCATTTTCAAGTTCATCAAAATTTGTCAGCAATCGCAGAATAGGCTTTACCGTCTTTTGAGATTGAATCAAACCGGCTGCTTTGATTGCTTCCACTTGAACGTTCGGATTGGGATGATCAATGAAATCAATAATCTTGCCAGCCCATTTTTTATTTAGGGAATGCTGTACTGCTCTTAAACCCGCAATGACATTTTCTTCTTTTGTGCTTACCAGGGCAGATCTCATCAAATCCGATACCAGCGGATGATCCATGTAAGCCAGAGATTCCATAACGCGTAACCGGATTCTCTCATCCGGATCCTGATTTAATGCTTCCAATGCAGTAAGGATTTTCTTTCCCTCTTTTTCGGGAATATCCTCCATCTCGATATTAATGACAAATTGCCCCAAAATCTCAATGGCAGATTGCCGGACATCCGTGTCCGGATCGTTTCTGGCGATGTCAATTACTTTTTTTAAAAACGATGATCTGCGGCATTCGACCATCAACCCTAAAGCATAGCTTCGCACAGCCGGATCGATGTCATTCAGTCCAAAATCCCCCATCATTGAAAAGTCGACCAGCATGTCATCATGAGACAACAAATACAATCCTTCAAAGAGGGATTCCCTGGTTTCCTCATTCACTTGCGGCCAGATTGTTTTCAGACTTGTCAGGTTTTCATCGCTCAGATCTGAAAAACGGTACAGGTCTTCTTTTCGAATTGCCTGAATACCTTTAGAAAGTGCCGTAAAAATATCCGCAATCGGTTTCTCATTTTTCTTGTTTCTCTGGTGTTGCATCATTCCTTTTTATCCATTCGACAACATAAAAATATCTTTAAACATAATCACTGCCATCAGGATCAGTAAACAAACCATTCCGATTGCATTGAAATAGTATTCGAATTTATCCGGTAATTTTTTCCTGAAAATCAGCTCCGGAATGAGAAATAAGATTCTTCCTCCGTCTAAAGCGGGAATCGGGAATAGGTTGGTTACACCCAAAGCAATGGAAATAATCGCAAAAAAGCTGAGTCGATTCAACCACGGGGAGGCAGCGTCACTGGCAGTTCTGCGCTCCGATGGAGCGCCTTCTTCGATTCTTTCCGCTTCACGTTGTTCCTGTTCAACCACAATTTGCTCATCCATCTTGGCTGCATCCTGGTAAAACGTGAACATACCCACCGGACCGACAATCGATTCTATGCCCATCTGAACTTTGCCTGATATCAGTTGACCAATACCGATTAAGTATTGGCGAATCATCGAGATAGTTTCGGAGGCAGCTACGGAAATACCCTCACCGATCGTATAATCCTCCATCGGATAGGTGATGACAATCCCCATCGGACCTCGATCCTCTGCATGATTGCTGACCGGGGTCAAAGATAGTACCTGTGACTCACCGTTTCGGTTTATCTCAATTGTGATTTCTTTGTCCAAATGCAGATCCACATAATCTGTCACAACTGAAAAAGCATTAACCTTCTGATCACCTATTTTTACGATTTGATCACCAATTTTCAATCCTGCATTTTCAGCCGGCGATGACGCTTCAATGCGGTCAATTAAGACAGTACTTTGATTGGGATATCCAATCTGCATGAAACAAACAGCATATATGACAAAGGCTGTCAGCAGGTTCATCATCGGTCCGGAAATATAAATCAGAAACTGTTTCCAGGGCTTTGCTGATTTAAATCCTCCGCTGGAGCCATCGTTTTCGAACTCTCCTTTTGGTTTTACGAAAGCGCCAAAAGGTAACCAGTTTAATGAGAATAAAGTCCCCCCCCAGGTAAAGAGTTTAATCATGCGGGGAGGCAAACCAATTCCAAATTCTTCGATTTCTACTTTAAACAGTTTCCCTGCCAAAAAATGTCCGAGTTCGTGCAGAAAAACCATCACTCCAAAAGCTATAATAAATTGTGCAATGATAATCAACAAGTTATCCTTCCTGATTTCAGACGTTGAAAAAAAAGTTCGGTTGTTCCTTATCAAGGAATCAACTGCTTTTTTATCATTACTGATTTCAATTTTCGATCCAATTCAATTTTTTATAAAAAAATATGCTTTTTCGAATCAATTTCATGCATTCCAGTAATTCGAATTTTTAAAAGATCTTTTGAAAAAAAGAGAAGCCTTGTTGCTATTTCATTTCTACACAGAGTACAGAAAGCACAACAACAATGGATCCTCTCAATATTTCGAATCGCTGTATCCACTCCATTTCACTTTTATTTTACACTGAAATAATTAGAGAAAAATCAGAATATACATAGGAATACGAAATATGAACCAACCTTTCGAATCGATCGAGAAAAAATGTTATTGTGTTGTTTTTGGGCTTCGCGCAAAAACAACACAATAACAAATACTTCTTCGCATATTTCGATTTGCTATAATATATACGATTCGAAATAAGGGAGGTGATTTCTTTTTTCATTCAAAAAACTATCTAAACATTTAATTTTAAAGAATGCACTCGTTATCCACCAATAAAAAAACAATCATATAGGTACTTTTAATACCGGGAAAGGAAGCAATTTTGTCTTTTCTGTTGATCGTAATCCAATTCTCATAAAGCGCTGTATGCGTATTAAAAAAAGTTGTCTAAAGTTATCGATCTTTTCATAACAATCGTATTCTTGAATCTCCAATCAGGTATAGGCTATAATTGAACGCAATATCAAGAGAGGTCAAGGAATTTCTATGCTGGACTCATTCACGATTGAAGGCGGTGTTCCACTTCGAGGAGAAGTCACACCGTCAGGAAACAAAAATGCAGCTCTTCCCCTGATGTGTGCGCCATTATTAACCGATGAACCGGTAATACTGCACAATATGCCGGAAATCCGGGATATCATTGCAATGCGAAAATTGATTGAAAGTCTGGGTGTTACATTTGAAGAGTTAACCCCTCATACATGGAAAATTCATGCCAAAGAAGTACGGCCTTCCGATCTGGATCCTGATCTGTGCCGAAATGTACGTGCTTCCATTTTACTGGCAGGACCGATGTGCAACCGCTGCGGAGGATTGATTCTTCCTCCTCCCGGTGGTGATGTCATTGGACGCCGCCGTGTTGACACGCATATTCTCGCTCTGTTAAAACTGGGAGCAAATGCATATTACGATCGGCAATACCATTTTGAAGTCACCGGCCGTTTAAAAGGCACAGAGATTTTGATGGATGAGGCCAGTGTGACTGCGACTGAAAATGCAATCATGGCTTGTGTCCTTGCCGAAGGAACATCTATCCTGCGCAATGCGGCTTCTGAACCCCATGTTCAGGAACTCTGCCATTTACTTAACCTGATGGGAGCAAAAATCAGCAATATTGGGTCCAACGTCCTGAACATTGAAGGTGTTGACAAATTGCATGGTGCTGAATTCACCATCGGGCCGGATTATCTGGAAGTCGGGAGTTTTATAGGTGCCGCTGTTGTGACACATGGTGAGATACTAATCCGAAATGCCGGAATAAAATACCTGGACATGGTAAAACTGGTTTTTAATCGTTTAGGCATCAACTGGAATGTCATCGGCAATGATATTCTGGTACCGGAAAATCAACGACTGATTATCGATCCAGATATTGGTGGTGCCATTCCTGAGATCAGTGTCATGCCATGGCCGGCTTTTCCATCGGATCTGATGAGCATTGCCATCGTAATCGCCACTCAAGCCCAGGGCAGTGTACTGTTTCATGACTGGATGTATCCAAGTCGCATGTACTTTACGGATAAATTAGTCGGTATGGGAGCTCAAATCGTCCTTTGCGATCCGCATCGCTGCATCGTTCAGGGGCCGACACGCCTCTATCCGGAAAAGCTGGAATCACCGGATATCCGTGCAGGTATGGCCTTGCTGCTGGCAACATTGGTGGCTCCCGGACAATCTGTCATCCGTAACATCCGCCAGATCGAACGCGGTTATGAGCGGGTTGACGAAAAGCTGCGCGCTCTCGGTGCGCGAATTGAACGATCTGCCTGATAATGTCCGTGCATGTGTTTGAAACACATGCACTTTTTTTAATATTCTCATTTTTAGCATCTTCCACTGCAGAAAATTTCTTCAAGCGAATTACAGCGTGAAGTTTTGTTCTTTCGCGTCGAAAAAGAAAAATGACGAATAAAATCAGCAGTTTCCATGATATGGACAACAAAAACATTTGCCATAACGGGACGCCCGATTGGTTTTGCGAATAGATTCAATCAGATGATACCCTTGCTGGATCCTTGATAATCCAATAGTCCAATTCTCTGTATTCAAGCGTACGCTTTCTCTCTGAAATGCAGGCTTTCTGATCCGATCGAGGTGATTAACCCAGCGGTAATGATCGTAATAAAACTCACACGTCACATCACCATACGTACGTCGAATATACTCCACGTAAATCATCATCTGCAGTTCATCCTGCGGAAAAAAATTTCTTCCTGTTTTATGATCAACAAGGATAAATTTATCTCCGCGCCGCACAATCAAGTCTATGACTCCGACAACCGGAGGCAGTGCGGGATCAACGATCATCGAGAATGCTTTTTCTACAGCTACGACTTCACAATCCTGCCAGCAATTCTCAAGATGGATCCGGAATGCATTTTGCAGTTGCTGCTGAGGCTCGCCATCATAAGAACTGGCAATCATCTGCAGTGCAGCTGTCTTCGAACCGTTGTGCGGATCCGCTCCCGATCTATAGAAAGAGGCAAGACATTGATGAAACAACCTGCCTTTCGTGAAATACTCCGGCACCGGTTCCAGTGGCTGCATGCGGATGTATTGAAGCCAGAATCGATGCTGACAAAACTCAACTGTAGAAATTTGACTGTAACTTAAGTGTGGAATTGCTTCCTCGCGAAGCACATCTGCGAACCGGTCGCTGTCGTTTCCCAGTCCGTCGATCACTGCCTGAATTTTTTGCTGAATTTCTTCCGACCGGTTGAATAATGTCATGATGAATCGTTATCTGTTACTCCAGTTTCTTTCCTGTGATTTCTGCCGAACAACACAATTCTACTATCTTTATCCGGATTATCAGCTGATTCTCAGAATTGGATCCGTAATACAAAACTGAGACAAACCCCCAAATCAATTGATAATGTTTCGAATCATCGGAATTAGAAGATTTTATTTCATGCAAACCGGTTCTTCAGTTAATACAAAGAAAAAAGGAACGTCTGAAACAACAAAGCTTGCTGCGTACAGAACATCCCTTTTTTTCAAACAAAAAGGAAAATCGATATTCAATCGGATATTAGAATGCGCTTCTTCAAAAATTGAGAAAATCTTTTTTTCAATCTCCGTTTTTACGTTCTGACCGATATCATTCAGTCATTTTAATAACGGCTTTAACAACATCATTCTTGTTTTGAATATTGTAATCGAATGCTTTCTGTATCTCATCAAAACCGAATTCATGCGTTACGATCCCCGAAACATCAATCAATCCACTGGAAATCGCAGCGATTGCAGATGGATAGATATTCCTGTATCGAAAAACTGACACGATTTTTGCTTCTTTGGCCATAATCTTGCCGAAATTATAGGTAACTTCCGGATTTGCAGAAAGCCCTACCAGGATGATCGTCCCGCCATTTTTTACCAGATAAGGAGTCTGAGCAATCGTGACACTCGATCCGGCAGTTTCAAAAACCTTCTCTGTGCCTGCTCCACCAGTAATTTTCTGCATCTCTGCCAGCACATCTACTTCCGCACTGTTGATGACTCTCGTTGCACCGAGCCTTTTTGCATATTCAAGGCGTTTTGGAATAATATCGACAACCGTAATGTCTGTTGCACCATGTGCCTTGCAGGCAAGAAGTGTCACCAGCCCGATACAACCGGATCCTAGAATGATGACATGGTCTCCTAACCGCACTTCACCCTGTCTGGCAGCATGCATTCCCACAGAAAGCGGTTCAACCAAAGCGCCTTCTTTGGATGAAATTTGATCCGGGAGTCTGAAACACATATTCTCAGGGAAAACGATGTAATTCGCATAGCAGCCTGCTACCGGAGGTGTAGCTAAAAATTGCACATCTGGACACAGGTTATAACGGCCAGATTTGCAGTACTCGCATTGTCCACAGGTAATTCCCGGTTCAAGCGCTACTCTATCCCCCTGACGCAGCATAGTAACCTCTTTCCCCAGCGCAACAATCGTTCCGGCACATTCATGCCCTAACAGAAATTCACCTTCCACCACAAAATCTCCGCACCTTCCATCATGAAAATAATGCACATCAGAACCGCAAATACCAACATACTCCACTTTCACAAGGACTTCATGCTCCTTTGGTGTTGGCATCGGAATTTCTCTGATCTCCATCTTATTTAATGCTGTCATGAAAGCTGCACGATTTTTCATCCTTACCTCTGCATTTTTCTATACGCTTATTCCGATTTCTCAAAAAGTGAAGTCTTTCGAATTCTTAACTTTTTTGAGAAAAAATTTAGCGTATTTTTTATTTTCACAATAAGGTGCCTGTTTTCAAGGCACCTTATTATCTTTTATGTGATGAACATGGATACTCTTGATTTCGAGCAGGTCTGCCAATTAGTCGTACATGCCTCTGGCTTTGTACATTTCAACATAACCGTCTACGTTATCCTTGTTAACCAATGGAGCATCAATATCTGTATCGATCTGGGTCGCTTCACCGGTCAGCAATTTGTGAACGGTTTCCAAATTGAGTGCAGCCAGATCAATTGCTGACTGCAGACAAGTCGAAGTCATTTTTCCGTCTTGTATCAGCAGCATCGCTTCCGCAGTTCCGTCAACACCATAAGAAAGAATGTCTTTGTATTCCGGTTTATCCATCACTACTTCGAGCGCTCCGGCAGCCATGTTATCGTTCATGGATATGATTGCGTCAATCTTTCCATAAGCAATAGTCCAGTCCTCCATGAAAGCCATTGCTTCATCTTTATTCCAATGAGCAATATCTTCAGCAAGAATCTTCACATCGGGTCGTTTATCAAAGAATTCTGCCTGCCATGCCTTTCTTCTTTCATCTGCATGGAAGTTGCCTGAAGGACCATTCAAAACGACGACAAGACCATTCTCTGGAACCTGTTCCAGAGCTGCTTCCGCATTGACAGCAGCCTGTCGGTATGGATCAGCATCCACTGAGGAAGCGCCTTCGATACCGGCAATACGGGCATTTGTGGTAATGCAAATGATGCCGGCTTCAACCACTTTTTCAGCATACGGACGCTGTGCTTCACCGTTATTCGGTTGAATAATGATTGCATCATACTTATTCGTAATTGCATTTTCTATTGCTGTATTTTCTTTTTCATCGTCTGCCTGTCCATCAAAGACATCCAGCGTGATATCCTTATACTCTTTGGCAGCAGCGATCATTTCATTTGCCAGCCATGCGGCAAATGAATCTGACTGTGCACGTGCAATATATGCAACTCTATAGGTATCTGCAGCAGATACCAGTGTTGTCACACCTGCTGACAGGACAGCCACCAGACAGACAACCAGCAATAATTTTGTAACACTAAATCTTTTCATCCTTTACTCCTTCTAAATCTATGCGCTAAGCATAGTTTTTTCCGTAAAAACAATCTTTAAGGCTCAACACTCTTTTTTGATTCATCGTCGACGAGTATGACTCGATTCACTTTTCTGCTCTTGAATCGAACATCATAGACAACAGCCAGTGCAATCAACAAACCTCTGACAATTTGCTGCACGTAGGAATCAACACCGCTAAGATTCATGATGTTATTCAGAAAACCGATAATAAATGAACCGGCTAACGTGCCACCGGTTGTCCCGACGCCACCGGAAAAACTGGTGCCACCGACAATTGCTGCAGTCAGTCCTTCCATTTCATATCCGATAGCCCCGTTTGGCAACCCGGCATTTACACGAGACATGAAGAGAACACCGGCAATACCCACCAAAACGCCGTTGAAAATGAACGCTTTGTATTTACTCGCATTAACATTGATTCCGGACGCAATGGAAGCCTCTTCATTTCCACCAATCGCATAAAGGGAACGACCAAAGCGAGTATGTTTGAGCGTATACCACATGATGATCGTAATGACAGCCAAAACGATGATTGGAGTAGGTATAACCCAGATCTGTCCCTGTCCGATAATTTTATAATCCCCGATTTGAAGGATATTTTGTCCTTTGGTATATAAGAGAGCAATACCTCTTGCGATCGTCTGCATCGCCAACGTGGCAATAAATGAAGGAACATGCAGATTGGTTACCAATACCGCGTTGAAAATATTACAAAGTACGGCGATGAAGATCGCTAAAAAGAAGGCGATGGTCAATGTAGGGTACACCCCCATCGTCTGAACCATGTTTTTATAAAACCCGACAGAAAGAAGCCCGGACAAAGCCAGCACGGAACCGGCAGACAAATCCAGCATTCCGCTGATAATGAGGATCATTTCACCATAAGCCAGAATCGTTCCCACTGCAAGCTGACGGGCAACGTTCGTCATGTTGCCTGCTGAAAGAAAATTTTTATTCAGTAAACTGGAAACCAGTATCATAAACAAAAGCACAAAGAAAATCGAATATTTTCCCGGGTTTATTCCCTTGATTGTCTTTTTCGTCTTCATTCGTATCAATACTCCCTGCAATAACCTTTTTTTTACTGCTATGAAACGATACCCGTTGCCAGTTTCATAATCGCTTCTTGTGAAAAATCATTGCGATTCGTAATTTCACCGGTGATTTCCCCACGGCACATTACATAAATCCTGTCACACATGCCAATTAGTTCAGGCAATTCCGAAGAAATCATCAAGACACCTTTACCAGCTTCGGTCAACTCAGTCATCAGCTTATAAATCTCATATTTCGCACCGACGTCAATTCCTCGGGTAGGTTCATCCAGAATGAGAATGTCGGGTTCTCGAATCATCCATTTGGCAAATAAGACTTTCTGCTGATTTCCGCCACTGAGAGACCGAATCTGTGTATCCATGGATGGGGTTTTCACACGCATTTTCGAAAAATACTCGGAAACCAGCTCATTCTCAACCGCAGCATGTGTAAAACCGCCAAAAATCATCCTTTCAAGACTCGCTATACTGGCATTTTCCATAACACTGCGGATCGGAATAATGCCATAACGCCTTCGATCCTCTGAAAGCATAATCATGTTGTTCTTGATGCTTTTTGCAGGATTCTCAGGAAAATATGAATGGTCCTTAATCGTGATCGTTCCGGAAGTAAATGAATTCATACCAAAAAGGGAACTCATCACTTCTGTGCGACCAGCACCGATTAGACCTGCAAAACCAACGATCTCCCCTCGATTGACATGAAAAGAAATGTTTCGAAACGTATTTTTGCAGCAGAAATTCTTGACGTCCAACAAGGTATTCCCGATTGGGACTTTCTTTTTCGGATAAATATTCTCAATTTTTCGTCCAACCATTAACGAGATGACCTGGTCCATATTGACTTTCGAAATGGGAAATGAACCAACGATTATGCCATCCCGCATAACAGTGATTTCATCTGCAATTCGGAAAATTTCATCCAATCGGTGAGAGATATAAATGATGCTGACACCCTTCTTCTTCAAAACTTCGATTTTTTCAAAAAGCAGGTCAACTTCCTGTTGTGTAATTGCGCTGGTCGGTTCATCCATGACAATGATGTCGGCGTTATTGGAAATAGCCTTGATGATTTCCAACATCTGTATATCGGAAACCGTCAGCGTTTTCATCTTTTGATCAGGAGCATAATGCAGTTTTTCTTCTTCAAGCAGTTTTACTGTGCGTCTGCGCAGCTCTCTCCAATCCACGTTTCCGAAGCGAGTGACGGGAAGCCTTCCCAAAAAAAGATTCTCTTCAATGGTCATTTCAGGAACATAATTCAATTCCTGAGAAATCATTGCAATGCCAAGACTCTGTGCTTGAATCGGATTCCTGACCTTAACCGGTTGTTCATCGATAAAGATTTGTCCGGCATCCGGCTTATAAAGACCAATAATGATTTTCATCAACGTTGATTTCCCGGCACCATTTTCACCACAAAGTGCATGAACGGTCCCTCTTTGGACAGAAAAATCAATCTTGTCCAAGGCTTTTACACCCGGAAAAGATTTCTCAATCTGGGAAACCCTGAGTTTGATATCAGTCACGTAAACCGCCTCCTGCATCCATTCTTTGCTCCAATTGATCCCCAGGAAACGAAAAGAATGAATTTTCCTCTTGTTTTATACTTTTATAAAAACTCTTGTAAATTTACTTTGTAAAAGTTTAGATAGCAAAAGTATAAAGACAGGAAGTACTGTTTGTCAATATTATTTTTGTCACGTTATTTTATTATTTGTGTCTCAATTAGGGTAATTTTCTGATTAATTTTTGATTAAAATCAAATTTATTCTCGATAAACTCATGAAAAATATTTCGTATGAAATTCCTGTTCTTTCCATACATGACGAAACAATTTTTAAGGAATCGATGATCGCAAACTTTATCGCAAATCCTTATTATGTTTTTATTCAATAAAAAAAAGCTCCTTCTCAGGAGCATTAATGAATACAAATTTGAAAAATGGTTGTTAAATATGATGCATGAATTCAGTCAGATAATACATGGCACCGCCTACTGCGGAAGCCTCAAAGGTAAACTTACAAGGTTTAATATAATCTGCGTTATTCTCAAAAGTGTTTCTGGGAGCAACAATTGCTTTGATATCATCCATGTAATCCAATAAATACGGACCGACATAACCGCCCATGACAATGTCACAATCGAAAATCATACGCAGCGAGTTTATTGCCAAAGAAAGATGATTGAGATATTCAGAAAAGACCTTCGTGCATTCTGGATCCTTATTTTTTACAGCTTCAAAAAAATTGGAAAGACTGCCATCCGCATGGTCATACAGGACTTTTGCACAACAATATGCGTCGACGCACCCTTTTTTTCCACAATAACAAGTCTCTCCTTCAGGAATAATTGTCATGTGACCGAACTCTCCGGCGCGTTCATTATATCCAGTATATTGTCTGCCATCCAAGATAAACGACCCACCGACGCTATTACTCAGAGAAATGTAGGCCATCGTTTCAATTTCATTATGCACCCAATATTCTGCAAAAGCAGCAGCATTCGCATCGTTGTAAATTTTGAATGGGAATTTAATGTAAGGACCGATCTTGCGATAAAACGAAGCATCCGTATCAATCACCGTTGCATAGGTAACCGTCTTTCGGTCTGAAGCAATAATAGCTGGCAGAGTTAATGAGACCCCCAGCACTTTGTTGCAATCAATCTGATGATCAGCGATAAAACGGTCAATCGTCACACCAACAGCAGAAAAATATTCTGCATTATTCTGAAATGTTAATTTAATGCGGTTACTGAAGCAAATATTCCCGCGCATATTTATAAGAACAAGGCTGAGGTGATTCCTGGTAATATCCAGACCGAGAGCAAAAAACGCGTTTTCGACACATTGGATTATTTTGGCTTTTCTGCCGCCTGTTGATTCAAAAGTTCCACTGTAATCGATCAGTCCATCGTCTTTTAAGGATTGCAGATATTGTGAAACGGTTGGCAGACTCAGATTTAATTGAGCGGCAATTTCCTGTTTGCTGATTTGCTTTTTGTCAAAAATCAAGCGAAAGATTTGATTTCTGATTCGATTATTAGAGTTGATGTTAAAGATTTCCCGCATATCGGCTGATAGACCTTTTTGTTGTGAATAAAATCATAATCTCCATTATATCTTGACAACACCCAACTTTTGTAAAATCTTTTACAAATCATCACGATAATCAAAAAAATATGAATTCTGTCTGGAATATTTTATAGGATAAAAAAACAAGAAATCAATGAATCAGATAATTATTTGCCGGGTATTGTTTCAAAACAATTCGAAATATGGGAACGATTCGTTTTTGTTGTGCATAGTACAGTAACAACCTTACTCCTTTGAATTGAGGAGCTGAGCAATCGATGGAATAACAGGTTGATTCACCTTTATGGATCCGGTATTTTTCAGCTATAATCTTCAGAAAAAAATCATTATTGATAAAAGAGGACCGGCAGATGCTGTATCGAAATGGCTATTCAATTCTTGGATTTGGGTGCATGAGGCTCCCGATGGATTATGCTGCCTGTGAAAAATTGATTCTTCGCGCGATTGAAGGAGGAATCAATTATTTTGACACAGCTTATGTCTACTTTGGGAAAGAAGCGATGCTGGGGAAAATACTGGCGAACAACCGGTGTCGGGATCAGGTAATGATCGCTACAAAACTACCGTCTTATCTGATTCGAAATCGCGACAATGTTGTCAGCATTTTCGATACAGAACTGAAAAGACTGCAAACCGATTATGTAGACAATTATCTGATGCATATGCTGCCGGATTTAAAAGTCTGGAATCATCTGAGAGAATTGGGTATAGAAGAATGGCTGACGCAAAAAAAAGCATCCGGGCAAATCCGAAAAGTAGGTTTTTCGTTTCACGGAAGCACGAACGCATTTCTGGAACTGCTTTCCGCCTATCCCTGGGATTTCTGCCAGATTCAGTACAATTACATGGATGAACACAGTCAGGCCGGACGAACTGGCTTGTTAGCTGCCCATCAAAAAAATATTCCTGTCATCATTATGGAACCCCTTCGAGGCGGCACACTGACCAACGGATTGCCTGCTGAGGCAAAAATAGTTTTTCGAAAAACGGGAGAATCTCCGGCAAGTTGGGGGTTACGCTGGCTTTGGGCGCAAAATGAAGTGACTTGTGTCCTTTCGGGTATGAATGCCTTGCCCATGGTGGATGAAAATATTGCAACGGCATCTGTGCAACGTGAATTTACGCGACATGATCAGGATGTGATTAATCAGGCAAAAGCCGCCATCAATGCAAAGATCAGAGTGTTGTGTACCGGTTGCTCTTATTGCATGCCCTGTCCGCACGGGGTGGATATTCCGGGATCGTTTCGCTGCTACAATGCAAGCTACTCAGACAGCTATTATAAAGGTTTGAATGATTATCTTCTTTCGACAACATTCAAGATCAAAAGGAGCAATGCATCCCTTTGTGTTCAATGCGGCCTTTGTGAAAAAAAGTGTCCACAGCGGATACCTATCCGCGCAGAATTGTTGAATGTGAAAAAACGTTTTGAAAATCCAGCCTACAAAACTGCAGCGGCTTTCATTCGCTTAATTCTGCGGGAAAAACGCTCACAGAAACAGGAGGAATAGTAATCCTGCATAGATCATGAATTTTTTTGGTGAACTCAATCAGTATGAATTCAAAATTTTGACACTCTTTCGAGCAATGGAAAGTTCTTTCCCTGTTTCAAATACTGGTCCATCAGGCATCCTTCAAAATTTTTGCATAGATACAGGAATCAAGCAGCTTTCCGTTCTTAAAGACACTTTTCTGGAGAATTCCCTCCAGTGAAAAACCGGCTTTTTCAAGGACTCTTCGTGACGCCAGATTGGACGCAAAGGGTTCTGCCGAAATGCGAACAATATCCAGTGATGAAAATGCCAGACTGCATATCTGCTTAACCGCATCTGTCATGATACCTTGTCCCCAAAATGCTTCACCAAGCCAATAACCAAGCTCCGCGCTTTTTTGATACACATCTGATTTCTGAAAAACGCCGATACTTCCGGCTGCTCTGCCATTCAACACGATCGCACGGGTTATCTGATGATCAGCTTCTTTCTGAATGCAAGTGGTAACATACGATCTGGCAGATTCCAACGTATATGGATGCGGGAAACCATCCCGCAAAAAAGCTGCAATTTTTTCATTGTCCGCAAAATAAGCAACATCATCAATAAATTTCTCGTCCCAATTTTCAAGAGAGAAGACAGTCTTTTCCAAAAGCGGATTTTGATACACATGATCCTTCCAGTTCCACCATTTTAGTTTTTCAGGATCATGATTATTTTCTACTGCGAAATAAACTGCACACCGAAACACATACAACACACATGGATCGAGTCTTCGCTCTTTTTTCTGACAGATTCGTTGATAAAGGATTTCCGGATTCTGCTGCTTCAAATCATTCAGACAATGAATACCAAGAAGCTCAAAATCCTCTGCGGTCTTTTTACCTACGCCAGGAATCATTAATAGCTCATTCATTATTCCTCACTTCATCGCATACGATATTGAAATTCTTTCGTTTAAAGCTTGCCCAGCAAGAAAAAAAAACGCTGGTCTTCGATCAAGGTCTCTTTCTTATTCGAAATCAGAACAGTGAAATCTGTTCCTGCACATATCCCGCCTTATATGTCTTGATAATATCAGACATATCGTAAATGATCCCCCGTTGTTGGCATGTTTCCTGAAAAACACGCCACAGCATTTTTGCATTCGGAGACTGGCAGCTGTATCTGTTTTCAAAAGTTTTCATTGTTTTTTCTTTGACATCCGGAAACAAATGGCCAATTTTATCAAGATACCAATCCCGTTGATTTTGACGGAGCGTTACACCAAAAGCCGGATAAATAAATCGGGATCCATGATCACCCGCCATCTCAACAATTTTACGGATATTCTCTTCTGTATCTTCAAGAAAAGGCAATACAGGCATTAAAAGAATACCTGTGAAAATACCTGATCTGGAAAGTATCTGAATTGCCTGAAAACGATCAGATGAAACGGAAACACGGGGTTCAATTTTTCTGCATAGTTCGTCATCCGCCGTTGTGATGGTGAATTGAATTAATACCGGTGAATGTTGAGCAATTTTTGATAACAAATCGATATCTCTTAAGATCAAGTCGCTTTTTGTTGCTGCACTAAAACCAAAATGAAAACGATCAAGAAGCTCCAACGCGCTGCGTGTGAGTCGCAGCTTTTTTTCAAAAGGATTATATGGGTCGCTCATTGCTCCAGTCGCCACAACCCCTTTTTTTCTTTTCGACCTGAGTTCACGTTCGAGAATCTCTATCGCATTTTCTTTAATCCTGACTTCATCAAATCGATCGATGCCATAACAATCGCTGCGGCTGTCGCAATAAATACAACCATGACAACACCCGCGATAAAGATTCATATTGTAATTGGCACCAAACCAATCATTCTTTTCGGAATATGCTGAAAGGATCGTCTTCGCCGGTATGGATTGCATGGGAAAAACTACTGGTTTTCTTCCGCAGATTTTACTAAATCCGGATTCGCATGAAAATCCGGACGGCCTGCTTCAATCAATTTAGGATTTCGCAGCATCATAATTCCTTGTTGGAACATGAATAATCCGGTAATGATAAGCATCCATTCAATTCGGAACAAATCTGCGAGCGGTCCATAGATCAACATGGCAAGCGGCATGACGAAGCTTGAAATCATGCTGAGAACACTGAATACACGTCCTAAAAAGTTTTCGGGGACTCTTTCCTGAAGCATCACAATAAACGGTGTATTAAACATCGGGATCACCAGACCAATAACAGCCATCAGGACAGAATAGACCCAGAAGTTAAAAATTATACCTAACGTAAAACTGCATACAGCGACTACCAGGTAGGACAAAACAATGGTATGCAGCCTATTGCGGAATCCGCCCCAGGCGGCAATCAAAATTCCTCCTGCAACCATTCCAAGAGAATATGTAACTTCAATAGTGGTCAGGCGCCATACATCGTTTCCGTATGTCCGCGCGACCTGCAAGGGGGTCAAAAATGCCAGCGGCGAGACCAGGACAAAATAAATGGCACAGTAAATAAAAAGAATCCGGATAAATGCATGATCATGGATGTATTGGATACCATCACGCATATCCTGAAAATAATTGATTTTCTCTTGGAGATTGGCAATCACGCGTTTCGATATCTTCAGCAACAGCATGATGAGGACTGCAATCGCAGCCGTGATGACATCGATAAAGAACACCAGAACGATGGAGGAAAAACTGAGCAGTGCTCCACTTAGAATCGGGGAGATCAGCATCACGAGTGATTGCAGACTGCTGTTGATGCCATTTACTCGGGTTAATTGTTCTTCTGGCACCAATTCCGGAATAAATGCACTCACTGCCGGTGATTGAATACCACCGCCAAAAGACCGGAGAATGGATGCGATAAAGAGCAGCCAAATTCCATCGATTCCTGCCAGAAAGAGAATTGCAAGGATCAATGTCGACACAGCAATCAGCGCATCGGACAGTATGATCAGAAGTTTTCGATCAAATCGGTCAGCCCAGACTCCTGCAAAAGGGGAAATCAGCAATGTTGGAAGGAATCCGCACAAGATTGAAATGGTCATCATCACACCAGATTGAGTTTCCAGTGTGATATACCAGGTAATTGCATATTGAACCAGCATGGACCCAAACAGAGAAAAGGTCTGGCTCGACAAAAATAGTATTGTGTTTTTCTTCCAGCTGGTTTGCTGCATTATCATTGCTTCCAGTCTCTTGTACAGAGAATTTTATAATATTTTTCAGATTTCGGAAAACAATCTGAAATCAGCAATTCGATATATAGTTCGATTTTTCGATTAAAGAAAAAAAACTTATAGAGGAATTTCTTGTTTTGTCTTTTTGTCAATGATGTGCCTTTTTGACAGTTCCTGTCGAATTTCTTCCGGCTGAATATTCATTTCACTTAACAGGACAAGAAGATGATATGCCAGATCCGCACTCTCATAAATTGTTTCCTGCCGGTTGTTCTTCATCGCGCTGATGATGACCTCCGAACATTCTTCTCCAACTTTTTTCAGTATTTTCTCCCGACCTTTTTCAAAGAGATAAGTTGTATAGGAACCTGCCGGCCTTGTATCTTTTCGTTCCTGAATCAATTGGTACAACGCATCCATGGAGAATTTTTCCGGAAGGATTCCCTCATAAATTGAATGATGAAAACAGCTCTCCAATCCTTCATGACAAGCCGGACCATCTTTGATTACCTGTACGACTAGAGAATCGAAATCGCAGTCCGCCATAATGCGAACGATATGCTGAACATTCCCACTGGTCTCACCTTTCCGCCAAAGTGTTTTTCGAGACCGCGAATAAAAACAAGTGCGCTGTTCCGCGATACTGATGCTGAGACTCTCCTCATTCATAAACGCTAATGTCAGTACTTCACCACTGAAATAGTCCTGAACGATGGCCGGAATTAAACCTTGATCATCATATTTAAGTTGACGCAGCAGTTCCATTATCGATCCTCATTTCAATACCTCTTTCCAGCAAAAATACTTTTAACAATTGAATATCAACCTCTCTGCGGTGAAAAATCGAAGCAGCCAGACCGGCATCCACACCCGGGATTTTTTGAAAAAGCTGTGCAAAATGTTCCATGACCCCCGCTCCGCCGCTGGCAATCACTGGAATTCTTACGCGATTGCAGACTTTTGAGAGAAGCTCCAGATCAAATCCGTTTTTAACCCCGTCTGTATCGATACTGTTGACCACCAGCTCACCTGCCCCATGATCAGCGCCATAAGCTGCCCAATCCAATGCATCCAATCCGGTATCTTCCCGCCCCCCTTTCTGGAAGACATGAAAATGACCATCCACTCTTTTTACATCCATCGATAAAACGACACACTGACTGCCGTATTTTTTTGCTGCAGACTCAATAAAAGCCGGATTACAAATGGCGCCGGTATTAATACTGACTTTGTCCGCTCCGCATTTCAAAACATGATCAAAATCTTCCAGCGTGCGGATATTGCCCCCAACCGTCAGAGGAATAAAAATTTCTTGAGCAGTACGCATCAAAACTTCAGAAAATAAAGCGCGTTGTTCAAAGCTGGCAGTGATATCGTAAAACACCAGTTCATCCGCACCGTTTTCATTATAAAAGTGTGCAAGGGACACAGGATCATCAATGATCTGCAGATTAGAAAAATTAATTCCTTTGACGACACGTCCATCACGGATATCCAGACAGGGAATGATGCGTTTTGTAATCATCGTATTACCTCTCTGTTGCAGTGATTGCAATGGCATCCGTTAATGAAATCCGGTTCTCGTAAATCGCTTTTCCGATAATGGCGCCATGGACACCCATATCCCGCAGAGCAAGAAGATCATTTGTCGAGCAAATACCACCAGAAGCAATGATATTCACATCAGGCAATCGTTGCCGGAGTATCCGATAAACATCGAGATTCGTACCCTGCATCACACCGTCCTTGGATATATCCGTATAAATAATCGTCTGTACACCAGCATCCTGGAGTGTCGTGCAAAAAGATATTGCATTTACATTGGTTGCCTTTGTCCATCCCTGGATTGCGACATAACCGTCTCTGGCATCAACTCCAATAGCAATGCTCGATCCATAAATTCGAATCATTTCTTTTATAAAATGCAGATTCGCTATCGCGGCAGTTCCCAGAATAATTCTGTCTGCACCCCATTCCAGATATTGCTTAATCTGCTTTTCCTCACGGACGCCACCGCCGATCTCTACAAATAATTCATTAATGCTGCATAAAGCATGGATAGAATCTGCATTGATGGCAGTCCCTTCTTTCGCGCCATCCAAATCCACTACATGCAGATTCCGCGCACCATCTTTTTGGAAGATCAGTGCAGTTTCCACCGGATCACTGCTGTAGATTTGTTTTTGATGATAATCGCCTTGTTTCAGCCGGACAACCTGTCCATAACTGATATCAATTGCAGGGAAAATTTCCATTTTTATACTGACCCCTCTTCTTATATAGCATTTCGGAATTTGAAAAGAATTCATTGATGTTCTTATGGTTTTGCGCTTCGCGCAAAACCATAAGAACATCAAATTTTCTTTCTTTATTCGAAAAGTCAATCCATATTTCGAATTGCTGCTTCTTGTATCGGAAAGCTGCAAAATGCACGTAAGATTCGTAAACCGGCTGCACCGCTTTTTTCCGGATGAAACTGAGTTCCAAAAAGGTTGTCTTTATGTACCACTCCCGGAATGAATATTCCGTAATCAGATCCTGCTGTCAAACTGTCAGCACAATCTCGGACATAATAAGAATGTACATAATAGACATAATCCCCTTCTTGTGTGAATCGCAGCAATGGATCATCCTGCCGAATGAATTTCAGTTGATTCCAGCCGATGTGAGGTACTTTTAAACGATCTGGTATCGATTCACGAAGCGGGACCACGTTTCCTTTCAGAAAACCCAAACCTGCGTGTTTACCAAATTCAAAACTGCGTTCAAATAACACCTGCATACCAAGACAAATTCCGAGCAGGGGCTTACCGCTCGCGACCTGATTCTCCAACACACATATCAGGTCTCGGTCAGCGAGATGCTCCATGGCATCTCCAAATGCGCCAACTCCCGGTAAAATAATTCGATCAGCCCGATCGATTTCATCCGGTTGTTCAGTAACTGTATATGAAACGCCCAAATAATCTAAAGCACCGGACAGTGAAAATAAATTTCCGACACCATAATCGATGATTGCGAGCATGTATCGATCCCTTCTCCAACAACAAGTTTTCTCTCTTTTCTCTAAGGGCTTTTCCAAATTTCGAATTACTGATGCTCGTCTTTGCGAGAGACGTTTAAACTATCAAGAAATACAATATTGTGGTGTCTCATTAACATACTTTTATCATCACAAGAAACGATCTCTTAGAAAAGTGAACCTTTGGTAGATGGAATGTCATCTGGAAAAACACAATCAATCGCGACAGCCTGTTTCATCGCTCTTGCCAGACCTTTAAAAATAGCTTCGATCAAGTGGTGTGAATTCGTTCCAGACAACTGACGGACGTGCAATGTCAGTCCCAAACTGCGACAGAAACCCATTAAAAATTCCTGGACCAGTTCTGTATCAAAATCGCCAACTTTCGATGCAGGGATCGAAACATGATATTCAAGCAAAGCTCTGCCGCTGACATCCAGTGCGATCATCATCAGCGTTTCATCCATCGGCAAAAGGAAATTTCCATATCGTGCAATCCCGCGGCCATCACCGAGCGCCTGAGAAAAAGCCTTTCCCAGACAAATTCCGACATCCTCTGTTATATGATGAAAATCCACTGCAGAGTCACCCTGACAATTCAGGATCAGATCAAATCCTCCGTGCCGGCCAAAAAGTGTGAGCATATGATCCAGAAATCCGCTCCCGGACGTAATCTCTGTTTTACCGGTGCCATCGACAACCAACAGGAGCGAAATATTTGTTTCAGTTGTTTTCCGTTCCAGCGATGCTTTTCTCATCCTGCCTCCTTGAGTAATTGATCGGTTGCATCCAGAAGCATCTGCATCTGGTCGATTGTTCCAACCGTGATACGCACATAATCGCGAATTCTGTTTTGTTGAAAATGGCGAACCAGAATACCCTTTTCTTTTAAACCAAGATAATAAGTTTCACCTGGTATACCCGGTTTTGCGAAGATAAAATTAGCCAAAGAGGGCAGCACTTGAAATCCGCGTTTTTCTAATTCCACAGTAATAAACACTCGAGCATTCATTATTTTTTGGATGCAGCTCTGGAAATAGTCTTTATCCTGCAATGCTGCAGCGGCTGCTGCCAGGGAAAGTCGATTCAGATTATAGGGATTAAACGAATATTTCATCGTTCTCAGATCCGTTATCAGTTCCTGATCTGCCAGCGCAAATCCGATTCGCGCACCAGCTAGATTCCGAGATTTTGACATCGTCTGAATAACCACCAAATTATTAAAACTGAGGATCAGTTTGCTTGCACTCTCCGCACCAAAATCGACATAAGCTTCATCGACAACCACCACATGATCCGGATTGGCTTTCAGAATTATTTCAATCTCATGAAGAGATAATGTCAAGCCTGTCGGAGCATTGGGATTCGCTATGAAAATTGTTCCTCCTGCCGGGCAATAATCAACTGCATGAATCTGAAAGTCCGCATTGAGCGGAATAATCTGAACCGGTACACAAAAAATTCGGGCAAACACCGGATAAAAGCCATAAGAAATATCTGGAAAACAAGCTGCATGTTCAGCATCACAAAATGCTTGAAAACAAAAGGAAAGCAGCTCATCAGATCCGTTCCCGAGCAGAACATTATGTGGATCCAAATTAAAATGTGCTGCAATCAATTCTGATACGACGCGTGTATCCGGATCCGGATAAAGATTTAACCGTTGAATTTCAGCGCGACTGATGGATGAAAGAACACCGGGAGCAGGTGGATACGGGCTTTCGTTGGTATTTAATTTAAGATAAGTCCGATTATAAGGCTGTTCCCCGGGAACGTACGGCTCCAGTCCCCAAAATCGACAGGATAAATATCTGCTCATTGCTGCATCATTTCTATGATTGATTCTGTCATAGCATGGATTTCAGATTGGTTAAACTGGAAACTTCTCATGTTAGCGATCAACCTAGCGCTGCTGGTAGCGATATGTTCACAAATCTTAAGATGATTTTCCCGCAGCGTCGATCCGGTCTCGACAATATCAACGATCACATCGGAAAGTCCAAGGATTGGAGCCAGTTCAATCGATCCATTTAAGCGGATAATTTCGATCTCCCGATTTTGGCCTTGATAATATTGCCTTGCAATGTTGGGATATTTTGTGGCAACCCGCAAAACAGATTCAAAATCATCCTGATAGTCATTTAATGCCGAGACAGTAAGTTCACAACAACCGAATCCAAGATCCAACAGCTCATATACTTTCGGTTTCGTTTCCATCAGCACATCTTTTCCAATGACACCGACATCAGCTACACCCCGTTCAACATAAATTCCTACGTCAAATGGCTTTATCAGGAAATACCGCACACCGGACAATGGATCTTCAAAAACAAGTTTTCGGCTGTCACTGCTCACAGAATTGCATTGATATCCAATGGAAGAGAATAATTTATAAACCTGATCACCCAGACGGCCTTTTGGCAGAGCAATATTGATCATATCTGAATCTCCACTCTCCGATTTCCTTCCATCTTGCAATAAACAGCGCCCTTGATTTTTTGCGGGATGTTTTCTCCGACATAAACCCGTTTGCCATTGCAGATCAAGTCTTCAATCTCCTCGTAAAGTACACTGAGATCAGAGTTGTCATCATATAGGATGACCATATCGTAGCAGTGGTTTTCCGGTTGTTTAAGAACACGTTCCAGTTCATCAAAATAAATCGCGAAACCAATCGCCTGCAAATCAGGTTTCTGCATTCGGATCAACAAATTGTCATATTGACCTCCGGAAAGTATCGCTTTTGGAACACTCATCACATACCCTCGGAATACAAGGCCGTTATAATATTTTTCGTCAGTTGTTAAAGAGAAATCTATGCGAATCGCCTTTGAAAGCTGATTTCGTTTCAAAACATTGTAAAGTGACTGTAATTCTTCATACGCAATACGCATTTTTTCATTCAAAATCAGACAGTTAATTTTTTGAAGCTCTGCTTCGATTGGTCCACCGATACCGGCTATCATTTTCAGTTGTTTTCCCAGTTGATCATCCAAATGATATTGGCCAATCAGACGATCCAACTCGTGCAGATTCTTGCTTTCCAGGCAATCAAGCAGTGTTCTTTTCTCTGTCTGATTCACAGGGACGGCATCAAAAAAACCGGACAAAAATCCCGTATGGGAAACACCCAGAACATAATCCTCATCAATACAGGCAAGGCACTTGAGAGCGAGATTGATCACTTCGACCTGGGTATAAGCAGAAACTTTTCCGATATATTCCAATCCAATTTGAAAAATTTCTTTAAACTCTCGAACTTCCCTGGACAAGCGATAGACACTTTCTGTGTAGTAAAGTTTTTCCGGACATTTTTCAGTCGCGCGAGTATTTTTCACAATGCTCATCGTCACATCTGGTTTTAATGCCATCAGTTTTCCGGAAAAATCTGTAAATGTCAGAATCGGACTATCCGCCAGAAAATCCTTATAATTCGTGTAAAAATCATATGCTTCAAACTTAGCCATACGGAATTTTTGATATCCGTATTGTTCAAAGACCGAGCGTAACTGATAAGCAATTTGTTCACTTTTGCGGAGAGTCTTTAAAATTTTTTCCAAGATCAGTCAAATCCTCTTTTGATAAATTTCGGTTATGATACATTACTTTGCTAATTTAGTCAAGTAAAGTGATGAATTGACAGTATTTCAAAATGTGGGAAAACCTTTTGAGAAAAATAAGAAAACTTGTTGATGTGTTATTTTTGCGCGGACCGCAAAAACAACACATCAACAAATAATCCCTTTCATATTTCGAATTACTGATAAATTGTTATGATTCTGGAGGAACGGAGATTCTCATCGGTCGATTTAGGAAATTATTCTTATTGATCTTTTTAAATAAAAAAGGATTCGCCAGCCTTCACTTTTATCAAAATGAATGAGCGAATCCTTTTGTCTGATCATAGGATCAGTATTCCATAAACAGTGTCTACCAGTTTACATCCACCGTCACATCCATGCTACAAACGATCACATTGTTTTCAACTACACCAAACGTCATGGAATATCTGCCAGGTGAGGAAGGAACGATCGCATCCACTGTGAGCGAAAAAGAACTGCCAGGATAGATATTATAAGGGAGATCGTATCGCGTGATGTCTTTGCGCTTCAGCATATTTGTTCCGCGAATGAATGCAACATCATAACTGTCAGTTGTCCATGTCTCTCCGGAATCATTACGCACTGCCCAGGAGAAATCAGTTTCCTGATTGGGGAAAAATTTTGCAAGATAAGGAGGAATACTGTAAATCAGAGAACAGTTACCCGATACCTGTGGTACTGCAGTCGGTGTGCTGACCGGTCTCCATGGAGTATATGTGCTGGTCCACGGTGTGTATGGAGGATTCCAGGGATTGTATGGCTGATTCCAGGGATTAACCGGAGGGTTGTTACGATTCTCATCGGGGGTCATCCACCACGAGGTACTGTCGCTTTCAGGTGCAAAACCAATAACACCACTGTCTGTCCGAACTTTCCAAACCAGCCATCCCCAGCTGCAAAATGGTCCATCAATTATTTGCATGCCACTGCCGACCGGAGCACGATAGATGATATTATCGCCAGGATGCAGATCCGGATCACTTCGAACACTGATCGAACCGCGATCGGATACAGTAATATAATCTCCGACTTTCAGATAGGAACAAGCACAATCTTTAATGGGGCAATATTTCGGCGAAGGTGTATCGATTGAAATTGGTTGGCTTGTAATATTGGAGCAATTGGCAGGGTCAGTCAGAAGCATCCAGCGCTGGTACTTGCTTCCTTCAGCTGCATATCCGACTGTTCCATGTTCCGTTTTTACCTTCCAGAAACGGTATCCGGAATTACAGACAGGCCCACCCAAGATCGTCATTCTGCTGCCTTCTTCGGCATTTTCGATGATGTTTTCATTGGAAGATATATCTGGAGAACTTCGCACTCGTAATTTCCCGTTCTCATATGATTTATAGACACAATCGCCAATTTGCAAATAAGAATCCATGCAATTATCTTGAGTAATCTGGTTTTGGGATAAATATGAAGCAGAAACCGGATAGAAGGATGCAATTGTCCAAAAACAAAAGATAATCATTAACCCTGTCGTAATTTTTCTCATAAATCCCTCTTTTCTTTATTATTCGAGAAATTAATCCTGATTCTCGGTTGATAGATGAAATGTCTTTTTTTCTTATTAATAGACAAAATAATCTATTCTTTGGAATAAATTGCTTTCGTAAATTTTTTTTGTATGGTTTCCTGCAAATCCTTTAAATAAGATTTAAAACCGGAAATAATGTTCCTTTTTTACTTATTCTATACCATTAACGAAAATCAAAACAGAAAAGCTCCATTCTGACAGCGATTATAAATTTGGAGAAAAGCATTTCCATATTTCGAATTTCTGTCATTCTGTGATTTGAAATAAGGGAAGAGTTTTTTAAGTATGATGTTTTTTTGCGCAAAAACAACACGAATTTTTTCAATGGATTTGTAAGGAAATTCTTTTTTTATATGGCTGAGATTTTTACAGAAAACAGATTATCCGGCACTTTCGCAGATTATCATCCTGATAAAAAAATCCGAAACAATGTTTTGTTTCGGATTATCTTTTTTTTATTTTGAGTGCTGAACTTAATATATTATCCAATTGCGAGGAAATTTTCAACCATTTCACGCAACGCAGCAAAAGAAAGCGAGCCTGAGTGTCGTTTCAATACTTCCCCATTTTTAATAAATAACAATGTAGGTATCGTCTGCACATTATAAGAAATAGCCCGTTCCGAATTCTCATCGGTATTTACTTTGGCAACAACCAATTTATCGGCGTAATCTTTTGCGATATCATCCAACAGCGGACCAACCATTTTGCAGGGGCCGCACCAGGGCGCCCAAAAATCAACAATCACTGGCAGGGATGATTGAAGAACTGCTTTTTCATAAGTTTCATCAGATACATGGATCGGTTCGGTAATCATGTTCATTGTCTCCCTTTTTCTTCATCAAAATCCTTATAATGTTCTCTAACATATACATTCTACCGTGTATTTTCCAATAATATGATACCCAAAAAATTCTAATAAAGTTTATAGATTCCATTTTTAAATAAGAAAATCAGCAACAGGATTCGCCTCCTTAAATAAAAAAGCTCCCTTTTTAGGGAGCTCCCAGGTTGTTTGATAATCGTCTCTCAATAGTTGACACACTTGCAAGCCCCTGCATAAAAATGGCCTGAATTTTGATAAGTATCCGTTGCAACGTCGTAACAGGGACATAAAATTGTTTCTTCTTCGTAATTCACAAATTGTGCTGCAGCATGATACATCTGGATTGCCTTATTTGCCAATTGGGATGCCCTGTCACCAATGCCACAAGTTTGGTCTGATTGAATCAGTTTATAAATTTCCCAGAGATTAAAATCATTGGGCAGTTTCAATTGAGCAAGGATAGTATTGGCTCCGGAGATCAGACCAACCAACTGGATCAGTTCTTTGCCAGCTTCTGAATCGTTCCCCTGGCAGATTGAATCATTGATTTCATTAGTTTTGCTGTAGATCTCTTGAAGCAAAATCGACAGTTCATTCATCGATTCAGCATAATCCGCATCCGATAGCAAGGTTACAGCCGTAGGAGTTATTACCGGTTGCGGAGTTAAAGTCATTAACAGATCTGACATGCTGATGGAAGGATTTCTGGGATTCGTTGAGTCAGCCATCACCGCGACCGTATTCAAAATAAAGACAAAAATGATGACTATCAACCTTGGAATGATGTACTTTTTTCTCATAATTTTTTCCTCTTCCAGATATTTTCTCTGGCACATGGATTGATTTCATTTCCTGTGTTTTATTAATTAATTTTAACGATGTTTTTTTGAGTTAAGGAATCTTTAATCAGCGATTCGAAATATGGAAATATTTTTTTCAGATTTCGAATCGCTGATTCATACTGAAAGGAATCCATTAAGATTGCAGAACCTCTTTTACATTTTGAACAACAAATTCGAGATCACTGCGCTCAATTACTAACGGCGGCAGGAATCTCATCACGGTCATTCCAGCAGTCAGAACCAGAATTCCCCGTTCCATCAGTTGTGCAATGTAGGGAGCCGTTTTTTGTTTTAGCTCCATGCCGATCATTAATCCAAGACCTCTAACCTCTCGAATCAGGGGTGATTCTATCTCACGCAGTGCATTGAGAAACCAGGTTCCATTTTCAGCCGTTTTTTCAATCAGATGTTCTTCTTCAATAAAATCAATCGCTGCTAACGATGCAGCACAAGCAATTGGATTTCCCCCAAAAGTAGATGCGTGAACAGCAGTTGGCAACTTTTCGAATCCTTTACGCAGCATCACCGCGCCGAATGGAATGCCCCCGCCAAGACTTTTTGCCGAAGTCAGCAGATCCGGTTTCAAATCATAATGCTGATGAGCGTACCAGCGTCCAGTCCGTCCAAATCCCGATTGGACCTCATCGATAATAAGTAAAGCGCCGCGCTCTTTGCAGATCTTCTCGGCTGCATGAAAATATTCAGGGGAACCAGGACGAATCCCGCCTTCCCCCTGCACAATTTCAACGATGAATGCGGCTGTTTGGTCGCTGACCGCACTATCTAACGCATCGATATCGTTATATGGAATATGGCTGAAGCCAGGGACCAACGGCTCAAAAGGCTCACGATAACGTTTTTCCCAGGTTGCAGACAGCGATCCCATAGAACGGCCATGGAATCCGCGGACAGTTGCTACAATTTCTTTGCGTCCTGTGATGACTTTACTGAACTTTAGTGCAGCTTCCACCGATTCGGTCCCGGAATTACATAAAAAGACACTTTCCATATCGGTCAGATTGCAAAGCCGATCCATTAATTTCGCTCGAGTATCGTTATAGAACATTTCAGGAAGTCCGATCAATCGTTCGGCCTGTGCAGCAATAGCTTCCGCAATTTTTGGATTAGCATGGCCAAGATTGGCAGCACCTTGGCCGCCAACACAATCAATGTATTCTCGTCCATCCACATCAAACAGATGAGCGCCTTTTCCGCGTACAATTGCAACCGGCCTTTTACTGTAGACACCAACAGAGTGTTGATCTTCCAGCGATTTGATCGTTTCAAAATCCATCATAGTACTCTCCTAATAATTCAATACTGATCCTGACAACAAAAGATAAAGATCCAAAAAGCGCAGCAACTCTGGCAATAATTGGAATAAAGGCGGATGATTTCCCCTCTATTCGGAAAGTCGATCTAAATTTCGGATTGCTGTATAGAGATTTACAATAAAAATGTCATTTCGCGAAATTTGGATGAATTTTTCTTGCGTTGCTTAAATTTACCACAACGGTTGAGGGATCCATTAATTTTGTTATAGAACAAAAAGCGCCATTCCTTTCATCCAAGAAGCTGTAATGACTATGGCAAATTCGAACCCGGGGAGAATTATTTGTTGTTGTGTTGTTTTTGCGCTTTGCGCAAAAACAACACAACAACAAGTTATCTCTTTTTTCTCAAAAGGCCTTTCAAATTTCGAAGTGCTGACAAATATGGATCATGCTGGATACTCCATCGAAGTATGGATAAATCCATGTGGAAAACGCCTGCTTTTCCTGTAACTACAGCTTATTTTCAAGAGGTCTTTTGAGTCCGATCAAACCAATTTTTTAAACAGGCGAAAAGTGTTTTCTTCTACAATCCTGATAAGTTGATCAAGAGGGATATTTTTTATTTGCGCAGTTTTTTCCGCAGTGAATCGCAAATAAGCCGGCTCATTCCGTTTGCCCCTCATAGGGACTGGGGTTAAGTAGGGTGCATCTGTTTCAAATAATATCGATTCGCACGGAATTTCTTTTAAAATAGCTTCCCGCCGGGGCACATTTTTATAGGTATATGCACCGCCAATCCCTAATAGAAATCCTTTTGATATTGCTGTAAGAGCTGCATCGGTTGTTTCGTCAAAAGCATGCAGAACACCCACATTTTTCGGATTCCGATCATGCCATTCAGACAAGATCGGCCATAAGATTTCAAATGCCTGTCTGCAATGAATAATCACCGGTAAATTTAATACTTCCGCTAACTCCAACTGTTTCTTAAAAACAGGTATTTGAATTTCATGGGGACAATGCTCCCGATAAAAATCCAGCCCGATTTCGCCGATTGCCAAACATTTTTGATCTTGAGCTGCTATTCTGATTTCTTCCAGCCAATTTTCTTTAAAATCGGAAGCGTTGTTGGGATGAATCCCGGAAGAAAAGAAAATGGCTGAATAATCATCAGCCATTTTTTGAGCATTTTGCGTTGTTTGTACATCAATTGCGGGAATGATGATTCGTTTGACGTCTGCCTCTTCTGCTCTTTGTTTTGCATCCGAGAAATCTGCGGAAAACTCCGAAAGATTCAGATGGCAGTGTGTGTCAATTAAGAAAAATTCATGATTCAATGCCCGCAACCTTTAATCCATCGTTTAGGATTTCCTGAACACATTCAGGATGCGTTGTTTCTGTATAAACACGAATAATCGGTTCTGTTCCGGAAAAACGGATCAGCATCCAACCACCATCCTCAAGATTAAACTTAAATCCATCGGTTGTATCCAATCCAATCACATTTAATCCACCTAAGGTTTTCGGTTGATTCTTCAGAATGTACTTTTTCTTTTCTTCCGAATTACCTTTAAATGCTGTATCAATACGGTCATAGTAATGCGGTCCAACAATGTCAAACAGGTGCTTCAATAATTGAGATGGTTTCATCCCTGTCTTCACCATAAAATCGAGCATATACAGATTGGCAAGAATTCCATCGCGTTCCGGTACGTTCCCTCGAAATGCATATCCGCCGGATTCCTCACCGCCAATCAGCGCATTTGTCTCGGTAAATTTGGGTGCGACATATTTGAATCCAACGCCTGTCTCATAAACCGGAACATCATAAATTTTACCCAGTTTATTTAACATGGTGGTCGTCGATAAGGTTTTGACAATTGCGCCGCGTTCTTTTCGGATTTCAAGCATATACAGCGTTAATAACGCCATTACCTGAAGCTGATTCAGAAAAACGCCATTCTCATCACCAATTCCGCAACGGTCTGCATCTCCATCCGTGATGAGCAGCACGTCCCCATCGACATCAACAGTTTTCTTCAAACCAACATTGACATTCGGTGGAATAGGTTCAGGCCGTTTCATTTCAGGGAAGCTTGGATTTCGCTGATTGTGAATCTCGATGATTTCAGTCTTATCCCCCGATAACAGTCTGGTAAACCAGCCGGCGCCATTTCCCCACATCGGATCGACTACAACTTTCAATCCTGCTTTGCGTATCGGTTCCAAATCAATTAGATCTTTCAAATGTTCAATGTAGTTGACCGATGCATCGAAGACTTCGATTTTTCCATCTGCAATCGCTTCCTGCAGCGGGATTCTTTTGACATCACTCATTTCGTCCGGAATCGATGCTTCGATTTCAAGGAGTCCTGCCGGATCGATTGCACCGCCAGTAGCATCCCGAACTTTGAAGCCATTGTCAGAAGGAGGGTTGTGAGAGGCAGTGATATTGATTGCACCGACTGCTTTTTTGTCAACGACAGCATAAGAAATAACCGGTGTTGGTGTTGCCTCTTTAGTCAATGATACAAAAAAGCCATTTGCGGCCAGAACTTCCGCTGCAGCCGCTGCAAAATTTTCAGAATGGAACCTCTTATCATAACCAACAACGACACGTTCCCCTGTTTTCCCGTGTTTTGCCAGGTATGAGGCAAATCCCTGCGCGCATCGCCGGCAATTGTCAAATGTATAATCCTCTGCGATGTATGCCCGCCAGCCATCTGTTCCAAATTTTATCTTTTGAGCCATGATCTTCCTCCAGTCTGTTGATTTCTGTCAGCGAACCATCAGAAATGATTCGTAACGTAATTATACTCGTATGAGCAGGAGATTCCCTGATTCCAACGAACAATTTGAAATATGGAAAAGCTTCTCGAACAGAGAATGCAACAATTGAAATCAAAAAATATAAATTCGTTCTCCTTTTATTCTGATCAGATAAACCGGTCATTTTCAGTAGCCGATTCCAGAATCCTTTTCTTTCACTTCAACGTAATACCAGGTCTTACCCCTTCGGCCCAAAAAAGCAATCAGATTATCTGCATAAAATGGATTTAATTCCTGATACTTGTCTACCAAACCGAAAGGAATTTCATCAAAACCTAACGGATAATCGATTCGATTAATCGATAATCCAAATCCTTTCTCATTCTCAAAAAAATAGAACAGACTTTTTGAGAAAATTGAAAAACCAAAACTACGATAATATCGATTGAATTTATCGAAATTTATCTGACTCATGATTGTACGATCCGAATAGATAATTTCCGAAATTGTCGGATCAGGATCGATATCCACTGTCATGCGGATAGGCAAATACCAGTCTCCGCCATAACTGATCAAGCCCCAGTTTGTAAAATATGGACTGTCTACATGGGGGAACCAGAAATCATAAAAAGGATAAGCGTTGCTTTCAATGGACATATTTGCACGTGTCGGATATTTTGGATCGCGGTTATTATCCTGGTCATATTCAAGAACGGTAGAGTAAGTCTCCCCATATAAACCATATCGGTAATTTGTGCGGTCGCTCAACGTGGTTTTCAGTCTGGCTGACAGATTTTCCTCCAACGATCCTTCTAATGGATTCAGTTTTAAAGGATTGATTTCCGGTGATGATTTTAATTCGAATTCCTCGTAAGATAATTGATACGGGAAAGAACTCATGTCGATTTTGTTGGAAGCTTTACTACCGCCATCTTTGATATACAAAGCTACAGCATCAGCTTCAACTGTCAGCAAATTTTCAGAGCTGGTCGTTCCAAAAACAGCGACGCGAACTCCTTCAGCAAGTGAATTGGAACCGGTCAGCTTCTTTTGATCATTGACATAAAAACAAAAATCTCCGCATAGAACTTTCATCTCCAAACCGGATGCATGCCGCACAGTGAAATGATCAACTTCAACTTTCAGGATGGTACCAAGAAAACAAACAGTCTGGTTGGTTCGCTCTGGAATTTGTTCTGCCAGATCACGCGAAAAGATACTGCTGTCATCTTCAAAATAAATATCAGATTGCGGGATTGGAGATGCAACCGGTTTTTCAGGAATGAGAGTCGGAAGTGTAGGCAATTGATCCAGATCGATTTCCGGCACCTTTGTAACGATCGCTGCCTGGTTCGTTTGCTCTGTTTCGACTAAATAACAACCGCTCATCAATTCCATCAGGATCAACAGAAAAATTATCCAACCTGCATATTTGATTTTTTTTCGACAAGTACAGGATTTTTGCATATTTCTTACCGGTTTCGTCTATTATTAATCTTATGGTTATTTTATTATCCAGCAAAACGAACTGGTCAGCTGAAAACTATGCTCTCCTCATAATACAGCATAGAATTGGGGATGCATCAAAATTACAGAGTTATTCCTGGTCAATACTCTCCAACCATACCGCAGAAGAAGCATCGCTCGGCATACGCCAATCTCCTCTCGGTGATAAGGTTACTGTTCCGACTTTTGGTCCGTCCGGCAGGCAGGAACGTTTGAATTGCTGAGCAAAGAATCGTTTGTAGAACACTTTCATCCATTTACGGATCGTCTCTGAGTCATAGAGGTTTTTGAAGGCATATTCAGCCAGATAACGAATTTTGTCCGGTCGAAATCCGCGCCGTATCGTGTAATACAGGAAAAAATCATGCAGCTCATAGGGGCCAATAAGATCTTCCGTATATTGAATCATTTCGCCATTTTTTGGCGGCAAAAGCTCCGGACTGACAGGGGTATCCAAAATATCTTTCAAGACATCCCGCAAATTCTCGTTTTCTGCAGTTTCCATACAATAATGCACCAGAAACCGTACCAGCGTCTTGGGAATTGAACTGTTAACGCCGTACATGCTCATATGATCACCGTTATACGTTGCCCAGCCAAGAGCCAACTCGGAAAGGTCGCCGGTTCCAATAACGATACCTCCGCATTGATGGCAGATATCCATTAACACTTGTGTTCGTTCTCTGGCCTGGGCATTTTCGAATAATACAGAGTGATCCGATTCATCATGACCAAGATCTCTGAAATGGCTGCGAACAGAGTCAGTAATATCAACAATCCGCAGGGTAACACCAAGCGTTTCGCATAATTTTATCGCATTGGTTTTTGTCCTGCCGGTAGTTCCAAATGAAGGCATCGTCACTGCAACGACATCCGTCATCGGGCGTCTCAGTTCAGTCATTACTCGAGTGCTGACCAGCAACGCAAGCGTTGAATCCAAGCCACCGGACACTCCAACCACAGCTGATTTCGCCTGTACATGCGTCATGCGTTGTTTTAATCCGGCACTTTGAATTGATAGAATCAATTCACATCGTTCTCTTAAATGAGCGGAGTCATCAGGAACAAAGGGGTTCATGCGGATCTTCTTCGTCAGCGCCGTCTTGTTGATCGGCATGGAAAATGGGATTGCCACATAATTTTCCGCAGAAATTGAACGAACCGTATTGATCTTTCTGCGTTCAAACATAATTTCTTGAAGGTCAATTTCACTGACAGTCTGAGCCCTTTCAAACGGTTTTGCTTCTGCAAGCATCACACCGTTGCTGGCAATCAGATTGTGTCCGGAAAAAATCAGATCAGTCGTAGATTCACCATTTCCGGCATCGGCATAAATATAGCCACAGATCAATTTTGCAGACTGTCCCTTAACTAACTGGCGCCGAAATTCTGCTTTACCAATGACTTCATCGCTGGCAGATAAATTAGCAATGAGTGTGGCTCCTGCCTGAACATGCCGGTTGGAAGGTGGTTGATTCACCCATAAATCTTCGCAAATTTCTATACCCAGCACAAATTCCGGCATCTCTACACAACGGAAAATCAACTGATTTCCAAAAGGAACTCCTTCCCCACCAATCGATAAAATGCCATTTCGTGCCGGTGCAGGTGAAAAATGACGCAACTCATAGAATTCGGAATAATTCGGGATTTCAGTCTTCGGTACTATACCCAATATTTTTCCCTGATATAAAACCGCGGCGCAGTTATATAATTTGGATTCAAAAACCAGCGGAAGTCCGATGATAGCGATCATATGGAATTTTTGGCTTTGTCTGGCTAGCTTTAAAAGATTATCTTCTGCAGATCTCAGCAGTACATTTTGTAAGAATAAATCTCCGCAAGTATACCCGGTCAGACACAACTCCGGACATACCAAAACATGTACTCCGCTGGATGCAGCTTTATCCATAATCGCAAGAATCTGTCCGGCATTATAGCTGCAATCTGCTGTCTTGATCTCCGGAGTAATGGCAGCTGCTTTTATAAATCCAAATTGCATAGGGTTTTCCTCCATGTGGAAAATGCGTTTTTATTATACGCAGAAAACTTGATTCATGAAATCATTTCCTGGATCGTTCCGGCGAATCGAAACATGAAGGGGACTCCTTCCCTGTTCGAAAGACCGGTCTCTACTTCAAATGGCAAGTGGAAGATCCAGTAATTCGAAATTTGGAAAAGCCTTCTGAGAAAAAAGAGAAATCCTGTTGTAGTGTTTTTTTTGCGCAAAGCGCAAAAAAAACACTACAACGAGTAATCCCTCTCATATTTCGAATGGCTGGTGGAAGATCCCATTTTCCATCAGTATGAATTAAAATAGATTTCACCCATAATACAAATTCTGACAATTCAGCAATTCGAAATATGGGAAGAACAAATATTTTCTCTTTTTATTCAAGAGACCAACCAAAATTTCTGATTGCTGCTGACAAAGAACCTGACAGGCAAATGTCCATGATTCTTAATAAAAACTCCAATAAAAATGCGCCAGATCAGGCAAAGAAAAGATTGATCAGCACCAAATGGCTGTTTAGCCTCTGGTTCAGCCTCGCAATCAGCTTCTGTTCTTTTATATATCTTACCAGAAAAGACGGCATCTTCAGCAGGCGAGAACAACTCTTACTGCTCGTTGTTTGTTTTGGATTCCTTGTTTTTTTTCGTATTGGATTATTTACTCATCATCACCCTGTATATCGCCAGAAAGAAATCATTCTTTTTTCAATCCTGATCAGTTCTTATTGCGTTATACGATTTGCCAGTTCTTTACATCCGTTTCTTTATGCGGGAACAAATTTGGAAATCACAGTCTCCAATTTACAAAGTCAATCCACAATTGAATTGGACTGGGCTTATTGGGCAACTGAGCCTCAGCACATGAGCGCGGATGCAAATGATTATCAACATTCACAGGATATGCGACTGGATCAGCTTAAAACCGATGTATCGTGGAGTTTTACGGATAACAGAACTTTAATCACGCAATCGAATCAAGCAAAAATTCAAGTTCCCGGTGATGTGGTTCGCCTTTTTGTTCCTGTCTTTCACTTTAAAATTAAAAATGGCAACGGGACATTGTCAATTCGTTATAACGGAAGCAATAAAGATTTTAACCTTTCAAGCGATCATCGCGAGTCCCTGTTTGTTCTCGGGTACACCAGCTCAAATTTGTCACGATTTGTTTCATATAGTCTGTTTTTGCTTGCATTTGCCGGGATTTTTGTTTGCATCGCCTTTTTTACCCAATTTTTTTATGCTTTGAAAGTCATTCCTAAAGAATGGTGGAGCGCATTTGCCTCATTTGCTTTACCGATTAGTATCCTGCTTGGTATTTGTGCAATACAGAAAATTTACCCGTTCGGAGAAAAAACTTTTTTTGTTGTTGATATGAATCAGATGTATTCCGACATGCTGGCCTATTTGAAAACGATTTTTTCGGAACAGAACAATCTCGTTTACACATTCAGCAAGAATTTGGGCGGAGACATGCTGACGCCTTTTGCCTTTTATTTGGGAAATCCGTTAAATTTTATCATTTGCCTTTTTCCAGCAGCAGATCTGCCAAAGGTTGTCTCATTTCTGGTGCTTTTCCAATATGGGATTTGTGGTTTTACTGCCCAAATCTATTTTCAAAAAAAAATCCCGAATAGTTACTCATCGCTGATCTTCTCTACCACATATGCGTTGATGGCATATAATCTGGTCAATGCGGAGAATATGCATTTTATTACCGGTGCTGTCTGGCTTCCCCTTACGGCACTTGGGATCGAACAGATCGTTGAAAGAAACCGACCTTTTCTTTATATCAGCTCGTTATGGATCATGCTGCAAATTAATTTTTATTTTGGATACATGATTTGCATATTTTCATTGCTATATTTCATTTTCAACCTCCTTATCGCTCGAGATCCATCACCGTTCCATAAAAAATCAATTTTCCAGTTTTTAGCCGGGAGCATCTTGTCTGTGTGCGGAGCCTCCTGTATTTTGCTGCCATCCTTTTTTAAATTGATGGATGGAACCAAGGAGTTTAGCCTTGCCACTCTGACATTCTCAACCAATTTCTTCCTACCAGACTTATTTTCGAAACTTTTTACCGGAGCACATAATGAATTTGAAATTGACAGCGGACTGCCAATCCTATTCTGCAGTATTTTCATTAACGTTTTGGTTTTTCTTTTTTTCATGAACAGTAGAATCTCCTGGAAAGAAAAGATTCTTGTTTTTTGTCTGTTATCCATTTTTGTAATCAGTTTTCTAATCAATGGTTTGAATTTAATCTGGCATGGGTTCAACAGACCAGTTTGGTGGCCATTCCGATATTCGTTCATATTCAGTTTTTTGTGGATAATGACTGCTTGTCGCTGTTTTCTGCATATCGAAGGGATTCGTTTTCGCGCAATTTTGATATGCATCGCAGGATTCGCTTCCATTTCCGTTTTCATCATGAACCGCAATTTTCCCTATTTATCGAGAAATAAAATCATGATGGATTTCCTCATTTTCATCGTTTTTTGTTTACTTCTCTTTATTTTTCAAGCGGGAAAATCCTTTCCCTACAGACTTTTTGGGAAAAGATCAATCCTTTTCATCTTATTAGGTCTAAATTTCATAAATTTAACTGAAAACGCTAATCAGATTTGGGATGTCAATTATTTTGATTCCGTGAAGATTGACGAATATCGCAACTTCATCACCGCCATCAGTCCGGTTATTCAACACATTAAGGAGAAAGATCAAGAGTTCTACCGAATTGAAAAAACTTTTCAACGGGGATTAAACGATGCAATGCAATTCAGTTATAACGGACTGACGCATTATTCTTCAACGACAAATCGGAAAGTGTTGGATTTTTTAACCCATATGGGATTTGCTCATTATCACTATTGGACAAGATACGGACAGGGATCTACAGCCGCAATGGACAGTTTGTTAGGTGTGAGATATATCATTACCGATCAAAAACTGATAGCTAAAAATTTCAATCCTCTGTTTTCAGAAAATGAGTATACCGTTTATAGAAATCCGGCAGTCCTTCCAATGGGATTTTCTGTATCAGAACAAGTTCAAAATTGCGACTTTTCATCTGAAACCGATCTTTTTGCAGCTCAAAACCGGATATTTCAATGCATAACGGGTGATCATACGTCCAATTTGTTTACCACGCCCCACATGATCGAGTTTTCACAAAATGATCAGAATGAGAAAATCGATTCAGCCAGTCCGCCAACGCAAGCTTCAGTCAACTCTGCAGAATCGTTTTCTGAATGGACCATAGAAATTGAAAATCCGGATCCGTTGTATATTCACATACCCAATGCGCCGGATGTGACATCTGTTTACGAGGTCTATCTCGACGATCAATTCATAATCCGCAATGAGAGTGTGATTGAAAGCGGAATTCTTCCGATTGGCAAATTTACACCCGGAGAAACGATAAAGCTGCGATTGAAGTGGCTTGGACCACCATATCCGGTGAAAGAAACTTTATTCCGGTATGAAAATCAGGACATCCTGAAAAAATACGCTGTTTCCTTGAATCAGAATCCGGCTATACTGCAAAAAAAGAGCAGCTCTTATCTGAAAGGTACATTCACCATTCCAGATAAGAACCACGTTTTGTTTCTCTCCATCCCGTTTGAACGGGATTGGCAGATTTTTGTTGATCAGGAAAGAGTCGATCCAGTCGAAGTGTTGGGTGCGATGATCAGCTTCCATGCTGAACCAGGTTCTCACACGCTTGAGATGGTCTATATTCCGACTGGATTAATTACCGGTTCAGGATTGTCGATACTTTCGTTGTTTGTATTCTTCTTCTGGTTTTTCCAAGATACCAGAAAACAACGTATGAAAAATCTTCAGAAATAAAAAAGTACAACAAAATAAAAGATCATTCAAATTGTGTGCTTCTGCCAGGACTTTAACAAGATTTTTAATTAAGGAGACACGTTCTTCTCAAATACAAAAAGACAGAAGCACACAACTTTCTTATGCAAGTTCAAACATACCAGTATATAACTGGTAATAACGCCCCTGCTCAAGCAGCAATGATTCATGATCACCGCGTTCAATAATCGCACCTTTTTCAAGCACCATAATCGCATTCGAGTTTCGGACTGTTGAGAGCCGGTGGGCAATCACAAAGACCGTTCTGCCTTCCATCAGCTTGTCCATGCCCTTTTCAATCAGGGATTCAGTCCGGGTGTCAATCGAACTGGTTGCTTCATCCAGAATTAAAACCGGTGGATCCTTTATGGCTGCCCGAGCGATAGCAAGCAACTGCCGTTGTCCCTGGCTGAGGTTTGCTCCATCAGCAGTAAGAATCGTTTGATAACCTTCCGGAAGATGACGGATAAAGAAATCTGCATTTGCCAATTTCGCAGCTTTCTCTATTTCTTCATCTGAAGCAGCCAGATTTCCATATCGGATGTTTTCCGCTACTGTTCCTGTAAAAAGATGCGTCTCCTGCAAAACCATTGAAATGGACCTGCGCAGGTCATCTTTTTTGATTTTCTTAATGTCGATCCCGTCAAACGTGATTTTTCCGTCATTAATGTCGTAAAAACGGTTGATCAGATTGGTAATCGTCGTTTTTCCAGCGCCAGTCGATCCAACGAATGCGATTTTTTGTCCAGGTTTTGCATACAAGCTAATCCGATTCAGCACGTTCTGATCGGTGATATACGCAAAATCAACATTATCAAACCGGACATCGCCTTTAAGCTCTGTATATGTCAGATCACCAGCTCGATGCGGGTATTTCCATGCCCACTTGCCGGTATGTTCTGATGTTTCTGTAATTTTTCCTTCCTGATCGATAATGGCATTTACCAGCGTTACATATCCATCATCCACTTCGGATGGTTCATCAATCAGGGCGAAAATTCGTTCCGCCCCTGCCAATGCAGTCAGAATTGCATTGAATTGCTGAGACATTTGGTTGATCGGCATCGTAAAGCTACGGGTATATTGCAGAAATGATCCAATTGTACCGACATCTAAAATTCCCCGAACCACCAAAGTACCACCCACTGCTGCACTCAACGCGTATTGAACATAGGATAAATTTCCAAGGATCGGCATTAGAACATTAGCAAAAGTACTCGCATTGCTGGCGACATCAAACAACCGCCGATTCAACACATTAAAGTCATTTTTGACTTTCTCCTCATGGCTGAATACTTTAACCACTTTTTGTCCCTCAATCATTTCCTCAATAAAACCATTTACTGCGCCCAATTCCCGTTGCTGTTTAATAAAAAAATTAGCGCTGTTTCCACCGATTTTTCGGATAATGAAGAACATGACAAATAGATGGACAATAACCAGTATCATGAGCTGCCAGCTGAGGATTGTCATCATAACAAAGACACCGATCACAGTAATGGTAGAGGTAAAAAACTGTGGAATACTCATCGAAATCATTTCACGCAATGTATCCACATCATTTGTGAATCGGCTCATGATTTCGCCATGCGTATGCGAATCAAAATATTTAATCGGCAACGTCTGCATGTGTGTAAACATATCGATGCGGACTTTTCGCAAGGTACCGGTACTGATATTCACAATCAAACGCGAACTGAGATAATTCGCCGTTATTCCGATGAGATAGATTCCAGCCATCAGAAGCAGCATGGATATAAATCCGGAAAAATCAGGATTTTGACTCCCGATAAATGGAACGATGTAGTTGTTGACGATCGGTTTAATGAAATAGGTTCCACTGACTGTTGAGAGTGCACTGATGAGAATACAAAATCCGATCAGGATCAGCTGGAATTTATATTCTGCTGTGTACTTGAGAATTCTTCGGATGGTTTTCCCGACATTTTTCGGTTTTTCTTTTGGCCGATGACCTCCACCCATTCTTCCGGATGGCGGATTTTTCGGTTGCAATTTTCTTTCTTCTTCAGCCATTAATCCACCCCTTTCTGTTGCGATTCAAAAACCTCACGATAAATCGGATTTGAGCGGAGTAATTCCGAATGAGTCCCGACTGCTTCGATCTTTCCGTCATTCATTACGATAATTTTGTCTGCTTCCATCACCGATGCTACCCGTTGAGCAATAATGATGGTAGTGATATTGGAATGATATTTCCGAAATGCTTCCCGGATTCGGGAATCTGTTGCTGTGTCAACTGCACTGGTGCTATCATCGAGGATCAACACTTTTGGATTTTTCAGCAATGCCCTGGCAATACATAAGCGTTGTTTTTGACCACCGGACACGTTTATACCGCCCTGTCCGAGATCGGTATCATATCCCTCTGGAAATGACATCACAAAATCATGAGCCTGAGCTGCTTTGCTGGCTTCAATGATTTGTTCATCGGTAGCATTTTGATCGCCCCATTTCAAATTATCGCGGATTGTACCTGAAAACAACACGTTCTTCTGCAGCACCATTGCAACCGCATTTCGTAGCGTTTCAAACTTATAATCCCGCACATCATGTCCGCCTACCAGAATTCTTCCGGAATAGACATCGTATAAACGGGGAATCAGGCTGACCAATGTCGTTTTCGCAGAACCTGTTCCGCCAATAATGCCAACTGTCTCTCCGGATTGAATCTCCAGATTGATATTGGTCAGTGTCAAATTGTCCGCTTTTTTCCCGTAGCTAAAGTTCACATTTTCAAACTTGACCGAACCATCTGCAACCTGCAGGTTCGCATCGGTATTTGCATCGGTTAAATCCAGTTTTTCATTTAAAACAGCAAGAATCCGGTCAGCAGAAGCCTGTGATATGACAACCATTACCAATACCATCGAAATAAACATTAAAGACATCAGAATCTGTGTATTGTACGTAATGAAACTGAACAATTCACCAGTTTTCATCCCGCCGGCAATGACCTGTTTCCCTCCAAACCAGGCGATGGCGATCACGCTCATATTCATTGTCAGCATCATCAATGGAGAATTCAGAACCACAATTTTTTCTGCTTTCTTTTGCGCATTTTGTACTTCAGTCGCAGAAAACTCAAACTTTTCGTTCTCGTATTGGTGCCGGACAAACGCTTTGACAACCCGAATTCCAATCAAGTTTTCTTGAATCGAAGCATTCAATGCATCAAATTTCTGGAACATCTTTACGAAATATGGATGAACTTTCAGAGATATGAATGCAAAAACAGAAGCCAAAAAGGGAATCGCGACCAGAAAAACAACAGCCAAATTCTTATTGATCGATACGGCCATAATCGTTGCGCTGATCATCATAACGGGTGCCCGAACCAGCATGCGGATAACCATCATAAATGAGTTTTGTACAAATGTAATATCCGTCGTCAGACGAGTAATCAGAGATGCAGTGCTGAAATGATCAATATTTCCAAATGAAAAATCCTGGATTTTCTCAAATAAAGCCTGACGGATATTCATTGCAAAACCCGTTGCTCCCACAGCTGCAAAACGAGAGGATAAGGCTCCAAAAAACATCGACACCAACGCTGCCCCAATCATAATCAAGCCCATTTTGATGATATATTTCAGATCTGAATTTGCGATTCCAACATCGATGATCTTTGACATCAATAAAGGAATAAAAATCTCGATCAAAACTTCACAGGCTACAGAAATCGGAGCCAAAATCGCATATTTTTTGAATTGCTTAACATATGGAAAAAGTTTAATAAAATTCAATTTTCTTCCTTCCGTTCCTTTTCTGTTTTCTTCTCCATGTGTATTAAGGAGCATAAATCGACAGAGGCATCTTTTCCGGCTACATTTTGAATCATCCTGTCAAGAAATTGGCCCAGTAATTCTAATTCTTTTTCCGAAAATCCCGTAAAAAATGAGTTATGAAATTCATCCACTTTTATGCAGGTCCGTTCGGTTGTTTTTTGTCCTTCTTCCGTGAGGTAAAGCATGTTTTGCCGGAGGTTGCTCTTATCAATTTTTTTCTGAATTACACCTGCCCGCTGCAGACGTTTCGTAGAAGAAGCAATCGATGCCGCGGAAACACCCAATTGATCTGCAACTTCTTTCTGCGTGCAACCTTCATTTTTTCGGATAAAAGCCAAAACTGGCAATTGTCCTTGCCACAAACCGCTGTGATGGGCTATTTTATAAAGGAAAATTCGATGCCATAGAAATAGTTTGTCCATTTTTTCTATGATCATCAGATAATTAGGCTTCATTGGATCTCCCTTAAAATAAATAAACGTTGAACAATTAATCGACTATCTATTTTAGTCAATACTAAAAAAAAGCACTGATTGATTCAAAAAAATCGTTACAAATTAAATATCAAAAAGATGAAGATCAAAGTACGAAGCATCCAGGCGGGTTAATTTCGTTTTCATATTTTCAACAAAAAGGTCCAACACCGGGATCTTTTTTGACAGGTTTATTTTTAACATTTTCGTTTTCCAATCAGTAGTCGAAAATTTTTTCTCTTTATTTGATAGTTCGATCAAAATTCAAAATTGCTGATGATCTGACCAGCGATTCGAAATACAGGCAGAATCTCTTATTGTTGCAGTGATTCAAAATATGGACATTCTTTTCAAATAAAGAGAGAAACCTTGTTGTGTTGTTAGTGCGCGAGGCGCACCAACAACACAACAATAAGTAATTCTTTCCATATTTGGAATTGCTATTATTGGTGTAATTCAAAGAATAACCTGGTAATTTTCGATATAATGAATCATCGAAAAAATTGAGCAGGAGCAGGTATGTCAAAAATTGAAATTATTCCGATCCATTCTGTGGAAGAGCTGTCCGTTCTTCTATCCCGGAACGACTGCCGAATCATTGCAGGGGGAACCGTAATTTCCGATGAAGAGATCCTGCTTGATCCAAAAATCAAAAAATTGATCGACATTAGTCCGCTGCATGAACAGCTTTCCTACATTCGAGACAAAGGAAATCGCATTGAAATCGGTGCTCTTGCTTCAATTGGAGAAATATCCAATTCTGCAATTCTTCGAACTTTTTCACCAGCCTTAATTCAGGCAGTTTCCTCCTGGGAAAACCGTGAATCTTTGAGTCAGGCAACAATCGGAGGTAGTCTAGCCTGCCAATCTTTATCTGATGCTTCAATCCCTGTAATGATTGTCCATAATGCGAAAATCAGAATAAAAACAATCAATGATTTTCATGAAATAGAAATGGATCATTTTCTCAGCCAATCACCAAAATACACATTAAAAGCGGATGAATTCATTTTTTCGGTTTCATTTCGAAAACCGCATGGCATCTGGGGTTCCTCCTGGTCAGCCATCGCGGAGGAGGAAAACAATTCTGCTGTTTATGCTGCGGCAATGATTACACTTGATGAGGAACAAAAATTTTCTGCAGCACGAATAGCCGTTCAAATCAAGTGCCGGTCGCAATTTCGAACCAGAGCTCTTGAAAAAAACCTGATTGGTAAAAAAGCGGACTCGCTGCAAATCGAAAATGCAGTTACCTGTGTTAAAAAAGATTTGCCTCCATCTGCAGGGGCTTCACACCTGTCAAAAATTGAAAGTGTTCTGAAAACAGTACTCAATGAATCTGTGAGGCAAGCAACCTCTTTCCAAAAAGAATAATCCCAGTATTGTTGGACCATTAATCGATCTGATTTGTCCCAGATATCCTGCATTAAAAATTTTGAATAACCTTTTGAAAAAAAAAGAG
>JAPKMT010000060.1 GCA_026645735.1 Flexilinea sp.
TTCGCGCAAAACTATTAGAACAACAAATTATCTTTCTTTATTCGAAAAGGCAATCCATATTTCGAACAGCAGATGAAAGAAATTACACATCCGATAATGAAAATTGAATTCAATTTTCGTAGGAATGGGGCTTATAAACACAATGATTTGAAAAGCAGTTTTTTTGTTGTGGTTTTTTTGTGGGAAGCGTAAAATGACACAATAAAAATTTTCTTCCTTAAAAAGAAATGCAAATCGATCTTTCAAATTGCTGCCAAAGAAACCGGTGATATTTTTTATTGAAGTGGTTGGCTGGAATGAAATACGAAAAATTTCAGCTTTAAATAACAAAACCGCCCAAAAATGAGCGGTTTTGACGTTATAAATTTTTTTTGAAAACTGGCTTAGGCTTTTGAATCCTCAAACCAGTAATCCGTATGAAGCAGTTCGTGAGCTTTCTCGCTGCCTGGTTCGCCAAAATATTCATCATATAGTTTTTGAACCGATGCATTCTCATGTGATTTGCGAACTTTAGCGGTATGGTCGATGTCATAAATCGCTCTCATGCGAGCTTCAATCTTCTCTTGTCGGTCATGACAGAATGGCTGACCACCACCGTTCACACAACCACCTGGACAGGCCATAATCTCGATTACATCATATTTGACCGCTCCGTCCTCAACTCTCTCGAGGATTTTTCGGGCATTTCCCAGACCAGAAGTTGCTGCGACACGGATAATTCTGCCATTCAAATCAATGAAAGCTTCTTTTACTCCGGCTAAACCGCGGACGGCTGCAAAATCGATATTCTCCAGTTTATTACCGGTTACGACTTCGTACACGGTCCGCAAAGCCGCTTCCAGAACACCACCGGATGATCCAAAAATGACACCTGCACCCGTTGATTCACCCAGAGGATTATCAAATTCCTCATCTGGCATATCTTTCAAATCAATACCAGCTTCTTTGAACATCTTGGCAAGTTCGCGTGTCGTGATCACATAATCCACATCTCGAACGCCATTGGTTTCAAGATTGGGCTGCGCTGCTTCATATTTCTTGGCAATACAAGGCATCACAGAAATGACAACCATATCCTCAGGTTTGACACCAATTTTATTCGCATAATATGTCTTTACCACTGTTCCCATCATTTGATGCGGCGATTTGCTGGTCGAAGGCATATATTTCAATTGCGGGAAGTGGAATTCCAGGAAATTGATCCAGCCCGGACAGCAGGATGTGAGGATCGGAAGATTCTCATTCTTTTCAATCCGTTCGATAATTTCTTTTCCCTCTTCCATAATAGTCAGATCAGCACCAAAGGTCGTGTCAAAAACCGCATCAAAACCAAGCTGGCGTAAACCCGCGACAAGCTTTCCGGTTACGGCTGTACCATCCGGCATGCCGAATTCTTCACCGATTGCTGCACGAATTGCAGGAGCAACCTGAACCACAACTTTTTTGGAAGGATCAAATAGTGCATCCCAGGTTTCTTTCATATATCCGACTGCAGTTAATGCCCCGGTAGGGCATACAGTTACGCATTGTCCGCAATATACACAGTTGGAGTTGACCAACGGCTGCATTTCAGCCGGAGCAACTACAGTATCAAATCCACGTCCAAAAGCAGTGATAGCTCCTACCGTTTGCACTTCATTGCACATTGTCTCGCAACGGCGGCACATAATGCACTTCTCAGGTTCGCGTCTCAAAGCCTGGCTTGAAGTGTCAACCGGGAAGGAAGATCGGACACCTTTGAAATGTTTGGCGTTGACACCAAACTGCACTGCCAATGATTGCAAATCGCAGTCAGTTGATTTCGCACAGGTCAAACAATCAAATGGATGATTGGAAAGCATCAGTTCGAGCAATTTCCGGCGTGCAAAAAGAACACGCTTCGAATTCGTGCGGATTTTCATCCCTTCCGCGACCGGTGTTGAACAGGAAGGAGCAAGATTTCTGCGTCCTTCAACTTCCACCGAACAAATTCGGCAGGAAGAAACTTTGTTCACCATTTTTAATTCGCCAAGATCCATATAGCAAAGGGCAGGAATTTTAATATTAATCTGCTTCGCTGCCTCTAAAATCGTTGTTCCCTCTTCTACGGTTACAGGTTTGTTATCAATGATTAAATTAACCATGGTCATGCTCCTATTTAATGTCTGATAATCGCTTGGAATTTACACTTGCTGTAGCAGGTTCCGCACTTGATACAACGTGACTGGTCAATTACATGCGGCTGTTTCACGACACCGGAAATACAATTCACTGGACAATTTCTGGCGCATGTTGTACAGCCAATACACTTGTCAGGTAAAATCTCAAAACAAAGCAGCGATTTACAAACACCGGCTGGACACCGTTTTTCTTTGACATGAGCTACATATTCATCCATAAAATACTTCAATGTACTGAGAACTGGATTCGGGGCAGTCTGTCCCAAACCACATAAAGCAGTATCGGTAATGACCTTTGCCAGACTCTGTAATTCTGCCAGATCCGATTCGGTTGCCCTGCCTTCTGTTACTGAAGACAAAAGCTCATGCAGTCTTTTTGTACCAATTCGGCACGGAACACAGCGTCCACAGGATTCTTCCACTGTGAACTCAAGATAGAATTTGGCAATATTCACCATGCAGTCTTTTTCACTCATAATGATCATACCGCCAGATCCCATCATGGATCCGATGGATGCAAGTGATTCGTAATCAATTGGCGTATCCAGGAATTGTTTGGGGATACAACCACCGGAAGGTCCACCGGTTTGAGCCGCTTTAAAATCCAGGTTTCCTTTAATACCACCGCCAGTATTATAAATAATTTCGCGTAAGGTTGTTCCCATCGGAACTTCGACCAGACCGACATTATTAATTTGGCCTGCCAAAGCAAAGACTTTTGTTCCTTTTGATGTTTTTGAGCCGATCGTATTAAACCATTCAGCACCTTTCAACATGACAATCGGAACGTTCGCAAGCGTTTCGACGTTATTTACAATGGTGGGTTGTTCCCATAAACCACTTTGTGCGGGGAACGGTGGTTTGGTATGCGGTTCACCACGTTTACCCTGAATCGAGTTGATGAGAGCAGTTTCTTCTCCACAGACGAAGGCCCCGGCACCCAGACGAATATCAACTTCAAAATCGAAACCGGATCCTAAAATATTTTTGCCGAGCACACCCACATCGTGAGCTTGCTTGATCGCAATTTTCAATCGCTCAACTGCCAACGGGTATTCTGCACGGATATATACAAAACCTTTATTGGCGCCGATGGCGTAGCCAGCCAGTGCCATTCCTTCCAGTACGCTATGAGAATCACCTTCCAAAATGGAACGATCCATAAATGCGCCGGGATCACCTTCATCCGCATTACAAATCACAAATTTTTCATCGGATTTATAAGAACGGCCAAATTCCCATTTTTTCCCTGTCGGGAAACCTGCACCACCGCGTCCACGCAGCCCTGACTTTTTCATTTCGTCAATAACTTCTTCCGGTGTCATTTCAGCAACAGCACGGCCAATAGCCTGATACCCGCCAGTCGCAATATATTCTTCAATGCTTTCCGGATTAATCAGACCGCAGTTTCTTAATGCAATGCGAAGCTGGTTCTTGTAAAATGGAATTTCATGCTGGGTTTGAATTCTTTGTTTGGATACAGGATCTTCAAATAACAGGCGTTTCACAACCTGATTGTTTACGATATGCTGATTAATAATTTCTTCTGCATCTTCAATTTTTACCTGGACATAAAAAACATCATCCGGGAATATCTTTACAATCGGACCTTTTGCACAAAAACCAAAACAACCTGTTTTGGATGCAGCTACGACATTTTGTAAGTTCTTTTCTACAATTAATGATTCAAACTTCTCTAAAATCTTATCGCTTTCCGACGCATGGCACCCTGTACCACCGCAGACCAGGATCAATTTTTTTTCTTCTGGGCGAATACCAGTGTTCAAGCGGGAATGCAGAAGTGGTTTCAAACTTTCACAAGTGCCTAACAATTCAGCATACGAATTAATTCTATTCATGGGAAGTTACCTCTTCATTACTCGTTTCAACAATGTAGGTTTCCAGGATATCCCGGATTTTTTCTACCTGCACCTTGCCATAGACTTTATTATTAATCATCACAACCGGAGCCAATCCGCAAGCTCCCAGACAGCGAATACTTTCTAGCGAAAACTTTCCGTCTGGTGTAACCTGACCAGTCTTAATTCCTAACACTCTTTCAAACTCGTCCAATACTTTTTCCGAACCATTGACATAACAAGCTGTGCCCATACAGACATTGATGCGGACTTTTCCTTTGGGAGTCGTAGTAAAAAAGTTGTAAAAACTGATAACGCCAGAAACTTCGGCATGAGATACATAAAACCGATTGGCAATGTGGATTTGAAGCTCTTCCGGCAAATATCCAAACATGTCCTGTGCTTTGTGAAGAACCTGAATCAATGAATCTTTTCTTCGATCGCTGCGTGGATTGATCTTCATACTATCAATATATTCATCCAGCTTTAAGTACAGCTCAGGTGGAAGCTGCCGAGCCTGTGCTTTGGATCTCACTCTATCCATAAATCTCCTCCGTAAGGTGTGAATTTTGATGTGATATTCTAAAAATATTCAGTTATATAAAAATCTGCAAATGGATTTTTTTGTGGGATTGAGACTTTATTTTATAGAAAAACCCCCGGTAAATAATAATACAATTCTGCTTCGGAGAAGATTTGTAGGTATCTGCTCGTTTAGAAATTAGTTTGCCAGCAGAATCGCAGCTGCGCTATCGTTGAACCATACGCAGTTGTATTAATATTATAATATAGAAGTTCGATAAAATGACCTTTTAATTGTGAAAAATAGTATTAATTTCTCTGTGTCACAATTTTATTTTTAGAAAATTCGATAAAATTATATAAAGAATCCATTTTGTGAGGATACACATGAACTACAAAATCATAAAAAACGCAAAAATATTAACGCCTTATTCCGCGATTTTTAATGGATGGCTGTTAATTGCCGAAAAAATAATCCTGAATTTCCAAAAAGGTCTGCCCCCTGCTGATTTGGAATCACAAGTTGCTGACGTCATCGATGCCAGAGGCAATTTTCTCTTGCCGGGTTTCATTGATGAACACACACATGGCAGTCTGGGATTTTGCACGATGGATGCTGATCCGGGGAAAATCCGTGCGATGGCTGAAAGAAATGCTTCGCATGGCGTCACTGCTTTCTTGCCAACAACGTTGACCGATCAGAAAAGGAATATCATTCGGGCAATCGAAGCCGCTTCCTCGATGGTTGGAGAGCGAGGAAAAGGATCAAAAGTACTGGGTTTGCATCTTGAGGGTCCATTCTTTAATACGCAAAAAGCCGGGGCTCAGGATCCGGAGAACATTCGCAGAGGAACCAAAGAAGAAATTTATGAATTTTTGGATGCCGGAGTCATTAAACTGATCGCGATGGCGCCCGAATTTGAAGAAAACCTCATTGCGGGTGATATATTTGCCGCAAAAGGAATTACAGTCGCTGCCGGACATACCAATGCAAATTATGAGCAGTTGCTAAAGGCAACGGAGCATGGTTATTCCGTAATTACACATCTTTTCAATGGGATGGGCGCTTTTAGTCACCGTGAACCGGGAACGATTGGCGGAGCGTTAGCCATTCCGGATTATTCCTGTGAACTGATTTGCGACAATGTACATTCGCATCCTGCAGCTCAGAAACTTGCCTGGCTGGCGAAAGGTAAAGAGAAAATCACATTAATCACAGATACAATTCGTCCTTCCGGATTGCCGGATGGCAGTTATCCTTTCACGGACAAGGAAAGTGTCATCGTAAGTGAAAATGGAACCAATCTCCGGTTATCCAGCGGCAACCTTGCAGGAAGCGCTCTTACCATGGACAGAGCTTTACGCAATTTCACCCAAAATACAGGTGCATCTCTGGAAGAAACCTGGCGCTGCAGCAGTCTGAATGCTGCTATCAATCTTGGAATCTCCAATGAAACCGGCAGCATTGAAAAAGGAAAACTTGCGGATATCATCCTGATGGATGAAAACTTTGAAGTAAAAATGACGATTATCGAAGGACAAATTGTCTTTTCTAAAGGCCTTGTATGAAAAGTTCATTTGAGATATTAAAAGAGAAAATCTCCAACAACGAAGCCAAAATGGCTCTAATCGGTATGGGTTATGTTGGACTTCCGCTGGCAGTAGTTTTTGCTGAAGCCGGATTTAAGGTGACAGGAATCGATCTGGACGAGAAAAAAACTGCCTTGATCAATCAGGGAGTAAGTTATATTCCGGATATTGAATCCTCCCGATTAAAAATACTGACGGATCGTGGCAGTTTGAAAGCAGTTAATGATTTTAGCGTTCTGGAGGATATCGACCTGGTATCGATCTGCGTTCCAACACCACTGCGAAAGACCGGTGATCCGGATCTCTCTTTTATTATTTCAGCAACAGAAAAAATTGCACCATTTGTACACAAAAACATGGCTATCGTCTTTGAATCAAGCACTTACCCTGGAACAACCCGCGAAATGGTTCTCCCGCGACTGATCGAAAAAAATCATTTTATCGTGGGAGAAGATTTTTTCCTGATCTTTTCACCGGAGCGGATCGATCCCGGCCGTAAAGATTGGACTACGAAGAACACACCGAAAATCATCGGCGGAATTACTGATCAATGCACCGAAATTGCTGCACTATGGTACAAAAAAGCACTTGAAACAATTATTCCTGTTTCTTCTCCGGAAGTTGCTGAAATGGCAAAACTCTTAGAAAACACATTTCGGATGATTAATATCGGGCTGGTCAATGAATTGGCGCTGATGTGCGACCGGCTGAATATTGACGTCTGGGAAGTGATCGATGCCGCCGCTACCAAGCCATTCGGTTTTATGAAATTTCAGCCAGGCCCGGGTCTGGGTGGACACTGTATTCCAATTGATCCGATATATTTGTCCTGGAAATTGAAATCGCTGCATTATACTGCCCGATTCATCGATCTGGCTTCTGAAATCAATACCGGTATGCCGCGATATGCTGTCAATAAAATCCAGGATGCGCTCAATATGCATGAAAAATGTCTGAAAGGCTCAAAAATTCTCGTCCTTGGTATCGCGTACAAGCCGAATATTGACGACATGCGGGAAAGCCCGGCGTTGGATGTGATCCATTTGCTGCGACAAAAAGGGGCAAACGTGGTCTACCATGATCCCTATGTTCCGAAATTTGACCTGGAAAGCGAAAGATTTGAAAGTGTCAAGGATCTTGACCAGGCAATCAGAGATGCGGATTGCACAGTTATCATCACCAACCATTCTTGTTATGACTATGCAAAAATCAATGAACAGGCCAGATTGATTGTCGATACCCGGAATGGAATGGGTAAACTTGGAAAAAATAATCCGAAAGTTGTCAGGTTGTAAACTATGAATCATGTTCTGATTACCGGAGCTGCCGGATTTATTGGTTCAAAAATCAGCAATTTTTTACTAAAAGAGGGAATTCAGGTCACCGGTATTGACAATCTCAATCCGCTCTATGAGCCGATTTTAAAAGAATATCGTCTGGAAAAATTACAGGCGCTGGATGGTTTCCATTTTTTTCGAGGGGATATCACGGATACCCGTCAATTGGAATCTCTGTTTATGCAGGCACAATTTGACGCTGTTGTCAACATCGCCGGAGTTCCTGGTGTAAGACTGAGCGTAGAAAATCCTTGGATCTTTTTAGAGACTAACACCAAAGGCTGTCTGAACCTTCTGGAGGAATGCCGCAAACACGACATTCATAAATTCATCCAGGCTTCCACATCCAGCATCTACGGTGAAAATGCCCCCTACCCCACACCAGAAACCGCTGATTCAGACCATCCGCTTCAGCCCTATGCAGCCAGCAAAAAAGGTGCCGAAGCAATGTGCCATGCTTACCATTATTTGTATGATATCGATGTAACTATTTTTCGTTTTTTCACAGTCTACGGACCTGCCGGCAGACCGGATATGGCCATGCTGCGATTTATTAAATGGATTTCAGAAGACACGCCGCTAAAAATTAACGGTAACGGTAATCAAACACGTGGATTCACCTATGTCGATGACATTGCCCGAGGGACCATTCTGGGTTTGAAAAAAGTCGGATTTGAAATTATGAATCTGGGTGGACATGAGACGATCTCTATTAATGAACTGATCTTCAAATTGGAACAGATCATTGGCAAAAAAGCAATTCTTGAATATAAACCGGCATTTAAAGCAGATATGTCCGCCAATCTGGCAGATATTTCCAAAGCAAAGAAGTTGCTCAACTGGCAACCGGAAATCGATCTGGCAGAAGGTCTGAAAAGAACAGTTGACTGGTATCGCCAGGAGCGCAGCTGGTTGTCGGATCTTCGAATCTAAATGAATACATTGTTGAATAAAATCCAAAACTGGTTTAATGACCATGTTTTCAAACGCGTTGTCAGAAACTCCGTTTACCTGATTATCAGCAATCTGATCAGCGTCTTTCTGACCGTTTATATTACCCGTCTTTTAGGCGTTTATGACTACGGAGTATTGGGTATCATCACCAGTTATGTCACCAATATCAATAAATTTTTTTCTTTCCGAATGAATGAGATGGTTGTTCGGTTTGTCAGTGAAGCTTATGAACAGCGCAATCTGACAAAAGCAGGTGCTCTGATCAAGTATGCCGCCGTAATTGAAACTGTCACATCGCTTGTTGCTTTTTTATTCCTGGTAATCACTGCCAAAATCGGTGCGAAAATTTTCCTGGATGATGCTGCGTTGTCCGGTGCCATCATCTGTTATGGACTAACCATCATGACCGGAATTGCCATGGAAACTGCTAATGGCGTCTTGCGTGTCATTAACCGGTATCGTGCTATTGCAGTCGTCAGTTTGATTCAAAATGTACTGGTCGCGCTTCTGGTATTGATAGCAGCAAAAACAGGTCTTGGACTAAATGCCATCCTCTTTGCCTATCTTATCGGCAAGATTATTCTTGGCATTGTACCTGTGATCCTGAACCTGATCTGGCTGCCGGGTTTTCTCGGCAGAAGTTGGTGGAAAGCGCCGATCAGTCTAATTTCCAATAAAAAAGAGATCCTGAAATTTACTGTGTCCACCAACATCAGCAGTACAATCAATTTGTTTGCCCGGGATGGCGAAGTGCTCTGGATTGGCGCTTTACTCAGTCCGTTGTATGCCGGTTATTACAAAACTGCTATGACAGTTATTAATATGGTTCTTACTCCGATAAATCCGTTCATCGATACAACCTATCCGGAAATCATGCGGGCAATCGTCAACCGAAAATGGAATCGCATCAAACGTCTGCTTTCAAAAGTGACCTTAATCTCTTTCAGTTGGACAGCCGGAATGTTCGTCGGATTGTTATTTTTCGGAAAAATGTTCCTTTTCCATCCGGTCGACTTTTTTGGCAACACATTCCAGATTTTTTCGACAGATTTCTTACCTTCTTTCCAAATCATCATGATACTGATGGGTGGATATGGAATCGCCAACATTTTATTCTGGAATCGGACATTACTATTGGCTTACAGCAAAGCCGATTCTGCAACCAATATCAGCTTCTATGCGATGTTGATTAAAGTTTTCGGAACCATTGTATTGGTTCCTCGGGGTCCATACATTACAGAAAGTATCCTGCTTTCTGCTTATCTGGCGGGATCCGTGATTATTATGACAATTTACGGGCTGCTCCTGCTGCGCAGGTCGATCCAAAAGGAAACGGAAGTCCTCCGCGAACCACATCAAACGAAGCATAAAGGAAGATGATCCATGAAAATTGCTGTCAGCAGTACATCAAAAATTCCTTCTGAAACGGCAAATTCGATCCAAGTTTTAATGGTCTGCCAGGGTATGGTCCAAAACGGGCATGATGTCCGCTTATGGGTTCCGCATCTGAAAGTGAATCGATTTGAAGCGCTGCGAAGCCATTACGGATTAACCTGCCGCGCATTTAAACTATACGAATTACCGTCCCTGAAATTTTTACATCGAATTGATTTCAGCATTCTGACGATTCTCCGAACGTTCTTTTTCAATCCAGCCTATGAATATACCTGGAACATCCAGATTGCCGCACTCTCAGCCTGGGCAGGATGCAGTTCCATCTTTGAGGCTCACGATTTGCCTTCCGGAAAATGGGGCATCCGCTGGTTCCGATATTACATCCAGTCATCCACTCCTAAAAAGGTGGTGTTTATTTCTCATGAGTTAAAAAGACGGGTTTGCCAGATGTTCCCTGAGCTGAAAGAAACGGATTGTCTGGTTGCTCCCAATGGTGTGAATTTAGAGGATTATCAGAACTTGCCAAACATCGCGGATGCGAAAAAACAAATGGATTTTCCGGATAAGCTGGTCGTTTCCTGTTGTGGACACCTTTACGCAGGACGTGGAACGGATCTCTTTTTGGAACTGGCAAAACGGTTTCCGGATGTTTCTTTCTGCTGGTTTGGCGGCAATGCGGAAGAAACTGGATCTTATCGCGAGAAAGCCAGAGAAATCGGCCTGGGAAATGTGTTCTTTACCGGATTCATTCCAAAAAGTGAATTACCCCTGGCACTCGCAGCCTCTGATATAGTTCTCATGCCATATGGCAAAGAAATTTCTGGAAGCAGCGGAGGAAACTCGGCAGCAATTTGCAGTCCGATGAAAATGTTTGAATACCTGGCTGCAGGTAAACCAATCATCTCCAGTGACCTGCCTGTGATCCACGAAGTTCTGAACTCAGATACTGCGCTCTTCTGCGAACCTGAAAACCTGGAATCCTGGGCAACTGGATTAAAAAGGCTGCTGGAGGATGCATCACTTCGGGAATCGCTGGCGTCTGCTGCACTTGAAGAAAGTAAAAAATACTCCTGGAAGCAAAGACAGGAAAACATCCTGGACTCGATGAAATAGAGAACCTATGAAAAACAACAATCGATATGGTGCTTTCACAATTTTGTTGATTTCAATTTTTCTGTCTGTTTTGATAGCAGCATTGTTTGCGCTTGTTGACACAGGAGATTTTTTTAAAGGATGGATCGCCGCATTTGTCCTTTGTTTACCCGCCTTCTTTTTGCTGCAAGTTGTATGGAAATGGGGCGGCAGAAGCCGAATGCTGGCTGTAATGATGCTTACTGCATGGATATTACGTCTTGGTTTTGGGATGGCTGCTCAGAGACTGCTCCCCATATTTGGGTACACAGATGAACCGCAGCAGAAACAGGGATATCTCTTTGATGATGCCTATCGACGGGACGAAGAAGCATGGCGTATCGCTCAGGATGAGAATCCAACTTTTTTTGAACCGTTGAATCGCAGTTACAACAATGACCAGTATGGCGGGATGGAAATTTTGGGCATTTGGATTTATCAGTACTTATCCCCCGATAAACGCAGATTCTCACTGATTGTTCTTCTAGGTGCCTTCCTGACAGCCGCAGGCGTACCGTTTCTCTGGAAAGCAATAAAAAACCGTTGGGACCTGTCAACAGCAAATATTGCAGCCTGGATTTTTGTGTTGTATCCGGACAGCATCGTCTATGCAGGATCACCGATGCGCGAACCATTTCTGACGGGTATTCTTGCAATTTCATTCTGGGCTCTGTGTACGCTGCGTGACCACTGGAAAACGTCTGCCAGTATACTGTTCTCCTGTATTCTTGCCATCCTACCGTTGTCCACTTTTGTTGCCGGAGCGCTTGCTGTTTGCATCTCGCTCTGGATCTGGGTCGAAAACCTGGTTTCCCGATCCAAAAAATGGCTCTGGGCAGGTTTGATCGGGATCGGACTGGCGGGATTGGTGATCCTGTTGACTGCCCTACCCTCCATCCAGGAATTTATTCATTACGATATTCACACTACAGAAATCAACTCAGGCTGGGTGGAGAAAGTTGTAGGTGAAATCGGAGGCCGTTTCAGATCAGTCTTTCTCGCTATATATGGAATCACGCAACCAGTGCTGCCTGCAATTATTTTTTATCGACCAACCACGCCGTTCTGGAAAGCAGTTGGAATTTTTCGGGCTGTCGGCTGGTATGCCATGGTTCCTTTTCTTTTCTATGCCTTCTTTACATCCCTGAGAGCCAAAAGCAGCAAAGACCGCGGGTTGCTGATCATCAATACCCTCTTCCTGATCGGATGGATTTTTATCAGCTCGCTGCGGGCTGGCGGCGATCAATGGGATAATCCTCGCTACCGTGTAATCTTTCTCCCCTGGCTGGCTTTTTTTACTGCCTGGGGATATCGTTATGCAAAACAGATCAAAGACGGATGGCTTATCCGCTGGATTCTCATAGAGATCATCTTTGTCGGATTCTTTTCACAATGGTATTTCAGTCGTTACTATGCTGATATCATCCATCGCTTTCCCTTTTGGAAAACAGTTATCTATATTGTGGTTTGCAGCGCAGTAGTTTTTGCAAGCGGGCTGGTCTGGCCAATTCTAAAGAAGATCGGGAAAAATAAGGAGCAAAAATGAAATTTTTAGGAAATTTGCTGTGGTTTATTTTTGGCGGATTGCTGCAAGGAATGGGCTGGTTTCTTTATGGTATGGTATGGTGCATCACGATCATCGGCATTCCGGTGGGAAAACAATGTTTCAAATTTGCCAGACTCTCATTTTTCCCTTTTGGCAAAGAAGTTGTTTTTGGAGGAGGACCCGTATCTTTGCTGCTGAACATTATCTGGTTGGTGACAAGCGGCCTTCCGCTGGCGGCAGCCTCTGCTCTCAATGGGCTGATTTTCTGCCTCACTATTGTTGGAATCCCTTTTGGAAAACAATGTTTCAAACTGTCCCAATTGGCATTGATGCCCTTCGGAGCAACGATTGTATCGAAATAAATCAATCTCCATAGAAGTAAGGATAAAGAGGCAGTTCATCCGGTCTTCCGCACTCGATTCCAGTTTTTTTATTCAACGAAAAGAATTCTCTCTTTATGAATCGATTAGAAATATAAACAAGTGTTTCGAATAGAGAGAGGAAATATGTTGTTGAGTTGTTTTTGCGCGAAGCGCAAAACAACACAATAACAATTATTTTTTTCTTATTTCGAATAGCTGCTCTTAATTCAAATAACCGGTAAAATTTTTGAATTGCTGACTCGATTCACGTTTTAACAGACTCCCTATGCTGTGGCAGTATAATTAGAAATAACCGGAAACGAGCAGTATGTTGTTCCGGTCGAACAATCAATTTTGGAGGATCCATGGAAATAACCTGGTACGGGCATTCCTGTTTTCGTATTACAGAACGTGGAATGGGCAGTGTGATCTGCGACCCTTATGATTACCAAGCAATCGGATATGAACCATTGAAGCTGAAAAGTGACATTGTGACTGTCAGCTGTGATAAACCTGGACATAATTACACTGCGGGTATTAAAGGTGAACCGTTTGTGGTGGACGGTCCCGGGGAATATGAAATCAACAACGTTTTTATAAACGGGTATAAAACAAGCCAAAAAGACGAAGACTCAAATACGATATACATTATTGAATATAACGGTATATTCATCGCGCATCTGGGTGATTTGAATCGCATTCCAACGTTATCCGAATTGGAGAATGTCGGAACAACACATATTCTACTCATCCCGGTCGGCGGTGGCGGTGCACTGAATTCTTCTAAAGCCGTTGAACTGATCAGTATGATTAAGCCCAATGTTGTGATACCGATGCATTATTCGGTTCCACTTACCAAACCCAATCTGGATCCTTTGTCAAAATTTCTTAAAGAGATGGGCATTACTCAGACGGAAGATGTTTTTCCTTCCTACAAAGTAAACAACGTCGCTCAGCTACCGGAAGAGACGAAAGTGATTATTCTCAATCATCCGCAGAGTGATGAAATGGGGACTACTGATGAAGGTGAAACGGACGAAATTAGCTCGTCAGAGCCCATTACAGATGAGGAAAACCATGCCGGTTAAACTGATCATGACCTGGGATATTCTCCCAAATCATGAACAAGAGTATTTTGATTTTCTTGTTCGCGAATTTGTCCCGAGCTTGAATCGTATGGGATTCGAACTTTCAGACGCCTGGGCAACCATTTATGGGAAACAACCGCAAGTGATGATCTGTGCGCTGCTTCCGGATGAATTGGAAGCGGAACAGCGAATGGCAAAAACCGAATGGTTGGAATTACTGGATCAACTGCAAAAATTTATTCACAATTTTGAATATAAAATAGTTCCCGCAAAACAGGGATTTCAGTTTTAGATCCATATCACTGCTGGCAGGAATTGATTCCAGAAGCATGATTTTCAGAACATCGACAGGCTGGTTGAGGAGTATTAAGAATACTATCAAATGCAGCCTGTTCGTATTTTATTCAGTGATTCGAAATTTGTAAAAGACTTTTGAGAAAAAAGAGAAAACTTGTTGTTGTGTTGTTATTGCGCAAAGCGCAAAAACAACACAACAACAAATAATTCTCCCCATATTTCGAATCGCTGTATTTGATTGAGAGACAGTCAGACAATGCAAAAAATACTGCTGGACTGGTTTGATAGAAACAAAAGAACACTGCCCTGGCGCACAACAAGAACTCCATATCGTACCTGGATTTCAGAAATTATGCTGCAGCAAACGCGGGTTGAAACCGTCATCCCCTATTTCCTGCGCTGGATGGAATTATTTCCGGACGTAGCGACGCTTGCCGCATCAGATGAACAAAGCGTTCTAAAATGCTGGGAAGGTCTTGGCTATTACCATCGTGCAAGAGCGCTCCATCAGACAGCTATCATCATCAATCAAACGATGGGCTGTGTCTTCCCTTCCGATCCCAAAGTCATGCAAAAACTGCCCGGTATCGGAAGATATACAGCCGGTGCGATCGCATCGATCGCATTTGGAATGCGGGCAGCGGCTTTGGATGGAAATATTCGACGTGTTTATTCCCGCACAGCGGATATTTCCCTGCCGCTGCGGTCGTCTGAATGTGAAAAAATCCTTTGGCAGATAGCAGATGAGTTGCTGGATCCCGACCGTCCCGGTGATTATAATGAAGCCTTAATGGATCTGGGAAATGCGATCTGCACATCATCGAATCCGCGCTGTGAAAGCTGCCCGATCCAGCCTTTTTGCCTTGCCTATGTGAATCATACTGTGGCGATGCGCCCGGTGCTTGCTGCAGGGAAAGCCATCCCCCATTATCAAGTATCGGCCGCTGTCATCCGCAAATCGGAAAACAATCAACCGGATCGTTTTCTGCTGGCACAACGTCCTGCCAACGGTCTGCTTGGAAACTTATGGGAATTTCCTGGCGGAAAAATCGAAGAAGATGAGACAGCTCAGGAATGTCTGCAAAGAGAAATCAGAGAAGAACTGAATTCAAACATTTCCATCATAAAGCCCTTTGGAACATACCGCCATGCATATACACATTTCCGAGTGACGTTGCAGGCTTTTCTATGTGAAATCGGTGATCAAAAGCCCGACCCGGTGGAAGCACAGGCGATCACATGGGCTGCAGCTGAGGATCTGGATCAATTCCCGATGGGAAAAATTGATCGTCTCATCGCACAGCAAATAAAAAAAATTTAAAATATGAGTTTTCTGGCATTCCATCAGACCAGTGGACATCGCCAGAAAGATTTTTTGAAGGGAAGATGGAATGAATTATCTGGAAAATTTAAATCCGCAGCAATATCAGGCAGTGACTGCCGGAAACGGTCAAATTCTGGTTTTAGCAGGCCCAGGATCCGGAAAAACACGCGTTTTAACCCAGCGCATTCTTTATCTCATGAAAGAGATGGGAATTCGGCCTTATGAGATTTTAGCTGTGACCTTTACCAATAAAGCAGCTCATGAAATGCAGGATCGTGTTGAAGATTTGTATGGTGCAAGTCTGCAGGGAAATATGTGGCTGGGAACATTTCATGCCATTTGTGCCCGAATTCTGCGACGGGAAGCCTCCGTCCTGCCGTTCGGACACAATTTTGTTATCATGGATGCCGACGATCAGATCTCTCTGGTCAAACAAATTGTGAAAGAACTCAATCTGGATGAAAAACTGTATCGTCCCAATTCGCTGCATAATGAAATTTCCAGTGCAAAGAATAACCTTCAATTTCCGAAAGATCTGCCTCGTTCCAATTATCATGAAGAGACGCTTTTCAGGATTTATGAAAAATATCAGCAGGCGCTGGAAAAAAGCAACGCAGTAGATTTCGATGACTTACTGCTCTGGGCATATCAATTACTGGAAGATAATCCGGATATTCGCAACCGGTACAGCCGCAGATTCCGCCATATTCTGGTGGATGAATTTCAAGATACCAACACTGCGCAATACCGCCTGTTGCGACTGTTGGCTTCAGCCAATCAAAATATTTTTGTTGTTGGTGATGAAGATCAGTCCATTTATCGCTGGCGGGGTGCTGACTATCGCAATATTCAATTGTTCGAACAGGATTATCCAAATCACCTGAAAATTCTGCTGGAACAAAATTATCGCTCGACCCAAAATGTGCTGGATGTTGCCCGCAGTGTGATTGATCTCAACCGAAACCGCACTAAAAAAAATCTGGTATCCGACCGTGGTAGCGGCGATAAGATCGATTATTACGAAGCAGAAGATGATCGAAAAGAAGCGCATTTTGTTGCAGATACGATTTCCCGCTTAATCGACAATGGCAATGCCAAAGGCAGTGATTTCGCAGTTTTGTATCGCACCAATGCACAGTCCAGATTACTGGAGGATGCATTTTTATACCGCGGAATGGCATACCGGCTGATTGGCGCACAGCGTTTTTACGGTCGCCGTGAAGTCAAGGATATGATCGCCTATCTTCGACTGGTTTACAATCCACAGGATGAAATCAGCCTGAACCGTGTGATTAATACACCCCCGCGTGGTATTGGTGGAAAAACGTTGCAAAACCTGCGGGTTGCAGCAGCCGAAGCTGGCAAAGCATCAGGAGACATCCTGCTGGATTTAGGCAAAAACGGACCAGAATCTGTTTTCTGGCCTGATTTGGGACGCGGCGCACTGGCATTGGCTGATTTTGGGTCCAAATTGATTGAATGGCAGGCAGAACTCGTTTCCCATGGCAGTATTTCCGGTATGATGGAACGAATTATCCTGGGTACAAATTTTCAGGCATATGTAGAATCCGATGACAGCGATGATATCGATCGCTGGGCAAACGTTGAAGAACTCAGGAAAATGGCATTTGAATATGAGGAACGCGGAATTGCAGATTTTCTGCAGAATCTCGCTCTGGTATCCGATCAAGACACAATTGCTGAAACCACTGAGGCACCAACACTGATGACATTACACGCTGTCAAAGGGCTTGAGTTCAACCGTGTTTTTATTATCGGATTGGATGACGGTGTTTTACCGCACAGCCGGAGCTTGAACGATCCGGAAGAAATGGCCGAGGAACGGCGTCTCTTTTATGTCGGAATTACACGAGCCCGCAATCATGTCACGCTGGTCCGAGCTAATCAGCGCATCACCTTCGGTATTCCGGAAACAACCATTCCATCCCGATTTCTCTCAGATATTCCACATCAGCTGCTGCGGGAGATGAATGACTCAGTAAAACCAAAATCTTCCAGAAGCACAAGCTATGAATCTCGCTGGGAAAACCAGCCTGTCTGGGCACAAGCTGCCGGTTCATCATTCTCCTCATCCGGTTTTTATGGATCGGAGAGACGAACCAGAAACGGATCATCAGATCAGCACAAACCGATCGAGTTGCAATACAAATCATCCGATATGGTGACGCATCCGTTGTGGGGCGAAGGTGTCATTATGGAAAGCAAGATTGAGGATGGGGAGGAAGTTGTCAGTGTAAATTTCAATTCAGTCGGGGTAAAAAGGCTGATTGTGTCTCTTTCGAAAATTCGAAAAGTTAGCTGACAACGACATTCCGATTGTCTTCCTTCCGGATGCTTTTCAGCCCGATCCTATTGAAAAATGTTGGCCAGCAATTCGAAATATGGATAAGTTTTTCGAATTGAAAGAGAAAATTTGTTGTTGTATTGTTTTTGCGCAAAGCGCAAAAACAATACAACAACAAAGAATTCTTTTTATATTTCGAATTACTGAATGTTGGCTGTCAAGGCAATTTAGAAATGTCCTAATCACAGCAATTTAGAAATGTCCTATTGTGTTGTAAATTGAAAAAGTAAA
>JAPKMT010000061.1 GCA_026645735.1 Flexilinea sp.
TTCACGCGGAAAAAAAGTACTGGCTTTTGTAGTAGCGGTATAGTGCGTTCAAAAATTACTTGGCGGAACTGGCTCTGTTTAGGTTCATCAAGATCAAAATTTTCAGAAAGAACCAGAATGTTGCCATCCAAAGGGCCTTCCGCCGGAATTCTTATTGGGTCAACCTCCCAGTCGCCCGACTTCATCTTCCATGGATAGATCTTAAATAGAACTTCATTTCCTTTTAGGTACTTCGCATCTTTTTCAGCCCATGTTACGCTATCAGGTTTATCATTCTTGCTAGACCGAATATTGGAAAGGTTGAGAATGATGTCATCACCCTCAAGATCCCAGAGCCATTCTAACCGTGGTGTGATTCTTCGAAGTTTCACAATATGAGATTGGTCATCGATTAGCTTTTTGTAAATAACCTCCCAAAGAGATTTCTCGATGGATGAACTCATAACCGATTCAACCGCTTCTGTTTGCTCTACCTCGTGGAATAGCCTTATCGCATTTGACATACGAGCTATCAGACGAGCAGCTGTATCTTTTGTTTCCTCGCCGCGGATAAAATTTCTCAACCGCCTGGGAACATAATCCAAAGATTTCTCATATTGCAGAATCATTGGCAATTTTTCTGCTGGATATTGCAGAATACTCTCAAAGTTATTCACCAGCCATTCAGCGAAATAACTTTGCAAGTAACTTGGTATGATGGCATGCTGATAAACTGGTCGAACGACATCGCCTTGATTTTGAATAGTGAAGGAAAGGTTAAGGCTGCGATGCAAATACTCGCGACTGTAGGCAAAAAGCTGCCGGCTAATATTCTGAAAATACTGAGACGGTTCGCATCCCCAAACCTGCTGCGCATAAGGTTTCCAAAACTCTCTGGCTTCAGTATCAGAATACCGGGCGCAAAAAACCATACTTACTGAAAACAGGGTGGGCAATGTACAACGGGGATTAATCTTCCCATTTTTTCGGGTATTTAGGCGCAGATATTCAATCAACTTCTTATAGGCGTTTTCTGAAAAAGGCATTTCGCCAATGTATTCATATCGTTTCAGGGCTTCAAAGATATGTTTTTCAAGTTGATTTATTTCCAGATTAAAAATATCATCCAGGTCATCTGCCTCAAGTTTCCGAATGAATGCATCCACATCTGGTTTTTCCTCGGTAAGCTCATAGACTAACATGACCCATCTATCGAAAGGAGATTGCGTGCTTTTCTTTCGCGTTTTTTCTCTGTCTTTCCTTGCCTCACGAGGTACCGAAGATTTTGGGCTTAAAACACCTGAACCTTCGACTTCAACTTCGCCATAAGCATCATCTTCATACCCACCAGTTTCGTCTTCTATACCTTCTTCGTCCTCGAAATTATCTTCAACGTCCGGTTTTTCATCTTTATCAATTTCAATGATCGGTAATTCATCAATTGTTTCGGAACCTTCTTCACTGGCTATTTTGACTATTTCCAGTTCTCTTGAATCTACCGGGGGAATCTCATCACCAACTTCCGAAACCACCAGCTCTGTATCATTTGAATTAGGGTCTCCCTTTTCCACTATCATGCCGGTTTTTTGCTCGATCAACTGTGATGACGGTTCCTCTACATCAATAACCTGCGATTCGGCATGTTGGAGATCAGTACCTTCTTCATTGATGGTCTCGCGTAACTTCACCTCGGTTGATTGTTGCTCAGTCTCATTGAAATTTGTGATATTGATATTTTCTGGCTCGTCCAGGTCGGGCGTCGGCCTTTCAACGTCCATAATGGGTGCTTCGATAACTTGTGGATCACTGAACTCAATATCAGTTGGTAAGTATCCGAGGTCTTCTACTCCCTCAACTACTTCTACTTCCAATTCGAGTGGCAGCGACGTAGGTTCTTGCACATCTGTGGGTTTATAGTCATCCGGCGCTGCAGGTAGCGGCTCGCGCTCTTCAAATACACTGTCTTCGGTTACTACCGACTTGACAGGTTCCAATTCAGGTTTCTTATGCACTCCATTTGCGTTATTCGCCGGTGGTGCAGCAGGTGGAATTCTTACCGGATGAGTTCCAATAGGATGAATATCACCAGTCCGAGGTTGGCTGGGTTTTGCATCGCCATGGTTCAATAATTTGTGGTATTTTTCCGGGAAAAATAACTTCGCTACTGTTTTGATTAGCTTCGTAAAAAAATCAAACAATTTCATCCCCCCTCCCTCACTCGTTTATTCAATATTAGTCCTGTATTCATGCTGTGATGATGATAATAATTACAACTAACGAAAGGCTTCTCGAGTTTGTTTTGGCTGATATTTTCCTGACAGGGAACCTGCTTTAATTATACACAAATGATTATTAATCAATTCCTGCTGTCCTGCTTTAATAGCGCTCTTATGTCACAACTTCTCGAAATAGCTGCAATTGACTAAAAATTACAGTAGAATGAATACTGCAATTAATACTTGACAAATACGAAACACTCGTTATAATTTACAGTATGAAATCTACTGCGACCAATAATTGCGAGGACTTATGAAGGCTTTCTTGGGCGACATATCTGAAATTCAGGTTGGCTATCAATCGCGGGAGGGCATCCGCGCGTATCCTGATGGCAGCCACTTTTTACTTCAGGCGCGAGATTTCAACACCCTGCACCAGGTAGATTGGTCCAGCCTCACCAGGTTTACCCCTACTGGCTCGACGACCAAATCGGAAATTCAGCAGGGTGATGTCTTGTTCCTGGCTAAAGGACAGGAAAATTTCGCCTGTCCAGTCACCCGCTCAGTCAATCATGTCCTCGCGGCGAACTCATTTTATATCTTACGGCCCAACAAGGCAACGATTTTGCCTGAATACCAGTCCTGGTGGCTCAATCAAACACCCGCGCAGGAGTACATCAAACTGAACCGCAGTGGTAGCTCACTCCCCTTCCTTTCCGTTTCTGCGTTATCGCGTCTTGAGGTTCCTATCCCACCCATTGAGGTACAAAGGAAAATTGGCGAGCTGGAATTGCTGCGAAAAAAGGAAGCGGATCTTCTGGGTTTATATCTGTCAAAAAAATCGGTTTTGATCCAAACCGTCTGTCTGAATGCAATTATCGAATAGGAGAAGAAGAGACATGGCTAACTCACATGCAAGCAAGAATGAAATTGGGCAAATCGTCTGGGCGGCCTGCGACACCTTCCGCGGCGCTGTGGACCCATCGGAATATAAGAACTATATCCTGACTATGTTGTTTGTGAAATACTTGAGCGATTTGCGAAAGGATATCCTCGCGGACTATACTCAGCGTTACAACGGGGATATGGTCCGTGTGGAGCGTGCCATGAAGCGAGAACGCTTTGTGATGCCCGACGAAGGCACATTTGATTATCTTTATGAACGGCGTGACGCGGCGAATATCGGCGAAATTATCAACATCGCCCTGGAAAAAATTGAGGATGCCAACAAATCCAAGCTGGAAGGTGTTTTTCGCAACATCGATTTCAACAGTGAAGGCGCGTTGGGTCAAACCAAGGACCGTAATCGTCGCTTGAAGAATTTGCTGGAAGATTTCGCAGATCCTCGTTTGGACCTTCGACCCTCCATTATCGGGAATCGTGACATTATCGGAGATGTTTATGAATACCTGATCGGTCAGTTCGCGGCAGGAGCTGGTAAGAAGGCTGGTGAATTCTACACGCCGCCAGAAGTATCCATTTTACTTGCAAAACTGGTGCAGCCTAAACCCGGCGATCGGATTTGCGACCCGGCATGCGGATCAGGTTCTTTGCTGATCCGGGTGGCAAAGGAAACTGACAGTCAGAATTATTTCCTCGGCGGGCAGGAATCCAATGGCTCCACCTGGGCGCTGTGCCGCATGAACATGTTCCTGCACGGAATTGACCAAAAAGCCCAGATCGAGTGGTGCGACACGATTTCCAACCCACGCCTGCTCGATCATGATGAGCTGATGCGCTTCAACGTTGTGGTTGCCAACCCGCCGTTCTCTTTAAAAAAATGGGGCGCTGAATTTGCCGCCAACGATCCTTACAACCGCTTCCACCGTGGGCTGCCGCCGGCCAGCAAAGGCGATTATGCCTTCATTAGCCACATGGTGGAGATCGCGCTGGAAGGCGAAGGCCGCGTGGGGGTCATTGTTCCGCATGGCGTGCTCTTCCGCGGCGCGGCGGAAGGCATCATACGTAAGCAATTCATCGACGAGAACATTCTGGAAGCCGTCATCGGGCTGCCGGAGAAGCTTTTCTTTGGCACGCCGATCCCTGCCGCCATTCTTGTATTCAACAAAGCGCGCAAGTCCTGGGCGGAGGCGCAAACCGATCGTGATAAACACATCCTGTTTATTGACGCCTCGCGTGACTTTGAAAGCGGTACCAATCAGAACGTTCTGCATGAGGAAGACATAAACCGTATCTTCCAAACCTACCTGGATTTCCAACCAAAAGAGAAATATTCCTCTCTGGCAACTTTGGCAGATATTCAAACCGCAGATTACAACCTGAACATCCCGCGTTACGTGGATACGTTTGAAGAGGAAGAAGAAGTCGATATCCCCGCCGTGCAAAAGGAAATCGAAGAAATCGAAGCGGAACTGGTTCAGGTGCAGGCTGAAATGAAGAAATATCTGGAAGAGTTAGGCCTGGGAGGTGATCAATGACCGAGCATCTTCCCGAAAAGCCCATGAATATTCTGATCTACCAGGCGGAAGACGGCAAGACCCATATCAATGTCCGCATGGAAGGGGATACAGTATGGCTTACGCAATCTGCAATGGCTGAATTGTTTCAGACGTCATCACAGAATATCACGATGCACATTAAGAATATCTATGCCGAAGGTGAATTGAGCGAGGAGGCAACTTGTAAGGATTACTTACAAGTTCAATCGGAAGGCGGCCGAGAAGTACAACGCGCTTTGAAGCATTACAACCTGGAAGTGATTCTCGCGGTTGGCTACAGGGTAAAATCCCACCGCGGCACCCAGTTCCGACGCTGGGCGACTGAACGGCTGCGCGAATACCTGGTCAAAGGCTTTGTAATGGACGATGAACGCCTGAAAGAAGGACGCGGGCTGGGCGCGGACTATTTTGACGAGCTGCTCGAGCGCATTCGTGATATCCGCGCTTCGGAAAAGCAGTTTTATCGCAAAATCACCGAGATCTACAGCCTGGCCGTGGATTACGACCCCAACGCGGAGATCACCCATGAATTTTACGCCAGTGTGCAAAACAAGCTGCACTGGGCGATTACCGGGCATACCGCGGCGGAATTGATTGCGGAGCGCGCCAGCGCTGCCAAACCGAATATGGGGCTGACCAATTGGAAGGGCAAGAAAGTACGCCAGGCGGATGTGACTGTGGCTAAAAACTACCTGGCAGAAGAGGAACTGCGCAGCCTGAACCGCATTGTGACCATGTACCTAGATTACGCCGAGGATCAGGCGGAGCGCCACCAGCCCATGTACATGCGGGATTGGGCGCAGAAGCTGGATGCCTTTTTGCAGTTCAATGGGCGCGAAGTGCTGCGCGACGCCGGCCGGGTGTCGGCGGAGGTGGCGAAGACATTGGCGCTTTCGGAATATGAAAAGTACAACACCGCCTGCCTGGAACGGGAAGTTGTTGAACCGGATCAAGACTTTGATAAAGTTGTAAGACGTCTTAAAGTGAAGGGCGACAGTGATACTGGGGGAGTTCAATGACTAAACTAGGGAATGATAATAAGGAAGGTTTTGAAGAAACTTTACTAGGACAGTTACCATCACAATGGAGAGTTCTATTCTTAGATGAGATTGCAGAAGTAACTATGGGACAATCCCCCGACTCTAAATATTACAACGTTGTTGGGGAAGGTCTTCCACTTATACAGGGCAACGCAGACTGTAAAAATGGTACAACTCAGCCCAGATTCTGGACAACTCAAATAACCAAGACATGTGATCCTGGTGATTTAATACTCTCTGTAAGAGCACCCGTAGGGTCTGTCGCGAAATCCTCACATCATGCATGTATTGGTCGAGGTGTTTGTGCAATCAAACCTGCTCAGAGTAGTAATTACTTGTTTCACATATTGATTAGCCAAGAGAATAAATGGGGTAAGATTTCACAAGGTAGTACTTTTGATGCTGTAACCTCTTCTCAAGTTAAGAAATTAAGAATCGCTGTTCCGCCTATAAAAGAACAAGAAAAAATCACTGCCATAATTTCTGTTTGGGATCACGCGATTGAGCGTGTGCAGCGGTTGATCGAGGCCAAACAACGGCAAAAAGACCAATTAGTTTCACGATTGCTATCCGGACAAAAGCGTTTCCCAGGCTTTCAGGATGAATGGAAGCAGATGAAGCTGGGCACCTTCCTGCATCCTAAATTCCGCAAGGTCGTGAAACCTGTCGGAGCTTATCTGCGGCTCGGGATCCGCAGCCACGGCAAAGGCACGTTCACATCAGTTGTGGACGACCCGGAAACTATTGCGTTGACACATCTTTTTCAGGCTCGCAAGGATGACCTGATTGTTAACATCACCTTCGCCTGGGAAGGCGCAATTGCCCTGGTTGGTCCGGATGGTGATGGAGCCCTGGTCTCGCACCGCTTCCCGACCTATGTCTTCGATACCTCAAAGATGCTGCCGGAATATTTCAAGCACCTCATGGTCACTGACCGATTTTTCTACGAACTGGATCTGATCTCCCCTGGGGGCGCCGGGCGCAACCGGGTGATGAACAAAGGCGATTTCCTGAAGATTACGGTTGCAGTTCCCGATATTGAAGAACAGAAGAAGATCGCCGGCGTGCTGGGCGGGATGGATGAACAAATCGCCTTGTTAAAAAAATACCTGGAGAAGCTAAAAGAGCAGAAAAAAGGTCTGATGCAGAAGCTGCTCACAGGTGAAATTCGGGTGAAAGTGGATTAGGAGGGATATCAAACATGCTTAAACGTTTTCAAATCATTCAGGGTGTTGGCACATTTTCAAATTTTCGATCACCTAATATGGGTGTTGATTTATCAAGGAATACTGTTCTTTATGCAAACAATGGTTACGGTAAAAGTACAATCGCAACCATCTTAAAATCCGCACATGTGACTGATTCTCAGAAAATCACAGCCCGTCAAACCTTAACAGCGCAGCAAAGTGCTATCGAACAACAGATTGTTATTAGGGTTGAAAATGGGACGATAGTATTTCAAAATAATGTATGGTCTTATAACCCAGCCGCTATAAAGCCAGAAATTTTAGTTTTCGACCAGCAATACGTGTTCGATAATTTATTCGTTGAAAAAGTTGAATCGGAACATAAACAAAGCATTCATAGAATTATTATTGGACATGAGGGCGTCCAAATAAGCGAGGACTTAACGATTGCCAAAGCTTCAGAGAAAAGCTTAAAACAGACGCTTGATGAACGCAAGAAGGAACTGAATGGTAAGCTCACCAGGTCCGGTCGAAGGGATTATTTGACCATTTCAGATTCTGAAGAATCAGCAGTGATTGCTGAACTTCAGGAAATTGAAAACAAATTGCAGATAAGCCGGGAAAAAGATGAGTTGTCAGGATTAATAAAATTCTCAACACTTCCAAGCATGGGTTGGGATTTTTCAGAAGTCTCAAGTGCTGTCCAAATCAATCTCCAAAGTATTCATGAAGATGCACGAGTCCTTTTCAATGAGCACATTCAAAGCCATTTGAAAAAGCCTGATACCGCCGAGGGCTTTATCCGGCAAGGATTGGAACAACTTGTGGAAAATTGCCCGTTTTGCGGTCAGAGTTTGGCAGGTGCGGATGCCTTAATTCGCACTTATCAGGAACTATTTGACCTGGCTCATAGCCAGGCAATCGAAAAAATCACTGGTTTAAGAAACACCTGGACGAAATGGGACCCAAGTGCGGATATCCTCAGGGTTAAAGGGGTTTCTGACCAATGCATTGTGTCACTCCAAAAGGTTGATGCGCGTTTAGCTTTGAATATCTCCAATAAAGTTCCAACCATTGATTATGATGGTTTTCAGCAACGCGCGCTGGATGTAAAGGGTCAGATAGTTAATGCTCTCTCGAAAAAAGAGGTAAATCTAAATCAGGAAATTGATTTACAGTTCTTAATTGATTTTGAAAAAGAAAAAGAAGAACTGAATCAACAAATAAACAACACGAATAGTCTGTATCAGAATGCCGCTCATTCCGCAAAAGAGCGGCTGGAAGCCATTGACACACAATCTGTTCAGGCTTTGGATAGTCGAAAAGGTCAATTGTCTGAATTAAAAAATCGTTTTTCCCAAGAAGAGAAATCCTGGTGTGCAGAATATCAACAATTGGAAAGCGACCTTCAGGCAGCTTCAAGCCGTTGTCAGGAATTAACAGACAAATTGTCAGCATATTCGGTTGAAATATTTAGGACATATCAGCAAGGCATCAACAAGGTATTAGATGACCTTGGAGTTGGTTTCAGGATTGAGAACCTGGTTGAACAGGTAGATAAACGCGCGAAACAGCCGTTTGCAGAGTTCCAAATCATCATCAATGGGTTATCAGTGACCTTACAGGAAAAAGATGATTGTCCATGTTTTCAGAACACGCTCAGTGAAGGCGAAAAGAATACTTTGAGCTTTGCTTTCTTCATCACACAGCTACGTCAAAAAGGGGATCTTTCGAACACGATCGTTGTTTTTGATGATCCGTTATCCAGCATGGATGATTACCGGCGGGTAATTACAGCGAATATAATACGCGATCTTTCTTCACAAACAAAACAAATGATCGTGTTAACCCATAAGCGAGATTTCCTGCTGTTACTTTCTGAAAAGCTTGATTCAGTCCAGGTACTTTCACTCAAGAAAGACAATGCTAATGGAAGTTCGATAATCCCATTCGACATTGAAAATGAACGGAAAAGCGAACATCAAAAAATAACTGAAAAGCTCATAAAGTATCTGGATGAAGATTTTTGTGAAGTGAAAACCATCCAGGGTGACATTCGTTTATGCCTCGAAGCGGGTTTGCGGTTCAAATATTTCCGGTATTTAGGTGGAGCATCAACTCTAGGGAAAGTTTGTGATGTTCTGCAAGAACAGAATAAATTGGATGCAGATTTATTGCGCGACCTTCGAGATTTGAATGAAATTTCAAGCCCTGTTCATCATGGAGACCATGATATCGATCCACTACGAGAAATGGATCGATCCGAATTACTTCCCCATGTACGAAAAACACTTGATGTTATTGAACGGATATAGGATGGATTAGATGGAAATGAATGCGAATATGATGGATCAAGCATCCTTTGAATTCTCAGAACTCACTCGCTCCCAGCTTCCGGCGCTGCACTTGCTGCAAAACCTGGGCTACACCTACCTTTCCCCGCGCGAGGCGCTGGCGCTGCGCGGCGGGCGGGCAGATGCCGTCTTGCTGGAAAGTGTTCTGCTCGACTGGCTGGCCAGGAATAATGAAATCCAATACCACGGCCAACGCTACCCGTTTTCCGAGGCCAATATTCACACCGCCGTGCAGGTTCTCAAAGAGACTCTCTCCATCGGTTTGCTGCGCACCAATGAAAGCATTTTCGATCTGCTCAGCCTGGGAAAAAGCCTGCCGCAATCCGTGAACGGCAATCTTAAGAGTTTCAGCCTGCGCTACATTGATTGGGAGCATCCCGAGCAGAATATTTACCACGTGGCGGAGGAATTCGCCGTCGAACGCCGCGGCAGTCACGAAACGCGCCGGCCTGATCTGGTGCTGTTTGTCAACGGCATTCCCTTTTGCGTCATCGAGTGTAAATCCCCCGACCTTAAAGATCCCATCACCCAGGCGATCTCACAACAGATTCGCAATCAGAAAGAGGATGAAATCCCCGCTCTTTTCCAATATTCCCAATTGCTGCTGGCCATCTCAGGCAATGAAGCCAAATATGCCACGGTCGGTACCCCGGCCAAATTTTGGAGTGTTTGGAAAGAGGAAAGCGACGAGTTCGAGAAAACCATCAAAGCTGTTGTGGATCAGCCATTGAACCGCAGCCAGATTCAGGCACTGTATGACGCCTTTCCGGGCAAACACCGCATGGATGCAGTCAACAGCCTGAACCTGCCGCGCGTTGTCACCGCGCAGGATCGGGCCATTTACTCACTTTGCCGGCCGGAACGGCTGCTTGAACTGGCATATGGCTTTACCCTCTTTGATGCCGGCGAAAAGAAAATCGCCCGCTATCAGCAATACTTCTGCGTCAAGAAAATCATGCACCGGATCTATGAACGCGATTCGGAAGGCAGACGATCTGGCGGCGTGGTGTGGCATACCCAGGGCAGCGGCAAATCGCTCACCATGGTCTTCCTGGCGAAAGCCATTGCGCTGCAGTCCGATATTCCGGATTTCAAAATTGTGCTGGTCACCGATCGTGTCGATCTGGACGATCAGATCTACAAAACGTTCCATGCCTGTGGCAAAGATGTGGAACAGGCCCGCACCGGCAAAGACCTAGCGGAAATGCTGCGCGAAAACAAGCAGCGCATCATCACCACGGTGATTGACAAATTTGACGCTGCGGTTGGGCGTCAAAACGCACGCAATGACAACCCGAACATTTTTGTCCTGGTGGATGAAGGTCACCGTACCCAATACGGCGCGATGCACGCCCGCATGCGCCAGGCGCTCCCCGAGGCTTGTTACATTGGTTTTACCGGCACGCCGGTGATGAAGAAAGATCACGACACTGTCCGACAATTCGGCGGTTTGATCGACACCTATACCATCACCCGTGCGGTGGAAGATAAAAACGTGGTGCCTTTACTGTATGAAGGCCGGCATGTGGATCAAAAAGTGGATGATAAGGCAATTGATACCTGGTTTGAACGCCTCACTCAGGATTTGACCCAGCCGCAAATTGCAGACCTGAAGGTAAAATATTCCACCACGGATCAACTCAACAAAGCTGCCCAAAAAGTCCAGCGGATCGCCTGGGATATCAGCGTTCATTATCGTGACAACTGGCAGGGCACTGGGTTCAAGGGTCAGTTGGTTGCTACAGATAAAGCCACTGCTCTTTTGTATAAGCAGTTTCTGGATGAATTTGGCATGGTGACATCAGATGTACTCATATCGCCTCCAGACGAACGCGAAGGCGAGGAAGATTTGTATCAAGAAAATGTCCTTGCAGTCCAGCGATTCTGGAAAGGGATGATGGAAAAGTATGGCAGCGAGCGCGAATACAACAAACAAATCATCAACGCGTTCAAGAACGGAGAAACACCCGAAATTATCATTGTGGTGGATAAGCTGCTGACCGGATTTGACGCACCCCGCGATACAGTACTTTATCTGACCCGCAAACTCAAAGATCATACCCTTTTGCAAGCAATAGCGCGGGTTAATCGCCTGTACGAGGGTAAAGATTTCGGTTACATTCTGGATTATTATGGTGTTCTGGAGAATTTAAGCCATGCGCTTGACCTGTATAACTCGCTACCTGAATTTGATAAGGATGATCTGGTTGGCATCCTGACCGATATCAGCGAGCCCGTTTCGCAGCTGGCGCAAGCCCATTCGGTGTTGTGGGACACCTTCAAAGAAGTCAAGAACCGCCGCGACGCGGAAGCGTATGAAATCCTGCTGGCGGACGATGCCTTGCGAGAAAAGTTTTACGAAAGACTTTCAAAATACGCTAAAACATTATCGATTGCCTTATCAAGTGTTAAATTCCTGGAAGAAACTCCGCCTGAGAAGGTCGAACAGTACCGAAGCGATCTAAAATTCTTCTCCAAATTAAAAGCATCTGTTCAGCGGCGCTACGCCGAGGTGGTCGATTTTTCGCAATACGAACCGCGCATCCAGAAGCTGTTGGACACCCATGTTGGTACCGGTGATGTGGAGCAAATTACCTCACTGGTGAACATCTTTGATCAGAAAGCTTTCGCTGATGAGGTAGAAAAGTTGCATTCGGATGCTGCCAAAGCAGATACGATTGCCCACCGCACCCAAAAAACCATCTATGAGCGCATGGAGCAGGATCCGGTATTTTACAAACGTTTCTCTGAGATATTGAAAGACGCGATTAAAGCCTACCGGGATGAACGTCTCCGTGAAAAGGATTACCTGGCGCAGGTCACTGAGATCATGCAAGCAGTCCTCAATCGAACGGGAGATAATGTGCCCGTGCGGTTGAATGGGCATGAAGTTGCCAAAGCCTATTATGGGATTGTGAAAGAGACGATTCAACCAGGCGAGTCTGGAGAAGACCGCAGTGAAGCCTTTGCCCGGGCTGCCCTGGAAGTGGAAAACATTGTTGAACGAAATCGCATTGTTAACTGGGTGGACAATATCGACGTTCAGAACCGGATGCGCATTGAAATTGAAGATATGTTATTTGACTGGAAAGAGCAGGAAGGGATCGAACTGACCTTTGAGGAAATCGATCGAATTTTAGATCAATCGATTGATGTTGCCCGCGTCAGATGTCCGTAAGCAAGAGGTAATTAATGGTGATGATCGAGAGTCCAAAAATGATAACCGTATCCTATTCCAACCTTCAAATTCCCATCACAGTATGGTTTGAGGAGCGGAATCGTTTAAGAATTACGGTTCAACCAGATAAAAGCATTGTCGCGAAAGCGCCTCTGGATCACTCCATGGAGGAAGTGCGAGCAAAACTCGAAAAACGAGCCCCCTGGATGATTCAACAATTGGAATACTTTGATCAGTACCACCCCATAATGCCTGATCGCCAATATATAAGCGGTGAAACATACTACTACTTAGGCCGGCAGTATCGGTTAAAAGTAACGGCAGGCAGTGAGAATGATGTCAAGCTTATTGGTAAATTTTTTGTATTAACTACAACCCAACCAGAAAACCTGGAAAAGAAACAGCAAATCTTACAGGACTGGTACACCAGGCACGCCAGGGTATTCATCCAGAATCGAGCAATGCTGTTTGTTGATCGCCTCATCGAGCTTGGCGCAAAAACACCTGAGATTAAGTATCGCAGGATGAACAAGCGTTGGGGAAGTTGCACGCCCTCCGGAGTGATTACGTTCAATACGGAGCTGATCAAGGCACCAATTCACTGTATCGATTACGTGGTCCTGCATGAATTGTGTCATCTGGTGCACGAAGGTCACAGCGCGAAGTTTTATCACTTGTTGGATATTTTGTTGCCAGATTGGAAGAAGCGAAAAGAACGATTGGAAAAGGTGATTTTGACATAATTCGGATTCATACAAATCCATTAAGGAAGATCAAATTAACCGATTCAATGAATATTAGTTTGAGGAAAAATCAACCCTTTGGCCTTACACCTATCACACCGAAATAACTATAGTCAAGTTCAACATAGGATGTTGCCTCATGGATAGAGGTCATGCATTAGGGCTTCTGCGAAAAATGATTGGGGAGGATAAAGACTTCCGTCCTGGTCAGTGGGAAGCTATCGAAGCAGTTGCGATTAAAAAGCAACGTGCACTTGTTGTACAACGCACTGGATGGGGAAAGAGTCTGGTTTACTTTCTCGCGACGAAATTATTGCGCGAGCAAGGTTCTGGCCCCACAGTCCTTATCAGCCCATTGTTGTCGCTTATGCGCAATCAAATTGAAATGGCCGGAAGGATTGGCATTCGCGCATTCACGATAAACAGCGCGAACAAGGAAGAATGGGCAGCTATTGAAGAAGCATTAGCAAAGGACGAATGTGATTTAATGCTCATTTCCCCAGAACGGCTAAATAATGAGCATTTCCTAAAAGAAGTCCTTCCACAAATTTCTGGGCGAATCGGTCTTTTTGTAGTGGATGAAGCTCATTGTATCTCCGATTGGGGACATGATTTTCGTCCGGATTATCGCCGCATTGTCCGGATCGTTCAAATGCTTCCAAAAGGCGTCCCCGTACTCGGAACAACCGCCACTGCAAACGACCGAGTTGTCAAAGATGTCCAGTCGCAGTTAGGCCCTGAACTTACCGTTTATCGTGGTTCGCTAGCCCGTGAATCTCTGCGTCTGCAGAATATTCGATTATCGAATCAAAGTGAAAGATTGGCTTGGTTAGCGGAGAATTTACCAAAATTCAAGGGAAGTGGGATTATTTATTGTCTGACTGTTGCGGATACAGAACGGGTAACTGGATGGTTAAAACAGAAAGGCTTTTCAGTTGAGGCGTATCATGCTGGTGATGATGGCAATATGGATCGGCCGGCATTAGAACAGGCATTCCTCAATAATGAGATTAAGATACTGGTCGCTACTGTAGCATTGGGAATGGGCTTTGACAAACCAGATATCGACTTTGTAATCCATTTTCAACGCCCTGGTTCAGTTGTGGCTTACTATCAGCAGGTCGGCCGTGCTGGACGGGCCGTTGAAAAATCATATGGCGTCTTGCTTAGTGGCGCCGAAGATGATGAAATCCAAAATTATTTTATTGAGTCAGCCTTTCCAAGTACACAAGTATTTCTAGGCATTCTCCAGGAACTTGAAAAAAGCGAAGGATTGTTATTGTATGAAATATTAGCCAGGGTTAACACATCAAAATCAATGGCGGAGAAAGCGATCAAGATATTAGAAGTTGATGGTGCAGTCGGCCAGACCTTCGATAAAAAGGCACTGTATTTTCGCACGCCTAATCCATGGGTTCCAGAAACAGACCGGATTAATCGAGTCCTTGACTTGCGCAGATCTGAATTAGCTCAAATGCAAGCTTATGTGGATCATCCTGACTGCTTGATGAAATTTTTATTAGAAGCATTAGATGACCCAAACCCTATTCCTTGTGGGCGATGTGCAAACTGTCAAGGAAAAGGTTTTTCAGCTTCCGTACCGCATGAACTTGTGATCGAAGCAGAAAACCACTTAAAAGGGACACAAGTTCTCATCCAACCCCGCAAACAATGGCCGGTTGGTTTATTCCCAGATCAAAAACGCAACATTCCTATTGAATTACAAAATGCTCCAGGTCGTTCATTGTGCTATTATGGCGATGCCGGATGGGGAAAAATCGTTCAAATAGGAAAGTATCGGGAAGGTCATTTTCCTGATGAATTGATTAATGCGGCCTCTCATGTAATTCAAAATTTATGGAACCCTGAGCCTTTCCCTGCCTGGGTAACATCAATCCCTTCTACTCGGCATCCGCAACTAGTTCCGGATTTTGCAGCTCGTCTGGCTCAATCGTTAAGTATTCCTTTTTACCCAGTTTTACGACGAACAAGCGAAGCCCCTGAACAAAAAACCATGCAAAACAGCTCCATGCAAGCACGGAATGTGATTGGTACAATAAGCATAGATCCTCAAATTCCATCCGGTGCGGTTCTATTGGTAGACGATATTATAGATTCTGGATGGACATTAACCATGGCTGGTTATTTATTAAAGATAAATGGGAGTAGCCCAGTTTACCCATTTACTCTGGCGCAGGCAACTGGAAGGAATACAAACGGATGACCATTTCTCCTGATTCTCAAGCAATTTTATTATTGTGCTCTCATATCGGGCTTTTATCGAATTCCGAATATTCATCGTTAACTCTAAAAGAATGGAACCCTTTAGCGAAAAAATTACAATCTATTTCCAAGCGCCCAGGTGATTTACTCGGGGTAGCTCCAAATGAAATCCAAAGTCAACTGGGAATTAACCTGGAAGAAGCGGATCGTTATTATCACCTACTCCAACGAAGTGGATCTTTAGCAATTGAACTAGAACGATTAGAATCGCTTGGTATCCATGTGTTAACAAGAGCTGATCAAGAATATCCAGTACGATATCGCCAGCGACTGAAGGAAACCGCGCCCGCTGTTCTTTTCTATGCAGGTGAAAAAGCTCTTTTAGGCCAACCGGGTATTGCAGTGGTTGGGTCGCGCCATCTTGATGAAGCTAGTAAGGCTTGTGCTGAATTTGTAGGTAATTCGTGTGGTTTATCGGGATTAGTTCTATATTCAGGTGGTGCAAAAGGCGTCGACACCATTAGCATGAATGCTGCATTAACTTCGAGAGGAACAGCTGTTGGAATACTCGCTGATAGTTTGGAAAAATCTATTCGGAACCCGGAAAATCGTGCAGCCATTAGTCGTGGTGATTTATGCCTTGTAACTCCATATTCTCCTAGTGCCCCTTTTTCTGTTGGAACAGCAATGGGTAGAAATAAACTGATATACACTCTTGCTGATTATGCCATTGTAGTGGCAAGTGATGTTGAAAAGGGCGGTACTTGGGCCGGCGCTACCGAGGCCCTTAAATCGAAATGGCTTCCAATTTTTGTCTTAAATCATCCCGACATGCCAGAAGGGAATAAGTTGCTTATTCAAAAAGGCGCTCTTCAGTTCCCACATCCATTCCCTGAACATCACCTAAAATTAAGAATATGGTTGGAGGAGCAATCCGCAATGATCAAACCTGATCCTCGTCAACCATCACTTTTTTAAACGATAAAATCGTAAATCAGGTTTAAATCGATGCATTAATTATTGGGTTGCGAGATTGTTCTTCCGAGTTTGTTGACCTTTTATTATTTCGCATATTGAAATGCTTGTTCTTCAGAATACCTCGTTCCCCCTTAAGACTCTACGGGAACGACCTGCCAAGAACACCCTGCCAGGTTGTTCCCCTGTTAATATCCAGTAGAGAAAAGAGAAGATCTCCAAATATAATTAAAGGATGCCCACCGACAACACGCTTGAAATCACTCTCGATACCTGGATTATTTCCGACACGCATTTCTTCCATGAGAATATCGGAAGGTATTGCAGCCGGCCTGAAAACTGGCAGGAATTGATTATCAAGAATTGGAATGATCTTGTTTCTCCAGGCGAAACCATTCTGCATCTGGGTGACTTTGCGTTAGGCAACAAAACCAATTTTGATCTCCTGGCTGGCATGTTAAAAGGCAGACTATTTTTGATCGAAGGCAACCATGACCGGATCAGTAAATCTTATTGTGAAACCCGTGGCGTAACCTTGATAAAAAACTCCTTGAACGTCCAGATATCGGATCAGATGAGGCTGATCTTTTCACATCGCCCGATCGTTCCTCTTGAAGATGGTTGGATCAATCTACATGGTCATATTCATAATGTCCCACCGCCGCCTGAAGGTTCCAATCTGGGACCGAACCATATCAATATGAGCGTTGAGGTCAGGGAGTATCGTCCCTGGCGGTTGGGTGATATTCTCAAAACCATCAAAGACCATCCAACAGAGAACGATGTGTCACTCCGTTGACCCGTTCCCCCTTAAGACTCTAGGGGATCGAAGTGGATGGAACAAAGTGCACACTGTTCCCATGGATCAAGATGGTATTTCCTTACACAAAAAAATAAGCCGATTAATTTGTGCAAATATTTCCAGTCTCTCATCTTCTAGATTCTCCATTTGACCTATGTATGGTGGTGCAATTTATGCCCGCTTAGAGTCAAGTTTTCGGGATAGAGGGGTAATTCTCAGTCGAATGGTATTTCCATATCTCTTTACTTTAAAAGGCGCTTCAGTGCCCTTTCTGTTCAATCAACGTCTGCGGCTAGTCTGCGTCAACGTCTGCGGCGTGTCAACAAGGCGTCTGCGGCACGTCAGCGAGGACGCAGACCCATATTTTTTGTCGAAATTATTATTTTGTTTTTTCCCGGACTTTGAAATCATCAGCCAAAAACTTGGATACGTCATCCGGATTTTTAGGCCATTTAACCTTCAGGGCAGTTAACCTAAATATCAGGGAACATGCAATAACCTCTATTGCTGGACGATCCTTCACTTTCACTGTATGA
>JAPKMT010000062.1 GCA_026645735.1 Flexilinea sp.
GAACCATTCACAATGCCTATCGCCTTTCTCTACTCGGAGATTCCCAAAGAAAGTTGCGTGGAAACCGGACCATGCCGCACACTTAATGTATAATATATTAAACCAGTATTTTATCGTCCCGACTGTGCGGCATAGTCCGGTTAAGGTGTGCGATTTCACCGGCGTGCGCACAACTTGCATAATATGGAACAACCCCTATGTAGGAAGGTTGAGTAATGAATAAAAAAATAGTAGTTTTAGTTCTTCTACTTTTATTATCGATCGGTTCTTTTTTACGATTTAATGGGATTTCTTGGGGCTATCCTTATCTTCTTCATCCTGATGAGGGATTTATTGTCAATAGAGCAATAAGTATGGTAGAAAATGGAACTTTTGAAGCTCCTGGTTATGAAACTCCTGGGAATATTATTAAGAAAGTCTCAAGTGTTGCTTATAAAGCATTTTCAAGTTTGTATTATCATACAAGTTTTTTTAGTTCACAAATAGATGTTACAAATCGTGCGATTTACTACATAATTACTCGATGTATTTCAGCTTTATTTGGAAGTCTTACGATCTTATTGGCATATTACATAGGTAGGTATAAATCTAAAACGCTTGGAATTATTATGGCTAGTTTATTTTCCATTTTTCCGATTTTTATAGAGCATGCCCATTATGGAGTACCAGATATAACTGTTACCTTTTTTGTTTGCTTAGTTATCCTATTTGGTTTGGAATATACTCAGCACAATACATATTTTAATATAAGTTTAATATCTTTAGCTACTGCATTAGGGACGGTTGAAAAATTTCCCGTTGTATTTTCATTCGGAATGATAGCTCTAGTTGTCATTTTGTATAACTATAAAACAATTAAGGAGTTGATAAAACAAGGGCTATTAGCAATATTTGTATATATCTTTACTATAATATTGATTAGCCCCAATCTTTTTCTAAATTTTAATAATGTTTATTCACAAGTTGTAATAGAAAACCGAAGTTCTCATCTAGGCGCTGATGGATTATCTTGGGGTGGAAACTTATTATTTTATATTCAAACATTTATAAATAATGGTGGAATATTATTATTTGTATTTGGGATTATAGGATTAATTTATTTGATTTTTATAAAAAAAGAAAAACAAAATGTTGTTTTTACATGTGGTTTTATTTATTGGCTTCTCTTATCTAGTAGAGGATTACATTGGGAAAGATGGGGAATGCCAATGTATGCAGCTTTTTTATTTGTTGCTGCCTTCGGCGTGTACTTTTTAATAACTCAAAAATCTACTATGTGGAAGAAGATTGTTTTATATATATGTCTCGTCTTATGTTCTACTAATTTAATACTATCCTCTGTGAAGAATTCAGTTTATTTTACAACAACAGACACAAGAGTCGCATCAATTGATTATATAGGTAAACAAGGCATGAACAAAGATAATACAATTTATGATGGTTATACTCCATTATATCCTACAGGGCCTGCCTATATAACAGATACTTTAGCAATTAAAGATGGGGAATTATACATTCAAGATTTAGGAAAACAGTTTGCGATTGAATCATCACAAATGTCAAGTAGATTCAATGCAGAACCTGATAGATATGTGGGCCAAATAAGTATGTATAATGCTTTAAAAGAAAAGGGAGAATTATTAGCCAATTTTTCTCCGGTTTTATTGAGAAGAAGCATATTTGAAATAAAAAATGTAATTTACAGTATTAATGATATATATCAATTAACAAATGGTTATTCAGGTCCAACAATTAATTGTTATGATATCAGTCGAATTAAATCTTTCAAATCATATACTTTTAAGGATAATAAGTGGTTAACAAACGGAAAAGATATTGACGGAACTAGAATAATTTATCCTGGAGGTCTTTCTTATGGACCTTATGCGAACTTAAACACAGGAAAATATAGCATGATTATTTATGGAGAGCATTTAAAAGAAGTAATTCCTAGGCTTACTACAGATAATGCAATCAATACGGTAGAGTTTTCTATTACGGAGCAGAAAGAAACTTTTATAAGGCTTGAATTCGATCTACATGAGTATGTAGAAAATTTTGAAGTTTTGGTCCCAAATAATCTGATGGAGAATGTTATCTTAAAATCTCTGACTATAAAAAGTATATAAGTGTAGTAGTCAGTCATGCTGATATGGATGGATACAGGTGAAGCAATTTGATACGGGCATCCCTGGTGCGGAATTGCCAGTTAATGATCGCATGGATCTCGTTTCGTTCATTGGAAATCGTTTGAACCTCTTTTTCAAGGATAATTTGGTCAGGTATGTGTTGTTTCAACAATCTGCTGAAGGCGCTCAATTCAATTTCTGCCATATCCGACAACTACCGTGTCAGGGTGTGAAATGAAATTCGAGTTTTTTGAGAATCCGGCGAGCTTATTCTGGCGGGAAAAATATATTTGTCTCCTATCATCGATTGTTTTGACGGGATGGCAGTCAGCTGGACTATAGGGAGTAAGCGGTCAATAAGATAACGAAAGAAGAAAGTGTGGAGATTTATTTCTGAATGGAGCAAGCTGCCTGTATTTCCGTATTCCAAGGCATGAAGCTTTCAATTTGCTCCGGGGTCGGACTCCCCTCAAACATGGGGAGCTCCGTCAACAAGCGCAACAGATAACGATAAGGATCAAGCCCATTCGCTTTTGCCGTTTCAACCAGTGTGTAGACGGTGGCGCTTGCTGTCGCGCCTTTCGGAGTATCGCTGAACAACCACCCCTTCCGACCAACCACAAACGGACGAATTGCATTCTCAACCTGATTATTACTGATTTCAATTTCACCATGATCCAAAAAAGCGCAAAGGTATGGTTTCATGTTCAGCGTATACTGAACCGCTCCAGCGAGTTTACTGCCTTTCTCAGGAATAAATGATCCCAACCATTTCCAAATTTCATCCAGTTTTGGCTTGCTTCTTTTCCGCCGTTCTTCCCGTCGTTTGTCATCGGGCAGACGTTTGAATTCTCTCTCGATCTCAAATAACTGATTGCAATATGCAAATCCCTGGGCCGCTTTCGAAGTTTCTACCTTTGCATTCGGCGGCATCGCTTCCATCCATTTTCGTCTGACATGAGCCCAACACCCTGCTCGGGTCACTTCCGCAAGTCCGTTATACCCGTTGTAACCATCTGAAATCAAAACGCCATGGAAACCTTCCAGAAATGCTTTCGCGCATTGTCCGCTGCGGCTATCCTGATATTCGAATATTCGAACCGGACGTTTGCTTCTTTCAGATGATGCGTATACCCACATATAGGATGTCGAATCAGGTTTTTTACCCGGTTCTTTCAATACCTGCACAGTCGTTTCATCCGCATGGATCACTTTTTCCTGCAATAATGAATCCTTCAAGGCTGCGTATACCGGCATGAACCAACTCTCAGTAGGTTTGATTACCCAATTCGCCAGCGTGTTTCTTGGAATGTTCACGCCCAACCGATTCCATTCCTGTTCCTGGCGATAAAGCGGCATTCCCTCAACGTATTTCCGGGTCATTACATCAGCCACACTGGACGGTGACGCCAGGCTATTCTTCATCACCGGCGGCGTCACTTTTGCTTCGCTGAATAATTTCTTCCCCGTGGCTTCGTCAATTTCCTGGCTTACATAGACGTTCGTATAGTAATTAATCCTTCGAAATTGTTTCGGGATGATGATCATTTCAGACCGCACATACTTTTTGGTAACGAATTTGAAAGGACGGCCACTTTTATCGGTTCGATTTTCTATTGGGACGTCATAGACAACTTCTTCTATTGGAAGATCCTTACACATTTCAGCGCGGGTACGTTTCTTTTTTCGATTGTGTTCTTTGACGGTGGTTACAAATGTCTCGGGCGTCGGCTCAGGCGCATGATCATCCTGCGCCATCTCAGCCTCGTTGAACAGCTCCGGCTGGATTTCGTCGTCGCCCAAAATGTATTTGCTTTTTTCACTGCGGGACCCGTAAAGCGCTTTATTGAAATTGCGGATGATCATCCGCAATCGGTCGTTTTCAGTTTTCTCGGCGTCTAATTTCGCTCTTAATTCTGTTTTTTCAACTTTCAGTTGCAGAATTCTGGCGTCGTTTTCAGACGAAATTGTTGTGCCGTTACTCGTTGGCGTTCCCTTTTCGCCTTTCATTTCCATGAGAATATTTTACCCTGAATTGAGCCAAATTACGCGTAATTACGAGGAAGTGTGTTCCTTTTTGTCTCGCTTTTTTATGTTAAAACATTGGCTTCTGATCTGTTCTTTTAATCGATCTGTCCGGGTATATTGAAAGACCTTCCATCAGCCAACGGAACTCTTGCGGCGTGATCTGTTTCAGCTCTTCCGCGTTACGAGGCCATTGAAACCGGCTGTTTGTCAACCGTTTGTAAAGCAGCACGTACCCGCTTCCATCCCAGAATAATCCTTTGAAGCGATCGGCTTTCCGGCCACAGAATAAAAACAGGCTGTCTTCTTCCAACGCTTGCCCATATTTATTTTTTACAATCACGGCAAGACCATCGATGCCTTTTCGGATGTCCGTGTAGCCGGTTACCACGTAAAAATGATTCATATTCTCCAATAGCTTTAGCATATTTCTTTTATCGCTTTCAGCACAGATATGATATCCGTTGGTTCCGCCCCGGCCGGGATGTCCAGGATGTAACTCATATATTGGATCTGTATTCCACGCTCACTTTTTTCTTTTTTTTTCGGAAGTTCAACTCGGACTATGGCTTCATCCTGGTTTTCGTTTTCAGCTACAACAAGTTCCAGCGCCGCTTTTCGCACTTTTTTCAACCAATAATAATAGACATGCTCTTTTATCTCATGCCGGGCACACCACACTTTGATTGTCAAACCACTTTCATGGCAACTTTTGACAGCGGTGGCCATCTCTTGTATTCGGTAGGTTCTTTTTGCCTCTTTTATCTCCATTCGCTTTCCTCTCGCTTGAAAAACTCGGATTACAGTTTTTCGAGTTTTTCTAGATGTTTTTACTAATGAGAGGATTATCCGTTATTGATCAGAGGTTTTCAATCCGTCTTCTTATTGACCGCTTACGTTGCAGGGAAACACTTTGGCCAGTCTTCCGGTAGAGCTGTTGCACCGAAGGCAATTAAAGCTGCCGGGATCAGTGTGGTTATCGTGGAATATGCTGCCCGTCTATTTTACCGAAATTGTTTTGAAGTTGGTTTACCACTTCTCGAATGTCCAGGAATTACAGCAGGTGTCGAAACGGGTGATCGTCTTAAAGTGGATTTATTGAACTGCATAATCATAAATGAGACAAATGGGAAGCAGTTTACCGCAAAATCTGTTGATCCTTTTTTAATGCGGATGTTGGAAGCAGGCGGATTAATCGAAATCTCAGATGAATTTGCATAATCAGATACCATTTAGAAAAGTATGTTTTTTATGGAGAAGGTTCATTTTTCCGAATAAACATGTAAAAATGAACCTTCTCCGTTATTTCAAATAAAACTTATTATTTCTTTTTTTATGAAATTAGTAAGAAACAATTCTTCTGTATAAAAATTGAGAAGAGTAGACCATGCAAATCCTGTTGTTCTTGTTTTCAGGAATCTTAGGATGGAAACTATTTGAATACATAAAGATTCCCGCTGCGCCTATCTTAGGTTCTATGTTAGCTGTTGCCTGTTTCAACATACTAGGATTGCAGATCGATCTTCCATCCTGGTTTAAACCATTTGTCTCTGTCGCAACAGGAATAATCCTGGGACTCCGATTCAATATTGCAATTAAAAAAGTTCTTCGCCAGGCTGTCTTGTTCATCCTCTGGCTCATGTTGCTGTCAGTTGTCACTGCGAAAGTTTTATCATTTGCCGGATTGAATGAATCGACAGCATTTTTAGCAGCAACACCAGGTGGAATTGCAGAGATGTCCTTGATTGCCTTATCGTTTGGAGCGGATTCTTTTGTAACAGCGCTGCTCCATTTTTCAAGAATGATAGTTTCGATGACATTCACTCCATTGATGGTTCTAAAAAACAAAGAGAAAATCTCACAAAGATTTATTCATGAATCAATGAAGGGGAATTTCCGGTTGTGCAACTGGATTATTGTAACGGTTGGATCCACTACAGCAGGTCTCTTGCTTTCCTATTTTAATATTCCCTCTGGATACATGATTGGATCCATGGTTTTCACAGCAATCTACGTTAATGCATTCCAAAAACACACAGGAATTTCCAACATATTGCAAAAAATCGTTCAGGTCGGAATCGGTGGAATGATCGGTTTGACCGTTACAAAAGAAAGTCTCATGAGTATACCGAACTACATCTTTCCGATCCTGATCCTGAACTTCTTCATTTTCGGCGGGAGTTTTCTTTTTGCTCAATTCCTGCATCGCACAGAAAAGTGGGATTTAACCACATGCCTTCTGGCTGTTTCTCCCGGAGGGCTCTCTCCAATGATCATGATGGCAATCGATTTAGGCGCCAATTCCGATATCGTAACAATCTTTCAAGTGCTCCGTCTTTTTACCTTCATCCTTTTGGCTCCGCTCACCATTCAACTGATTTTGTGAGTCATCAGTCATTTGATATACATAAAACATTTACAGGATGCTTATCGCAATTGAAATTATTTATTGTTTTTGATTATTATTCTCATCAGCATGTGTTTATCGATTTTCATTATCAGAGATTGGTTGGCTTGCTGGAATATAATTACCTGCTCCTCTCTTTCCTAACCAAATCCCATGATCAACAATCTTATTCCCTCGTTGAATAACAACTACCGGGAAACCATGCAAATTTATGCCTTCGTAAACGTTATAATCTGTCCTATGTTTTGCTACTGAGACACCATATTTCAGTTTTTTATTGGGATCCCACAACACTAGATCGGCATCAGCTCCAGGGAGTATACACCCTTTTCGAGGATATAGACCAAATATTTTTGCTGGATTCGTGCTAGTCAATTCGACAAATTTCATTGGAGACAATCTACGATCGACAACAGCTTTTGTCCAGAGGACTGGCAATCTATCACCAACTCCTGGCAATCCACATGGAACTTTTGTAAAAAAACCTTTACCGATTTCTTTTCCCGGATTTTGATATTTGGCACCTTCATAATTTATTGATTTATTTCCATCATATAAAAAAGGACAATGATCTGAGGAAATGGTCTTAATCGTTCCATCTGCCAATGATTTCCATAAATCTTTTATATCTTCACTTTTCGAAAAGGGCGGAGAACAAATCATTTTTGCTGCATCTTTCTTATGATAAACAGAATCTGTGAAAATTAGGTATTGAAGACACGTTTCTGCGGAAATTTGTAATCCCATTTTTTGTATAAAATTAATTATTTTGATTTCTTCACTCGTATTTAGATGAGTAAAGTAGAGAGGAGCAGATCCGGCATCAAAATCAATTGCACAAACGCGGAAAACCGCCTCTGCTCTACCCCATTTCGAATGAACCCTACCAAACCATTCAATCGAGATATTTCCATTTTCCAAAGTTTTCTCAGTTTTATATTGGAGCAAATCACCATTTTCTGCATTTACAACCGCAATCAACTTATTTTTTTCAATTTCCTTGAGGATCTGAAATAATTCATCATCCTCAAGGTTTTTTTTTCCATTCAGAGCAGTAAATAATTGTATTGAATTTATACCCATGTCTGGTAAGTACTTAAGTTGATCGAGAACTTCTGTATTAAATGAGGGCATATTAAAATGGACGGCATAATCAATTGGTGCATCCAATTTAGCTGCATCTTTCCAGGATATAAAACTACTATAGATCGATAAACCATCATAATTCATGAAGTCGATAATAGTTGTCGTTCCGCCAAATGCAGCAGCTTTTGATCCTGAATATCGGTCATCACTAGTGACGGTCCCCATCATCGATTGAGACAAATGAACGTGGGGATCAATCCCACCAGGTAAAACAAATAATCCAGTCGCATTAATAATCTCATCAGGATTGACATTCTCAATTTTTTCGTCGATTGCTGCTATCCGTCCATGTTCTATTAAAATATCTGCCTTAAATATTTCTGAATCAGTTACGATCTGACCGCTATAAATCAGAGTTGACATATTTTCCTTTGATAAGTATTACAGTAGAAATCATTTTTTATCTTTGTACAATTTCCCCATGTTTAATAACCAAATCTATTTTTTTTAGAACACGCAAATCATTAATAGGATTTCCATCTACAATAATTAGATCAGCATCAAAACCAGGTTCGATTTTCCCTACATGATCTTCAATCCCCAAAACCGCAGCGGCATTGAGAGTTGCGCTTCGCAATGATTCTGCAGATGTCATACCGCACTCTGAAAGCAATATCATTTCGTCAATTAGGCATCCAGGACGTGATATTGGTATTGGCGAATCAGTCCCTGCAGCAATCAACACTCCAGCTTTGATGGCTCTCACAACAGTTTTTTTATGATTATCAATTCTGATTTGAAATTCCGGGAATTTCATTTTCGAAATAAAGCCCATTTCTTTCTTCTCCAAAGCCCATGTCAATGTAGGAACAAAATGAACATTCCTTTTTACCATTTCATCTAAGGTAGGTTGATCAATGTCAAGGCCATGTTCAATTGCATTAAATCCTGCTTTAGTGACCGCTCTCACAGCTTCATTTCCTTCAATATGTCCGCTAACACGCAAACCAAGACTATGTGATTCTTCTACAGCCACATTCAATTCTTCTTGAGAATAAAATTGAATGTAATCCTTCCAACCAGATTCTGGCGTTGCTTGACTCACAACAACTTTTATCCAAGTTGAACCAGAAGAAAAAAGATAACGTACAGCTTTACGGATTTCGTGGATTCCATCTACAAAATAATTCCGCCAAGAAGCTGGAGCTGCTGTTCCAGCAAGATTAGGCCCTGCTGGATAAACGGTTGGTCCAGGTATTAAGCCATCATCAATAGCCCTCTTCACTGTAAAAATTCCCATATGTTTGCAGCCGGGATCGCGCACCGACGTAATTCCCGAAAATAATGCTGATTTTGCTTCAGTGAAACCTATGATTGTTCCATTCGTAATCAATTCAGTGGAAATTTCGACACTGCTTGGAGCAACAATATGGCGATGGCTATCAATTAATCCACACATGATTGTTTTGTTTTCAGCGTCAATTTTTTCAGCATCTGGATAATTGAGAATATACTCTTCAAATTTTCCTACCGCGGCAATCTTTTTCCCTTTAATTAATATTGCCAATCCATTTTCGAGAAAATCCAAATTCCCTCGAAATATTTTCCCCCCATAAATAATTTTCTCTCCATCCATAAATTCCCCCTTTAGATTGAATAAACTTCTCTTAATTCCTGGTATCCAATTAATTGATCTTTTTTCTTTACTTGTTGATATTTATATGCTTTGCTTGTTGTTCCGCCTATTGAAATGTATATTTCAGCCATTTTCAAAGCACATACTACACCTAGCATAACTGGAACACCAGATGCTTCTGAAATTTCCTTTTCTGTTCCTAGCATCAACGATCCTGTAAGTACGATCACCTCTGCTCTATCTTTTTTTACGGCTATTTTTGCTGCCTCACAAGTGTTTTTTATTAATTCTTCTCTATTCATCAGATCAGCAGTAGTCATTTGAATATATCTTATCGATGCTAATTTATCTCTCAGTCCATATTGTATAACTCGTTGTTCAAGAACTGGAATTTGAGTTTCTCGTGTTGAAATAATAGAAAATTTATTACCCAAAGGACAAGCCATTAACATTGCAGATTCACTTAAACCAAGCACTGGTTTCGTTGTGATTTGGCGACAGGCGTCAAGACCCGGATCTGAACCGCAACCAATCACAAAAGCATCGTATTTTTCTTTATTGGAAGAAACAATTTTTAATGTCTCGATTCCTGCTATTAACCAATCCATATAAGTATCAACTCCTTGGGGTCCGAAATCAGGATTTACTACAGTAATTTTTGTTTCAGGATCAACAAATTTCTCGATTCGTTCTTGAAGCCAATTTGTAGTTATTGGATTGCTATTCGAATTTATCATGAGTATATTTTTGTTCACTTACAAACCTTTTCTCTAATTAATTTCTGAAAATAATTTAAAGATCCATCCAAATTATGACAATAAACTTTGTGTTGATGGCCACAATCTCGCGGTTTTGGAAACTCTGTATCACATATTCCTTCAACTGCTACAGGACATCGTTTATATAAAAAACACCCTTTAGGAAGATTTACTGCACTGGGTATTTCTCCACATAAAATGAATGGTCTTGAAGTAATATTTGGATCTGGAAATAAAACTGATGATAATAATGCATTCGTATATGGGTGTTGAGGACTTCTAAAAATCTCGTCTTTCCTACCTATTTCAATTAATTTGCTCAGATATAGGATCGCTACCCTATGACTTATATGCTCAACTGCTGTCAAATCATGAGAAATAAAAAGATATGCAAAACCAAATTCTTCTTGCAATCGTTTTAGAACGTCCATAATTTCCGCATGACTTGTTGGGTCTAAAGCACTTGTAGGTTCATCAAGAACAAGGAATTTTGGATTTAGGGCAATAGCTCGTGCAATACCGACACATTGTTGCTGACCACCAGTAAGCTGATGCGGATACAAATCTGCAAGTGAGTAATCAAGTTCTACTAACGACATTAATTGTTTAATTTTCTCTTTCCTAGTACCTTTCGTCTGATTAGTCCACAATTTTAGAGGTTCATCGACAATATCTCCCACTGTCATTCTTGGATTCAAGGATTCAAATACTTCTTGGAAAATCATTTGCATCTGAGGACGAATCGCTCGAAGATCTTTCTTTGGCAAATTTACAAGTTCGGTACCCTGAAATCTAATCGAACCCGAAGTCGGTTCAATAAGACGAAGCAAACAACGTCCAATAGTTGTTTTTCCAGAACCACTTTCACCTACCAATCCGAGAGTCTCTCCTTCAGAAAGGTCAAATGACACATCACTGATAGCCCAAACCACTTGCCCGTCTTTCAAAGGAAAGTTTTTTACTAAATGTTCCACTTCAAGAATTTTTGTCACTAATGGCTCCTTTAAGCATGACATCGAACCCAATGGCCCGGATTTATTTCGATCAGTTTTGCCTCTGGACATGTAATATCTCCGAAACATCTATTACAAAAAAGATCACTGTCAACTTTATTAATATCAAATGGAACAAATTCGGAATTATTTACCTTTGAGAACAATTCGATTTTTCCCAATGTAGAGCTCGACAATAAACGCCGAGTATAAGGATGGAAGCCATTTTGAAAAAGTTTTTCAACTGGAGCAAGTTCAACTATTCTACCTTTCTGTAAAACTGCTACTCGTTTGCAATAATGTGCAATAATTCCCAAATCACGTGTAGAAATAATCGTACTCATATGTTTTTGGATAATTAGATCATTTATCATTTCAAGCACCTGGCGCTGGATAGTCACATCCAAACCGGCTGTAGGTTCATCAGCAATTAGTATTTTTGGTGAGTGAAGCAAAGAAATCGCCACTATCACTCGCTGAGCCATTCCTCCACTCAGTTCATGAGGATATGCTCGAATTCTTGTTTCAGGGTCATTTATCCCGACAGCTCGCAAGGCTTGTATTGATGCCTCTAAAGCTTCTTGCTTCGTCCCGCTCCTATGGGCTAGATATGCATTCGAAATTTGTGCACCAATAGTTAATACTGGATTTAATGCTGATTTCGGATGAGATGTGATAACTGCAATTTCATTTCCTCGAATTGGACGTATTTCTGAATCAGAAAGTTTTAATAAATCCTTCTCTCCATAAACCACAGTACCTTTGTCTATTTTCCCTGGACGCATTACGAGATTCAATAATCCCTGTGTCAGAACTGATTTTCCAGACCCGGCTTCTCCAACAAAGCCAAGTGTCTCACTTTTCGCTAAACCAAAACTTACACCAGCCAACGCTTCGATAATTCTTTCACGCGTATAAAAATTAATTGACAAATCATGTACATCTAATAAAGGTGTCATTTCATAACCTCGTTGGATCCATGATTTTATTTAGAGCTTCTCCCATTATTCCAAAGCTGAGCACACATAATCCTAGTGCTAATCCTGGGAAAATTGGGATCCACCAATGTCCAATAAGAATTTGAGGTACACCTGTAGATATCATAGCTCCCCACTCAGCAGTAGGAGGACGAACACCGACACCAACGAAGCTCAAACTCGATACTAAAAGAATTACCCATCCTAGAACAACAGAGAATTGTATATAAGCAGGTTGTAACGAGCTAGGTAAAATGTGAAAAAAAAGGATTCTTCGATCAGAATTTCCAGTACAAATCGCAGCTTCGATAAACTTAGACTCTCGGACTGCATATACTTTTGATCTCACAAGCCTTGCGTAAATCGGAACATTGAAGATTCCAATAACGATTATCAAGTTCTGAATATTTTGTCCTGATATAACAACAGCAGTCATAGCTAGAATAAAACTTGGAAAAACTTGAATCAGGTCAAGAATTCTAGCCAATGCCTCACTCCACCAATTCTTGTAATAACCAGTAATCACACCTAGGATCGATCCTATTACTACTGAAATAATATTTGCAAGAAAAGCTATTGTTAAATCAATGCGTGGTGCCGATATAACGCGTGAAAAAATATCCATGCCAACTTGATCCGTTCCAAACCAATGCTGTGAACTTGGAGGAAGATTAAAGCTATCAAAATCTGAATATAATGGATTGTACGGAGCAAGATATGGGCCTATTGCCCATAAGATAAGAAAAATTACTGATGATATAAATCCAAACATATATAAATTGCTTTTTTTTATTGTTTCCCATCCCATTGATAAGAAAAGTTTCATGATTCAGATTCTCCTTAATAACGAATTCGGGGGTCGACTGAAGCTTGAATCAAATCGACTGCTAACAATGAGACTAGAGTAATAATACAGGCAACTATTAAAAAACCAGTTAATGCATTGTAGTCTGACATAGACGCAGATTGAACAGCATATTGTCCAAGGCCGCCAAGACTAAATACTTGTTCTATCAAGACTGTTCCGCCAATCATGACACCGATTCGAATTCCAATAAGGGAGATCACAGGACTTAAGGCGTTGCGAATAGCATAATTTCGTACAACTTTTTTTGGTAATCCAATAAGGTTTGCGTAACGGATAAAATCACTCTCCAAAACATGGATCATTGTTGTTCGCATCATTTTCATAATCACACCACAATAAGATATTATTAGAGCAATGCTGGGTAAAACTAGATGAGATGCAGCTGATCTTGCCGCTTCAAAATTACCAGTGATTAAACCATCGACTAAATAACTTCCGGTAATAAACTTTGGAGGAAATATTAACGGGCTCATTTTACCATCTGGTGGTGGTGCCCATCCAAGTAAATAGAAGAATAAATAGATTAAAATCAAACCAACAAAGAAATCAGGCCATGAACCTGCCAACAGTCCATAAATATTAGTAATTCGATCAAATAGAGAATCGGGATGTAAGGCCTGAAAAATTCCTAGAGGAATGGCAATAAGAGTTGCTCCAATAGTGGCTATGATTACTAACGATATCGTCGCTGAAAACCTAATTCTTAAATCGTCCGCGACATCATTGCCAGTTACATAGGATTCTCCTAAATCTCCTTTAGTCAGTTGTTTCATATATGCAATAAATTGTTCAAAAAGAGGTTTGTCAAGCCCCATTTCTTTTCTTGTAATTTCAATCGCTTCTTCAGAAGCAAAAGGACCAGCTTGAACAATTGCAGGATCTCCAGGCAAAAGTCGTAAAATAAAAAACACAAAAACCACTACTCCCAAAAGTTGAATTACCATAATAAACAATCGCTTTAAAACATACTTACCCATATTGTTATCATCTTTCTATCAGAATAATAAAAATATTCCTAATAATTTTTATTTTGTAACATGATACTGGAATAAAATAATGACTCCAGTATCATGTAAAATGTTATTTAATCGATTATTTCCACGACAACATTCGCAATTTTGTGTAATTCAATGGATACCAGGCAAATCCTTTCAAATCTTTATTCGCTCCGACATTCCAATCCTTCCAAGCGAACATAATACCGGGGACATTTTCGTTTGATAACCGTTGAGCCTGATATAATAATTCTTGACGGGCAGGATTGCTATCAACCATTCCCATATATTGTTTTGCTAAATCACGCTCTTCCTTGTCGTTCCATTTAGTCCAATTGAAAGGAGAATCTCCATAAGGACCTGTTATAGAATTGCCAGTGTCAGTCGATGCCATTGATGATTCAACATAAAAAGCTTGCATCAAGCCTTTACTTCGCCCTTCAGCATATTGAGATTGTGCAAGGGGTTCAAGCGTAGCTGTAATACCAATTTTGGCTAGCTCGGTTTGGAGAAGAACTGCAATATCATAAAACTCAGCATTCGCGTTAGACCAAGATAGTTTGAAATTTTTTTCTTCGCCAGATTCTTCCCACAATTTCTTTGCCATTTCTGGATCGTATTTATATGGCCATGGTTCAGGAAGTACATCTTTATAAGATGGACAAATTTGTCCATATGAGACTTTGGCTCTTCCCAAAAAGATTTTTTCAACAATCTGTTCAACAGGTATTATGTATGCCATAGCTTGGCGTGCAAGTTTATTATTGAATGGTTTCTGAGTGGTTAAAAATGCCATTTGAGCGTAAATATTTGCAGAATTTGTAATTAATACTGCTTCGCCATTCCCGTTTTTGATCTCATTGAATTGAGCAGGAGTCAGATAGCTTCCAACTAAATGAACATTTCCAGAAATTAACATCGTCAGACGATTTGCAGCTTCTGGTATTTCACGTACAACAATTCTTTTAAAATACGGAACTCCTCGCCAGTAATTTTGATTGGCAACCAAAGTCATACTTTCTCCTGCGACGATTTCCTCAATATAATACGGGCCAAAAGATGGAGTGTTCTTTTCAAGCCATTCTCGCGCCCATGGATCTTCTTCAGAACAGTGTTTTTTCGCTTCGACGGAATCCATCGTTGCTACATGCATAACTGTTAAATGTCGTAGAAGCAATGGACTTGGTCCGTTGCTTGCGCTTATTTCAAATGTATAGTCATCAATTTTCTTAAAATCATTGATATCTTTGATATTACCGCTTGTATAAATAAAAGCTGCTGAGGATTGCTCAAGAGAAAGTGCTCTTTCTGCTGACCAGATAAAATCATCAGAAGTTAACTCATTTCCAAAATTACTAATGACTCCCCTTCGTACATGGAAAATATACGTTTGATCATCCGGTCTTTCCCATGATTCAATTAATTCTCCCTCAAGTCCTTCTTCAGCATCTTGAACCTGGGCTACCGGAATTCCGTTTCCATCATCTGTTAGTTTCCATGTAATTGGAAGATCATAAATATTCCAAAGTAAGTTATTCCAAATATCACCTTTGGTAAAATTTGGATCCATTGCTGTCGGAATTGATGGAACAGCAACTATCAAGGTATCACCTTTTTCAACTACAGCTTGAATAGATATCTGTGTTCCCAATATCATTGCGACAATAAAACAAAAAACCATCAACATTCTTAACAACTTATTTTTGTTCATTTTTTTCTCCTTTTATTTTTCCCTGCAATATAAATAAATCAAACAAATTTCAATTAAAATTAATTTTTGATCGCTACCTCCTTTCTTGATAATAAACAAATATGGGAAAAGATATGATTTTTTCGGCTGTTTTTTATCTAAAGTGATTATTGAGAACACCAAATACAAGAACAAACAATCGCTGAAAAAATTCTGTTTTTTGATTCTATTCTGTTAGATTATCAGTGTCAAACTTTATAATTTTGTAAAAATCAAAGTAAAATTACTGTAGTTAACAATTTTTTTTCAAAGCGAATAAAAACTACATTAATAAAATTGGAGGATGGTTTGAATTTTTTAAGTATTCGGTATTTTCTTGCACTTTCTGAAAAACGAAACTTTACTAAAACAGCTATTGAACTTTACATAACACAGCAAACACTTAGCGCAAACATTGCTGCTCTCGAAAAAGAATTGGGAGTTATACTTTTTACACGTACAAATCCGCTTCAATTAACATATGGAGGAGAAGTTTTTTTAAAGTATGCAAAAGAGCTTGAAAGACTTCAGAGTTCCATGTATGACGAATTCTCAGATATTGCTGATGCTTCAAAGGGAATTCTACGTATTGGGATTGGGCATACACGCGGCCAAATTCTAATTCCCCTATTTCTTAAAGAATTTAATAGAATCCACCCCAAAACTGAACTTCATGTATTAGAAGGAAGCAATGATGAACTCTTTCAATTACTTTACGAAAAAAAGACGGATATCATCATCGCCAGGCAAACTTTGCAAAAACCGGAAATTGTATGTGATGATTTTTATGAAGAAAAGCTAATAATGTTGATACCTGATAAGCTAATAGATTTTCATTATCCAAATGAAAAAAAGGATCGCCTGGAAAAACTGAAATCAGAAGTTGATTTCAACCTAATAGAAAAGTGCCCTTTCTTATTACTTTCCGAAGGACACTTTATAAGAACAATAATTGATTCATTATTTATAAACTATAATTTCCATCCGAAAGTATTGGTCGAAGCAGAAAATATACACTTATTATATGAAATGTGTCTTAGTAATCTTGGGATTACATTTTTTCTTGAATCATTTCTGGAAAAAAACATCATAGACATCAATCAATATTTTACGAATCTCGGAGTTCATTGTATAAAATTAACCAATAAAAGCTTTCGCTATCTGATTAGTATAGCTTATCTAAAAAAAACCTACCAGACGATAGTAATGCGAGATTTTATTCGACTTGCAAAAGCAAGCCTTATTTTTCCGTAACTAATATATTAGTACTCACATATTAATAATTCAAAAGTGTGAATGTTTGTCGAAAATAATTCTACAGAAGCCAAGATTTTATTAGCGTATTTTCATGAAAGGTTATAAATTTACCGTGATAATAAATTTTTATTAATTAAAAGAAATTAGGCTTGATTTAATAAGTTGTGGGCGGAACAGGACTCGAACCTGCGACCCCATCCTTGTAAGGGATGTGCTCTAACCAACTGAGCTATCCGCCCGA
>JAPKMT010000063.1 GCA_026645735.1 Flexilinea sp.
TTTTATGATCTTTTCAGGAATATAATTCATTCGGAACTTCTTCCATTAAATTGACCATGGAAATTTGAAACAGATACAATAGCATGTAAGAGCAACATGAACCAACCTTTCGAGTCAATCGATGGAAATTGTTGTTGCGTAATTTTTTCCGCGCAGCGTAAAAACAACACAACAACATATACTTCTTCACATATTTCGAATTGTTGCCGAAATAGGCGTAGATTATTGCGTTTGGCAAATTTCTGAAATGATTTGCATAAATTGACTTTGTTTTGTAAGATTAGTATCAATCAGTTAACGTTTATACCAATCCCATTTTCAAGGAGGCCTGTTGAATGCAAGTAAAAATTCGCTCCTTCTTTCAAAAAACATTTGATGCAATTCTTCCAATTTTTGCGACACTCCTCGCATTAATCATCGGGATTTTCATGCTGGAGTCTCTGGGAAAAAATCCGCTGAACGCATATCAGGCATTATTTGAAGGGGCTTTTGGCAGCCAACGCGCAATCATTCAGACCATTATCAAAGCGACTCCACTGTTACTGGTGGGTATTGGTGTATGCATTGCTTTTCGCGGGGGTGTTGTCAATATCGGAGGGGAAGGTCAGATTATCATGGGCGCACTTGCGTCTGCCGCTGTCGCTTTATATTTACCGATTCAATCACGCCTGATCATGATTCCCTTATGTCTGTTGACCTCAATGGCAGCCGGAGCGATTTGGGGCGGCATTCCGGGATTCCTTAAAGCCCGTATGGGTGTTAACGAAATTTTGACAACGGTTATGATGAATTCGATTGCAGTGTATTTTTCGAATTTTCTATTGCGTGGACCGATGATCGATCCACATGAAATTGAGATGGGGACGAGGGCTGCTCAGACAGCACAAATGCCTGAATATACCTGGCTCACCCGGTTAGCCCCACCCACGCAATTGAATACCGGTACCATACTTGCTGTCATTCTGTCGTTTTTTGCATTTATATTGTTGTGGCGGACGACAATTGGTTACCGCATTCGCGCTGTTGGTTTTAATTCCGCTGCATCCAAATATGCAGGAATTAAAGTTCCGATCTATCAGGCGATGGCAATGATTCTGAGCGGGGCCTTCTCCGGATTGGCTGGTGGCATCGAACTCTTTGGTGTTCAACATCGTGTGTTGGAAAACATATCTGCAAATTACGGATTTAATGGCATTGTAACCGCATTGTTTGGAAACCTCCATCCGATTGGGACAATTCCCGCTGCTGTATTGTTCGGTGGCTTGATGGTTGGTGGCAATAAAATGCAACGTTCTGTTCAAGTCCACTCTGCTTTTATTGATACATTATTAGGTCTGGTGGTTTTGTTTGTGGTTGCAGCAAAGATTTTTTCGACAAACCGATCCAAAAGGAGAGCCAAAAATGGGTAACTTGTTCTCAACAGCAACGATATTCGGAATTATCGGCATGGCGATCCGACTTGCAATGCCCTATCTATATGCCGGATTAGGTGAGCTCTTCAACCAGGCTGCCGGCTGCTTCAACCTTGGTGTTGAAGGCATTATGATGATGGGCGCTTTTTCTGCTTTCTATGTTGTGTATCAGACAGGAAATTTATTGCTGGGTATAATTGCAGCGGCTGTGGTTGGATTATTAATGGGTCTGATTATGTCGCTGATCAGTGTAACATTTAAGGCCGCTCAGGGTATCAGCGGAATTGGCCTGACCATGTTTGGGGTTGGTCTTTCTTCATTATTGTTTAAGACATTATTGCAGGGAACTGTGTTGTCCGTATCGGGATTTACCCCAATAAAAATTCCTTTTCTCGGGGATATTCCTTATATCGGAGAAACTTTTTTTCAAAATAACTTAATGGTGTACCTGGCGTATTGTTTGATACCGGTGTGTTCGATTGTCCTTTATAAAACAACGCTGGGCTTGAAAATTCGCTCTGTCGGTCAGAATCCACAGGCTGCTGACACATTGGGTGTTTCGGTCATAAAAATCCGATATCTATGCGTTTGTATCGGCAGTATTCTGGCAGGTATAGCCGGAGCCACTTTTTCGATTGCCAATATCAATATGTTTCAGGAAAAAATGACCAATGGCACCGGATATATCGCTGTTGCATTGGTCTATTTCAGCGGCTGGAAACCTAAAGGAGTTCTTTTCGGCGCACTGTTGTTCAGCTTTGTAAATGCATTGCAGCTACGAATGCAGGTGCTGGGCATCAACATCCCATCTGATATCGCGATGATGCTGCCATATATACTTACAATTGTCACATTGATTTTTGTTCAGAGCCGGGATGCACCTGCGGCGTTGTCAGTTCCTTATGAACGCAGTGAAAATTAATACTTTGGTTTGACAAAAGGGATGAAATGAAAAGCGGATTTGTCCATAGAAGACCGAAACCAGAAACCCAGGGAATCGGAATCTGATCCAATATTCGCTTAGCTCTTGTCCCTATTAGAAAATAAGGAGATAAAATGTCAAAGAAGTTTTCAATCATGATTTTATTTGTTTGTGTCGTAATGACCTTGTTGTCTGTTCCTGTTCTTGCTGAGGACGAAGTCTTTCAGGTGGCAATGGTGATGCCATCCAAGATCAATGATTATTCTTTCAGCCAATCCATGTATGAAGCGCTGAAAGTCCTCCAGAGTGAAGCCGGTGAAGACAGCTTCGAAATTGTGTATTCAGAAGATATGTTTAACGTTGCGGATGCTCGAGAAGCGATTCGGGATTATGCAGATATGGGATTCGATCTGGTCATTGCACACGGCTCTCAATATGGCACATCCATCCAGGAAATTGCTCCGGATTATCCAGAGACTGCATTTGCCTGGGGCAATGGTACGGATTTCTTCGGATTGGATAATGTTTCTGTTTATCAGGCAAGTGCTGAACAGGGTGGTTATGTGTTTGGACAAATTGCTGCTGCAGTCAGTGAAAATGGCAAATTAGGTGTCTGTGGACCTGTTGAATCCGGCGATGCGAAAACCTATATTGATGGCTTTAAGAATGGTGCAGCTGAGGCTGGTGCGGAAGTCAGTGTAACGTATACTTCCTCTTTTTCTGATGTATCTTTAATGTCCGCTGCTGCTGAAACGCATATGGATGAGGGCGCAATGGTTCTGACAGGTACGTCTCAATCCATTCCAGGTGCAGTCAGTGTTGTAAAAGAACGTGACGGTTTATGGCTGGGTGTTCAGTGGGATACTATCCCGCTTGCACCCGAGAATGTCCTTGTCAGCCTTGTTTATGACTGGACACCGATTCTGGATGAAATTATTGGAAATATGGCAGAAGGTGTCTATGGTGGCGCTGCTTACGATCTGACCTTTGAAAATGGCGGTTTGCAGATTTTATGGAATACAGAAAATCTTGATATCGACCAGGAACTGATCGATATGGCTGATGATCTGGCACAGAAGATCGTTGATGGAGAAATTGTCCCGCTTCCGGCAGGATAAAAAAAAGTATAAAGAACGTCATTCCGGATTAAATGTCCGGAATGACGTAATCCTGAAATTTCTTGTAATTGATATTTATTAAACAATCAATGGATGAGGAAAAAATGCCTGATAAAAATAATCCTGCCGGATCAAAACAGCCGATGAATCGGCTTCAGATGATCGACATCACGAAACAATTTCCAGGTGTATTGGCGAATGATCATGTGAACTTAGATGTGAGTGCAGGTGAAATATTGGCTTTGCTGGGAGAGAATGGAGCTGGCAAGAGCACGCTGATGAAACAGCTTTACGGATTATATCAACCGGACAGTGGCAAGATCCTCATTAATGAAAAAGAGTGTCATTTTTCTTCTCCTACAGATGCGATTCATGCCGGAATTGGTATGATCCATCAACATTTTATGCTGGTTTCCAATTTGACTGTTCGTGAGAATGTTGCATTGGGATTGAAATCGAGTAAACAACCCTTTTTGGATCTGAATACAGTCGAAAAGAAAATGATGGAGATCTGTGATACCTATAATCTGAAACTGAATCCCAGAGCGTTTATATGGCAATTATCGGTTGGGGAACAACAGCGAGTGGAAATTGTCAAGACGCTTTATCGGGGAGCAGATCTGCTAATTCTGGATGAACCGACAGCCGTTTTAACGCCCCAGGAAGTCGATGAATTCTTTCTGATTTTGAAGAAGATGGCGCAGGAAAAACATCTAATTATTTTTATTTCTCATAAGCTCAATGAAGTGCTGGCGATCAGTGATCGTGTTACGATTTTACGTGATGGAAGATCTGTTGGTCAACGTGAAAACAAGAATTTGACAAAAACTGAGCTGGCTCAAATGATGGTCGGAAGACCTGTTGTTTTACAATATGATCGAGAAGCAACCGTAGTGGGCGATGTGAAACTGAAAATTGAAGATCTATGGGTTAAAAACGACTGGAATGAAGATCAGGTAAAGGGGATTTCTCTGGAAATACGAAGCGGTGAAATTCTGGGATTGGCCGGCGTTTCTGGAAATGGGCAGCGTGAATTGGCTGAAGCATTGGCCGGACTCAGAAAATGTTCCAAAGGGCATATTGAAATTGAAAAAAAGGATATGACCAAAGCATCACCGTATGAAAGAATTCTTGCCGGGCAGTCCTATATTCCGGAAGAGCGTAACAAAGAAGGCATCGTTCGGGAATTTGATATTATGGAAAATTTCATTCTGGAGGATCATGACAAAATTCCCTATTCAAAGCATTTGATTCTGAATTTCTCCAATATTGCAACAGCAACTCGAAAAGCTGTTGACGATTTTTCGGTGAAAACTCCAACACTAACTACCAAGGTAAAAAATTTATCCGGAGGAAATATTCAGAAACTCATTCTGGCTCGGGAGCTAAACCGCAATCCCAAAATCCTGATCGCTGCGCAACCTACCAGAGGTGTGGATATTGGGGCAACAGAATATATTCATCGCCGTTTACTCAAGCAACGAAAAGAAGGAACTGCTACGCTTCTGATTTCAGAGGATTTGGATGAAATCAGGGCTTTATCCGATCGGATTGCAGTTATCTTTGAAGGAAGGATTATGGGCATTGTCGATGGACCGACTGCTACTGCCGAAAAGCTTGGATTAATGATGGCTGGCGCTCAGGAAGAAATCCAGATATAGGTTACTACCGAAAATTCGTTCTCCAAATTTTTTTTATGCTTTGTCCAGATAATAATTTTTATCGGGAAGATATGGCATGTCAGGACCTTCCCGATGCAGGAATTCACAAAGAGCTGCTCTCATCGCTGTCCGGTCGTCCCAAGGATATTCAGTTGTACCGTAGCACATGGACTGTTCATGCCCTTTTCCACAGGAAATTACAATATCACCCGGTTTTGCCATAGCAATCCCAAGACGAATTGCATCTCGCCGATCAGGTTCAATAAAAATATTCTTGTTTAGCACTGCGCCATCCTGAATTGCGGCATCCAGCATGTCGTTAAGAATATCGGACAGGGGTTCTGTTCGTGGATCCTCCGCTGTTAGAATTGTGACATCTGCATTCTTGATGGATACTCTCGGCATCATTCTGCGTTTTTCACGATCTCGTAATCCGGCTGAACCAAAGATCGCGATAATGCGGTTCTCTTTTATAGTTTCATCCTGGTCTTGTATCAGCATTGCTCTGGCTGAATCCAGGGCTTGTTTCAAGGCGTTGGGTGTGTGAGCAAAATCGACAATCGCAGTAAAGTTCTGGCCATAATCGATGACTTCCATTCTGCCAGGTATGGACTGAACATCGGAGATACCTCTTGCGGCAACCTCCGGTGAAATTCCAAGACCATAAATCGCTGCTGTCATAGCAGCGAGCAAATTCGAGCAATTGTAGACCCCCAGTAAATTCGTCATGACCGGTATTTCTAATTCGCCAGAGCTTCCCGGCAAGTTTTTAAAAAACGCACTTGCTTTCAAACCGAATGGTGATGCAGTGATATTTGATATCCGACTGACAGAAATCTGTGATTCTCCGTATGCGGAATAGGATACTTTTCTGGCTGTTGTGAGTTTCTTGAGATAATGATAAGAATCAGGATCATCCATATTTAATACCGCTAAGGGTTTTGTCGCTCTGGCTTTTTTCCCCAAACTTTCAAAAAGGATTCCTTTTGCGGCAAAATATGCTTCTCTTGAATTGTGGTAATCCAGATGCTCATGTGTAATATTGGTCACGATTGCAATGTCAAAATCAATTGCAGCAACACGATGCTGTGCCAGCCCGTGCGAAGTAACTTCACACACTGCATGCGTAACCCCTGCATCTCTCATTTCTGCAAGATAACGCTGTATATCCGGGCTTTCCGGTGTCGTTACATGGAAGCCTGTATCAATTTCATGGTCATCGATGACAGCCGCTACTGTTGAAATCAGGCTGGCTTTAAATCCTGCTTCCCGCAGAATATGATACAAATACGTTGAGGTTGTTGTTTTTCCATCAGTACCGGTGACTCCGATTACGACCATCTCATTGGATGGGAATCCATACAATGCTGCCGATGCCCATGCCATTGCCAGGCGCGCATCAGCTACACGGATATAGGGTACCGCAAGTTCGGTAGGCAAGTCTTTAGAGCCAATAATTGCACAAGCTCCGTTTTGAATTGCATGTTGGATAAAATCATGACCATCCACGTTAATCCCTGCAAGTGCAACATAAATACTGCCTGGCTGGATTTTTCTGGAATCAAAAGCTACTTTGTTGTAAATAATATCTGGGTAATTTCCGGAAATACTGCGAATGTCTGGCAGTACTGCGATGCATTGATTCAGTTTTAAACTGTAATCCGTCATTAAAGCGCCACCTTTAAATTTTAGGGTATCTTTATTCTACCAAAGATCGGAATTTTCATTTGGGATAAAAATAATATATTTTCTCGATCGGTTCGAAAAGTTGGTTCATATTTCGAATTACTGGAAATTTGTATCAAGTTATTGCATTTAATGGTATTCTGTAGATTGAGATGAGAGGAGATACTGCCGATGAAAGATGAGAAGGAAATTCAATTTGAAATTATTGAGAAAATCGTTGTTCTTTCAACCGATTCAAAGGGATGGTCAAAAGAATTGAATCTGGTCAGTTGGAATCATGCGGCTGCGAAATTCGATGTTCGGAGCTGGTCTGAGGATCATTATAGAATGGGGAAAGGAATTACACTTTCGGAAGAAGAGGCGTGTATTCTGTTGGATGGCTTGAGAACGAAGCTGGAATCTATGTAAAAAAAGGAGACCTTGAGAGGTCTCCTTTTTTTACAATAAGCGGATTTTATGAGCGGTATTTCAACGCAGACCATCCGGCATAAACAGCTGTGTCACCCAGCTCTTCTTCAATACGAAGCAACTGATTGTATTTGGCTACACGGTCTGAACGGCAAGGAGCACCGGTCTTAATCTGGCCCATATTCAAAGCAACTGCAAGGTCAGCGATGGTGGAATCTTCTGTTTCGCCAGAGCGGTGAGAAGTAACTGCACGCCATCCATTGCGCTGGCAAGTTTCTACTGCTTTGATGGTTTCGGTCAGTGAACCGATCTGATTCAGTTTGACAAGCAGTGCATTGGCTGCGTTCTCTTTGATTCCGCGAATAACACGTTCCGGATTGGTTACCAGTAAATCATCACCGACAATCTGCAGTCGATCTCCGCATTCAGCAACGAGCATTTTCCATCCATCCCAGTCATCCTGAGCTAAACCGTCTTCAATGGAAACGATTGGATACTGATCAACCCAGGACTTCCAGAAAGCGACCATTTGTTCACTGGTCAGCATTTTGCCTTCTTTGCGAAGGTTGTATTTCTTCGTTTCTTCATCATACAGTTCTGAGGCAGCCGGATCCAGCGCAATAGCGACATCAACACCAGCTTTATATCCTGCTTTTTCAATAGCTTCCAGAATTAATTCAACCGCTTCGTTGTTCGCTTTCAATGCAGGAGCGAATCCACCTTCATCGCCAACCAAAGTCGCATACCCATGGGACTTCAGAACTGTTTTAAGGGATTGATAGATTTCAGCACCCCAACGCAGTCCTTCCGCAAAGGAAGGTGCACCGAATGGCATCACCATAAATTCCTGCGCATCCGTGGACTGCCAGGATGTATGGGCACCACCATTGAGGATGTTCATCATCGGAACTGGAAGTGTATGAGCCCAGACACCACCGATATACCGATAAAGCGGTAATCCGAGAGAATTCGCGGCTGCTTTTGCCACCGCCAGGGAAGTCCCTAAAATGGCATTCGCGCCAAGTTTCGATTTATTGGGAGTTCCATCTAAATCCAGTAAAGCCTGATCGATTTCCATTTGTTCAACAGCATCATATCCGGTGATTTCGTCTGCAATGAGATCATTTACATTTTCTACAGCAATTAGTGTACCTTTGCCGTTGTAACGTTTTTTATCACCATCACGTAATTCAAGTGCTTCATGAATGCCGGTGGATGCACCCGAAGGTACTGCTGCCCGTCCGTAATTTCCATCCATCAATACAACTTCAACTTCTACAGTCGGATTTCCGCGTGAATCTAAGATTTCGCGTCCGATAACTTGTTCAATTATGGTATCCATCATTTCAATCTTCCTTTTTGTGAAAATATGAGCATCGCGTTGTGCTCTTTTCCTCTAATTATAAGCGAATATTATGATCCGATTGTGATTTATAACAGCGATTCGAAATATGAAAAAAATAATTGTAGTTGTAGTGTTATTGCACTTCGCGAAGCGCAATAACACCACAACTACATATTTTCACTCTCTGTTCGAAAAACATATCCATATTTCGAATCGCTGGATTTATTTTATGCACAGGCATTAAAAAAGATATGTTCAATAAAATAGACTCGATCAGGCAGAAGAAAAACAGAAATTGCTTGTAAAAAGGTAGACCGGAATCAGCATCTTTGTTGAGAATTATTTTAAATAAAGGAATTTACTATCTGCGGATTACTCCTGAAATAATGCACAGTCAAACATGAACAGTGATGGAAGGACTAGTGACATGCTTATGGCTGGATCCATAAAACCATCAGCAGAATCAAAATGATGAGTATGAAACCAATGATCAAAATCCAACTGCGCACCGTGTTGTTCTTACGAAACATTTTTACTTGCTTTTTCTCCTCCCGGAAAAAACTGATAAGTTCCGGATCCTTATTAACAGCCTGAACTGGTGTGTGGTTTTGAATAACTTGTGTTACAGGTTCGGGTTGTTTCTCTGCAGGATTCAGCCATCGAGTCGGGGCTTCTGACAGAGCAGACAGTGGGATCGATGGATTGGAATTGGATGATTTTTGAATGGTTGCAGATTCAGATTGAACCAGGTTTTTACAAAAATCGGAAATTGAACGAAAACGAAAGACAATGTTGGGTGCCAATGCCCGCATGATGGCATAATCGGCTTCTTGCGGTAATTGAATTCCCAATTGGGATGGTGAATAGATTTCATCATGCATGGCTCTGGTTGGTGCGTCAGGAGGAACAATTCCTGTGATGGCTCGATAAAAAGTGGCTCCCATTGCATAGACATCTGTCCAGGGGCCTTGCGCTGATGTACTGGTATATTGCTCCATAGGTGCATATCCCGGTTTGATGATGGTACGGATGCTGTGTGTGTCTTCTCTCTGGTGGAACCTGGCGGCACCGAAATCCAGTAATTTCGTCTGTCCACCTCGGGTAATGTGTATATTATCTGGTGCGATATCGCGATGAAGCATGCCTTCATGATGGACAATATCCAATGATTGCATGACCGGAATAAGTAAGTTTAAGGCTTCCTCAAACGGAATTCTGCCCCCCCGACTTTCCAGGTAGTCTTTGAAGGACAAACCTTCGATGTATTCCATAACAAAATAGGCTGTTCCATTTTCCTGAAAAAAATTGAAGACGCTCACGATATTGGGATACCGTATTAATCTCGCCAGAATCGTTGCTTCTTTGTAAAACAGTTCAACGCCATGTAAAAATGCTGTTTGAGTCTCTTGCGTGATTGGCTGCAGAACCAAACCCTGTCTTATGGCCAAGCCAGATGGAAAATACTCTTTAATTGCCATTCGCTGGTTTGTTGACAGATCATATCCGAGATAGGTGATCCCAAATCCTCCCTGGCCTAAAGCCTTTCCAACCAGATATTGGCGGTTCAAGATCGTACCCAGCGGAAGCTGCTGCGGGTAATTACAAGTATTACGATTGTCAAAACCACACAGCGGACAAGGATTCTGACCGGCAGTACCAGAAAAGCAATTGAAACAGATGTTGTGGTTTGTCAATTTGTCCTCGTTCTTATCATCGAAAACCACAAATCTTTTTGATTCGATCAATCAACATGATTAGATTTTACCATTCAGATAAATTTTCGCTTTTTTAGGAATGATTTTCAGCAGCGTCCATTTTATGGACAATCGAATCGTCTTTATAATCAATTTATGTGGAGCCTCTAAGGAAGTCACAACTACAAATTTTCTTTCTATATTCGAAAAGCCAATCCAACTTTCGAATCGCTTTTTATGTAATGATCGATTTCGAAATATTTTTTGATTGAAGTATAATTCGATAGCTATTATGGGGGGTGTCTTGAGACGAATTTTCAAGGTTGGAGACAGTCCTTTTTTGATTTTAGAATTGGAACAAGATGACAGATTTTGACGAAAAGCATGAAACAGTATTCCATCATGAAGCGGAATACAATCCCTCCCGTTCCTTATTGACCATGTTAATTGGGAAACCATTAAGCACATCAGAAACAGCACATCAGACAATTGGTAAAACAATCGGATTGGCAGTTTTTGCATCGGATGCCTTGTCTTCCATGGCATATAGCACTCAGGAAATGATGATGATCCTGGCTGCAGCCGGAACAGCGGCATTCGGATTAACAATGCCGATTACGCTTTGTATTGTTGTTTTGTTGGCGATTTTGACGCTTTCTTATGAACAGACGATTCATGCGTATCCGGATGGCGGAGGAGCCTATATTGTTGCACGTGATAATCTGGGCGACCTTCCTGCGATGACTGCGGCAGCGGCTTTGTTGACAGATTATATTTTAACAGTAGCTGTTTCCATTTCATCCGGAGTGGCGCAATTTACTTCTGTATTCCCTGAGCTGTATCCACATCGTGTTGTGATTTCGATTGGATTTGTTCTGCTCGTGATGGTGATCAATCTGCGTGGTGTGAAAGAATCAGGAACAACGTTTGCAATTCCTACCTATATCTTTCTCTTTTCGATCATCATTATGGTTGGTTTTGGTCTCTTCCAGTTTCTGACAGGTACGCTGGGTGTAGTTCAAAATCCTCCGGCATTGGAACATGAAGGTGCCTTTGTTGCAATCACGACCTTCCTGATTCTCAAGGCATTCGCCAGCGGTACAACAGCGCTGACCGGAGTTGAAGCAATTTCGAATGGCATTACTGCATTTAAAGAACCTCGATCGAAAAACGCCGGACAAACACTTGTGATTATGGCATTCTTACTGGGTTCACTTCTGTTGGGAGTTGCATTTTTATCGTATCGAACCGGTGTCATTCCATCAGAATTGGAAGCGAATATCTCTCAGGTTGCCAGAACCGTCTTTCATTCAAAGAATTTTCTCTATTTGATCACAGTAGGTTCTACAATGTTAATCCTGATCATGGCTGCAAATACTGCTTTTGCAGATTATCCCCGTCTGAGCGCCATGCTTGCCCGAGATGGGTTTTTGCCGCGTCAGTTTTCATGGCGGGGCAGCCGACTGGTCTTTTCAAGAGGGATTGTTTTCCTGGCGCTGATGGCTTGTGCATTAATAATCTTTTTCCAGGCCAGTGTGAATCGTTTGATTCCCTTATATGCGGTTGGTGTTTTTGTATCCTTTACACTTTCTCAATTTGGTATGGCAAAACGCTGGCATAATGCCGGAAAGATGAAGGTAGGCGAGGAATTTCACGGTCGTGGATCGATTCTAAGGTACGATCGCCATTGGGTGACGAAAATGTTTATGAATGGTTTTGGCGCATTTTGTACTTTGATCATATCGCTTATTTTCGGAGTGACAAAATTTTCCAGTGGCGCCTGGTTCGTTTTAATTTTGACCCCATTGTTAGTGTTTCTGTTTTCTATGATTCATTCTCATTATCAGGGGATCCGTAAGAAATTATCGCTTCGCGACGGTGAAAAAGCTGGAGCTCAGATCAATCGCCATAGAGTCATCTTGTTAGTCAGTGGCGTACATCAGAGTACGATGAAAGCGCTGCGTTACGCTCGTACAATTTCTGATGATATCACTGCCGTTCATGTCGCCGTGGATCCTCAGGAATCGGAAAAAATTCAAAATGGATGGCAGGAATGGGGAGATGGATATCGGCTGTCCATTTTAGAATCTCCCTATCGTCATCTGATCGAACCGCTTGTTGCTTATATTGAAACACTTTTAAAACGATTGGAACCCAATGAAGTTGTTACAGTTATTGTTCCTCAATTTGTCAGCAAAAATCCGGCTACAGCGGTGTTACACGCACGCGCTGCTGATACATTACGCAAAGCGCTGATTCATTATCAGAATGTTGTAATCACAGAAGTCCCTTATGATATTGACGATCTTTAGCCAGGATCGTGGAGAAGGAATATTTTTATGAAAGTATTAGTAATAGGTTGCGGTACATTCGGGTTGAACATTGCAATTGAAATGGACAGGGGTGGACACGATGTTTCAGTCGTGGATATTAAATATAAAAGCTTTGAACTCCTGCCAGATTCTTTTCACGGGAAAAGGATTAATGGAGATGCGCTTGCACATGATGTACTTGAGCGAGCACATGTCGATCTGGTTGATGCAGTGGTTATAACAACAACGGATGATATTCTGAATCTTACAATGGCTCGGATGTTCCAGGATAAATTTAAGAAAAGTAACATTATTGCCTTAAATACGAAACCGCAGTATCGCATGTTTTACGATAATATGAATATTCAGACAGTATCCATGGTTAGCTGGGGTATTCTGCGAATTGAAGAATTACTGACGAATAAGCTGGAGCAATCTCCATATTCATTGGGAACGACTGAGGTCGGTGTGTATAATGTTATCGTTCCAAAAATTAACACAAAATTTTCATCCGATGACTTGATGAAAGTAAGGCAATGCATCATCTTTGCAGTAACACACAATGAAAAAACCATGAGTTTTACAGAAGGAATGCAGGTTGAATCGGGCGATGTACTGCATGTCAGCACCAACACGGAAGGACTCCGAAACCTTTATATGAGCCTCGGAATTATGACGAAAGAGGGGACGAAATGAATATTCTTATAGCCTCAGCAGGCAGGACCAGTTCTCAATTAGCCAGAGTTCTCATTTCCCAAAAGCATAACGTTTCGGTAGTTGAATCTCGCCCTGAAGTCCTTTCTTTGGTTCACAAAGAACTGCCCACAGAAATTGTATACGAAGGGGACATCCTGGATATTCCCACTCTTGAAAGAGCCGGTATTAAAGATACTGACGTTTTAGTTGCTGGCAGTGATGATGATCATCTAAACCTGCTTTTATGTTATCTTGCTGAAGAACGATATCAGATTCCTCGAAAAATTGCGCGAGTCAACAATCCGAAACATGCCTGGTTATTTGATAATTCCTTTCATGTCGACTATGCGCTGAACCAGGTTGCGTTGTTGGCGATGATGATTGAAGAAGAAATCTCTACCGGTCATATGATGGTCCTTCTCAAGCTTGGCAAAGGCAATTTCTCGCTTGTCAAAGAAGTAGTTCCTTCAAATGCTCCGATCATCGGAAAATCACTGAAAGATCTGGGACTCAGATCGGTCATCGCCGCAATTATTCGCAATGATGAAGTCATTCCTCCGCACGGTGACACCGTTTTCATGGAGAATGATGAAGTAATTGCTCTTGTGGATCGGGAAGGTGAAATTCATCTCACAGAATTATTTAATTCCTTGGCGTTTATCGATTCTGCGAAAAAAGATTCTTAATTGAACCAAATTCAAATGCCAGTTATTCAATATCTGGCCGAACTTACATTCAGCACGGGGATAACATATCTCTCACATTTCAGGTTATTGTTTAAATTCGGGGAATGTCATAAATCATAAAAATTTACCCTTGCCATTTTCTTGGATATGATATAGTTGAGAAATCATCATGAAACATAACAACGTTTATTTCTTTTTTGGCTATTATTTTTATCACACTACCACCCAACGTGCAGAGTGATCTTTTTGGTTAAGTGAATTTGTAAACAGAGACCTCCTGCACAAACTGGAGGTCTTTTTTTTATATATTTTATACAGGAGTAGTAGCATCATGAAAAAATTATCCGTTTTGTCTTTATTAATTGTTGTTTTGGCTTCTGCCATTCTTACCGGTGTCGTTTTTGCTGAGGATGAACTTATTCAAATTGGTGTCTTACAGCTGGTGGAACATGCTGCACTTGATGCTGCAAATTCCGGTTTTGTTGCAGGATTGAAAGATTCCGGTTTCGAAGAAGGGAAGAATATCGAGATTGACCAGCAAAATGCCCAGGCTGATCAGGCAAATCTGATGACTATCAGTGACAGGTTTGTCAAAAATAAAGTGGACTTGATATTAGCGATTGCAACTCCCGCAGGACAAGCTGTTGCCTCTGCCACAACTGAAATTCCGATTTTAGTGACTGCTGTGACTGACCTGGTCGGAGCAAGACTGGTTGAGAGCAATGAAGTACCAGGGACAAATGTGTCCGGAACGACAGATGCTGCTCCGATTGACAAACAACTGGCATTACTGATGGAATTATTCCCGGACACAAAAACACTGGGAATTATTTACAATTCCTCTGAGGTGAATTCTGAAATTCAGGCGGAACAAGTTGAAGAAGAAGCAACGAAGTTGGGTCTTGCGGTGGAAAAAGGCACGATTACTTCGGTCAACGACATCGAACAGGTCGCTTCATCCTTGAGCAGCAAAGTAGACGCAATCTATGCACCTACCGATAACACTATCGCTTCCGCCATGCCAAACCTGGCAAAAGTAACTGAAGAAAAGAAGATCCCTACCATTTGTGGTGAACCTGGAATGGTGAAAGCGGGCGGTTTAATGACGATCGGTATTGATTACTATAAGCTTGGTTATCAGACTGGATTAATGGCAGCTCGCGTTTTGAAAGGTGAAGCAGAACCGTCAACTATGCCAGTTGAATCCTTAAAGGATGTTGATATTGTATTGAATCAGGATACGGCGGATGCAATTGGTTTTACATTCCCGGAAAGTATTCTAGAAAAAGCTGCTATTGTATATCCTGAATAGTACCCGAATTTTTTGAACTGATTGATAAAAAAATATCCTCTTTTAGAGGATATTTTTTTATCAATCAGTTCCAGTATTTTTCTTATCTTTTTACAAAATACTCAGATAAGTCTCTTGCAACGATGGTATTGGGAAAAATGGATTGTGCTTCTGCCAATATGTCTTTTTCCCGATGACGCCGTGACACATGGGTTAGAAATAGCTGTTGAACACCAGCCATCTTTGCCAGTTTGGCAGATGATTTGGCAGTCATATGAGAGAATTTATTTGCTAAATCAGCTTCTTCCTCCAGATAAGTCGCTTCAATTACCAGTGCATCTGCACCGCTGACATACGAAATCAAAGAATCAGTTTCGCCAGTATCTCCGACAACAGCAACGGTTGCCCCCGGTTTGAAGGGGCCTAATACCTGGTCCGGTTCTATGGTACGACCATCCGGGAGCGTAACATTATCCCCATTGGTCAGATCCCGGCGCCAGGGACCCGGTGGTATTGACAGCGCTTCGGCTTTTTCTGGAAGGAATGGGCGTCGACCTCTTTCCTGAAATAAATATCCGACAGAGTCTGATCCACGGTGAATAACAGGGAAACAACTGATAGTAAAATTCTTTTCTTCAATGAAAGTTCCATGATTCAGATTGTGAAAATGAAGCTGGGCAGGGATTTGGCTCCCACGCAGCACAACTGTATAGATTAAATCCTGAATGCGGTTGATTGCATCTTTTCCGCCATAGATATCCATGTCTTCCATACTTTCCCAACGGATCAGGGTCGCAAGAAGACCAGCCAATCCAAGGATATGATCCAGATGTCCATGTGTTATCAGAATTTTATTCAGATTTTTAAATCCTGCTCCGGCTGTCAGAATCTGGCGCTGTGTTCCTTCGCCGCAATCTACTAAATATCGATGATCTTCATGCTGCATCAATAATGATGGGAGACTACGATGAACGGATGGAGCAGATGCCGATGTTCCTAAAAAAAGTAATTCAAACAAATTATTCTTCCTTTTGAGGCAATCAATGAATAAATCTAAACAATTTTACCAGAGAGTTCGAATAACCATTAAATAATCCGGTAATTCCCAGATTTGAAATTTGGAAAAAAACAAATTGTTATAGTGGTGTTTTTAAGAGAAGCGCAAAAACACCACTATAACTTATTTTCTTTCTCTATTAAAAAAACATTCCCAAATTTCGAATTACTGACTTGTTGTTGAATGCCTTGACTTTATGTCTTGAATAGGCTTTAATTATTATGGTGGCTGGCTTATGGGTGACCCCCTCATCTATAATGTCCAGACCACCATTTTTATTTTGTATGTTTTTTTACAGCTATAATTTGGGATAAAGGATGATTTGTTTTTTCAATAATTTCGAAAAACCAGGCTGAATTTAAAATTACTGATCTTGCATGTGGTTCTTTTATCCAGCGATTCGAAATATGGGGAGGATTATTTGTTGTAGTGTTGTTTTTGCACGGAGCGCAAAAACAACACTACAACAGGTTTTCTCTTTTTTCTCAAAAGGCTCGGTGTGTATCAAAAGAAAATGTTACTTTGCGGGGATCGAAGAATCAAATAAAAATGTTACCCA
>JAPKMT010000064.1 GCA_026645735.1 Flexilinea sp.
TTTTTGGGCAGGGGCGACCGGCCGTTTGCCCAATATCTATATGGTTTGGCATGATTAAATTTTGGGCAGGGGGTAGGGGCAACCGGCAGATCGCCCGGTTGCCCGATATCGATTTTGTTTGTCATGATTCATTTTTGGGCAGGGGCGACCGGCCGTTTGCCCAATATCTATATGGTTTGGCATGATTAAATTTTGGGCAGGGGGGTAGGGGCAACCGGCAGATCGCCCGGTTGCCCGATGTCAATATGGTTCGTCATTGTCCATCCTGGGCAAGATTTGCGGTTGCCCGATATCGATGTTGTTCCGTATTATTCTTTTTGGGCAGGGACAAGCCTGCCCCTACAATGGTAATGTAATTCCCAATCAATATTTTTTCGAGGTTGTTCTTGAAATTATTTTTTTATGGTATGGAGAATTTTATTACAGGCATTGCAGATATTTTCAATAATGATGTCAACTTCTTCCAATGTGTTGTACCGGCCATAAGAAATCCGGATTGCTGATTTCGCTTGTTCTTCCGATTGTCCTAAGGCAAGAAGAACATGCGATGGCGCATCATTTCCCGCATTACATGCAGAACTCGTTGAAACGCAAATCCCTTTTAAATCAAGCAGATGCATCAGTGATTCTCCGGAAATCCCCTCAAATCTGAGATTCACTGTTCCTGGCAAACGCTTTTCATAATCGCCATTCATAGATACAAAAGGCAGCTTTTCCAGGATGCCTTTGATAGTTTGATCAACCAGTATTTTTAATAATGACGCTGTAGCTTGCATCGCTGCGATATTTTCTTCCAGTGCATAGCCCAGAGCGACAATACCTGCAACGTTTTCCGTTCCAGCACGAAAACCAAGTTCCTGGCTTCCGCCATAGATCATAGGAAGTATTTTTTGTGCAGAATTTTTGTACAGAAAACCGGTTCCCTTGGCGCCATTAAACTTATGTGCCGAAGCGGATAGAAAATCAACTTGCAGTTCATTTACATTTATTGGAATATGACCGACAGCCTGGACAGCGTCCGTATGAAAAAGAATGTCTCTTCCGTGGAGAAACTTTCCAATTTCTGCAATCGGCTGAATGGTTCCAATTTCGTTATTTGCGAGCATTAATGAGACGAGTTTCGTGTTCGGTTTGATCGCTGTTTGTAAATCATTCATTGCGATCACCCCTTTTTGATTGACTGGTAAATAGGTGATTTCTATGCCGCTCGCTTCCAGAGCATGGCAAGTGTTCAAAACAGAATGATGTTCGATGGACGAAGTGATCAGATGGATTGCTTGATTTGGATACATTTCAGAAACGCTGCGAAAAATCCAATTGTTGGCTTCTGAGCCTCCAGACGTAAAAATGATTTCAAATGGATTCGCGCCAATCGCATTTGCTGCTTGTTGTCTGGCATGCTCAATAGCGTCTTTTGCGTGCATCCCGATTGCATATTGACTGGATGCATTGCCGTATTGATCTTTTAAATACGGGAGCATTTTCTTGAAAGCTGATTCTGAGATTTTTGTTGTTGCTGCGTTATCAGCATAGATCATTTAAATAATCCATCAAAATAATGTACATCCTTGATCTTTGAATACTTCGATTTTTGCTAACAATTCATCCGTTGTAACACCAAAGTACTCTGCGAAGCATTCAAGACAATAGAATTGCCGGATTTTACTACCCAGCAATTTTTTATTAATTCCAATCTCATCTTTCGTGAGTGGTTCTTTACCACATGCAAAACAACGAATATTATCCTTCATGTTTACAGAGATCTTCATTAACCGATAATTGAGGGATATCCTTCGCTCGATACTCAGAATCTAATATTCCTAACTGGTTCTTTATCGTGGCCCGCATTCCACAAGCGCGGCGTAGGCAATAACGGTTGAAATCTCGCGCAGAAATGTCTTCTGTTTTTTGCACATTCGGAAATAGCAGTTTTAGATATGCTGTCGTTATGCGCTTAATCGCCTCAGTATCTCGCGTATCGGACGCTTCAGGAACAATCACTAATTTATCAACAATTGCTCGATACGTCGTATCGCTTCTAAGTTCATGAAGAATTGCGCAAAAATATTCTGAGTTCAAAGCCCATCCTGCAATTTTCAGATCATCATGCATTCTTGGGATATGCCATCCTTTAATAAAGCCATGAAAACGTTCAATCAGTGCAGATTCATGAAAAACAATTGGCAGTTCTTCAAACATATTTGTCGTACCATCATTATCCATTGTTTCTTTCGAAATGTTTCCACATAAAATCATACCGGCATCAGCAACACCTTCATAATTTCCAACGGTATAAATACCGGATTCGAGATATCCTTTTAAAGCCGCTCGCATTTCATCTACATCTGTGAATGAAATCGTCTGTACTTCGTCAAGGGTGATAAAGTCATTTCCAGAAACAAGCCCTTCCGTACGTTTAGAAATGTCGTAAAACATCTTTGCGCGGCTCATCACGCCACCACTTGAAAGCCAGCCGAAACGACTGACGCGGCCATAAAGATAAGACTTGCCAGTACTTTTTGGCGCTAGTTCGATCAGATTGAGCCGTTTTTCGACAAATGGGAGCAATCGTGTAAGCATGGTTAATTTTTCTTTTTCATTCTTATATCCGCTGGCGTTATAGTCGACAGCTCCGAGTAGAACATCTATCCACTCTGAGATTTCAAACTCCTTTCGCACATTTTTGTAGTAATCCAGTTCTATCGAGTACGGGCAGAAATTTTTGAAATTAATCAGACGTATTTTACCGGGTACCTTGGGTGTAACGCTATAATCGGGCAGCCGATATCCCAATTCAAGCATGCCCCAAGACTCACGGCCTTTCACCAGTTCATTTTTACATGAATCCCAGACTTCATCTTCGATGATGGTTTGTTTTGAGGTTAGACCAAAATCAGGCAAAATAAAAGATACTTCTCCTGTTTGGATATCGATATCAACAGAAATTTTTGCAAGTAGCTTAACGCGCTCATTCTCCTTGACGATTCTGTTTTTAATCCCCATCCAGTCATCCTTGCGTGGGATGAATTCATGGACAAATTCAACAAGTTCATCTTCATTGAAAACTCCCGTTTCATCTTCGAATCTGCGTAGGAGCCAATCACGCATAAATGATGGGAGGCTTAAAGCCGAGAAATTGTTACTACTCTTTAGATCTTTGTAAACGACCATCTCATCGAAACAGCTTTTCAATTTATTAATCATGCCTGACGCTCCCTAATTAAAACCAATCTGAGTCATTTGTTTTTGCACTCTCACGTTGAACTTCAAAATCGATTTGTCCAATAAAATTATCACCTTCAAAAACATCGGCTTTATATTTATCTGACTTTTTGATATCTTCCATAATAATTCTGTACTTTTGATTGCCAATTGCTTCTGCAAGATAATATCTGTTTTTAATATTGATTGAAACATTCTCTAATTGACTAGTGCTAAATAAGATAATTTCAGCGTTCTTTTTGAAGCTCGTTTTAATAATCGGGGACATATTCACAACATTAATTGGATTTGAAAATAGTTCAAACTCAATAATTGGGACGATAACTTCTTCTAAAGTAGCTCCTCCATGTACCTCAACACTTGCTCTGCGTCCGCCTTTAAAACGGTCGTAGTTTGCAAGAACCCAAAAATCATTTTCTTGTGTTACATAATTTGATTTAATATCTGTCTCATCGGAAGGGCAGCAACGTCCGGAATGTTGTCCTTTGTTTGTCATTTCCCACTGACATTCCTTTTCATTGATGACTGCAAGACGGCTTGCACCATGGTCAGAAACAAGTATCACTTTCTCAACAAAATGACCAGATAACTTTGAAACTGTCCATTCCAGAAATTTATCAATAATCTGAAGCTCTGTTGCAAGGTGAATTGGTGCTTTTGTAATTTCATAGTTAAAGTCCAATTCTCCGTTATGTTTGATTTCATCCAGTTGCTTATTTTGTACTTTAATACAATTACAGGTTTCATAAAAATCGCTGTTAAAAGATGTTATGGTTGGAAGATTCGCCCGGACAACATGAACAGTAATTTTTAGGCCGTGCTTTTTTGCTTGACATTGAAGGTATCCAATATACTCAGCCCCAAGGGCGTCCATCCAATATAAAGCAGTTTTATTCTTATTGAGGCTGTCAAGGACTTCTCCTCTGGTTTTCAAGGAATTATAAGGACGGTTTCCATCAGCAGCCAAAGAAATTACTTTATTATGAAAATCCTGAAAAAGTCTGTTTGTTACTTTTTGGAATTTATATTCCGAAAAGTAAGATGTAAATAAATCACCATTTTTCCCAATGAATTTGAAATCTTGTAAGTATTCGGATAACGCTGGATAAATAAAACTCAGTGATTCGGGAATCGTGGACTTTCCATCCAGCGATTCAATAATAGCTTGACGCTCAATATTTGTATTATCGGTTAAGTAAAAAATCCTGTTGTCATCTTTAATTTTTGTTTCAGTGACATACTCTGCAATTTCATTATCTTTAATATTTTTGAGTAAGATTTTACGAGCATAATACATTTCATTGAACTTCTTATCATCTGGTCGGAAGTCAAAAATTGCAGAAAAAAACTTTCTCTTGTAGGTTTCAAAATCCTCGGATTTACTGATTACATGTTTTAGATAGATGTTCTCTGGCGGGTTCATTTTCAAGCTCAAAAAGTTACGCCAATGGAATAAATCATAACCATTAATGCTTCTGTCAGAAAGATAATCAACCCATAAGTCTTCCTTAATGCAATCAGATCGAACGGGGAAAGTCGGATCTATCAGTTGAATTGCCTGATATGCAGAGTTTATTTCGCGGACGTTCTTTAAATGTAAGTCCGTTTTCACATACATTGTGCCTGAATCTCCTTCTTCCAAATGACGCAGAAGCGCTTTAAAACCGTTTTCTGCAGCCATATGTAGAGATTTAGAAACCCGCACAACCTCAAAAAATGTTCCTGTCTCTATAAAGCAGACATTTCTTTCAGTCTTGAATTTCTTGTCATTCATGCAGAAAGAATTTATCGTCTCGATAATTCCACGGCATAGAATTACTACTTTTTTGTAGTTATACACGTTTTTCAATCGTCCGATAATATTGTCATCTCCTCCCAACCGGACGCTTTCGCCCAAACCAAGAAGCAGTGTATCCTCCTTTACCTTAGAAACTGTATCGTAAATCTTGTCATAATCTGGAAAAGTATCATTTGCAACGCAAAAATCACTGACTCGTATTTGGGCAAGGGAATTTAACACCTTCTTTATCCTTTTATACTCATCACTATCATCGACAACAACGAAAAATGGTGTCGCTACATCATTTTTCAGATATTTTTGAATTTTTTCATAAGCCTCATCAGCAGGAACCGTTTTCACACAATGTTTCCCCCATCATTGAGGATTTCAATGCCAACATTCATATTGTCTTTAATGAGCCGCTTCAAGTATTCTTTGGCTTTTTCAGCATCCATCTTTTCAATTCTTTCAAAGGCCTCATGGCATCCTCTCAAGTTATATCTTGCCTGAGCGAATTTTTCTACTTCGAGTCTCACATTTGGGTCGCCATACCAATCAAATGGATTTATCGTAGTAACCGACTCTATCCGTGATCGAACCTCATCTGCATCTGGTAAAACAACAAAAAAACGATCAACAATATCACGGATAAACGCTTCATCAATTTTTCGTTTGTCATTAATTTCACTTAAGAATGCTGCTTTATTTAGAAAATCCAACGCAAACTTAACTTCTGTTTCGTCGGGATTGCTTCTATTAATAGCGCCAAATGCTCTTTTAGCCTCTCCATGAAGTGAGATTGGAACAAGTGAAAGAATTGGAGTTCTGTTCCTGGTGGACCAATCCCTTGGTGTTGATGAAGACGTCAAGCCTGTCCATAATTGATGTAATTTGTATTTCTCTTTTTCTTCACGAATTTTCTTAGCTTCTTCATCAACATATTTTTCAAAATCTGCATTTTCTTTAATATATGATTCGATCGGTAATTTGGAATACAACAAATTAACATCTTCTTCACTGAAATCGTCCAGATAATATGAGTATTGTTTTCTGAAAACATCTTTTTTTGTAGAAAACAAATTCACGATTTCATCTTTTTTTATCATGATTTCATTAAGGAAAATCATTTTATTACTATAAGTCAAATCTATTGTTGTGAAAATATCTCTTAGAAAAACAAAGAATTCTTTTAATGAAGGAATTTGTTTTATTAAAACCTTATAAGGAATTCTGATTGATTTTAATTGCTCCTTCCATTCCAAAAAGCATTCTTTCAACGAGGATGTTTTCGGATTTAATTGATTGCTTTCAGCAATAATTTTATAGTCGGTGAGTAGCTTGCGAAGTTCCTCTTCACCTGTTTCCTGGTCCCACAACCATAAAGCTTCACCAGATCCAACTTGTCGTTTTACATCCTGGATCACATTTTCTGCGTTGATTTCATTGGCTACCTTGAGAATTTCTCCATATTCAAAACCTTTGAGAAATTCAAACATGGCTTTCTCTGCATTCTCTTTTGTGAATAGAGCTGCAAGGTTGGCTGCTGCTGTGGGTCTCTGCAACAACAAACGGCCAATTGCAACAGCAATTTTGGCGACACTCTCCCCTGTGTGAGTCGAATTGGCAATCGACGCAAGTTTATCAATAAAATCATCCAATCCGTTTTGATCGATTTCCTTGAAGCACCAAATCGGATATCCCAGGTCTTTCATTTTTGAACGAATATTAATGGCAGTACGCTCAACTGAATTATTATCTGATATTCCAAAAACAACTTTAGCGAACTCAATAAAAGCGATCTGTTCTTTACTCAGAAGCGCGATGAATTTTTCTCTATAATGCGGTATCGGGGTGTTTTTGTGTTTGATGTATTCAGCAATTATCTCAGCCATTTTGTCTACGCTCATTTTATCACCGGTTTCTCCGTCGCTGTATCGATAAGTCTCAACGGCGTATTCCTTTAGTAAAAAACCTGTCAAAAAGGCATATAGATTACAAGGCATAAATCCTTTTTCCATCAAAGCATCGAATATTTCACCTATCGCTATACGACGTTCATCCCTCTCAAATGCTGATTTAATTAATCCGTCTACTTCAACCTTTAATCTCGCAATGGGCAAGGAAGAATTTTCTAACCAATAGTCCTGAATTTGCCAACATCCTTGCATCAAGGGAAGCACAGAGTTTGCCTGGAAAACACTCCCACAAGTTTGATTCATCCCAAATTTTGCCCCGGATTGCAAACCAGACATGAGGAAGAAGTTTTCACTGACTTTTGCATTATCAAAAGACAGTGGATACTTCCGAATTACTGTGTTGGACAATGCATTGAGTACAGAAGATGCATTATCATAAGACTCGCCAGTTTTTACAAAAGGAGAGTAAAAAATAAACGTCCCATTGGCAATGTCGGTCTTCCAATTTTCAAGAATGCTTCCTGCTTTACGGGATATTTCGTCAGCAAGTTTCCCGTCTTTTGTCCTCCAATATTCTTCATTGGCAGAAAATTCGACCCATTGTTCAAATCGCTCGCCTCCCAAAACGGTGGATGAGGTATCAATAAAAATGAGATTCTCATAGCGATTATTATTCATCGCGCCTTTAATCAGGTCCCGAATTCTATTCTGCTCTTCATCGTTCCGAGCAAAAGATAATATAGCACGCAATTTATAAGTAGTTGGTTCATTAGTGATTCGATTGATAGAAAAAGTAAAGTTTTCAACAGTTACCGGAGTGACATCATATCGTATACGAAGTGCCGGTGTTAATGATAGAACCTGTTCCATGCCGCCGTTTGTTATCAAAAAAGCAGTTTTTGTTTCATTGAAAATACGCTTTTTGATGTTGTCAATTTGCACCTGATCCCCTGATACAGCAGCAGCAGCAAACTGTTGTTTACCATTTCCAATTGGTTTGGAATACAGGATTCCTTCCTTCACCAAATTGTTTTTGATAACATTTACTGCATAGTCTCCTTCAAAATCAGTACCTTCAAAAGCGTAGTTGATGTTTTGCTCGGTTGGCAGGAACAATTCCACACTGTCACCAAGTTTTTCGCTGATCGCTTGCATCATCAATACAGTTTTCAAAATTCTTTTTTGCTCGTTATTTAACCGATTTTCATTTTTTGGATAGGTATCGAGAATTGTACGGACCATTGAATCGAGATTGATTCTGCCCGCTCCAATACCATACTCATCGGTTCCTTTTTCATAAAAAAAGTTCCACAAGTAATCGATGCTCAGGATATCACCGTTATCCGGGCTGAAGTTGTCAATAAACCATTGAAATGCCTGAAGGTTTTCAGTCTCGGCGTTTTTGATGAAGTTGAACATGGAACGCTGATTTGACGCAAATGCCGTCGATATATTTTTCAGCAATAAAGCAGCAAATGGATGCAGTGGTAATATTCCTTTAAGCACATCTTCATCTGCAGTAGAATTTTTCCATACAACTTTTTGAACCGCTTCCCGAGAGGAAGACATGCGATTGTTTATATCATCGGCCAATCCATTCCAAAGATCTCTCTGGCTGTCCTTAACCTTGAGAGCATGTCTGATTAATTCAAATGCAATCGAGTCAGGCATTTCAATCGCTTTTCGGACAAAACGATCACGAACAATTTTACCGGTCTGATCCGTTTCGCTGAAAATTGATCCTGACATGTGAGTCACAATCATCAGATAAAATGGTTTATTGTTGGAAAGTTCAGCAAGTTTCTGAAATTCGTCTAATGATGTCCGGTTTTTCTTAAAATAAGCTGAAAACTCATCCCAGACAAGAACAATTGCTTTAAGTTGGTTCTGATCGATAATATCGGTAAGCCAGGCTATCAAGTCATCCATGCTGATGGTCAGCGCACTGATTTGGCGGCTGTCTGCCAATGAAAAAATATCTTTCATCAGAGCTTCTACTTTCGCATTTTTATCTTTCAATAAACGAATAACGTCGTCTGCCGATTTTCCGGCAAAGCTTCCCAGACCTCTGTATTCTGGCAAAGCCATGAGTGTATTAAAATATCCTTTATTTGCATCATCTGATAGCCATAAAGCCACACCACCACGCAGTGTGTTCTCACCCCTGTAAACAACGCCTGCATCACTGAGCGCCTTGGTAATACTTTCATAAACCGCCATAATTAAAGCACGATCACTGTCGATTTCGCTGGACGCATAACGATATGCAGTGATAATTTTTCCTTGTTTATGTGTGACAAGTTTTGCGAGCAAATCTGACTCAACCTGTAATGCTGAATATTTACGAAAATAAGCACGAAGATCGTCTTCCCTACAGTCAAGGATATTTTTCAACGTCCAGGCAACCCGAGACTTACCGGTTCCATAAGCGCCTTCGATCCAGATTCCCTTTTTAACATTGTTGGTTTCACGTGAGAGCATGCGTTCAGTCGCTTTCAGTAGCTCAATGAAGGTTTTATGAGGATATGTCTTCTCCCATTTATTTAAAGGATCTTTAATCGAACTGGGATTGATCTCCGGCCAGTAGCCTTCATCAATTTCGAAATAATCGCTGTATTTATTCATTCTGTTCGTCCTCCTCAAAACAGGCTAAGCACGTCATTCGATGTTTTTTCTTCACGGAGAGTGATTTTGTCAAGGTCATGGGTGAATGTGGCATTGATAAATTCCGGATATTTAACCGAGAGGCCATTTAAAAAACGCTCCATCTCACTGCGATCAAATCCAAAAATCTGTGTCGGGCTGATACCGGCGGATTCAATGGAATGGTCCAGCAGGCGCGAGAGTGTGAACTGATAATACCCCTCACAAGCTTCGGCAAATTTGTAAAGGGAATATAGAATTACACGGTTGTCTTCAAGCGTTGATTTACAGCGAGTGATTGTTTCAATTTGCCTGCCCTTTTCAGTGTAAGTTCCAAAGTTAATTTTTTTGCCAAGAGGTAATTCACATAATCGCTTGAATGAAGCTAAAATAGCTCTTGCCATTTTCTCACTAAGTCCAAGAATAGTAAGCATATCTTCAACAGTTTTTCGATGATAATTAATTCCAACTAATAGATTTTCTACATACCATCTCATTTGAGGATTATTGTTTACTAGCTGAATTAATATTAAACTCCACGATTGTTCTTTTTCCCAACCAATCATAGTTATCAGTTTGAAAAATTCTGTGATTTGGTTCTTTTCAATTAGAGAAGCATCAGAAAGAAAGCGCTTGAATTTTGTTAATTGATTTGGACCTAATGTGTTATTTTTTAAAAATTCATCTTTTCTCTCAAAAAAATCGGAAATCCATTCTGGTTTTGGTGCATGTTCTTCAAAAGTATTTAAGCTCTTCATATGCTTGCCTTCCAAAGGTTTTTTTTGACAATCGGCGACATAACATCCATGGGGAATAATATGACATTGACCACAATGAATACAATTTTCGATTTGAAATCCGTTTTTAAACGAAATGCATCCAATTCGGCAATTTGCTTCGCATACTCGACATCCGACACAAAAAGCTGTTTTTAACATAACCTGTTTCAACAGCTTAGCATAAGGAGTTTTATCCATATTAGCCGGCATTTTTGCAACACTACCATTTTTCGTTTCATGAATTGAATATTCAAATGGGAATACTCCTAATGTTTTCACCCATTCGCGCCAATTCTTATTTGGATTGGGAACTGATAGCTCTAATGTACTTCCATTTATTTCCTCTTTGTAAGGGGATAATCCAAATTTCAAATCGCGCCCGCTTCCCCTTGATTCCCAACCGCCGTTCATTATGTAGCTCTCATAATCAATTATTTTATTTTCATCTACGACATCTCGAATAATATCGGTGAAATGCTTTATTTCATTTGGATAACTGACATTTCGGAAATAATCCGATTTACCTCCTCCCATTGGGCAAAGAATACAACCAGCTCGAGAATTGCCCTTCATATATGCTTGGTTTATAAAAAGTTTATGTGTGTATAAGTACATCCAAACTTCAGCGGAAGTCCAATCTAATAACGAGTTATGAGAATACTGACCTTTCTGTTTTAATCCATAATTTTCATAGTCGTAATCAGCACGCGTAGTACTCTCACATGCACGAACGCCGACATAAGCTAAACCTATATAATTGTTTTTACCAAGGATTTCACGCAGCTTTAATGTCTGAGGAGCAGATTTATGAACCGAGCAGCACCAGCGAAGAACGCGCGATGGGGGTCCAAAAATTCGCCAGCTTTCCTCCGGTTTTAAATGAGAGGCAGCGCGGTAAAAGGCAATTCCCTCCTGACGGCATTGTTGCTCCACCTTGTCGATAACCTCATAGGTATCAGGAAACTCCATCCCCGTATCACCGAATACAACGATGAAACTGCTCTTCGGTAGCGCTTTCTTCACAAGATCAAGCAAGACGGTGCTGTCCTTTCCTCCCGAAAAAGCCACATAGAAGCAGTCCAATCTATTCTTGTAGCGCTTATATACATCAAAAATTTTTTTTATCGTGGATTGCTCAATGACTTCGAGCAATTCACGATTCTTTTCTACCATGGCAGCCACATCAACCGGTTGCAGCGTTTCTCCGTCTGGTAAAATGCGCTTGCCAACAGCATCCACAGTAAATTCCAGGTCTGGAATCGTATAAAGGGATCCGCCCTTGGTTTTTGCCACCAAATTTCCGCGGTACCAGTAACAATTCGCTTCCGCCCACATATACGGCAAATCATCCTGTTTGGGGTAATTAAAATGTGAATCGAAACCGAGAATATCCAGTTCGCGATAATAAACCGGGCGCGGTTCCTTAGAAAATTGCGGCGTACTGTCGTTCAGCAGTAATCCGCCGGTTTGCATATCGTAGGTATATGCGTACATACACTAACACTTTCCTTCCCTTATTAAGGATGCCTGAGTTATGACTTCTGAGATAAAACTCGTTCTGCGAGCGATGAATCCATGCTGCGATAAATAATCACCAACCTCAGTTTGATTTAAACGAATTGATTTATCTGCAACTACGGTAGCTATTATTTCAGCGTAATCTTTAAACCTTGCCGACTTTCTGTAAATCGCACCGATATTTTTATTGTTTGCCGCAAGACTTTGAAATCCGAATTGCTGACTGAATCGACGACAATAACTCTCAAGCAGATACCAGTTCCAAGGATACCCCTCCATATAAGGAAAGGAAGTAAAACTTGTTACACCTTTAAGGGGGATAACATCCCCGTGGAAGAACATATCTAACGCGTTATCAACAGCATCAATATCAAAATGGATTTCACAATCTGCGACAAATATATCACGGTTGATTCGTACCATATTGTTACAGGCGATCTGCAGCGATTGACTGATATTAACTACGCAATTAATTTCCTTATCGTAGTTAAGTAGATCAGCCAGGGTTAATTGGCTGGATGAATGGCAGAAGTCTTCAAATACGGCAATAGAATTCAACGCGATACCTTTCGGCGAAACGACATTGCCTCGTTTTTCATAACGGTCAGAAAGATATTTTTCAAAAAAGCCGTTTCTGATTGCGAATTCGGAAAGCTCGGGATTTAATTCCATAGTCGCTGCAATGTTTAATGCAGCAAGGGATCCAAATCCTTTCTTATAAATCGCATCCTTAATAAGCGAACTATTTTCGTGGTTTTCAGATTCGTCAAACGAAATTTTTTGAACGTGTGTATAAACGCCGGTGCTCACCCAGATAAAATCACGATTTTGTGCCAGCACATGGCGAATATTTGCAGCTGGAACATATGGCAGTAATTCACTCAGTTGATCATAGGAACGTTTGATTTCTTTTTCAAAACAACGCACAATTTCTGACTTTACGGTAATTTCTCTGTTTGTCTGGCAGCATAATTTGGTAAAAAAAAGATTTGGTCTTAATTCCGAAAGAATCTTTTTGAGTAAATCCGATGAAAAAATATGCAATGACTGAAAGAAATCTGCATGAGCATCGTATAATTCATTATAAAAAAATAAGCAATTGCCCTCAAGTATCAGACGGTCAAATAACTCAGCGAGATGCTCCTTTCCAGATTCAGATATTAAGAAAATTTTCTCACCATTCTTTACACCAAGTGTCATTAATATGGATGGAATGTCATTGATATTGTTTTCTATTTCTTCACCAGTCTCTTCAAAAAAGTATTTCTTGAATTTATTCAAATCGATCATCGAGTTTGGCCGGATTCCGTTTGGGAAGTTCTTTTCAAGTAAATCCATCATTGTGGTAATAACTGCTTCATCAATTATCTTTGGAATATTTCGAACTGGCGGTTGTTCCCTTACTTCAGAAATCATTCCATTTTTCGGCACATAGGTAATGACTACATCTTTATATGGGACTTTACAATACCGCAGGAGAAACCCGATCATAGTGACCATCATATTTGCGCTGTAATTGACACTGATCCACTTGCCGTTCGAAAGCAACCTGCTGTTGAGTTTTTCCGGTTTTTCGGGGAGGAAAAAAGGTTGACTGCCATAAAGCGATATCCGATCCAAATTAGTGAGAAAGGGATTACATTCTTTCATTAACCATTCAGTTATTGCGACCAGAAGGCTGTTCCAATTTTGTGATTCAATAAAAATATCTTTTCCTTGGATCTTGCAGGATACCGGTTTTGTATTTTGATATTGTTCTTGTTTTTCAAAGTCAACAACCTGACCAGATTCTGAACGAGCGATATCGAGTTTCGGCTGTACGATCGAAGGTGCTGATATCTGTATGGAATCAAACAGTATTTTTTCACTCTGGTTTTCTGTAAGATATGCAAGATACCGAGAAAGAAAGCTTAATCCTGTAGATAGATGGTGATGATTTTTCCTGTTAATACTCTCAAAGTTCGGAGCTGCCTTATAACGCTCCCAAAGCATATTGAATTCCTCCACCGATTGACAGGAAAAAACATTAAGGTTCATCCCAGGGGGCAAGATTAATTCCGCCGGAGCATGTTTTAGGCTGTAGACATATCGCTCAAGGATAGATTTCAAATTTTTTATTCCTTTAGCATTTGGTTGATTACTCAACCAGGCAATCATTTCATCCGGATTGATTTCTTTTAAATAACGTTTTTCAGGTTGTGTCGAAATTTTCTCAATTTCAAAATCCTGGTTTTTTGAGGTTTCCACTTTACCCGTTGCCAATGAGGAATAAACCCTTTTCCCCTCATCATTTCTCTCAAAGTGAAAGCAAGGAACTGCAACTCTTTTTTTTTCTGAATAGCCTGAATTGTCACAAGCGCTCTCAATAATATTACGAACAACATTAACTGGATTTTGCGTTCTAAAAACATATAAACCTTGCTTAATTATCTCTTTATAAATCTCATCAGCGGTCATAGGGTACATTTTATCGGAAAGTACGCGAATAACTGCGTCTTTGATCGTTAATGATTCAGTTGACTGTTCATCAGAAGATGGCACATCCTCGTTTACGTTAATTTGTTGAAAAACAGGCTTTGAATTCAAGAACTCTAAAAACACTTGACCATCTATCATAAAATCAGAATAAGTCTTTTGGTCGATCATTCGAAAAAGATTATTATCTCGAGCCTTTTTGTATAGATCATCAAAGGCTGACGGTTTTGTTATTTCCCATAAAGGATAAAAGGCAATATCCCACTTTTGGAGCTGCTCCGAAGCACTATCGAGAGAGGATATGAGGATGGAGGGATCAATCTGCGCTTTATTTTCGGCAGAAATCCAAGTAAAAAATGCCGCTTTAACAGTATCAACTGAATGAGCGATATCGAGTTCCGGCTGTTCGATCGAAGGTGCTGGTTTCTGTATGAAATCAAACAGTATTTTTTCATTCTGGCTTTCTGTTAGATACGATAGATATCGGGAAAGACAGCTTAATCCTTCAGATAGACGGCCATAATTTTTCGCGTTAATACTCTCAAAGTTCGGAGCTGCCTTATAACGCTCCCAAAGCATATTGAATTCCTCTACCGATTGACAGGAAAAAACATTAAGGTTTATCCCAGGGGGCAAGTCTAATTTCGCCGGAGCACGTTGAAGGGTGTGGATATATCGCTCAACGACATATTTCAAATATCGTGTTCCATTTTCATTTCGTTGAGTAATCAACCAGGCAATCATTTCATCCGGATTGATATTTTTCAAATAATGTTTTTCAGGTTGTTTTGTCGACGGAAGAATTGACGATTCTTCAATTTTCGTTTCGGAAAAAATGGTTGCAGGTTCTTCTACTTCTTTTTCGAATGGATTAATTTCTATTTCTTCAAAATCCATTTCTGATGGAGGGAATTCCCACTCAACCATTGCTGTTTCGAATGGATTGCTTGCCGATTCATCCATTGCTGTTTCGAGAAAATTAATTGTCGGTTTATCCTCCTCTTTTTCTAATGGAGGGATTGCCGATTCATCCACTGCTGTTTCATGTGGAATAATTGCTTTCTCTTCTACTGCTGTTTCGAATAGATCAATTGTCGGATTTTCCTCCTCAATTTCTAATGGAGGGAATTCCGACGCTTCCATTACTGTTTCGAATGGAACAATTGTTGGATTTTCCTCCTCCATTTCGAAAGGCTTGATCGATGTTTCTACATTTTGAATAGTAGGTAAAATAATTGTTGCCGGGTCCGAGTCTACTTTGGTATCCCTTCCTGCAATTGTCATTACCGAAAAGTTTGGCTCATTGGCTTGCTGAAGATATGGCTTTTCCTTGAGAAATTTTAAATAAAGTTTTCCCACATTAATGAATGTCTTATAGGTGTTTCTTTCCAGGATTTGCATTTGGATTGAAGTTAATAATTTCTGATAAATTAGCTCAAAAGTAAAATATTGCGATATGTTCCAGAAACTGGTCTGACTTATTTTCTTACGGATGGCATATTCTGATACTTTTTCCAAACAGGAAACGGCAACATTCAGGTCATAGCTTTCCGAGTTTCCGGCATTTATCCATTTTATGAATTCCTGTTTTAAGCCAAAAAATCGAATATCTTGCATAATCTTGTAAAATTCATAAACCCTTTTAAATTGTGAAATATTTCGAGAAACCCTTTATATTTTTATTCATGTGCTTTAGGAATAATATTGGTTAACGGTTTATTCCGCCAATAATTATAATATTGTTTTTCTTTATAAAATATTCTGCTTCGCAGAATTATTTCGATTTGCATTTGATTTTCGCTGTAATTATTCTTACAATTCATGGTTTAATCAACCAATTCCTTACTTATTCATCTAAAAATAATGATTAACGTCATGAAAAAATGCCAATCATTTTTATTTATACAGATAACACGTGCGCTCTCGATAATCCTTTTATTTTTGTTATTTTAATTCCGAATTATTCATTTTGGGCAGGGGGTAAGGGCAACCGGCAGGTCGCCTGGTTGCCCGATTGATGATGTTTTTTATGACCAATTTTGGGCAGGGGCAAGCCCTGCCCCTACGGTGCAAATGGATGATCATTTATTGTAGGGGCAACCGGCAGATCGCCTGGTTGCCCAATATCGACATGGTTTGTCATGATTTATTCTTGGGCAGGGGCGACCGGCCGTTTGCCCAATATCTATATGGTTGGGCATGACCTATTTTGGGCAGGGGCGACCGGCCGGTTGCCCGATGTCAATATGGTTCGTTATAATTTATTTTTGGGCAGGGGCAAGCCCTGCCCCTACACCTGCACCCACATTACCATTGGGTCGTCG
>JAPKMT010000065.1 GCA_026645735.1 Flexilinea sp.
GCAATTCCTACGAAAATTGAATTCAATTTTTATTATCGGATGTGTAATTTCTTTCATCTGCTGTTCGAAATATGGATAAGACTATTCGAATCAACAAAGAATTCTTTTCATATTTCGAATGACTGTCTTTGTATTTTTTTAAATGAAATCTATATACTATACTTAATCCCATGATTAAAAACGGGAAAAAGACCTGGCTTCACGCTTCAATTCTGACATTTTCATTTTTTGCGCTCATTGCTTATTACATTTATTATTACAGTTTTGCATTCCCCGTCAACTCAGATAATGCATTTTTTATTCGGGCTGCTGAGGAATTCATTAACGGGAATCCTTTCCTGAAAAATTGGAATGGCGGTTTTTTTTCGGCATTTACCGGAGATATTCTGTGGGCTGCCATTCTGCGATTATTTTTTAGCAGAAAAATTGTCCTTTACCTGATAGGACCGATTGCATATGCCATCATCGTCTTCTGCTCCTATTTCCTGATGCCTTCATCGCCCAAGCAGTATGCCAGATTAAGGAATATTCTCGCGCTCCTGATGATTGCTTTTGTCCCAACAGCGCTGCGACATTCTTTTATGACAGTTGGCATGCATGGAATAGCGATCGCGTATATCCTGATCCTGCTGTTACTGGTGCAAAACATTTTGTGCGTTCGCTCTAATCGGAAGAAGACATGGTTGTTTTGTTGGTTCCTCCTGATTGCTTCTGCCGGCTGTATCGCTGACGGATTCGTTCTATATTTTGCTATCCTGCCATTGATCCTGTCGGTTATCATCAGACAATTTCGATCCAAATCAATTGACGAAATTCATCTCGCATTGCTTGCTGTATTTGCAGCGACGATCGGAAAAACCACAACCATTCTAATGAACTCTTTGGGATACTTAAAAACTGGATCTACCGAACTTCATCTCATACCATTTGACAGTATCCTTCAATATTTACAAAATACATTCAATACCTGGTTGATCATTTTCGGTTTCAACCGATTTGAACATTCCTATCCGGTTCATTCCGTCGGCCAAATGGCAGGATTTATTTCGGCATTAATAATTCTGATCTCCTTGATTCCGCTTTTTGTGCGATATTTTAAATTGGATTTGACAACACAGACCATGGCAGTCGGTTTTGCATGTGTCATAGGCAGTTTTACATTCACACAGATAACCAACGGGGAACCGGCAGTCCGTTACATGAGTCCGGCATTTTTCTTCGGTATTCTTCTGATGATTCGCACAATTAACTACAAATTACCACGAAAAAATTTATTCGCCTTTCTGGTTTGGATTCCATTAGTTGTCTTCGCTGCCAGTAATATTTCATTCAATTATCGGTCCACACCGGCAAACAACCGCGGTTACATCGAAATTGCAGAAGCTTTACGGGATCGCGGACTTATGAACGGTTATGGGACTTACTGGGAAACGCATGCGATGAACTATTACTCAGGGAATGAACTCCAGGTAGCTCCAATCGAAACAAGAGACGGCAAAATCATTCCCTCCAGTTGGGCTTCAAAAATAGAATGGTATGCATCAGATTATGATGCCAGATACATCATTGTCAGTCAAAATAAAAGATTCGGTATGAATGAAGCGCTGATTGTGGCTACATTTGGAAACTATCGTGAACATCTGAACTTGAATGAAAATGACATTTATATTTTCGATTTCAATCTTTCAGAAACAGCAAATCGAAATTTTGATTGGTCTATTGAATAAAAAGAGAGAAATTGTTGTTCGTTTATTTGCACTTCGTAAAAAATGAACGAATAGCGAATGGTCCTCCTGATATTTCAAAAGACTGATTCAGTGATTTTTTCAAAAAAATAAGGAAAAATATTACTTATGCAGGAAGCTCCAAAAAGAGATAAATCATATCGATTTCAAAAATTTTTATTGATTCTTTTCAGCAGTTTCATTCTGGGAATCATTTTCTTTTTTATGTTTCTAATTTTTTACAATCGGGAATTTCAAGAAAAGATATATCATGGGATATCAATTTCAGGAATCAACGTTGGAGGATTGACCAGAGAACAAGCCGAACAAAAACTGAGAGAAAATCTAAAATATCCGACCGAAGCTGCTTTTGTTTTTACCTACGGGACTGACATTTGGCACGCAATTCCTGAAGAATTAGGCATGCAAATTCAATTTAATCAAACCGTCGAAAAAGCTTGGACTATTGGCCGAACTTCCGATATTTTCGAAAATTTGCGAATCTGTATGGCTGCACTTCTCTTCTCTTACGATCTGGAACCGGTGCTGATGTTCGATGAAAGAGTTGCGTATAATTTTATTTCGTCGTTGTCCGGTTACATCGATGAACCTTTTGAACTTCCATCCATTACGCTGCAGGGATCACATGTGGTCATCGAACCGGGGAAAACCGGAAAAGCAGTTGATAAATTAATGACGATGACTCAATTGCAGATTCTGGGGAAAAACCTTCAAACTGCTCAGATTGCACTTCCCGTTGCGAAATTTGAACCGACTGTTGTGAATTTGGAAGAAGAAAAAACGAAACTGGAATCACTCATCGGACAAGATTTTGTTCTCTTTTTCAATCAGAATGGAATTTCCCAGCCCATCGAAACTATTCAGGCTGATGCTCTGGCCGGATGGATTCATTTTGAACCGGTAATCGAAAATGGTCTGGTTAAGATTCAAATGAGCCCGAAGCGTGATCTTTTTTATAATCGATTGGTTGAAATTGCAGTCCAGATTGAACAAAAACCGCAAAATGCCCGTTTTGTTTTTAACGACACTACACATATCATCGAACCGATCGCTGATGGAGTCGTTGGTAAAAAACTAAATCTGGAACAGACGATGTTGAATATTGCTGCGGCCATCCAGGCTGGACAGCATGAAGCAGAAATTGCAATGATCATCACACAACCCGTCGTTGACAGTCATGCTGTTGGAGCAGATCTTGGTATCACACAACTGGTTGAATCACAATACACATATTTCTTTAACTCTGATCCGGCACGAGTCCAGAACATCACGGCAGCAGCAGCCAGTTTTCATGGCGTTTTGATTGCTCCAGGTGAAACTTTTTCTATGGTTGACAAGATCGGAGAAATTGATATTGATAATGGTTATGCCGAAGCGCCGGTCATTTTCGGAAATGAGACAATTCAGGGGATTGGCGGCGGTGTCTGCCAGGTTTCAACAACGCTTTTCAGAACTGCTTTTTTTTACGGGCTGCCCATAGTTGAAAGACATGCCCACGCTTATCGGGTTTTCTATTATGAAAGAATTGCTAACGGTAATATTGATCCAAAACTCTCAGGATTGGATGCATCCGTTTATGTTCCGGTATTGGACTTGAAATTTTCCAATGACACACCGTATTGGATTCTGATGGAAACTTATGTCAATCCAAATGCATCTTCAATACAATGGAAGTTTTACAGCACCGATGTTTACCGCTATGTGGATTGGGAATCAACCGGTCCCGTTAATGTGACGGAACCTGATGAACCGATCTATCGTGAAAATCAATCATTGTCTGCCGGCGAAATCAAACAGGTGGATTATGCAGTCAAAGGTGCGGATGTCACTGTCAAACGAACTGTTTATCAGGATGGGCTGGTGCATCTCCAGGATATATTTGAAACGCAATACCGTCCATGGCAATCAATTTTTGAATATGGGCCTGGCACAGAAGGTATGCCGCCGGAATTATCTAAAGAGGATGAGGAACCTTCGCAATAGAGACAATGGACACATTGCGGTTAAAGAACAGGCACTCTTTCCGATAATACTAAAAATTGAAACCATGTGCGAAACCACCAGATTCGTGCATATAATTTAATGTCATGTTTCGCTGAAGGCAATCAAGCAGCGATTCTAATATGGAAAAAATATTTGTTGTTATGTAATGTTTGCGCTTCGCGCAAACATTACATAACAACAAGTTTTCTCTTTTTATTCGAAATACATATCCTTATTTCGAATTGCTGCTGTCAAAGCAAAAAAGCTCAATATGGTAAAATTCGTACATAGAAAAATGAATCGGAGGACCTCATGATACAAGAAAAATTAATGGAAATTTTGCGATGTCCGGTTTGTGTAAAAAACGGAGAAGGAAATCTGATGCTCTATAAGGATTCCTGGCTGATTTGTGAAAATTGCCATCGAAAATATCCAATCGTGGAAGATATTCCGATCATGTTGATCAGCGAAGGATCGAAATGGATCGAAACCAACCTGGAAGACCTCAAAATTCCGCCAGAAAAATAAATTAAGAAGATGGAAAATTATGGAACAAAAGCAATTTCCTCAACATCCGTACGGCCAAACGCCGATGTCTCAAAATAATGCACCACAAAATCCGATGCAATACCCGCAGCATCCACAGAATCCCGGCCAGCCAATGCCCTTCCCGCCCCAACAGAATCCAAAAGGGAAAAAGCCTAAGAATAACAAGAAATTCGTCATCCTGGGAATCTTCACGGCGATTGGTCTGATAATTGGCGCCTTAGTTTTTTCGCAGGTAAACAAATATGCGAAATCGATGACAATTATCAATCTGCCAGGCGCCCCGGTGATCGATGATTCCGGGAAACTGGCAGTTAATCCGACTGACAATTCTCTTGGAACATTGCAGCCGGATATCGATTCCGAGTTAGATATGTCCCAATTAGGCGCTGAAAAAGGACAACCCTGGGATGGCAGTACACGAATTACCTGTCTCGCCATGGGCATGGATTACCGCGACTGGGAAGCGGGTGAGAAATATTCGCGTACGGATTCCATGATGCTCCTCACTTATGATCCAATCACCAAATATGCCGGAATGCTCTCCATTCCGCGTGACTTATGGGTGTCAATCCCGAATCATGGTTATGGCAGGATTAATACGGCTTACTTCCTGGGAGAAGCAGAACATTTGCCGGGTGGTGGTCCGCAGCTTGCTACAGATACCGTCGAGCTTCTACTCGGTGTTGATATCCAATATTATGCAGTGATTAGCTTTGAAGGGTTTGTCGATTTCATTGATTCCATTGACAAACTGGCTATCAATGTTAAAGATGGTATTACAGTCGATCCGATCGGTCCGGGAAATACGGTAACTTTGCTGCCGGGTGTCCAGGATCTGGACGGGAAAACTGCACTTGCATATGCCCGTTTTCGATACAGCGAAGGCGGTGACTTTGAGCGTGCTCAGCGTCAGCAGGATGTGCTGTTTGCGCTCTACGAACAAATGGTCTGGCAGCTTCCCAAAATGTTGCTGAAAGCAGATCAGCTTTATGCAAGTCTATCGAAAGCATTAAATACAAACCTGACTTTTGAAGATATGATGAAAATCGCCTGGACAGTGGTTGACCTCCAGCCGTATCAAATCGTAAAAAGCGTCATTGCTCCGCCCTATCAGGTGGAATATGGAAAAACTGCCGATGGAACACAGCAGATTTTAATCCCGATTCCGGATAAAATCCGTGAAGCACGGGATGTCATCTTCAGCACCAGCATAGCAGCCTCCCCGGTCACAGTCAGTGAGGATCGTGCATCTCTGATTAAAGCTGAAGGAGCAAGGATTACCTTAATAAATGGTTCATCGAATCCAGACATTCTAAATCGGACTATTACATATCTGCAATCATTTGGAATCACGATCGTCAATACCGGCCAAGGATCCAATTCCGCATATAACTCGTTGGAAATCAACAGCGGCAAACCCTTTACCGCAAAATTCCTTACTGAACTGATGGCAATTCCGACAGGTGCGATTACGATGAATTACATCCCGAATAATGGCGTAGATCTCATTCTGACAATCACGGATGCATGGGCAACCAATAACCCGATGTAATTTTTAAATAACAAGATTTGAAATTCTCGCTGAAAGAGGGAGAACTTCAAACAAAGTAACGTTTTTTATATGGGAAAATTATGAAAAAACCGATTGTTCTCGTTGTAATGGATGGTATAGGAATAGGGAAAGATGATTTGGGAGATGCAGTTAAGAAAGCCAACACACCAACTCTGGATTGGCTGAAAGAGCATTGTCCCTACACACAAATTAAAGCACATGGGACCGCTGTTGGTTTACCATCAGATGATGATATGGGGAACAGCGAAGTGGGACACAACGCACTCGGATGCGGACAAATTTACGCGCAAGGTGCCAAACTGGTCAATGAAAGTATTGAAACCGGTGCCATGTTTCGATCAGAAACCTGGAAAAAACTGATTGCAAATGTTGTTGATCATCAATCTACACTTCATTTTCTCGGATTGCTCTCAGATGGAAATGTTCATTCAAACATCAGCCATTTGAAAGCGATGATTCAGCAAGCGAAAAATCAAAACGTCCGCACTGTCCGTATTCATGTACTGCTGGACGGGAGGGATGTTCCTGCCACATCAGCACTGCAATACATTGATGATATCGAATCCTTCATGGCATCCTGCAATGATGAATCGTTTGACGCCCGAATTGCCTCAGGCGGCGGCAGAATGAAAGTCACCATGGATCGATATCAGGCTGACTGGAACATGGTTAAAAAAGGCTGGGACACCCATGTATTGGGTATCGGAACTCAATTTACCAATGCATCCGAGGCAATTGAAAGTTACCGCAAAGAATTAAGTGTAATTGATCAGGATCTTCCGGCTTTTGTCATCGCAGAAAATGGAAATCCAGTCGGAACCGTTGAAGACCATGACAGCATCATTTTATTTAACTTCCGTGGAGATCGTGCGATTGAAATCAGTATGGCTTTTGATTATCCGGATTTCGCTCGTTTTGACCGTGTCAGAGTCCCAAATGTCATCTATGCCGGAATGCTGCAATATGACGGTGATCTGAAAATTCCGAATCTTTTTTTGGTCAATCCACCTGAAATTAAACATACCTTGTCCGAATTACTGGTCAAGAACGGCATTAAACAATATGCTGTCTCTGAAACCCAGAAATTTGGGCATGTGACATATTTCTGGAATGGAAACAGAAGCGGGAAGACTAGCGAGGAACTGGAAGTCTTTTATGAAGTTCCCTCAGATAAAGTTTCTTTTGATCAGCGCCCCTGGATGAAATCTGCAGAAATCACTGACAACGTTTTAGATGCAATTTCATCAGAAGAATATGGATTTATTCGTTGTAATTTTCCTAACGGAGACATGGTCGGACATACCGGTGATTTCAATTCCACCATCATTGGAGTCGAATCAGTGGATCTGGGCTTGTCACGAATTATGAAAGCGATGGATGAGCATGATTTTACGCTGATTGTGACAGCAGACCATGGCAATGCTGACGATATGGTTGAAAAGACCAAGTCAGGTAAACTTCAGCCGAAAACAGCACATTCGCTCAATCCAGTACCGTTTATCATCTATGACAAAGAAACCAGATATGAAATCGTGGATGGGACCTATGGACTTTCCAACGTCGCGCCGACTGTGGCAAAGATCATGGGATTGGAAATTCCAGAAATGTGGCAAAAACCGATGATTTAAGTTGTAAAAATAACAAAAAAAGCGCTCTTGTGGACAGAGCGCTTTTTTTTATTGTCTTCTTTTGCGGATTAAAGAATAAATTCCATATTGTCCAGTCCCATGATCAGATTGGGATAAACAGGTCGCCCGGAATCCACCGCATGTTGCCGTTTTTCGATCGTATCATATACACCGGCGCCAAAATGGATCAGAAGCATCTGTTTGGCACCTGAATCAACAGCCAGTTTTGCAGCCATAAGCGGGTTCATATGCGGCCAACCTGGCTGGACATTTCCTGGCAGCATTCCACATTCGGTTATCACGAAATCCGCATCCTTCGCCAAAGCTACCGCATTATCACAGTAACCGGTGTCCAGCAGATAAGAAATCCCCTTGCCTTCGATTTCAAACCGATATCCCGTATCCGGAACAGCATGAATCAAGGGTAATGCTGTCACCTGAAATGGGAATCCACTGGATGTAATCTCCTCAGCCTCCTGAACATGAACTTCATATGGGACACGTTTCCAATCTGTTGTATAGGGAGGGCGGAGAATTTCCAGCAAAGCTTTTTTCCCTTGTAAAGGAGCTACAATGGTTAGAGGATGCTCAAATTTAACATAATCCAGAGTATGTAAACCGATGATGTGATCCAAATGCAGGTGGGAAAGGAAAATAAAGGCAGGCTTTGTGAAATCAACCAAATGCTTTATTTTGGTAATCCCGTATCCGGCATCCAATAGGATGGTATATTCACTCGTTTGAATCATCATGCACGTTGTGCTTCCTGTCTGGGTGTCGAACCAGCCATTAGTACCCAAAGCTGTTATTTTAATCATTTCGTCCTCCGGAGTTTGTTGAAAAATAGGCAATAGAAAAAAATCGAACCATGTTAGAAGGTAAAGAACTAGCTATGTTAGATATTTTACTTTCGTTCAAAGAAATATTACGAATTATTCTAGTGATTCGAGATATGGATTAACCTTTTAAATTAAAAGAGGAAATTTATTGTTCCTATGGTTTTGCGCGAAGAGCAAAACCATAGGAACAACCAGGATTCTTTTCATATTTCGTATTGCTGATCATTTTAAGAAAAAATGGGCAGTGGATTATAATTTTCAGAAAAATCATTTGTGACAGGCAAAAAATGGAACCAAATCTCGACGATATCTGTATTCTGGCCAGACAAGCCGGACAAATCCTCTCAGATGGCATTGGAAAAATTCATCAGGTAACCCAAAAGGGGATTCAGGATCCGGTGACAGAGATTGATAAGAAATCAGAACATTTCATTTTAGAACGTTTAAAAGCGATGTATCCTGGTCATACCATTCTTTCAGAAGAAACCGGATTGCATGGCGGAGATGGAGAGCATGTCTGGTACATTGATCCGCTGGACGGAACAATGAACTACGCACACGGTGTCCCATATTTCTGCGTTTCAATCGGTTATGCAAAATGCAATTCTTTAACAATGGGCGTGATTTACGATCCCATGCGCAATGAATGTTTCTATGCAGAAAAAGGCAATGGTTCTTTTTGCAATGGTCAGAAGATACAAACATCCGTGGAAACGGACATCAGCATGGCATTAATGGCGACCGGATTCAGTATGAAATTAATCGAAATGGGCAGAGATAATTTTTCTGTTTTCAAACACTTTATGCTGAAGACTGCCGGCGTCAGAAGAATGGGATCCGCTGCGTTGGAAATTGCCTATGTCGCAGCCGGCAGGCTGGATGCGATGTGGGAAATGCGACTTTCCGCCTGGGACGTAGCAGCTGGTTTTGTAATTGCGGCTGAAAGTGGAGCTGCCATAACAGATTTACACGGAAATCCGGATTGTTTTCAACCTCCATATGAATACCTGCTTTCCAACAAAGCGCTTCATCCGTTGCTACTTGAGGAATTAAGAATTGCCATCCATGAAAGCAAAAAAGAATGATGAAAGATAAGAGAACATTTCTGCGTAATTTGATCCTCTATGGAATAATCGGTGGAATCAGCGCCGCTTTTGATGCCGCAGTGTTCGCATTGCTTTATAAAGGCTTCCACATGGATGAATTTATTGCAAACATTTTCAGTGTTCATTGCGGTATCTTTCTGAGTTTTTTTCTGAACAGCCGATATAATTTTCGAAAAACCGATAAAATTAAAAGACGCTTTACAATGTTTTATCTGACCGGTCTTTTTGGCCTTGGATTATCATCTTTGATCTTATTCCTTGGAAATTTACTGGAGGTTGATATTTTCTTAACTAAATTATTCTCAATTGTCTTCGTTGCTTTGGTTCAGTTTTTCATAAACCGGTTGGCAGCATTCGGTGACAAACAATAAGCTTTTTAAAACTTCTGATGTAATTTATTTCTATCTGTCAATTCTTGCCGGTCTCTTAACTGCGCATCAAATTAATATCAATTTAATCCTGTGGATCATCACAGGTTGTTTGTCACTCGTTTTCTTTGTTTTTTTCTTCAAGAAATCAACTCGTTATATTCTGGAGCAACCCTCCAAAAAAGCAGCCCGTCTCGCCTTGCTTCTGGCTCTGTTCTGCATCGCAGCAAGCAGGGCAACCTTTCAGAAATCGAGTGCCCAAAATCCATTTTCAAATCTCATCACGATAAGTTCGAATGAGACAATTTCAATTACCGGATATATTTCCCGTCCGCCTGATGTAAAAACCAACCGAACGTATCTGCGAGTCGAAGCCAATCCTATCCATCAGGGTTCTGTCACCCAGATGAAAGGAACTGTCTTAGCGATTAGCTATCGAGCAGATCACAATTTCTCCTATGGCGATCAAGTTCGGCTGACAGGTAAAATATCGATCATTAATACAGAAAATCTTTCATCATATCAGAAATATCTGGATTCTCAGGATATTGACGCACTGATGTACAGTCCTGCAGTTGAAACAATCGCTCATGACCAGGGAAGCCGCTTTCTGGATGGCATTTACAAAATTCGCAAAGCACTTTTAGAACGCGTTTATCAGCTCTACCCGGCTCCGGAAAACGCATTAATTGCAGGAATCATTTTAGGGGATGAAAGCAAAATAGCGCCAGATGTTGAAGAAGATTTCCAAAAAACCGGAACAGCGCATATTATCGCGATCAGCGGTGCAAATTTTGCGATTTTAACCTGGTTGCTGCTCAAATTATCCAAAGCGTTGTTTCATCGATGGTGGTCGCCCCTGGTCATCATTCCCCTGATCTTTCTTTATGTGCTGATGACCGGCAGCAAATCAGCTATTTTTCGGGCTGCTATTATGTGCTCCATTACCATCATCGGTATGACAATCGGACGATCAAAAAGTGGAGTTCATTCATTGTTGTTCTCTGTATGCTTGATCGGGATGGCAAATCCGAAATCGCTGTTGGATATCAGCTTGCAGTTATCCGTCATGGCTACTCTCGGAATTCTGCTTTTTAAAAATCCATTAACTTCGTTCCTCGACCATCTTTTTTTAAGAATTCGAAAACTGCCGGATGCAACACGATCTTTTATTACAAATTTTGTTGAAGAAATGTTGTTTATTTCTTTCTCAGCACAAATCTTTACGATCTGGATATCAGCAGCTGCTTTTCATCAGATCTCAGTAATTTCGCTGTTCGTCAATTTTTTGATCACTCCTTTTCAGTCAATGATCATGCTCGGAGGAATCCTCTCGATCGCCGCGAGCCTGATTTTTGAACCATTCGGAGCTTTGATTGCCGGGATGGTGTGGATTGCACCGGCATATACCATTCGCATTGTTCAGCTCTGTGCCGGTTTGCCCGATGCATCCCGATATATCGTACTTACTGAGAAATCAGCCTGGCTCATCATTGCTTTGATTCTTTTTCTCTGGATCTTTCGGAAGAATATTTTTCGATGGGAAAAAGAAAAAATAATTGAAAAAGGTTTGCTTTTCTTGTTTCTTTTTTCCGCGTTTGTCTGGAAAAAAGCTCTGGATCAAAAAGATCAAAGGCTGAAAATCGTATATTCCGAGAGCAGCGAATCACAGCAATTTCAGATTCAAACACCTGCACATCAAAAAATCCTGGTTGCATCCAACATTTCCAATTATGCAGCACAAAATCTGCTGCAAGAACGCATTTTTGATGTTGGCACGATGCGGGTTGTCTTGTTTGATTTTTCAGAAGTCTGGATGAAAGACAGTTTCTTAATGAACCTCGAACATCCTCCGGATATTATTTATCTGAATGGCAAACCTGCCCCTCAAAAAACAGATTTAATAAATACTGTTCTGCCAAAAATTACACAGGGATTTGAAATTTCAACAGAAAATATAAATCTAAGTATGCCTGTTGCTTACCTGAATCGTCGGGGATGGATGATTGCCTATCAAGACATGAAAATCTTTATCCCGATGGGAGTTTCAGTTAAAACAATTCAGAAACTGAACAGGGAAGATGTGATTGAAAAAACAACGGTAATTGTTTTGGGGAAAAACGACAATCCGGAGGAATGGAAGAATTTCATTCAAAACTATTCTTGCAGACATGGAATCTGCAATAAGTTTCCTTTCATCATTGAATCTGAAAAAAATCAGGATTTAGAAATTTACTCAAACGGATTTAAGCTTTGGCTGTATGATGGAAAAATTCACTGATAGTTGTGCAAAGAAAAGGTGATGTGAATCAAGCTCAAAGAAGGAAGAAAATCGCCTTAAAAGAATACATCGAAAAGGCAAATCTTTGATAGAATCAAGTCATACAGAACACATCGCAGTATATTTCAGGAGGATGATTATGTTGCCTTTAGATGAAGTATTAGCTGTAATTCTTGGAGGGGGCAGGGGCACTCGGCTTTTCCCGCTGACGCAAATGCGAGCAAAACCAGCTGTTCCAATTGCAGGGCAATATCGCCTGATCGATATTCCCATCAGCAATTGCATCAATTCCGGGATTTTTAAAATTGCAGTACTGACACAATTTAACTCTGTCTCTTTACATCGCCACATCTCCGGTACATATCACTTCGATACATTCCATCCGGGATGGGTTCAGATTTGGGCAGCAGAGCAAAGAGCGGATAATAATGACTGGTACCAGGGAACAGCGGATGCTGTTCGGAAACAGCTCAGTGAGATCATCACAGCACGAACCGATTATGTGTTGATCCTGTCCGGAGATCATCTGTATCGTTGCAATTACGCTGAAATGCTGCAATTTCACATCGATCATAATGCTGATGTGACGATTGCGACACAACCAGTTCATAAAAACGTAGCCAATCGGTATGGGATTCTCAAACGAAATCAGGAAGGTAGAATCACAGATTTTAAAGAAAAGCCAAATGATCCGGAAGTGCTCAAAGGGCTTCGAAGTCTGGAGGATGAAGAAAAACCGTATTTGGGTTCAATGGGTATCTACCTCTTTAATAAGGATCTCCTGGTCGGGTTATTAAGTTCTCTGGATTACTCAGATTTTGGCAAACATTTAATACCATATGCTATTGATCGTTATGATGTGTATGGCTGGGTTTTTAATGACTACTGGGAAGACATTGGAACGATTCGTTCATTTTATGAGACGAATCTTCAATTAACCGATGAGGAGCCGAATTTCAATTTTTATGATCCACGCTATCCTATCTACACCTATAACACAACCATGCCGATCACTATCGTAGAAAATACAATGATCCAAAAGGCTCTCATTTCGAAAGGCTGTAAGATCCGTGCTGCCCGAATTGAACATTCAATCGTCGGTCTGCGCAGCACAATCGATTGCGGCACACAAATTAAAGATACGATCATAATGGGCGTGGATGATGATGTTTTTGAAAAAAGCTCAACTGACATGAAGTATTTCAACATTCCGCTTGGAATCGGTAAGAATTGCATTATTGAGAAGGCAATCATCGATAAAAATGCAAGAATCGGCGACAATGTGATTATCCGTCCATTCCCGGATGATGCAGAATTCGATGATCCGGATCCAATAAAAAAATATTATGTTCGCGATGGGATTGTGATTATTCCCAAGAATACAGTCATAAAATCAGGCACTGTGATTGAACCAGCCGGATGATTGGAATCGATAGATCCCAATTATTTTGAATATTGTTTTGGATCAGCTTTATTTCAACAACAAAAAAGCCATACATTTCATGTCTGGCTTTTTTTATTAAAACAATGTCAGATCTTTCAGAATCGGATGGAATGTCTTTCGATGGATTTCGCATGGACCAAACTCTTCAAGTCGCGATTGGTGCAGCTGCGTACCATATCCTTTATGCTGATCGAAACCATAAACCGGATATTTTTCTGACGCTTCGGTCGTCATCCAGCGATCCCGGAACACTTTTGCCAGGATTGATGCGGAAGCAATACTAAGGGAGTGGATATCCCCCTTCGGCATCGATTGCTGGGGTGTCATCTGCCGGGGAAGCCATACATAATCCAACAATAGATACTGTGGTTTTACGGATAAATCCATAATAGCACGTTCCATCGCAAGTCGTGTAGCCGGGAGAATGCCAAATTGGTCAATCTCCTGATGATCTGCAGATCCGACTGACCAGCAAAGGGCTTGATCCATAATAATAGCCGCCATGCGATCTCTTTCCAGGGGGGTCATTTGTTTGCTGTCCCGGACTCCATCCATAATATTCAATAAATCCAGATCAATTGGAAGAATAACCGCACCAGCCATTACAGGCCCTGCCCAGGCTCCACGACCTGCTTCATCAATTCCGGCAATATAAAAAAAGCCCTGTTCCCACAAGGCTTTCTCAAGATCTAAAGTTGGTTTTTCAATCATTTCTGAATCTGATAACGACCTGTATAATAGTTTTTCCGAATTTGGATTAACTCTTTGAACATCCGCCATGAATCCTTGACTACATGAATCTTGCTGTGGCCATCATAATACCATTGAACCGGAACCTCGATGATCTTAAAGCCATAATGCTGCGCAATGAATAAAACTTCTGCGTCAAAAGCCCATCCATCCAATAACTGAACAGAAAATAATTTTTGGGCAGCCTCCGCTTGAAAACACTTAAATCCGCATTGAGTGTCCTGAATTTTATGTACTGCCAAAATTCTGACAACCCAATTAAAGACACGTCCGGTAAAATGCCGAAAAGGAGGTTCGTTATATCGAATGGCTCCTTTCCCCTCACGAGAGCCGATAGCTACATCATAATCGGATAAATTCGGCGGAATAAAATGCGATATTTCATCGACAGGCATAGAAAAATCAACATCCGCGAAAAAGCGATATTGACCATGCGCTTCCAGCATTCCGCGGCGTACCGCACGACCCTTTCCTGGTTTTTCTTCCCGAAATACACGCAGCCACGAATATTTTTCAGCAAATTTCTTTGCCAACCCGTAGGTATTGTCTTTACTCCCGTTCTCAATGATCAGTACTTCGACAGGAAAATCTTGACGGGAAACAAATCCGGCTACTTTTTCCATACAAGTCGGAAGTCTTTCTTCTTCATTATATGCCGGGAGAATGATCGAAAGTAAAACGTCAGCGTTCAAGAAATACCCTGTTGTTTCTCAATAGAATTATTTACAAATCTTACCATAGAAAACCCATCCAGCATCAGTAATTCGAATTATTAAAGAATTATTTGTTGTTCT
>JAPKMT010000066.1 GCA_026645735.1 Flexilinea sp.
CCATTTCATAGCTCCTAATGATAATTAGGACATTTCTATTTTGCTACTATAGGACATTATCATGTTGCTCTTACAAATTTCGCTGAATTTCTATGTAATCATATAATTTGTGGTATACTAATTGCGTTCTATGGAGGCTATGGCTCAATGGCGGAGCATCTGACTGTGGATCAGAGGGTTGTGGGTTCGACCCCCACTAGCCTCCCCTCGTAAAATGAAAATCCGAACTGGTAAAAGGTTCGGATTTTTTTTCATTATTACCCGTTCATACCAGTTGGATGTATTACCGTTTAACGGCTTTATTCGCACAGAGTCAGCTTCGAGCTGAGTTCTTAGTCTTGTTATCTGCGTCACGCTGATTGTATTCGAGGATTTCAACATTAACGATAATCCCAGAATCATCGGTTCATTAATCGAAATGTTAGTAATAACTTAATTCTCTTTTTGCTGACAGAAATTCAACCGAATACGATAAAGATCCACGGATTATCCAAACATTTTTTTTTGTCAACGATGTACATTTTACGACAGCATCTCGAAATATGCGAAGAAGTATATGTTGTTATGGCGTTTTTAAGCTTCGCGCAAAAACACCACAATAACAAGTTTTCTCGATCGATTCGAAAGGTCGGTTCTTATTTCGAATTACTGCTTTTTCGAAAGAACTAAAAAAATTCTCAGAATTGACAATCTTTTTCCAAATTTCTATGAGTCAATGCTTCTGGTCCAGTGCATCTCTGTCAATTCACGGGTTTGTTTTAACGGTGCAAAAAAGTATACTTAATTCCATAATGGTTGTTTCTTTTGTTTCTACCAAGCTTTACATACCGTCTGTGAAACCCAATATGGTCGATCGTCAACGATTGACCGATAAGCTCATTGCCGGTTCGACCCAACCAGGGTCCTTGATACTTTTATCCGGACCAGCCGGATTTGGGAAAACTACGCTGCTGATTGAATTTATAAAGCAATTCGGGCATCCGGTGGCGTGGGTTTCCCTGGATACCGCCGATAATGACCCCATTCGTTTTTGGACTTATTTCATCAGAGCCTGCCAATCCGTTCAGCCGGGTGTGGGGGAAGCTGCCATGGATATTTTTCGAAATCCCCAACCGTTTCCGGCAGATTTTGTGCCCACTATTCTAATAAATAATATTGCCGAGCAAGATCAGGATATAGTTCTGGTTCTGGATGACTACCACGTGATTCATAATCAAGTTATCCACACAGCCGTTGCTTCCCTTCTGGCCCACTTGCCGGACCATCTGCATATCATCTTTTCCTCACGTGTGGATCCTCCCTGGCCGCTGGCCCGATTCCGCTCTCAAGGGAAATTGGTAGAGATTCGCGCCTCCGATCTGCGTTTCACGGAAGAAGAAACCGCAAATTTCCTCAAGGTGACCATGGGATTGACTCTCTCACCGGGAGAAGTTGCATCCCTTGAATCACGCACGGAGGGTTGGATTGCCGGTCTCCAACTGGCGGCGATTTCTATGCGCGGTCGCAGGGATATCGATGGATTCATTAAAGCATTTACAGGAAGCCACGTTTATGTTGCTGAATACCTGGTTGAGGAAGTGCTACAGCAGCAGTCTGAAACGATTCATGGTTTTTTATTAAAGACATCCATTCTGGAACGCTTAACGGCTGGTTTGTGCGAAACGGTTACGAATCAGGATGGAGGTCAGACAATTCTGACTGCACTGCAGAGGGAAAATTTGTTTACCTTACCCCTGGATGATGAGGGGCGATGGTACCGGTACCACCATCTGTTTGCCGACCTGCTCCAGGCGCGTCTCAAGCAATCATTATCTGCCGATGCGATCCGGGATTTACATCAAAAGGCTGCGATCTGGTTCGAGCAAGCCGATATGTTGGAAGAAGCCATTAAGCATGCGCAAATGGCTTTAGACTATGGATTGATTGAACGTGTTGTATCAAAAATTGGCCTTCCGATGATCCTTCAGGGCTATGTCAGAACAATCGAAAATTGGTTGCAAATTATTCCCCAACAACGAATTGAAAAAAGCCCGCAGATTAATCTTGTGTGGGTATGGCTTCATTTGTCACGCAGTATGGCAGAACAAGCGGCTCCTTATCTGGAACGCCTGGAAAAGATGTTCGCCAATCACGAATCTCTTCAAGACAATCCATCTTTATTTGGAGAATGGCTTGCCATACAGGCTAAACTCTTAAATATTCGCGGGAAATCGGCGGAAAGTCGGAAAATTTCAATTCAAGCTCTGGAGGTTTTGCCAAATTCTGAACCTTATGTGCGTAATATGGTGCTCCTGGAACTGGCAATTTCTTATCAGCAGTCTCTTGATTACGAACATGCGGCAGAAATCTTTAATCGAATCGCGCGGAATGCCAGAGAAAATGGCGACTTTGTCGCGGAAATTCTGGGCTTGTCTGGTCAGGCGAGAATGATGTTGACGCTTGGAAAGCTCCATCAAGCTTTTGAGATTGCCTCATCAGGGATTGAACGATTGAAAAATGCTGAGAAAGTAACTCCTTTCTGTGCAACCTTGTTTGGTGAAATCGGTTCGATTTATTTTGAATGGCATCAACTGGATCAAGCCAAAGTCAATTTTCAGAAATCCACTGAATCCAGTGGTATTAACGGATACAGCGATCCCCAAATCTATCAACATGTCGCACTTTCCCGCACACATTTGATGAGCGGCGATCAGAAGGCTGCTACAGCTGAGATGCAAATCGCAAATGAGTTGGCGCGGGCGATCCAACCGGTTATGACGCAGGAAGGAGTCATTTGCCAGCAAGTCCGTGTGGAACTAGCCAGACATAACTTTGCCGCAGCGCAGGCACATTTAGAAAGACAAGGTTTTATCTTTGAGGAGGAACTCAGTTTCCCTGGACTGGCATCTGGATCTCCGATTACCTTTCCGGCTGGTCTGCTTTACAACAGTGCCTTGCGTTTCCTGTTGATAAACACGGAAAAAGCGCAAGCGTACGCAGAAACGATGATTGAAACAGCAACATTGGTGCTCGAAACTGCACTCCAATGCCAGTTAGCATCCATCGCCCTGGAGACATTGCTCATACGCAGTCAAATGTATGATGTGACAGGTAATGAAGCGCTTGCTCTTGCGGATATTGGCCGGGCGTTGGATTTAGCATCACAAGAAGGTTTTATATCCATCTTTGTCGGGGAAGGGTATCGAGTACATCAGTTGTTGCGGATTTTCGCGAGACAACAAAGCCCTGGGAGCCTCCAATCGAATTTCATCCAAAAGATAATCACGGAATTCCCGCAACAGATTTCCATTTCATCATCAGAACCACTTTCTGTGAAAGAATCTGGCAAAAGGGATGCTTTGACTGATACCCATTGGAAATTGATCGTGCCGCTCAGCGCGCGCGAACTGGAAGTTCTGAAACTGATCGCTTCTGGCAACTCCAATCAAACCATTGCTGAGAAATTGGTAATCTCAGTCAGCGCAGTCAAGAAACATAGCGCAAATATCTATGGAAAGTTGTCTGTAAACAGCCGAACCCAGGCCGTCTTGCGAGCCCGACAATTGGGATTACTTTCTTCGGAAGGATAGCTTTACCATCCTCCTCAAGATTTCCATGAATCAGGTGTACGAAAGTACACCTGATTTTTTCCGATTTAAATTAAAGACACCTCTTTGGTACAGTGACAGCTCAACTTCCACAGTGTATATTGATATTAAACAAAAGCATTTTTGGAGAATATAATGACAAAAAAAACAAATACACTGCTGCAAAAGGCGACCCAAAAAGTTAACTCACACTGGCAAAACGTATATTTTTGGGGAGGAGTTGCGGCGTTGATGATAGTAATCACTGCCCTGGCCGAGATGTTGATCACCTTTCTTCCCGGAGGAAATTCTTCCGCAGATACCGTGATTGATTGGTTCAAACTGCTGCAAGAAAATCCGTTTATGGGCTTGCGCAATCTGGGTTTACTTAATATTATGATGACCTCTTTGGGAATCCCGTTGACTTTTGCCCTCTTCTGGGTACATCGGAAACACAATTTGGTTCTTGCACCTTTCGCATTGATTCTGGCAATGATCGGAACCGCCATCTTTTATGCAACAAACCGTGCCTTTCCGATGCTTGATTTGAGCACTCAATATGCAACTGCCTCAAACGCCTCACAGAAAACTATTCTGGAAGCAGCCGGCGGAGCAATGTTGGCAGTGGGTCAAAGCCACACTCCCGGCACTTTTTTGGCTTTTGCATTCTCTGAAGCGGCTGGAATTCTTTTGGCATTGGTCATGCTGCAGGAAAAATTATTCAGCAAGGTGGCAGCATTTTCAGGTTTGATTGGATACAGTTGTCTGTTGATCTTCGATGTCCTTTCGTCTTTCGTGCCATCCACTCAAAATGTCATTCTGATCGTGGCAATTGTCGGCGGATTATTCAATGTGGCGTGGTATGTCCAGACAGGGTTAAGGTTGTTTCAGCTTGGAAAAATGAATTAGCATCCCGAAAATGAATGATATCGTTTTGATCAAACGGACCTCACACCTTGGTGACGGGATCATCTCGATCCAGGGATCCGTTAGGTTCACGCTCTCTCGCAAGAATCAGCAGGTGTCAGACGAGATACGTGAAAAAGAATCAAAGACGAATGCTGATATCCGCGTTGAATAAAATTAAATGCAAGTTTACAAATCGAAAGATTGTTTTTTTGCGGGAATGGGCAACCAGTGAATGTGGCGATTCTTTCAAGCGATTTTACCGGGAACTCAGACGACTGGCCGATTTTCAAGAAATAGAAAAAAAGGAGAGTACACAGTACACCCATGGAAAAGGATTTATATGTTTCAAACAAGCATTTTCGAACGTTTTATCGCACAGTTGCATTTATGGCAATTCTGATCGTGCTCGTCGGAGTGACAGACGTCATCACTTCGATGGGTGTCACGGCGCAAGATAACCGTACCATTCCCGTCATCGAGTGGCTTACCCTGTTTCAATCCCATCAATTTGAAGCTTTCAGTCGGCTGGGGGTCATCAATATGCTTACTTTGTCTCTCAGTATTCCGATTTTCCTGGCTTTCAATCAGGCTTTTCGTAAAGAACGTCCGTTACTTGTCGCCTTCGCCTCAACTTTATTTTTTGTTGGCACAGCAGTTTACCTTTCCAGCAACACAGTTTTTGCTCTGTTTGCGGTCAGTCAGAAATATGCTGAAATATCCGATTTACAGAAACCGATATTAGAGGCAACGAGTCAGAGCCTGTTGGAACAGGGCGCAGATTTGACTCCTGGTACGTTTCTTGGATTATTTTTTACGCAAATAGCCGGTTTGCTCATCACAAGTGCAATGCTGCGCGGAAAAATATTTGGGAAATGGATTGGTTGGATTGGATTAACAGGATACAGTATTATGACGATATTTTTTATTCTCACTGCCTTTTTCCCCGCGCATTATGCTGCTGCAATGCTTGTGGCTGCTCCTGGCGGATTAATTTTGCTGATCTATCAAATCATGCTCGCCCGCAAATTTTTGCAGCTTGGAGCCATGGAAGGAGTAAATAATGACCACTAAAATTCTGGTAACTTTCGCAAGTCCAGGCGGTGCAACAGCAGGTGTCGCGGCAGCCATTGGTCAGAAACTGGCTTCAGCCGGCGCTGAAGTTGATGTTCGATCCATTAATGAAGTAACCGATCTTAGCGCATACCAGGCATTCATCATTGGAAGCGCAATTCACGGTGGCAGATGGATGCCTGAAGCGATGGCTTTTATCGAACGGCATCATGATATTCTGCAGCAGATGCCAACTGCAGTCTTCCAAGTCTGTATGATGCTGGCAACGCATAATGAGCAGTATAAAAAACTTGTTCCAGGTTGGTTCGCTCCAATTCGCAGCCAAATTCGACCGGTTGCAGAAGGAAGTTTTTCTGGAGCCCTCCAACCCGGAAAATATCCTAAGCTAATTGAGAAGCTTGGTTTAAGAATTTTTCTGGCTGCAATCAAACTTAAAGCTGGTGACTACCGCGACTGGGATGCAATTCGAACATGGACGGATAGCGTCAGTCCTTTGCTAATCTCTAAGGGTGACAATGGATAAGCCCTGGTTATATGAAATTCAAATTGAAGGTTATATTCCCGGGCTATGGTCTGAGTGGTTTGAAGGTCTGAAGATCAACGAGTGTCCTGCTGGCCTTACGATACTGAGCGGACCGCTCATTGATCAGGCTGCTCTCTTTGGCATACTGAATAAGATCCATTCGCTTAATTTGAACCTGATATCGGTCTCCAGGAGTAATTTGCTTGAAGATGACGTAAATCAATTGTAAATTTTTTGATTTTGTCTCCTTGGTTTTGGCAAAATTCATAATGGAAGGTTTTTTGTAACCAATCGAATAAGATGAGCTAAGAATAAGAGGTTGTGAGACTGAGAAAGCACCTTGAAAAATTTACACTTTGATGGATGAAAAGCACTATAAGAACAGTAAGGAATTCTTTTCATAGCTCGAATTACCGTAGTTCGCAACGGTCTATTAGACCGGTGTACCCTTAACTCGCAAAAATAACGAGGCTATCGATTAATAGTTCAAAAATACAGTCCATCGCTTCGAATACGGAGGGCTGTGGTTTGGATAGTGTTCCTGCAACTATGAAATGTATGGAAGACTTTTTATGAGTAAGTTACTGTTTACGATCTTGTGTTTCTTGAAAATCCTTCGATAAATTTCAACGATTTCAATATTGAAAAAATGCCTTGAAAAAAAAAGCAGCCAATGTGGATTTCTATGGGCTTCAAACGCTCCACTTTGGTTTATCCCTTGATATTTGCCAGCGGCTGCAGCGTCGTGAGAATCCTGACCAGGTCGTTCTGATTGGCCATGACGACATCGATCGGTTTGTAAGCCCCAGGCGCTTCTTCCAGTTCGCTTTGTTTTTGCGGTTTTCCGATGATCCTGCCCATCTTCTTCTGTTCTTCGTCCAGGTTCAGATTGCGGACCGCCTCTCTTCTGCCCAGTCTTCTTCCGGCGCCATGGGAGGAGGACAGGAAACTTTCTGCATTCCCCAGCCCCTCCGTGATATAGCTCTGCGTCCCCATGGAACCCGGAATGATACCGATCATACCGACTGCTGCCTTGATCGCTCCTTTGCGATGGACGATAACCTCTCTGCCGAAATGGCTTTCTTTGTTCGCATAATTATGTTGAACATGAATCATTTCATCCGGAAAATGAAATTTTCCCATGATTTGAATAATCCGTTCCATCATCAATTTTCGGTTGGCGCAGGAAAACTCGAGCGCATAATTCATGGCGGTGAAATAATTCATGCCCTCTTTTGAATCCAGCGGCAAAAAGGATAAATCCTGATCCGGAATATCCTGACGGTATTTCTCACAGAATTTCACAGCTTTCTGATGAAAATCCGTGGCTGTTTTGAGACCGAAGTTTCTGCTTCCGGAATGGATCATGATCCAGATAAACCCATCGTCGCCCTGCTGGATTTCTATGAAATGGTTTCCGCCGCCTAAGGTTCCCAACTGGTACCTGGCGTTTTCCAATTCTTTTTGGATGATTTCAATATCCGGAGCCCGCTGAAATCCTTCCCAGGATTGTTTTTCTTTGTGATGGGTGAAACCGAGCGGGATGACACTCTTGAATTCAATCCGGAGTCTCCGCAAGTCCGCTTCAGGGATTTCCCGAATATCGGATTTGACGGCTGTCATTCCACAGCCGATATCCACTCCAACCGCGTTGGGAACGATGACCTCGCGTGTCGCCATCACGCCGCCAATCGGCATCCCATAACCCACATGGGCGTCCGGCATGATCGCAATATGCTTATAAGCATATTGCAGATTCGCCAGATTCTTTGCCTGTTTGAGGACTTCGCCGTCAATGTCATCCAGCCAGAATTTGATCGGAATTCTTTCGGTGGATAGGATATTCATCTTGTTTGTGTTTTTTGAACCATGAGTATGGTTACTCTTTTGTCCCGTATTAACTGGGAATTATCGATCCTATTCGGATGAGCTTTTCTCAGAGGGTCGGATAAATTTGACATAACCCAGGAATAACGAGATGATCAAACCAACCGTCACGACATTGAATCGGAAGATGTTGTCCTCAGTACCAAAACCGCGCATGACACTGTAGATCAACGTCAGCAGACCGCCCAGGAGCAGACCATCCGCAATAATCAGGATTTTTTTGAAGAAGGTCAGACTGGCAATCACGATGATGATCGATGCTACCAGCGAGAAAATGGATACGTTGCGGTTATAGCGCTGGGATTTTTCCCGATAAATTTTTTCTTCTTTGTCAAAATTTTCAGCGTCTTTTTTGAATTCTTCATACTCGGCGGCGTTTTTGGCAGTTTCGGGGGAGCAATATTTCAACGTTACCGGCGGTTCAGGATATTTGGGCCCCGTGTAAAAGGCAGCAATGCCCACACCGACAAACACTGCCAGAAAGATTCCAATAAGAAAAGTATAGATCAGCTTCAGTATCATAATTCCTCCTGAAATTTGGATCATAAGTGTTGATTCTCTTTAATATTACAGGGTTTGACAGCGGTTTTCAAACCGGCAATTCGAAAGTTAAAACCAGCACATCTGAAAAAAGTTTCTTTCCATATCTGGAATCGCCGGATTTGAATCACAAATTTTTTGGAGTACATCAACTATAATTGGAATAGGGATCAAGTCATCGATGAGATTATTTTGGAGGTAACAACGATGGGTAAAAGAATTATTTTCATGATCATGACGGTCTTGACCGCGGCACTGCTGCTTTCCGCCTGTCAAACCCGCATCAGCGATAGCGGTTACAGCTTGAAATCAGTGGGCAGCAACATTGACGATGCCATCTATATTCTCAATGTGACTATGCTGGGCGATCCACTCAGCAATACAAGCACCAGCGGAGAAGGACAAAGCAGGCAGTACAGTGATATTTATGGATATGGAAATATGCGCATCTGGCAAGAAGGAAAAGGACTTGTATCGGTTCATGTAAACAGTATCAATCCAAGCCTGGCTTATGTTTCACCTGGAATGGATATCGTCCTGAAGACGACCGATTTGAAAATCATGGCAATACAGGAAGGCTATCGATTCGAGGTAAAATGCCGGAATGATTACGAACCGGTCGCTTCCTTGAAGGATAATGAAATGTCATCCGCCCGGTATGATACGCATGAGCTGGATTTTTGCAGGATGACGAATCCGAAGATTGTCTATGAAGGAATTGAAAAATAGCACATGGATAAAATTCTGATTTGTGATTTATTGACACGCGGTGTCATTGGCTTATCTGAAAAGGAACGCTCCAGACCTCAGGATATTCTGGTCAATGTGGAGATGGAAACGGACATCCGCGACGCTGCGGTATCCGATTCTATCGAAGATTGTGTGGATTACAGCGAAATGGTAAAAGCAATCTTCTCACTTGTGGAAAGAAATGAACGATGTACGCTGGAAGCACTGACGACGGATATCGCCAGCCTGTGCCTGGATCATCCGCGCGTTGTATCGGTCACGGTCCGAACCGAGAAAACTTCTGCCGTGCGATTTGTGAAATCTGTCGGAGTGGAAATTACAAGAAGTAAGTAATGTTTTTATGGGATGATAAACCTGTCCGATGAAAAGTCTTTGACAGTTTGTTTCGACCTGACATTCCAGAAGAAGCCAGTGATTCGAAATATCGATTTACTATTTGAATCAATCGGGAAAAACTTGTTGTTGTGATTTTGTTGCGCTTCGCGAAACGCAACAAAATCACAACAACAAAGATTCTTAACCATATTTCGCATTGCTGAGAAGAAACCAATTCTCATTTTTTCGATACAATAATCATATCAGAAATTTACTTCATGATAAAAAATAAAAACTTGAAACGATATATTCTATGCTTTCTACTGGCAGCGCTGTTATCAGGATGCACTGCCATCGGGAATCCGATAACAGTCCGTACGCCGGATCTGGATGCAACGCTTTATTGGATGGTGGACGATGCTGTCTCCCGTGTTTCGACGCAGATCGTGCATGAGCTGGATATGCGCTTTGATCAACTGCTGACAACCACTGCTGAAGTCAAAAAAAATTCTCAAACTGCGGCAATTACTCCGGATTTGACCGGAATCACATCGGTGCCATCCGGTTTGATGACCGCTCGGGCGGGTGAAATGTCCACATTGTTTCCGTGTGTGGATGAAATGAAATTTGTCGCGGATATCACCATTCCAGATAAAACGACTGTTCAGGCCGGCAAACCATTTACTAAAACCTGGAAAATTATGAATAACGGGACCTGTACCTGGACCGATTCCTACCAGTTAGTCTTCTCAAAAGGAGATCAGATGACTGGTGTGACAGCAATTAATCTTCCAGAGGGAACGATTGTTATTCCTGATGATACAATTGAAATATCCGTTTACATGACAGCTCCGAAAGAGAAAGGATCTTATGCCAGTTTTTGGCTGATGAAGAGCCCGGATCAAAAACTTTTTGGAGCAGGGACGAACCGTGATCAAGCAATCTGGGTAAAGGTGGAAGTAAAATGAAAAAAGTAATCTTCTGGTTCATTTTTATTACTGTGATCGTATCTGGCTGCACTGGAAATATTCCAGTAGCGATTGATATCAACGCAACTGTTGAGTCAGCGGTGTCAGAAGCTCTGGCTGCCAATAAAGAATTTATCAGTCAGGAAATTCTGGACTACTCGCAAAATATGCAAAATACTCAAATTGCCGGCCAAATTGACCAAAAGATCAGTAATGCTTTATCGGATATGAAGCTCACCGTGGAGAGTTCTCGCATAGAACAACTGACCGCTACGCCGACACTTTCAATCTCATCCAATACAATAGATGGTTGTACGAACCGGTTTCAATATGTATCCGATGTGACCTTCCCGGACGGATCCATGACACTGCCATTTACGACCTTTACGAAATCCTGGTATATCCAAAATACGGGGACTTGTACCTGGAATTCAAAATATAACATTGTGTACTATTCCGGTGACAATGTCGGAACGGCAAAATCATTCCCGTTGTTCAGTTCAGATAAGATCGCAAAACCGGGAGAATCTGTCATTGCTTCTGTCAAACTGAATGCCGGTGAAGGACACAATAACGATTACACCACCTATTGGTCTTTGCAGAGTGATGACGGTGAAGTATTTAATGGCGGTGCTTCGCAGAATATTCCGCTTTCTTCCGTTTTTCATGTCGGGTCGCAATATAATTTCTACGAGAATCTCAGCGGGGCAATTTGTTCGGATGATACCGGTTATTTTTATTGTGGATCCTCGGATAAATCTGCCGGACGGGGTGTAGCGTACTATGAAAGCAATCCAACTGTCGAGAGCAATTATGCAGGTCAACCGGCGATCATTATTGCTCCTCCACTGAGTGATGGTGGAAAAACAAGTGTCACTTTTGGACCTGTACGGATACCCAAAGGCACCTGGCTGCGGGCATCCATTTCCTGCAGACCAAACGCTCCCTTATGCAATGCAAAAGTAAGACTGTACGTTCAGGTGGAAGGGCTTACGCCACAGATTGCTACTGAATCGCAGGAGTTTAATGACGGATTTGTCACAGAATGGAACGTTCAACTGAGTGATTATGGATATCACGAACAGGACCTGACTTATACTTTTGAAGTGGAAGCGATTGGCGGTGCGGACAAGGATGATGAAATCGTCTTTCAGGTTCCGCGACTGACGGACAAAGCGCCGATTTTGTAGCATTGCAGCATGATTTTTTACAGACGTTTTTTATTTCTTTGCATTGGATTATTCAGCCTGAACTTTTTTGTTCAGGCTGTTGCTTTTGTTCCCGGCAAAAACCTGTCAGTACGTGCGGCTGCCAATACGGTTTCGGCTGGTGACCTGATCAGCCTGATTAACGGCATGCGGACGGCTAACGGTCTGGGAGCATTGGCCGTTGATTCCAGTCTGATGGCATGCGCTCAAAATACTGCGGATACGATGGCGCAATACAGTATGTTTGGGCACATCGGTGATGTCAGCGGCCGTGTTTCGACATTTGGTTACAACAATGGCAATAAGGCATTTGCGACCGAAAATTTTATGGTTGGCCCGACAACATTGGCGAACATTCAATCCAACTGGTCGGATGCCGTTCATATGATTCCGGCAAACAGCGCATCGTATTGCCATATCGGCGCTGGCGTTTCAGCCGAAGTGAATGGAAAAGTATATTATGTGGTTCAGGCGGCTTACCCTGGCAATGTGGAAGGCTGCGGCTTTTCTTCAGCCGGATCAAAACCTTCTTCTTCTTCTTCCAGTTCAGCTTCCAGTCAGTATATTATCGATGCATCGCAAATTATCAAAAGTATCAAGCTGGCAACTGCAGATGCAAACGGAGACATTTATCACACGGTCGAAAATGGACAGACAATGTGGGGTATTGCTTCCGCGTATCAAGTTTCTGAAGATGATATTGCTGCATGGAATCATATTTCTGATAAAGCATCTCTAAGTCTCGGGCAAAAATTACTCATACCAAAAGGCAATTCCTTTCAGAAGACTCCGACGATTGCTGCGACAATTCTTCCAACGATGGATGCCAATAATGAATTTCGTCATGTGGTTATCGAAGGCGATACCCTTTCTTCCATCGCGAAGCTATGGAAGACCACAATCAATGAAATTACACAAAAAAACGGTTTAAATGAGGATTCCACGCTGCAGTTGGGGTGGAAATTGCTCATCCCTGTTACACCAACGGCGACCTTGATTGCGACAAATACCATTCCTCCAACACAAACACTGTCACCCACGGATACTCCGTTGCCTTCACTGACTCCGACGCTTTTTCCGACTGTCTCGCAGATCGAAAAAAATCATCGTCCGAAAGCATCGCTCAAAACCTATCTCATTCTGGGATCATTCAGTTTAATCTTGGGGGGTGTCGTTTTTATTTTCATTCGATTAATGAATCACAAGAAAAATTAGATTGATGAATCTGTAAAATTTCGGATAAAAAAAACGGATCTTCAAGATCCGTTTTTTTTATCCATTCAGAGCTAATTTTGTTCAGAAATCATCGATTCCAGCATCCTGGTTGTCATGGCTTTTGGTCGTTCAATCGGTTTGTTGACTGCACGGGCAAATACCACATGGGAAGTAATTCCCAATAAACGGCTCAATCCGAACAAAACAGTATAATAATCAGTTTCGGTAACGCCAAAGTGATACTGCAGAGCTCCATTCAATGCGTCCACATTCGGCCATGGATTTTTTACTTTGCCGGTTTCCATGAGAATTCCGGGTACCACTTCAAACACAGCCATCGCTGTACGGAATAATTCATCCTCTGGGAAATTCGCTTTAGCGAACTCCATTTCTGCTGTGAAGCGCGGATCTGTGCAGCGCAGAACGGCATGTCCATATCCCGGAATAACCTTTCCATCTGCCAGTGTTTTTCTTGCATATTCTTCAATCTGTTCTTTCGATGGAATGCCCTGATAGAAATGATATAGATCCAGCAGCCAGTTGCAGCATTCCTGATTGGCAAGACCATGTAACGGACCGGCGAGACCATTCAATCCGGCAGAACAGGAAAGATAGATATCGGATAACGCAGAACCGACCAGGTGTGCAGTGTGTGCACTGACATTCGCGTTTTCATGGTCCGCATGCAGCAAGATAAACAAACGCATCAGTTCGCTGTAGAGCGGATCATCACCTTTGCCGATCATATGAGCAAAATTGGCTGCATAATCCAGCTTTGGATCCGGATCGATTTGCTGATTATTGCGATATTTTTTATTATAAATATAGGCTGCGATGTGTGGCATTCTGGCAGTCAAATCGATGCTGTCATCCAGTGTGGATTTCCAATAATCGTTTTTTCCAACAGTCTGGTCATGATAAGCTTCCACAAATTTTGAGTCACAGGACATAGCCATGACTCCTGCTGACAACATCGCCATGGCGGATCCATCATCCGGGAAAGCATCAATGATTTTGAATACATAATCCGGTACTGTCGCCCGTTTTCTCCATTCTTCTTCAACTTCTTTTGCTTTCGCCAGTGTAGGTAATTCATTATCCATCAAGAGATAATACAAACCTCCGACCATCGGATATTTTGAACCAGGTGCTTTGGGCAGTAATTTTAGAATTTCATTGATAGAATAATCACGATACCGAATTCCATGATCTGGGTCGACGAAAGAAATATCGCTTACCTGAATCGGTACCCCTCGAATTCCGGAGTAAATCTGCTGAACTGTGACATTGGAAATAACAAAATCACCATATTCCTTAATCATCCGCGCAACACGCTCACGCCAAACCGATACATTTGCTTCAATTCTATCTTCGAGTATCATTATTTTCTCCTAAGTTCAGATCTTATATAGGTTATATCTGAACAATATCGCATTATTATTTGTTGCCATATGCCGGCTATTTCTATCACACTTTTTTATTCACGGTGCAATCTTGAAATTTATGATGATTTCCACCGTACAGTATCGATTGTATCCATGCTCAAAAATAATTCCTAATATTTTTGAACGTATCCTAAATCACTGGATATTTTCATCATATAGTTTCGTAGCAATCTGGCGTAATCCTGCATCTTTTGCTCATCCTGAAAGCGTTGGGAAGGACCGGATATTGAAACGGATCCGATCGGAATTCCTTTGTCATTGAAGACCGGGCTGGCAATCCCGGACGCTTCCGTCAACCATTCACCATGACTGATTGCATAACCGGTTTGGCGTACAACTTCCAATTGTTCTCGTATTTGTTTAATTTTTACGCTGGCCTGCATTGGATCCATTTCTTCCGATGCTACTTTCAGAATTCTCTCAATTTCTGATTTTTCCATGAACGCGAGAATGGCGCGTCCGCCGGATCCGGCATAAAGTTTTAACCGCTGGCCAATCTTTTCAACGATTCTGACATTTTGGCGGCTTTCCAGTCGTTCTATACAGATTCGCTCATTACCTTCAACGACATACAGACTGACGGTTTCATCGGTCTCATCCAGTATTTTTTTCATATACGGCAGAG
>JAPKMT010000067.1 GCA_026645735.1 Flexilinea sp.
AATCCGATGATGCCGCTGTAATGAAATTGAATGACCAGCAGGCGCTCGTTTTTACAACCGATTTCTTTCCGCCATTAGTCGACGATCCTTATGATTTCGGTGCAATCGCTGCGACTAATAGTATTTCTGATGTTTACGCCATGGGAGGAAAACCATTAATGGCATTAAATATTACTGCCATGCCGACTGACCTTCCTCCGGAAACGATTTCAGAGATATTTCGCGGTGGCGCAGAAAAAGCCCAGGAAGCCGGATGTCCTATCGTAGGAGGCCATACCATTCGGGATAAAGAACCCAAATATGGTTTAGCCGTGATCGGTCTGGTTCATCCAGATAAAATTCTGTATAAAGGGAAACTTGATCCGGGTGACAAGATGGTTTTAACGAAACCGCTGGGTTTTGGATTGCTTTCTACCTCCAACAAATGCGGACAAGCAGATCCCGAGGATTTTAATAAAGTGGTTACCTGGATGAAAACACTCAACAAGAAAGCAAGCGAATTGGCACAGGAGTTTGGATTAAAATCCGGAACTGATATCACAGGTTTCAGTCTGATCGGCCATAGCTGCGAAATGATTCGGAAGGGTAATGTGGGATTAAGATATCATTGGGACCAAATTCCATTTGTAGATCATTTTGAAAAATATATGAATATGGGATTATTCCCCGGTGGTGCTGTTGAAAATTTAAAATTCTATGAAAAAGATGTTCATTTTTCTTCAGCCATCAATGAATTGGAACAAATGATGTTATACGATCCACAAACCAGCGGTGGATTGCTTCTCGGAATTAAGCCGGATATACTGCCTCAATTTTTAAAGCAAGCAGAAAAAATTGATCAAAGAGTCTGGGTAATCGGGGAAGTTGTTGAAAGTTGCGGTATCGAAATTTTATAATTTGCAACGATGATATTAGTTTTTCGTATATGTCAGTAGAAAACTGGAGTGGACATTGATCGATATTTCTCCCGAAACAATTGAACAGGCAAAAAACGGAGACGCTGATGCTTTTGCTTTTATCGTGGAGGCATATCAGAATCCTGTCTATAACCTGTGTTATCGAATGTTGTATAACGAAGGAGAGGCAGAAGATGCTGCTCAAGAGACTTTTTGGAAAGCCTGGTCAAATTTTTCAAAGTATGATTCGAATCGCTCATTTTCGACTTGGATCCTGTCTATAGCAGCGCACTATTGCATCGACCAACAACGAAAAAAGCGAGTTCCAGAAACTGAAATTGATGAATCGATGGAAGAAATTATTCCGGAAAAGGCACCGCTTCCTGAAGTTGAAGTCTCCAGAAAAGAAGATGAATTGAGGTTAAAAAGATTATTGTCGAATTTAAATGAAATAGACCGGGCTGCAGTGATTTTTCGGTATTGGTATGATTTTTCGGATCATGAAATTGCAGAAAACCTTTCCATTAGTGAAAGTGCAGTGAAAAGCAGATTATTTCGAGCGAGAAAAGAATTGGCTCTTCTTTGGAATGAATGCAAATAAGAATCAGGAGATAAATGCTATGAATACTCATGAGATGATAGAAAAATGGATATTAGAGGAAAAAGCTTTATCACCGGAAGAATCGCTGCAGATGAAAGAACATCTTGCAGATTGTCATCAATGCTACTGCCTGCATCATAACCTCATAGGAAGTCTGGCGTGTATCCAACGCGCACCGGAAAAGAAACCGGCCTCAGGATTTTCCATGCGCTGGCAACAGCAAATGATCCTGCGTACAAAAGAAAAAGAAAAAACTGACATCGTTCATATGATTCTGAAAGTCAGCGCATTAATCAGTGTCCTATCTATTTCTTCGTGCATCGTATTCTTTTCACCAGGCAATCTGATCAAGACAGCGTTGTATATCTCGGATCTATTCAAATTTTTATCCGCTCAGATATATCAATTAGGTACAGTCCTTTCTGTCTTCAAGGTGCCATTATTGTTTATTGGTATCGGATCAATTCTCCTTCTGGTCATATATGTGATCGTAGCAACACTTTCGACAATAACGATTAGGCGAATCCGCAAAGGAGCTGACAGTCATGAATAAATTAAATTTAAAAATTTTGCTGCTTTTATTAATTCTCATAATTTCATTATGTAGTTTTGCCGATGTCACCGCAGCGACAAATACGGGGAACAAGGTGGTTTTTGGTTCTGATTATGAATTAGGGAATGGGGATACGCTGGATGGCAACATTGTCATTTTTGGCAGTAAAACTGACCTAAGTAAAAATTCAACCGTAAATGGAGACATCGTTCTTTTCGGGGGCGGGCTTCAGATGGAAGGAACCGTCAACGGAGATGTAGTTGCATTTGGCGGATCGGTGAAAATGAAATCCACATCGGTGATCAATGGAGATTTTTCTTCCTTTGGTGCTGAAGTCGATCGTGATAAAAATGCCGTCATAACCGGGGATACTATTCGGCAAAACACAGGTGAATTTAAAAAATTTGAAGAATCCCCATTAAATGTCGTCATACAAAAAACAGACAATGTGCCCAATGGTACTGACAAGAGAGGCTTCTTTGGCGCAATTTTCTTTTTCATGACAAAAATGTTGGTATTTACTGTTGAAATTTTAATCTGTGCAGCATTGGCAGTGATCGCCAATCTGTTATTTGAAAAACAATTGATTGGAACCAGTCAGGCTTTTCTGAAATTCCCGCTGGAATCACTGGGAATTGGACTGTTGACCATCATTGCGTTTCCTTTCGTTCAAATCTTCTTTTGCATCACGATCATATTGATTCCACTTGCGATTTTGCTGACTTTCGTTTTCGTCATACTGTGTTTATATGCCTGGGTTGCTGCCGGCTATGAGCTTGGCAGACGGTTAGCACAAGTAATGAAAGTAAAGTGGCCTGTTTATTGGATCACAGCGATGGGTACTTTTGCCCTTAGCTTTGTCCTTTTCGGACTCAGCAGAATTCTCCCGTGTATCGGATGGACTCCCGCCGGTCTGGTGGTGGTGACAGGAATTGGTGCAATCATTATCTATCACGGGAAATTGTTCCAAAACCGCAAGGGAAGCAAAACATTTTTGCCGAAAAACGGAAATCCGCCAGAGGTTTCCACTCCAAAAGAAACAAATATGTCTGATCGATCCATGACAGGCATGGAAACTAAATCTCAAGAAGTTCAAAAATCCGAGCCGGATTTGAGACCGCAAGATTCGATCGAATCCAATGCCTTCGGTTCCATAAAATCCGAAGCACAAGCGGAGAACCAGCCAAATGTGATCGCACCTGATGTGATCATGCCAGATGTCATCGAGTTAGGCCCGGCATTGTCCGAGAAAGAAACAAAAGTCGAAGATGTTTCACCGCAACCCGTCGAGGAGAAGCCTCAGAAGGATGAAAATGAATTCGTAGAAGAGGAGTTTCAATCAACTGCTGCGGAACAAACCCCGGCAAGTACTGAAAAGAAGCCTGCCGAAAAAAGAAAGACAGATCTTCCGACAGATAGACAACCTTCAAAAAAAAGAGGAATCGGATCTTCAATTCTTGACTCAATTCATGAAGATATAAATGAAGATTCTGAGCCAAAATAAAACCGCTATGACCAGATGCTATCAGACAAAAACATCGGACTGTGAACTTTACAGCCGATGTTTTTTTAGCCCATAAGCTATATCAGCGATTCGAAATATGGGGAAAATAACTTGTTGTTGTGTTGTTTTTACACAGAGCGCAAAAACAACACAACAACAAGTTATTTCTTTTTTCTCAAAAGGCTTTTCCAAATTTCAAATTACGGAAGCTATATTTTCAAAAGCAAAGAAAATCAGGTCTTCTGATAAAAATTATTTTTCTGAATCATATGAAACACAGCTTCATTCAGGTAATAGCGAAAATGATGGTTTGTCGCAACCCGTTCTCGAATTTCTGTTGAGGATATTTCCAAGAGGGGTGCATCAATGAATCGAATTTTCTGCATGATATTTGGAAAAACAGATTTGATTTGATCCCAATCAATTCCCTCACCCGGGCGATTCATCACACCCATCTCATCAATTCGATCCAGGATTTGTTGCGGTTCATGCCACTCATGAAAGTCATTCATGGAATCACCACCAGTTAAAAGAACAATCGTACTTTTTGGGAATCTCTCCCTGAGAAAAAGCAATGTATCGGATGTATAATGGGGCCCCGGACGCTCATTTTCTATTAATGACAGATCAAATTTCGGTTCATGCTGAATACAAGCCTTGACCAGCTCTGCGCGGCAATCAAAAGGTGTTATTTTTTGATGCAGTTTATGAGGAGGTGCAGGTGAAAGCATCCATAATACTCGATCTAATGCCAATTGATCAGCAGCTTCTGCAGCTAAAATCATATGCCCGAGATGAGGAGGATCGAAAGTCCCTCCAAATATTCCCAGTCTCTCCACAGTTATTCGACCCATTCCAATTCAAATTGGTCGCCGACCATTACTGTATCGCCTTCTTCGATGCCGGCCTTGCGAAGCGCATCTTCGATACCCAGTGTGCGTAACAAGATCTGAAATCGGCGGACAGAACCGCTGTGTTCCCAAAAAGTCATCTTTGCAGCCCTTTCAATCGAAACACCACGGACAATCCAGTCACCTTCATTATCACGAGAGATTGAAAACTCACGCGGGTCCTCCTGAGGAACATATAGCGGCAGACTTTCCACCGTTTCCTGTTCGGGAACATTTTGTAACATCTCATAGAGTTTCCATAAGACGGGATTCACATCCTTTTTGGTTGCTGCTGAAATCGCCATTGGTTCGAAACCGCGAGCTGTTAAAATTTCTCGAATCCCATTCCAACGATTTTCAGCCTCCGGAAGGTCCATCTTATTGAAAACTACAAGCTGTGGCTTTGTGGCAAGATTCGGGTCAAATAATGCCATTTCCTGGTTTATCTGATCAAAATCCGCAATCGGATCATCGGATTCCCCATTTAATAGATGGAGAATCACCTTGGTTCTCTGGATGTGACGAAGAAAGGCATCACCGAGCCCTACGCCAAGATGCGCTCCTTCAATTAAACCTGGAATATCGGACAGGACCAGTGAGTGATCCAAATCCAGTTCAGCCACTCCAAGGTTTGGTTCAATCGTCGTAAATGGATAGTCCGCAATTTTAGGCTTCGCATTGGTTACAGCAGCCAAAAAACTGGATTTCCCTGCATTGGGAACACCGACAATACCGATGTCTGCAACCAGTTTCAGTTCCAGTTTCAGTTTCTTCTCTTCAGCCGGAGCTCCTTTTTCAGCGGTTCGAGGAGCCTGATTGGTAGAACTGACAAAATGAGGATTACCCCTTCCACCACGGCCTCCTTTGGCAACCACCAGTTCCTGCCCCTGTTCCAATAAATCGCCCAGCAACAGACCTGTGTCCGCGTCTGTGACAATGGTTCCAGCAGGTACAAGAACAACAAGGTTCTGACCCGATCGACCTGTACGATTATTCACACCACCTTTTAGACCATCATCAGCGATGTATTTCGTATTATGACGGAAGGATGCCAGCGTGTTCATTCGTTTTTCAACTTTTAAAATCAAATCTCCGCCGTGGCCTCCATCCCCGCCATCCGGACCACCGCGCGCAACATATTTTTCTCTGTGAAAATGCATAAATCCATCACCGCCCTTGCCGGAACGGATGTAAATTTCCGCTTCATCAATAAACATAGTTTCCTGCTTTCTTTCAACAATTCAGAATCCGGCAGCTGCATTTAGATATACCAAGTCTTTTTTATATAACATGAAGCCTTATTCCAATCTAATTTTACGCGAAAAATTGTACATCCTTCACGATTCATGTCAACGATTCGAAATATGCGCGAAGAAGTATTTGAGGTAGTGGTGTCATTTTTGCTCTTTGTAATAAAACAACACTACAAAGAAATCCTTCGAGATTTCCATTGTTCTGTCAATTGCGCAACATCAGGCCGTGTTCTTTTATTTTTTGCCTCTAAAATTATGATAAGATTACGAAAAATAAACAGACAGACGGAAAAGCTTATCCATTATGAAAAAAGATTCATCGTTGCGAAACAAAAAAGCAATCTGTTTTTTTCTGATATGTTGTCTGTTTTTCCTGATTCCAGTCATAATAAACTTTGAGAAAGCACAAGAATTCGGAAATTCGATAGCACCGGATGGGAACCTGGAACGATTAACTCCGGAAGTATTTCATATAGTTCAAATTGGAAGCGGGATATTGAGCTTTTTAAATTTTTGTTTTTCACTGTTCGCCATAATTTTTCCTCAAAAATATAAAACATTCATACAGCAACAAAAACAGTCATTAAATTCCCTACCCAGTCGTTATAAGAAAGATATACAGTTATTTTGGAAGAGTCTGATCACATCCTTAAGAATGGAGAAATCGGATCTTTTTTTACTTCTATTCATTATGGCGGCCGGATTTGCAGTCAGATGGATCATGATCAACCGGCCAATGACTCACGATGAATCTTATTCCGTTTATATCTGGGGCAGCAGCAGCCTGCGCCATACCACGAATGATTATCATCTCCCGAATAATCATGTTTTTCACAGTATTCTGGTGAATTTCATCTATCACACCATTGGAAAAATTCCTGCGTTCATTCGTTTGCCTGCGTTCATTAGCGGGTGGTTAATAATTCCATTTGCTTTCCTTTTAGGGAAAAAAATGTACAACCGTAATACCGGTTTGTTAACAGCCGGATTAGTAGCCTTCTCACCCTTCTTAATTGATTATTCAACCCAGGCACGCGGTTATTCGATGTTATCGCTTTTCACGATCTTCATTTTTCTGCTTGGGATGTATGTTTTACATCATAAAAATCTGGTTGCCTGGTCGCTGATCATCCTGATCGCATCGCTCGGATTTTATACACTCCCGATTATGCTGTATCCTTTTGGTGCGCTCTGTGTCTGGTTATTTCTGTTGCTGGTCTTTTCTCTTTTTTCCAGTGATTATCCGAATCAAACCAATTTTCTCAAATATCTGATCATCAGTGGAATCTCTGTTTCCGTTCTCTCATTATTACTCTATTCCCCAATCTTCATCAACTCCGGTATGGATGTCCTTTTCAACAACGTTTTTGTACTGCCGCTGCCCAAAAATGATTTTTTTCCAACATTGCTCTCCCGTTTCTCAGATCACTTTCATGCCTTTACCGATACAGTTCCAAAATTAATCTGGATATTCCTTTTCCTGGGCATATTGATTTCCAGTACCATACATCATAGAATCAGTCAGATTCGCATCCCTTTGCAAGCAGCTTTTATAGTCTGGCTGCCTCCGGTCATTCTTTACCAGCGACCTAATCTGTGGCCCAGGACCCAAATTTACCTCTGGGTGTTTGTCATTCTTTGGGGTTCCGCCGGAATGATTGCTACGGCTGAATGGATTCTAAACAGGACGAGATCCCGTCTGAGAAGTGGCTTGATTTCATTTTTCATCATTACAGCAGTCGTCGTAGCAGCAATACCGCAAGGGATTCGGGCAGTCCAGGTTTCTAAAGAAATCAGTATCCATGAAATTGCAATTCAAGAAATTTTGACAGATGATCCAGAAGAAGTTCTGGTCGCTGTTGCACCGGAAGATGATGCCGCATTATGGTACTATGCGGATCGTTATAATCTTCCGAAAACGATCTTTGATAAAAACAGACCATTTGCTACCGTTTATGTTTTTGCAAATCCACAAAATGAAGGATTTGAAGAACCCAGAACGGTTGATGATGTTTTAAATCGCTATGGGCCGGGAGCTGCTTTTGTATTGGAAAATACAAAACAGGTTTTCATTGACCGGGAGAATGCTGTATTTTGCAAATATGAAGCAAATTCCAGAGTGATCGAGGAGACATTTGGGAACAATCGATCATCCGGATTTTAAGCAGATTAAAAACTTTTCTACTGTCTTTCCATGAAATTGAATTTTTTTAAACACCTCGGCGGCGACTCCAGAATTATTCTTCCTCTGAATTATTGCAATTAACCAAACAGGAAGCGAGTCTCTACATGAAATCAAATTTCTTGACAACCGATTCGCAGCCTACTATAATAAACAAACAAATCAAAAAAGGTATGCTTTGGCAGTCTCATAATGTATGAGATGATCTGCGAATAACTGAATTTGTTTGTAAATATCAACCACCTTTAAGAAATTTTTTTTATAAAAACAGAATTGAAGTTGAACTATCAGGCATTTTTTTATAAATGAATCTGTTGTTTGCATAACTTAAATAAATGACTTCCTGTGCCATCAGGTGTTTTTCTGTAAAAAACTTGAATCAATTGAAACTTACTCTGCATGAAATAAAACAAAATTTAAATCGGAGCAGCATTAATGGTTTACACGAATGGATATGATCATTATTTTCAGGAGATTTCTGCTGATATTGATCGGTGCAAAACAGACGGGAAACGAATTGTATGCGGCTATACCAGTGACCTGGATGTTTTAATTGATTGGAATGAAAATACATTCAATCACATCACTGCTGCCTTTTTGGAAGATGATCCTTCTTTCAACGAGGGTGACGCAATTCATAACCTGGCCGATTTTACCCGCATTGCATGCTATTGTGCCATGCATGGTCTTGGCGGTGAAATTGACATCACGGAACGTTCTGTCTGTGATTATCTGTTGAGCCAATTTAAGAGTTGTTTTGCTCTGGGTGGAACAGGAGCTCAAGGGACTGCGGCCCTGAGTACACTTGGATTTCCGGTGATCGTTCATCCCTCAGATCGCTCGCGAGAAGTTTGCCAGCTCATGAATCATCCGGGAGTAGTAGTAGTCGCGAAACAAGGGCTGATTCCAATAGCAGAGGCTTGTTCAGATGAGCTGCCGATTCTGCATATCATACTTCAATTTCCTAAAGGCGCAAAACTGAACATCAAGAATAAACTTTATGAAATACCGGTTTCAAATCGGCTGATTCTTGATTACGATACAAAGCACAAACAAATTGTTGTAGATCGATGTTTCCGAGATTACTGTGAATCGAATGCTAAAAATTTGTATTGTTACAGTATTTCCGGGTTTAATGCGATTACTGACATCCAAAACTTATTGAAAGAAATTGATATTTTAGAAGCGCATTACAAAAAAGTAAAAGAAAATAATCCAAACTGCATCTTGTATCTGGAGGGGGCTCATTACTACAATTTTGAGGTTCGAGATCTCTTGTTTGAGAGGCTTTCACCGATTGTTGACATCCTTGGGATGAATGAAGAAGAGTTGATCGGGCATGCGAAAACGCTCGGGAAGGACACGGATGAAAGCTGTCTGTCTTCTGTGATGGAAAGCCTGCAGCTTCTGTTAGAAAAATTCCCTGTCAAAGGAATTGTCCTACATACAAAAGATTACTCTATGTATTACGGAAGCGAAATCAGCAATGTAGACATGGTCAAAGGACTGACATTGGGAAATCTTTTGTCCGGAACCAGAGCCAGAACTGCACGATATGGGAATTTTAATGACTGCAAAGAAACAATTCCATGTCCATTGAGTACAGTAGGACTTGCATTTGCAGAAGAGCTTGAAAGAATAAGAACAGATCAATATGTCCGGCTGGTACCCTCAAAATATATTGAAGATCCTGCCTGCACCATTGGTTTAGGTGATACATTTATGGCAGGTGTTCTCATCGCATTTGTAAAGTAATCAGGAGTTTGCAGTATGAAATACTTAATGGGGATTGATTTAGGCACTTCCAGCTTGAAAACCATTTTAATGGATGGAAATGGATCAATTTCTGCTATCGCAAATCGCTCCTATCAATTTGACTCACCACACCCGGGTTATGCGGAACAACACCCTGAAGTCTGGTGGAATGCCTGTATTGAAACGGTTCAAGAAACGCTAAAAACAAGCAACCTGTCAGCAGAGGAGATTGCCGGAATCAGTTTTTCAGGACAAATGCACGGAGCTGTCATGCTCGATAAAAATTATCAGGTGATTCGTCCGGCGATTTTACATTGCGATGCCCGATCGGACAGACAAATTGAGTTTATGCGTTCGATTTTCGGACTGGAAAAAATCCGTAAGCTGATCATGAATCCGGTTTATACAGGTTTTCTGCTGCCATCTCTGCTTTGGGTCAGAGACAATGAACCGGAACATTATGAGAAAATTCGCTATGTCTTTTTACCAAAGGATTATCTGAAATTTAAATTGACCGGAGAAGTAACATCGGATTTCTCCGATGCCTCCGCAACACTGGCTTTTGATATTAAGAACGGCTGTTGGTCAAAAGAAATACTGAGTTCGCTTCAAATTCCGATGGATCTTTTTCCATTTTGTTATGAAACAACTGCGAATACCGGAAAGGTATGCCGTGAAGCATCCGAAATTACCGGACTCTCCGAAAATACGATCGTAGCTGCCGGAGGTGGTGATCAAGTCATGCAAGGAATTGGAAACGGCATGGTCAACGTCAATGATGCGACTGTCAATATCGGAAGCAGCGGACAAGTCAGCTTTCAAATTGATCAACCGGTTCTCAATCCCGCACTGAACACCAATATGTTTTGCGGATACAAAAAGAATCGCTGGATCTTATTCGGTGCAACGATGAGCGCCGGATTATCGTTAAAATGGTGGAACCAATTAAGCCGCGGAATCGGATATGAGGAATTAAACGACCAGGTTGCCAGGATTCAACCAGGCAGCGGAGGTGTGATTTTTCTGCCTTATTTGAATGGAGAAAGAACTCCTCATGTAAATCCTAACTTGAGTGGTATCTTTTTTGGTGTTAATATTAATACAACCAACATGCATATGAATCGGGCTGTCATGGAAGGTGTGGCGTATTCTTTAATGCAATGCATAGAGATTTGCAGTCATCTGGGGTATGCAGCTAAAACATTGGTCGCCTCCGGTGGAGGGGCAAGAAGCAAACCATGGCTTCAATTGCAAGCGGATATCTATAATATTCCGTTAAAAATCGCCAAATCAGAAGAACAAGCCGGATTTGGAGCTGCAATAGCGGCAGGTGTCGGAGCAGGTGTTTTTGCTGACATTGAAGAAGGCTGCAGTAAAGTGGTTCGATATCATGACGAACTGGTTTTGCCAAACGAAAAAAACCACAAAAAATATTGTGAGTATTATCAGTTATATAAAGATATTTATTCATCTTGTAAAGAGGTGTTGCAGCAAGTTACACTTAAAGGCCGTAATGAATAAGTAATTAAAATGAATTCTTCCAACAGTTTGATGAAAATGAGGTGATTCGATTGAACGAACAAGAAAATTTCCAACAAGATCCTCAAGAATATATTCTGGAGTGCCGTGGAGTATCGAAATTTTTCGGGGGTACACATGCGCTGGAAGATGTCGATTTTCATGTTAATAAGGGACAGGTACATGCACTGGTAGGTGAAAATGGCGCCGGCAAATCGACCCTGATGAAAATTATCATCGGATTGTACAAACAGGATAAAGGTGAAGTTTTCTTTGAAGGGAAACCATATACTGTTAATGGACCGGCCGAAGCCATTAAAGCTGGAATTTCCATGATTCATCAGGAATTGAATCCGGAACCTTATCTGTCAGTTGCAGAAAGTATATTTCTGAAGCGTGAGGACACGATTGGAAAGTCTTTCCTCCTAAATAAAAAAGAAACGAATCGGAAAGCTGCAGAATTGCTGAAACAATTCAACTTTGACATCGATCCTAAAGTTCTGATGGAGGAGTTGACGCTTGCCCAAAGCCAGATGATTGAAATTATTAAGGCTGTTTCCTGCAATGCGAGGCTTGTCATTATGGATGAGCCGACCTCTTCGCTGGACAGTGAAGAAACTGACCGTTTGTTTCGAACCATTCGAAATTTGAAAGAGCATGGAGTCACGATCATTTATATATCGCATCGAATGGAAGAGATTTTCGAAATATGCGATTCCTATTCAGTTTTTCGGGATGGTCATTTTGTTGGAACTGGTAAAGTCAGCGAAGTGACAACCAATAAGCTGATTTCCATGATGGTCGGTCGTAAATTCGATAATATTTTCCCGAAAGAAGAAGTTGAAATTGGTGATGTCGCATTCCGGGTAGAAGGACTATCCGGGAAAGGATTTCAAGACATCAGCTTTGAGGTTCGACATGGAGAAATTTTAGGATTGTCCGGATTAGTCGGTTCTGGCCGCAGTGAAACCATGAGAGCAATTTTTGGAATGGACCCGCTCACAAATGGAAAAATTTACCTGGATGAAAAAGAAATTTCGATTAAGAATCCGCGCGAGGCGATTTCCAAAGGCATTGCGATGATCAATGAAGACCGAAAGAATTATGGATTATGCCTTTTCCGCTCCTTGCGAGAGAACATTTCGCTGCCGAACCTGGAAAGTCGCCAACCGGGGTTGTTGATTGACCAAACCAGAGAGAAGAAAGAATGTCTGGATGCATCCACAAAATTGCGTGTCAAAACAGCCAGTATTGAAGCGGATGCTTTTTCCCTCAGCGGTGGAAATCAGCAAAAAATCGTTCTTTCCAAATGGATTATGGCTGAACCCAGGGTATTGATTATGGATGAACCTACACGCGGTATTGACGTGGGTGCAAAAGCGGAAATTCATGCCTTAATGTGCAAATTTGCTTCCGAAGGTATGGCAATCATCCTGGTTTCTTCGGAACTGCCTGAAGTCATGGGGATGAGTGACAGGATTCTGATTTACCATGAAGGAAAACTGAATGGAGAAGTTTCCCGTAAGGAAATTCTCGATGGAACTGCAAATCAGGAAACAATCTTAGCAAAAGAATTTGGTGGAAAATAAGGAGAAGCCTTGATGGAAAAATCACAGGAAAAGAAAATTTTGGGCATGAATCAGCATGATTTTAGCCTGTTCATGAAACGATATGGAATTGTTTTTGTCATGATCGGTATGTTCGTGATTCTGTCTGTCTCATCGACCAAGTTTCTGAAAATGAACAACATTTTGAATGTCCTTTCCACCGTCGCTTTGAATGGTATTCTGGCCATGGGAATGGTTTTCGTCATCACAGCCGGTGGTATTGATCTGTCAATTGGTTCGCTGTTGGCGCTTGCAAGCACAACCATCGGGATTGTTCTCCAGGCAACCGGCAATATTCCGCTTTCATGTATCGTTGCTGTTGCCGTCTGCACCTTCTTTGGTCTTTTGAATGGTTTGCTGGTCGCAAAATTTAATATGTTCCCATTCGTCGTGACGCTGGCAAGTCAGCTCGTGATCCGCGGGCTTGGGTATGTCATATCCGGAGGATATTCATTTGCGCTCGCAAATCCAAAATTTTCACAAATCGGTTTAGGCAAATTATTCGGGGTCATTCCTTACCCGATTCTGATCCTGTTAGGAATCGCAGTGATTTCCTATTTGCTGTTGCATTGGACAAAATTCGGCCGATACATTTATGCAGTGGGAGGAAACATCAATGCCGCAACCGCCTCCGGAGTTAATGTTTTCTGGACGCGTGTCGGTTCCTTCGTTATCAGCGGTTTATTCGCTGGCGTCGCCGGAATCATTATGACAGCCCGCATCAATGCAGCACAGCCGAATATCGGCATCGGTTATGAAACCGATGCCATCGCAGCTTGTGTTATCGGTGGAACGTCTTTCGCTGGCGGTATTTCAACGATTCCGGGGACCATGGTTGGTATCATCATTATTGGATTAATCTATAATGGAATGAATCTAATCGGAATCAGTTCTTATTGGCAGACAATCAGTAAAGGGCTTCTTATCATCGGCGCAGTCATGCTGGATTCGTTCATCAATAAGAAGCGTTAATCGTCATCTTACCCTGTGATCAGGGAATAAGAAAATTTTTTATCAGGAGGAATAGAAATGAAGAAATTTGTTGTTTTAGTTTTAGCTTTCTGTATGTTGTTCTCCTTAGTGGCCGTTGCAAGTGCAGAGTCAGAAATTGTCGTTGCATATATTGCGAAAAACACAGTCGATGCATTCCACGCTACTCTCAACGGTGCAGCCGAAGAAGCTCTTGATGCACTTAAAGAAGATGGTACCATCAAAGATTGGCAGCTTTATGATGGTCTGACTGACCCTATGACTCAGGTCAGCTTGATTGAAGATGCGATCAACAACGGTGCCAATTTTGTCGTTTTCCTGCCTGCTGAAGCAGAAGGCAGCGCACCCGTTGTGAAACGTTGCGCAGATGCCGGTATTCCGATTGTTGTTGTCAATTCCAAAACCAACAATACGGATGAACTTGCTAATGCTTATGTCGGTTCCGATGATGTCGAAGCTGGCGAAATCATGGCGAATTATGTCATTGAGAAACTTCCCGATGGCGGAAAATATGCTCATATGATGGGTATTGTCGGCAATTCAGCTCAAATTCAAAGAGGTGAAGGTATTGCCAATATCATGGGCAAAAATGACAAATGGGAAAGCGTCGGCGATTTCGCTGCTGACTGGTCTGCTGATAAAGCCGTCCTATTTGCCACCGATGTTCTGACCCAGTATGGCGATGAACTGAAAGCAATCATTTGCGACAATGATGACATGTCCTCAGCAGTTCAGGCTTATGTCAATTCCGTTGACCGCAAAGATATCGTCTGCATCGGTGTCGATGGCAATGCTGGTCCTTTAGCCATGGTTAAAGAAGGTACACTGGGCGCGACCGTTCTTCAGGATGGTGCCGCACAGGTTAAAACCGCCATTGCTTTGATCCCCGACATTATCGCCAAGAAAGAAGTTGAGAAAGATATTATGGTTCCGTTCACCCTTGTCACAAAAGACAACGTTGACGAATACCTGAAATAATTCTTTACTCAATTGAATTGTTAACAAATGCGAAAAGCGGGCGGTATCGTCCGCTTTTCCTTATTTTATAACCTGAGTTTCTCACTTTTTGAAAAAAAGACCCTTTTTTTATGCTCGAATTTGGAGA